>DASPNJ010000063.1:0-29078 GCA_035626595.1 Burkholderiales bacterium
GGCATCGGCGAAGGCGAGGAAACCGCCGCCTTCCGCGACGGCGCGCGCGTAGAGATAGCTGCTCGTCGTCGCGTTGACGACGAGGTCTCTGCCAGCCTCGATGATGACGCCGTTGCCGATCGACGCATCGTTCTTCGCAGCGTAGATCGTAGTCGCGTCGGTATTGCCGGCCTGGATGAAGCCGCCACCGGAATTGATGGCGTACGACGAGGCGTTGCCGTCGGCCGTGCTCAGCACGTTGACGTTGCCGCCTGCGACCACCGATGCGGCATTGAGACTGGCGCCGATCGTGGCCGTCTCGATGATTTGGGAATCCGGATCGCCAATGGCGAACACGCCACCGCCGCCGCCGCGCGCTGAAACAGCGGACTGGCCATCTCCGGGCGGCGTGATACTGCGCAACGAGACCTCGATCACCGGCGATATCGACCCGGGACCCAGCAGCTTCTGCTGGCCGCTGCCGCTGCTCATATCGATGATGAGCTCGTGCGGCGCGTCCCCGGCCACGTGCGTCAGCGCGATGCCGGCCCGGGACAGATTGAACGTTCCGCTGCGGTCTGCGGTACTGAGGCTCAGCGCAACCGCGGGATTGTCCTCGGTGGCGAGCTGAATGCCGTCGGCATCCTTGTTGATGACGACGTACGTGCGGCCATCCTGGAGCACCCCGAGTGACGGGCGTACCAGCCAGTGCTGGGACAGGTTCTTGCCGTAATTCGGATCTGCCGGATCGGTCGTGTGGCTGCCGGTCAGGTCGACGATCGTGCTGTCGTCGTTTGGATCCGTGTAGAGCTGGATGCGGTACGGATCGAACTCGCCGGTCAGTACGTAATACACGCCACCATCGTTCAGCCCGCCGATCTCGTCGGCTGCGCCGGCATTGGTCCGGTAGATGACTTTCTCGCCATCCTCGAAGTTGTGCGGGAGCACGGTGCCATCGGACTGAATGCGGCCGACGAAGATATCGTCGTTGTCGCCGTCGTAGCCGTCGGGTGTCCAGTCGAACGGCGCGAAATTCGCGTCCGTATTGACATCGCTCGAGCGGAACAGGATCGGCGCCGGATCGCGATAAGTGACGCGGTCGCCGTCGTTGAACGCCTGCGTGTCGATGCGGTTGCTCGACACGTCATCGACCGTGAAGAACACCGGCGCGGCCGTGGCATGGGCCTCGCTGGTAAAGAGCTTGATCGTGAACGCATCGACGACTTGAACGTAGTACGTCGTCGCCTCGTTCAGGCCGCCCACCACGCTGGCGTTATCGGTGCTGTAGCGCACCACGTCGCCATTCGCGAACTTGTGGGGTGTGGCGAAACGGATCATGTCGCGCACCGGATCCACGCCGACCGCGCCGCTGGTCTGCACCAGCGCTACCGCGTTGGTGATCTGTGCTCCGGCAAACTGCGCGCCGAAGGTAAACGTGTCCGCCGAGCGGACGATAACGGCGTACTCGCGGTTGTCCTGCAGCGTATCGCCGTCCGCCAGCGCGATCGGGGCGGGCGTATCGGAGAAGTAAACCACCGAGTCGCCGGTGGCCAGACCATGGGCGGTAAAGGTGACGGTGTCCGTCGCGTAATTCACCGCGCCGGCGTCGAAGAAGTCGGTAAGAGCTATGGCCGGAGGCGTGTACCCCTGGCGTGCGCGCACCGTCACGTCGCCGTCCGCATCGATGGTGGTGCCCGTGCCGATCGAGGCGGCCACGTTCGGCTCGATGTCGCCGTTCGCCTGCGCGGCGCCGACCTGCACGAGGCCGCCGCCGTACACCGCCGCCGTCGCGTCACCTTCGGCCTGCGCCGACTCGGCGCTGACGTCGATGTTGCCCGTAACGCCGCTCAGCGTGGCGTTGTTGCCGATCTTGGCGGTAATCGTCGGTTTGACGTTGGCGGTCGTGAGCACCCCGCCCGCGGATACTGCGCCACCGGTGCCGGCGACCGCATTCGCGGTGCCAAAGCTGTTGTCCGTCGCGTGTACGTTGACGTTGCCCGCTTTCGTGACGTCGGCACCGTCGTCCATCTTCGACTCGGTCGTGCCGATCGAATTGGCCGTCGCCTTGAGCAGCGCAGCACCGATCAGTCCGCCCGCCCCGCCTTCGGTCTTCGCGCGCGCGGAATTCAGCGCCGCGGCTTCCACCGTGAGGGTGCCTCCGATGTTGACGGTGGAAGACCCGCCGAGTGAAGCACTGGTAGTGCCGCCCGCGTGGACGTCGCTGAATGCGGCGGCGCCGCCGAACAGCGCGCCGACCGAGATCACGAAATCCTTGCCGTCCGCGAACCGCGTGCCGACAGCGGAAAGCTTGAAGCTGCTCGCCGTTGCGCCGCTGTCGTTCGCCGTGCCGCTGAAGGTGACCGTGGCCGAACCCTCGGACTTCATGGTCGAGTCCATCACTGACAGGCCACCGACGAGCGCCCCCGCGCCGCCCGATGCGAAGCCTTCGACCACGCCGACGTTGTGCGCAAGGAAGCCGGACTGACCGGCGGATGAAACGGTAGAGCCGCTCCCGCCGCTCGCCGACACGACGGCTGAATGGATGCCCTGCGCACGCCCGCCGGCACCGGCGAGCCCGATCGAGCCGCTTGCGGCCGTGGCTTCGGCGATGACTTTCTTGTCGCCATCGTCGGCGCCCGCATTGTGACGGGCCCGGAAGTTGACCCCGCCGCTGTTGGACCGCGCGCTGGCATTGGCGCCGAGCGTGCTGCTCACCGTGGGTGTGACTTTCACATCCGTCCAGCTGAGTGAAGCCCCGCCTGCAAGCGTCACTGCGACGCCGAGGACCTCGCCCTCTGCGCGATGATGCGAATCGGCGTTCACGTCGATCGCGTTGACCGTCGTCACTTTCGCGTTGTCGCCGATCTTGGCTTCCACCAGCGGATGGACCTCGACGAAAGCGAAGTTCGCGGTGGCGCCGGCTGCACCCGCCGTCACGCCCGTCACCTGCGTGTCCGCGTCGATGTTCGAGTCCGCCGTGACCGCCAGGCTGCCGACGGTGTCCGCGCCCTGACCGATCTGGGCGCCGCCGATCACCTGGGCCGTCGCGCCACCGGTTACGTTCGTGCGGGTATAGGAGGCGCCGGCCGCGACTGCGCCTGCGCTCACCTGCCCCGTGCTCTGGTCTATAACGCGATCATCGATGGCTTCGACCGTGACGCTGCCGGCCTTGGTCACGCTGCCGATGCTGGCTTGGACGAGGCTCGAATCGTTGAGGACCGCCACGGCCGCACCGATACCGACGAATCCCGCCGAGCCGGAGAGAGAGATGAGCTCGATATCAGAGTGCAGCTCCGCCCGCACGGTGATGGCGCCACCGGCGCTCAGCGTGCCGTCGGCGAACGCTGCGACGTTGTTCGCCACGCTCAGGATCGCAACCGAAGCCCCCGCACCGACGACGCCGGCGGATGCCTGACCGGAGAAGATGGCGATATCCGCCACCTCGTGCGCGCGGACTTCTATTGCATCGTCCGCGGTAAGCGCGGCGCCGGACTGGACGACCGCCGAGGTGCCTGGCGGCGTCGTGGGTGCGGCGTTGAGTTTCGTCGAGATGGCGCTGCTGCTCGGCGCTTTCGTATTGATGCTGGTCGATGCGGAGGCCGTTGCCGCGCTGACACGATTCTGGTTCGTCTTGTCATTGCCGCTGCCGTCGCCGGCGAACGTGTCGATGCCGCCGCCGTCGCTGCCGTTGCTGCCGCTCTTGGTGAGCGTGCCCGTCGCGTCTTCGGCCTGACCCGCCGCATCGGCGTCGGCAGCGCCACCGCCGCTGTCCATCGCGCTGCCGGTGTCATTGCCGTCGGCGTCCTTGGTGCTCTTCTCGATCTGCTTGCCGACCGACCACACGCTGACCGCCCCGCCTACGCCTACGAACCCGCCGGAACCGCTGACGTCGATGCCGGACAAGTCCTTGGTGGCGACCGCGTTGACTTCGATGTCTTCCTTCGCCCGCACCTGTGCGCCGGTCTCGACAGTGGCCTTGGTGTTGTTGTTCAGTGTCCCGACGTCGACCGCGCCGGCCACGCCGACGAATCCACCCGCCACGCCGAGGACGAACGTCTGCACCTCGACTTCGTTGGCGGCATTGACGAAGACGCTCTGGTCACCGCCGGCGCTGTCCTGGTGCAGGGTATTCACGAGCGCGCCGGCGCGCACCGCGGCTTCGGTATCCGCGTTGATGAGCGTTATTCCGACCGCGCCGGAAACACCGACGAAGCCAGCGCCGCCGGCCGCGACGATATGCATGATGTCTTCACTCGACTCGGCCTGAACGATCACACCGCGCGCGGTGGTCTTCGCCGGATCGCCTGAGGCCATCTCGCCGTTGATCACGTCACTCACGCCGGAGCTGCCGCCGCCGAGCGCGTCGACCTTCGCGCCGGCGCCGATCGACGCTTCGGTGTCCTTGTCGACGAGCATGACGCCCACGGATCCGCCGACGCCGACGAAACCTGCGCCGAGGGCGCCGGACAGCTCGAGGACGCTCGTGTCATCAACCGCCGAGACGAAGACGTCGCCGCCGGCGAACACGGTCGCCGAAGCGCCGATCGAAGCAGTCGTGTGGTTGTCGATGCTCAGCACGTCGACCGCGCCGCCGACCCCGACGGCGCCGGCCGCAATGCCGAAGCCGATCATGACCAGGTCTTCGCTCGACGTGGCCAGGACCGAGATGTCGTCCTTCGCGTTGACGACGGCCGATGAGCCGATGAGCGCATTGGTCGTGTTGCCGATGACATTCACGCCGACCGCTGGCGCCACGCCGACGGCACCGGCCGCCAGCGTGCCGGCGACGGCAAGGTGGAAGAAGTCGCTGCCCGCGCCGACCAGCACTTCCTGGGCTGCGTTGGCGTTCGCGGTGCTTTCGTTGACCTTCGCGCTGTCGCCGATCGAGGCTTCGGTCGTTGCGTTGACGACGCTGACGCCCGCGGAGACCGCCACGCCGACGGTGCCCGCCGCGAGGCTGAAGGTGAATGTGCGGATCTCGTCGCGATTCGTCGCGGACACGGACACGCCGCGGAAATCGGTGTCGGTACCGAGCGAAGTGGTACGTTTGCCCGTCAGCGAGTCGTTCTGCACCTCCTCCTGGCTGCTGTCGGCGTTCAAGTCCATCGCGCCGATGTCCGGCGTGCCGATCTGACCCGAGGCGCGCAAGGACGAGCGATCGCCGCTCGCTGCCGCCGTGGCGGTGCCAGAGCCGTTGGTCTCGATTCCGACATTGGATGGATTCGCCGAATCGAAAACCGGTGCGGTGTTGTCGCTACCGGCGCCGATGCGCCCGGTGTTGACGGATACGGCGTCGCCACCACCGTCACCTGTCACCTTCGCGCCGTCGCCGATGAAGGCAACGGTCTCTTTGGTGATGACGTTCACACCGGCGGCCGCACCGATACCGACTGCGCCAGCGGCGATCGTTCCGGCAATCTCGTTGACGTTGGTGTAGTCGTTCGCGGAAACGACCAGGCTGCCTTTGGCATGCACGTCGCCGGCACCGGCGCTCGACGGCGCGAGCGGGTCGTCACCGATGAACGCACGCGTGGACAGGTCGAAGATGTGCACGCCGGCATTGGCGGACACGCCCGCCGTCCCGGCGGCCAGGCCGGCCGAGACGGTAATCAGATTCTCGCTCGAGTCGGCCAGCACCTTGACATGGCCGTCCACGGTCGCGACGACGCCCGAGTCGATGAACGCGTTGGTGTCTTTGGTGTAGACGCCGACATCGGCGCCCACGCCGACGCCGGCCGTTGCGCCGGCCGCCAAGGACCCGGCTACCGAAATGATCCAGGTATCGTCGTCGGCGCTGACGACGAGGTCATGGCCGGCTCCGGTGATCGTGAGATTGGCGTCATGGCCAACGTACGCGGTGGTGTGCTCTTCCAGCACGTTCACCGCGGCCGATCCGGCTACGCCCGCCGTGCCGCCGCCTGCACCCGCGGCCGAGATCGACAGCACGTCTTCGCTGGCTACCGCGGTGACCGCCACCGTCCCCGCCGCATTCACATCGATGTAGTCACCGAGGTAGGCCTCAGTGGTGCCGGTGTGCACCAGGGTGGAATTGGCCGCGCCCACGCCGGCCGTCGACCCCACACCAATGGCGCCACCGACCATCGTCGTCTTGAAGGTGCTGCCGGCATGAACCGTCATCGAGCCGGCGTCGATCTGCGCCTTGTCCGCATCGCTCGAGCCATCTTCGACGTACGCACGGGTGTTGGTGGTAATCACCTGCACCGCGGCAGACGCACCGATCCCGGCCGAGCTGCTGACACCGCCGCTCGCGGCAACCGCGATCAGCGTTTCGCTGGAACTCGCCGTGAGCGATACCGCGCCGCTTGCGTCCACATCACTGCTGCGCCCGACATAGGCCTTCGTGTTCTTGTCGATGATGGTCACGTCGAGGCCGGCGCCCACGCCCGCGCCGCTCGTACCGATGCCGACGCTGCCGGCGACCGAGGTCCAGCTCGTGGTGTCGGTCGCGCCGACCGTGAGCCCGCCGGCCTTGCTGCCGCCGCCGCTGTAACCCTCGACGACAGTGCCGCGCTCCACGCGCGCCTGCGTCGTCGTTTCGAACACGTGGATCCCGGCGGACCCCGCGATGCCGGTGCCGCCCGCACCGAGCGCAGCCGACACGGCCGCCGAGCCGATGCTCAGGAAGTCCGGGTCGTCGATGCCCTGCGTGTCGTTAAGGGTCTGCGGAAGATCGATGACGCCCGTCATCGCGATGGAATGCGATGCGTTGACCGCAACCGTGCCATTCGCCTGAACCGTCGCGCCGGCGTCGTCGCCATCGGCCTCGCCGATGCTCGCGATCGTGCTCGATCCGCCTGTGCCGGTGCCGACGATGTCGATCGCCACCGCACCGCCAATCGCGAAATCACCGGATCCCGCGCCCGCCGCAGCGATCGACTGCAGGCCCATCTGATGCTCGGCGGTGACATTCACCGCGCCGGTGGATTTGATAGTCGCGCCGTCGTCAGCCTGCGCCGTCGTATCGATGTCGACCACGTTGATCGCGATCGCGCCCGCGACCGCCGCCGTCCCGCCCTTGTTACCGCCGAGTGAGTACGCGGTTGCGACGAAATCGTTCCGCTCGCTTGCGGTGGTCACCGCCTCCAGAGTGACGCCTGCGCCATCGACTACCGAATTGCCGCTGACCGTCGCGGTGTTCGCCAGGGTGACGTAATTGAAGCTGACCGCGGCGGCGACGCTTACATCACCGTTCGTGAGATCGACCGCCATCGCATCGGATTGCGCTTTGGCATCGGCGCTCGCCTGTGCGCTGATCGATACGGCGCCACTTCCGGATACATCCGCGCCATTGGTCACTGTTGCGCTGTTGCTGACCGTGACCACACTGACGCCGACCGACGCCGCGACCCCGACGCCGCTGCCGCCGGAGCCGGACTGCGAGCTCGAATCGCTGTTGGCGCTGTTGGCGTTGCCCGACGCCGACTGCGTGTTCTTGCCGCCGCCGGTGTTGGAATTGTTGTTGACGCTCTGGCTCGACTTGCTGTCGGCGCTGTCGCCGTCGCCGTCATCGTTGTCGCCGCCGCCCGCGCTGGCGTGGACGTCCACCGCCGCGGTGAGGGCAAGCGTGCCGTGCAACGTGACTCCGCCGCCGGTTGCCGCAAGATTGCGTGCGACGACGGCCTGATTCGTATCGGCGATGTAGTTGACCCCGACCGAAGCGCCCACGGCGGCGCTGCTGCTCCTTGCTTCGGAGCTCACCCGCGTATCGACGATCTGGGTGTGCTGCGCGGTGACGCTCGCAGCGCCCCCTGTGTTGAGCGTCGCGCCCGTGCCGGCGCGTGCCTTCGTGTCGCTTTCGGAAAGCGTCACGGCTACCGCGCCGCCGACCGCGGCGCTGTCGCCCTTTGCGCCATTCTTCGCTTCGGTGCTCGTGCGATGGCTGCCGATCGCCTCGACGGTGATGCTGCCGGCGCTGCCTGTGACATCGCCGCCGTCCTTCAACTCTGCCGTCGTGTCGTTGTACCCCAGGTTCAGCGCGAACGAAGCGCCCACGCCGACACTGTCGGCGACACCGCCGTCGCCATGCGGCACGGCCCTGGCCGTGTTGTCGGTCGTGGAGTGCGCGCGCACCGACAGCACGCCGATCGTTGAATCGCCATCCGCGCTGCCGTCGAGCAGCGTGGCATCGCCGCCGACTTCGGCGGTCGTAACCACGGCCGCACGATTGATCGCGACCGAGCCGGCGATGCCGACGTCGCCGCCGCCGCCACCCGACGTGGAGCTGGCGAAGGTGCTGTGCGTGGCTTCCGTCAGGAAATCATCGTTGTCGACGTCGTCGCTCGTCAGCTCCAGCGCGTCGCCGTCGAGCGCCTTCTGGCGCGTCTCCGCCAGCTGCACGTTCTTGTCGTCGAGCACGATGACGTAATACGTCGTGTCGTCCGTCAGGCCGCCAACGGCGGCGCCGGTTCCCTTGTGATAGACGACCGCGTCGCCGGTGCGCAGACCATGGTTGGAGCCGAGCTCGAGCACGCGCAGCTGGTTGGGATCCGGATCGAACTTGACCTTGCCCGACTCCAGCGGATTCTCGACTTCGCCGATGAGTGGGACTTCGATGTACTTGCCGAAGTAATGCTTGCTGCCAGCACCATCGTCGGTCAGATTCCTCAGCCCCGTCGCGCCACCTGCATCAGCGTTGGCTTTGCTGTCGTACAGCTTGATCTTGCCGCCGCCGACGTCGCGGACGTAGTAATCCGTGTTGTCGCTCAGGCCGCCGATCGCGGTGCCGCCGTCGCCTTTGTGGTACTTGACCTTCTGTCCGGTAACGAGCCCGTGCTCGGTGCCGAGGAAGATGGTGTCATCGCTCGTATCGACGATGTCGATTTGAGCGGTCTGCAAACCCATCTTGCGGTCGAGCATCACTGCCTCGACCACCATGCCGTCCGCAGCGGTCACGGTGCCGCTCATGACGGCCTTGTTCTGAACGTCGACCGTATTTACGGCAACCGCAGCGCCGATTGCCGCCGCGCCACCGTCGGCGGCCTTCCCGTCTGCAATGGCGGATCCGTTGACGTTGCTCCCCGAGCTCACGGTAAGCAAGCCGCCCGCACTGACCGTCACGGTCGCGGGCAGCTCGGCTTTCACTTCGCTGTCGACGACGTTGATGGCGATCGCAGCGGCTACGGCGACGCTGTCGCCGCCGCTGTTCGAGTCGCTCGACTTCTTCGCCTCCGCCTTGTTCGTGGTGCTCGCCTGCGCGGCACCACTGTTCTGCGCGCGCGTGTTCCCTGCGTCGCGCTTGCCGTCGGCCTTCGACTGGGAAGTTCCGCCTTCACTGTCGCTCGCGCCGCTCGCGCTGGCTTTCGCCCTGGTGTTGTTCTGGCCGACCGAGCCGGCGCTGAAGGTGACTGCACCGGCCGCAGCGATGTCGCGAAGCGACGTCGCGATCACCGTGTCCTTCAGGTACGACACCGCTACCGCGGCGCCCACCGCCGCCGTGCCGCCCGCGGCCTCTCCATCAGCCAGCGTGTCGGACGCGCCGTCATGTCGCGCGGCGGCGCTCAAGGCGCCTGTGAGAGTCAGTGTCTCGCCATCCGTGCCCAGCTTCGCTTGCGTGTCGACGGTGCCGATCGCAATCGCCACCACCGGCGTAACAGCGGTGCCGCCCGCCGCACCGCCCTTGGCCTGCGTCACCATCCCGTGATCGGACGTTGCCTGGAGCGTGAGGTCGTTCGCTTCCGTGAGCGTGGCGCCGTTGACCAGCTCGGCATACACGTCGTTGTCCAGAATATTGATGCTGACCGAGGCGCCGACGCCGGTCGCGTCTCCGCTTTCCACCTTGGCCTTGGCGACGGCCTTGCTGTCGGTGGTCGACTTCGCCGAAAGCGTCACGTTCGCGCCATTGACGTCGACGGTGCCTGATTGCCTGGCATACGCGTCGATCGTCATCACGTTGAGTGCGAACGAGCCGGCTACACCGAGGCCGCTTCCGCTGGCGCCGGCTGTTGCCGTGGTCTCGAGCTTGCTGGGCTGTACCAGCGCCGCGACCCGAACGTTGTTGCCGTCAAGATTTGCGGTGCCGCCGACCGACGCGCTCACCTCGGGCGTGGCGATGCTGATGGCTACCGCGGCGCCTACCGCCGCGGAACCGTCGTCGTCCTTGTTGGAGCCATCGGCGGTGGTAATCAGCTCGATCTTGCCGGTCGCCTCGACCTTGAGGTCGCCCGCGGTCGCATGCACCGAGCCGCCCGTGATGCTCGCGGCGGTGTCATCGAGCGCCAGACCTACAGCGATCGCCGCGGCAAACGGAATGCTGCCTTCGTCCGTGCTCGCCTGGTCCGACTCGTCGCCATCGTTATTGGGATCGGCGAGGCGCTTCTCGGAAGCGTTGCGGTTGTTTCCGCTGTTGCCGGATGCTTCGGAACCGCCCTTCGACGCATTTGAGAGCGAAGTCGCGCTGCGATCGCTGGTGGCGGCGAGCGTGATGTTGTCCGCAGAGATCGAGCCGCCTGTGATCGAGGCCGTCGTGTCGCCGAACATCATCGAGAACGCGAGCGTCGCGCCTGCGCCGCCGCTGCCGGCATTGTCGCTGCCGCCCTGCTTACCGTCGGCAGTCGAGCTGATGACGATCTTGTCGCTGGCGGTGAAGCTCGCGTCGCCATCGGAGGCGATCGTGCCTCCGCTGATCAACAGGCCGGGCTTGCTCTGCACCACCGATGAGGCGACGGCGGCATCCGCCGTGCTCGTGCCCGAGTCCGTCGGCACGGTGGTATTGGTCACCTTCACGTCGGACTTGGCGAGCGCGGTAAACGCGCTGGTGGCAGCGATGTCCGCGGAGCCGGAAATCTTGATCTCGGGCGTATTGAAGACGTTTACCGTGACGACGCGCACCGTGGAGTCCTGCGCGGTCGCCGTGACGTCGGTGTGGATCGTGCCTTCGATCTTCACCGTCGCGGCATCGATCTGCGTGCTGCCTTTGATGTCGACCAGCGCGCTCGAGATGCTGAGCACCGCCGTTGCCGAGAGGCCATCCCCGAAGTAGGTGTCGCCATCCTCGCTGAACGTGACGTCCGAACGCGCGAAGAGCTCGATCGTTCCACCCGTGGAGACCAGACGCGCAGTGTCATCGAGCGTTATCGCGCTGCTGGCATTCGCAAGCAGCCCCTGGAACAGGCCACTGGTGCTCTTGGCATCGGCCAGGAGCGTCATGTTCGGCGCCGTAACGAGCGACGCGCCGTCGATCGTGATCTTGGAGTCGGAAACGATCTCGAGCTTGCCCTGGAATGTCGCCTGCAAGCCGTCGGCGTCGCCCTCGGTGACGATGTCGGAGGTACTGTGGACCTTGGTCCCGTGTGCAATGGCCAGAGGACCATCGCCGGCCAGGATCAACTGGTCATTCGTGAGGTCCAGCGGCAGCTCTATGCCGAGGATGTCTCCGAGATCGATGTCTTTTCCGCCATTGAAATCTATATCGATCGTCGTGCCGGCGAACTGCCCGTTCAGAACCCCCAGGCTGTCGATGTCGACGGTGATCTTGTCGCCGATGAAGTCGTTCAGCCCGATCGACGCATTGCGCAGGCCGAATTCCTCGCGAATGAGGTTGAGATCGAGGTCGTCGGCGGCGGTGATCTGCGCCTGGCCGGCCAGCGCAGGCGTACCCGTGCCGTCGAGGCCGGTGCCGTACATGTTCCAGAAAAAGTCGGAGCCCGACTGCTCGGCCTTGAGCGTAAAGGTCGTAGACGTGAGCGCGCTCACGTAGTTACTGATGTCGGTCGCCGTCAAGCTGCCGGGAGCCGGCACGGCTGCCGGATCGCCGTAGGTGAGATCTGCGGAGAGCAGCAGCCGCGGCTCGATCGGCTCCAGCAGGATCGAGCGGCGCGCGCCGGCGGTGCGCGGCTGCGCGGATCGTCCTCGCGAAGCGTGCATCGCAGAAAACGCGCGGCGCATGAGAGAAACCAATGGAGAGACTTGCGAAATACCGCGGGCAGCCGTCGACTTAGTCATATTGTTGCTCCAAGCACAGATCTCGGAGACAGCGCGCACTCCTCTCGCGCTACCGCTTCTTGTTGCTACCGACCCGATCACACGCGCAGCGTTTTTTTAACTCTAGTTACACTGCATGTGTGACGGCTTAGCGGTCACAGATTACGACTGAGATTTTTGATTAGCAACGTGTCGCGCTTAAGCGACAACAAAAATGAACGCTTTGCATGATCGCGCGTTCACGCGAGTGTCGGGATAAACCCGACTACTTGATCAGCATTGTGTCGCGCTCGAGCGACAAACGCGCGCGTTAACTCGCGAGTGTCGGAACGAACTTGATCAGCAACGTGTCGCGCTCGAGCGCAACGAAGATGAACGCGTCGTCGCGCGCGTATCAATTCGAGTGTCGCGCTAAATTAAATACATACGCGCGTTAATTGCCGAATATATAAGCGCGAGGATTGCCACGCAGCGCGTTGCATTGAAAGCAACGCGTTCAAAACGTGAACGCGCATTAGCAATTAGCGCGCCGATCATCGTGAATCGCACAAATGCCTGACCGCGCGCGTGAGTGGTTACACACTCGCCGGGAGTCAGCGAACGGACCAAGTTCCGCATGGCTGCAGAACATATGAGACGCGCTAATCGGACAGGAACGCGATGAGCTCGCGGCTCGTCGCGTCCGGATTTGCCTGATGCATCTGGTGGCCCGCGCGCGGAATATCCACGCGGCGCGCGGCAGGGATGCATTCGAGGGCCGCGGCGTGAATGCGCTTGAACGCGGGTGGGCTTTCCTCGCCCTGCATGAGCAGCACCGGCATCGAAAGCGTCGAGAACTGCTCGCGTGTGATGGACTCTGTGTCGCCGGGCTTACCCACGATCGTCCAGGCGTTGTCGCGCCTTAACTGTCGCTGCTCTTCCGGCAGACGATCCCACGCGCCGGCGCCGCTGATGTCGTTGAAGAAGAACCTCAGACCACCCTCCATGTCCGCGCGATCGAAGTACGCCCGCGCGGCAGCCGCGCGCTCCGCCCGCACGTCCGCCTTCGGCGCGCCGGGCATGGTCGCAATGAGCGCATTCAGCCCCGGATCCATGAGGACGAGCTTGGTGACGAGATCGGGCCGCGCGATCGCGACATCCGCCGCGACATAGCCGCCCCTCGACCAGCCGACGAGACGCACGGGACCGACGCCGAGCTTCTCGATGAACGCGGTCACGTCTTTCGCATGACGCTGAAGCGAAAACTCGCCCTCCCCTTTCCACGGCTCCGGGTAGTAATGGCGCAGGCTCGGCGCAATCACCCGAAAATGCATCGAGAGCGCCGACATCTGCGGGCGCCACGTGCGAAAGTCGTTGAGCGAGCCGTGCACAAGCACGACGGGCGGGCCGCTTCCCGCTTCGACATACGCAAGTGGATAGCCGTCGATCTCGACGCTCTTCACGCCTTCCGGCAGCGGCCAGGGGGTTGCCTCCAGCAGTTCGATCCGGTTGCCGAACGGATCCGCCGTGAACGCCCGCTCGAAGCCGGCGAGCGGCGCCTGATCGAACTTCACCTCGAAGCCCGCTTCGCGCAGCCTGCTCAGCAACCCCGCGAGATCGCGAACCAACAGCCCGGGATGGGCTTTCTTCGCGGCGCGGAAGTCCGCCTCGACCCCGAGGTGAAGCTGCATCGCGCCGCAGCGGAACCATGCGCCACCGCGCGCCGCGAGCGCCGGCGGCTTCGGAATCTCTTCGAGCCCGAGAAGCTCGACACAGAACCGCCGCGCCAGCGCTTCACCACCGGCCGGCATGGCGAGTTGTATATGGTCGATCCCGTAGACGGCCATGATGCCTGCGGCAGGCTGCGCGTCAGCGCTGTTTTCGCCGCCGGATCAGACCGTCGATCGAATAGCGGCCGCCGCCCGTCACGAAGAGCAGCAGGCAGCCGCCGATGATCGAGAGGTTCTTGAAGAACTGGCTTTCCTGCGTGCGCCGCGCAGCCTCCGCGAACTCCCAGAACCGGTGCGCGATCAGCGTCGCGACGACCGTGAATAGCAGGATCAACAGCGACCCCGCTCGCGCCCTAAAGCCGGTGACGATCAGAACGCCGCCCACGAACTCCACCGTTGCGCCGATGAGCGCCCACGTGCCCGACGACGGTATGCCGCGGCTCGCGAGGCTCGCCGCAAACGGCCCGAGCGCCATCAGTTTCTGCAGCCCGCTCTTCACGAAGATCAGGCCGAGGGCGACGCGTCCGAGCAGCAGGAGGACGTCCTCGGATTTGCCCGATAGCCGGGCGGATTCATCGAAGAGTTTCATCAGCTTTCCCTCACCCCAGCCTCTCCCCGCTACGCCATGAACATGCCGCCGTTGATGTCGATCAGCGCGCCGTGCACGTAGGACGCGCCCGGTGAGGCGAGAAACGCGACCACCGAAGCCACTTCCTCGACCGTGCCGATGCGTCCGAGCGGTACGCGCGCGTTGATCGCGGCCCGCTCGGTCTCGGTAAAGGTATCGAACTTCGCCTGCACGCGCTCGGACGCGATGATGCCGGGCGCGACGGCGTTCACGCGGATTCCGTAAGGCCCCAGTTCTTTCGCGAGGTGGCGGTTGAGTCCCGCGAGCCCCGATTTCGCCGCCGTATAGGCGATCCCGGAAAGATTGCTCGGCTGGCGCGAGGCGATCGACGCCACCGTGACGATCGCGCCGCGACGCCGCGACTTCATGTGCGGCGTCACCGCCTTGCAGGTGCGAAAAACGCTCGTGAGATTCAGATCCAGGGTGTCGAGCCAGTCGGCGTCGGCCGTTTCGTCCGCCGTCGTCGGGCGCGTCGACGTGCCGCCGCCGGCGTTGTTCACCAGAATGTCGATGCGCCCGTGACGGTCGATCACCGTGCGCACCATCGCCTCGATCGCGCCTGCATCGCGCATGTCGCACGTGACGGTGTAATCGACGCCGCCGGCTTCGCGCACGAGACGCGCGGTTTCCGCCAGCGCCTTCGTGTCACGCGCCGCGGCGACGACCGTATGGCCCTCGCGCGCGAACGCGACGCAGACGGCGCGGCCGATGCCGCGCGAGCCGCCGGTGACGAGTGCGACGGTGGATCTCATGTCATGTTCTCTGGATACCGGCCTGCGCCGGTATGACGGATATTCTCGCTTCCCGGCCAGTGCCTGTATGACGGCGTTTCGGGATTCCCGCCTGCGCGGGAATGACGATCGTTACGCCGCAGGTGCGCCCTGGGCTTCGCGGAACGAGCCGCCCTTATCCGCGGTCTCGCGCAGGAGCCGGCTGGGTTTCCAGCGCTCGCCGTAGCGCTGGTGCCACTCTTCGATCTGCCGCAGGATCTCTTTCGATCCCACCGTGTCGGCCCAGAACATGAGCCCGCCGCGGTAGCGCGGAAAGCCGAAGCCGTGCAGCCACATGACGTCGATGTCGCTCGCGCGGTAGGCCTTGCCTTCTTCCAGGATCTTGCAGGCTTCGTTGACTGATGCGAGCAGCAGACGGCGCAGGATCTCGTCGTCCGTGAACGTACGCTGCGGGATGTTGAATTCCTTCGCGACGTCTGCGATCACGCTCTTCACCACCTCGTCGGGGTGCGGTGTGCGATCGCCTTTCTCGTAGCGATACCAGCCGGCGCCGGTTTTCTGTCCCTTGCGGCCCATCTCGACGAGGCGGTCAGGGACGTGCAGCTTGCGGAAGTTCGGATCGGCCGCCGCGCGGCGCTTGCGCGTGTCGTAGCTGATGTCGAGGCCGGAGAGATCGCTCACCGCGAACGGGCCCATCGGGTAGCCGAAATTGACCATCACCTTGTCGATCTGCTCGGGCAGCGCGCCTTCCTCCAGCATCAGCATCGCTTCCGTGACGAACGGCGCGCGGCTTCGATTCGCGGCGAAGCCATCGCAGCTCCCCGCCACCGCGCTGATCTTGCCCATGTCGCGGCCCATCTGCATCGCGCCGGCGATGGTCTCGATCGAGGTCTTCGTGCCGCGCACGACCTCGCACAGCTTCATCACGTTCGCGGGTGCGAAGAAGTGCGCGCCGCCGACGTCCTGCGGACGCTTCGTGACGTTCGCCATGATGTCGATGTCGATCGCGGAGGAGTTCGTGAGCAGCATCGCGCCCGGCTTCATCACGGCGTCGAGCTTCTCGAACACCGGCTTCTTAACGTCGATGCGCTCGAACACCGCCTCGATCACGACGTCGCAGTCGCCGATGTCCTCGTAGCGCTCGACCGGCTGGATGCGCTGCAGGCGCTCGTCGACCTGCGCCTGCGTGATGCTGCCGCGCTTGACGCTGGTCGCGTAGTTATCGCGCACGCGCTGAAGGCCCTTGTCCAGCGCTTCACGGGTCGCGTCGAGGATCTTCACCGGTATGCCATGGTCCGCGAAGGCCATGGCGATGCCGCCGCCCATCGTGCCGGCGCCGATCACCGCGGCGCTTTTCACGCGCTTCGGCTTCAAGTCCTTGGGCGCGCCGGGGATCCTCGCCACCTCGCGCTCGGCGAAGAACGCGTAGCGCAGCGCCTTCGCTTCGTCGGAGTTCTCGAGCTCCGCGAACAGCCGCCGCTCGGTTTCGAGACCCTGATCGAACGGCTCCTTCGTCGCGGCCTCCACCGCCGCGATGCAGTGATACGGCGCCTTCTGGTTTCGCGCCTTGCGCGCGATCGACTTGCGCATCGCCTCGAACATGCCGGGGTCGGTCTTTACTTCATCCAGGCGATCGGTTTTTTCGCGCACGCGCGGCAAGGGCAGCTTCGCCGCGGCGGTCTGCGCATAGCGGATCGCGGCGCCGCGCAGATCTTTCTCGTCCACGATCTCGTCGATGATCCCGAGCTTCTTCGCTTCTTCCGCCGGCACGTGGCGCCCGCTCACGATCATCTCCATCGCCGCCTTCGGGCCGACCAGCCGCGGCAGCCGCTGCGTGCCGCCGCCGCCCGGGAGAATGCCGATCAGCACCTCGGGCAGGCCGACCTTGGCGCTCGGCACCGCGACGCGGTAGTTGCACGCGAGCGCGTGCTCGAGCCCGCCGCCCAGGGCGTAGCCGTGAATGGCTGCAACGACGGGCTTTTTGCTCTCGTCGAGCGCGCGGGTGCTTTGACCACTGTTGGCCGGGCGTGCCTTGCCGAACTGGCGGATGTCGGCGCCCGCGATGAAGCTGCGGCCGGCGCCGATCAAGACCATCGCGGTGACGCTCGGGTCCGCATTGCCGCGCACGACCGCGTCGATGATGCCTTCGCGCACGCCGGGCCCGAGCGCGTTCACCGGCGGGTTATCGATCGTGATGACGGCTACGCCGTCCTCGACGTCGTAGCGGACTACTTGAGCTTCGCTCATTTCAATTCTCCATAAAGCCTGTCATTGCGAGGAACGGCCAATGCCGCGACGAAGCCATCCCGTGGCGCACGTGCAGGTTCGCGGACGCTCCGCGATTGCCACGGCGCCCACGCCGGCGCCTCGCAATGACATACGGTTTACGCCGAGCGGCGCGACAGGACCTCGGCGACCATCACGGGCTTCGAGCCGCCTTCGATCTCTCCGGTGACACCCCAGGTGAGCAGAACCGTTTTCTCGTCCACGTCCTTCACGTCGAGCAGCTTGTAACGGGCCCGGATCTTCGAATCGACGGGCACCACGCCGGTGTAGCGGATCCGGTTGCTCCCGTAGTTAAGACCCATTTTCGACGGCGGCAGCTCGACGTCGCTGTTGCGCGCGATCGAGGACAGCAGGCAGAAGGTCAGATTGCCGTGCGCGATGGTCTTCTTGTAGGGCGAGTCCTTCCGGCAGCGCTCCACGTCCACGTGGATCCACTGGTAATCGCCCGACGCTTCCGCGAACTTGTTGATGAGGTCCTGGGTGACGGTGATCCAGCGACCGACGGCGACTTCCTTGCCGATCCAGGTCTTGAGCTCTTCCACCGTTTTGATTGAAACCTTTTCCGACATGCCTATGCTCCTTCGGGGATCGTCACCCCCGCGTAAGGCGGGGGTCCAGTTAAAACGTTCTGGATTCCCGCCTGCGCGGGAATGACGAATTGGGGATTTCGACTTTACAACTTCAGCAGCGACTCCAGATTCTTCCACAGGATCCTGTCCTTCTCGTCCTGCGTGAGCGACGTGAGGCTCTGCACCCAGCGGCTCGGGCCGTTCTCGAAGTGCACGAAGGGCCAGTCGCTGCCAAGCACCACGCGCTCCGCGCCGACCGTGTCGAGCAGGAACCGCAGCGCCTCTTCGCTGCTCGTCACGGTGTCGTAATAGAGCCGCTTCTGGTACGCGCTCGGTTTCTGCGGCGTCCGCTGATCCGGCGGCAGGCGCTCCCACCCGCGGTCGAGCCGGCCCATTGCGTAGCACGCCGGACCACCGCCATGCGCGATGCACACCTCGAGGTCGGGACAGGCTTCGAGCACGCCGCCGCAGATCAGCACAGCGGTCACGATCGCGTCGTCGAGGATGACGCCGAGGCTGTTGACGAGCCCGTGACGCGGGATGCGTTCCTGAAGAAAGTTGTTCTGCGGCTGAGGGTGAAAGAAGAGCACGGCGCCCATCTGCTCCGCGGCTTTGAAGAACGGCCGGAACTTCGCTTCGTCCCACTGCGCGCCGTTCACGTGGGTGTCGAGCTCGGCGCCCTTCATACCCAGTTTCGTCACCGCGTGCTCGAGCTCGTCGATCGCGGACCTGACGTCCTGCATCGGCAGCGTCGCCATCGATGCGAAGCGCTGCGGGTGCTCGCGAGCCATGCCGGCGAGCTCTTCGTTCACGTCGCGCGCGAGCGCGCGCCCCTGCGCCGCGTCGAGGTGATAGCCGAAGAACGGCGTGTGGATCGACAGCACCTGTACATCGGTGCCCTGCTGATCCATGTCTTTCAGCCGCTCTTCCGGCGTGTAGCGCACTTTCGGCGTCGGCAGTGTCGTGCGTTTGCCGCCGCCGATCACGCTGCCGAGACCTTCGCCGGGCTCGTGCCGGTATCCGTACCACTCCGCTTTCGCGTCGACCGCTTTCCACAGAGAGCGTGGAACGACGTGCGCGTGAATGTCTATGGTTCGCATCGCGTCACTGCTTCATGGTGATACCGGCTTCGCGAATGAGCTTGCCCCATTTATTGACGGCTTCCCTGATGTACGCGGCGAACTGATCGGGCGTGGTGTTGCCGGGATCGAGTGCCTGCGAGGCGAACCGTTCGCGAACGTCCGGCCGCCCGAGCACCTTGTTGATCTCTGCGCTCAGCCGTGCGACGACCTCGCGCGGCGTCGCCGCGGGCGCCAGCACGCCGAAGAAGCCGACGACCTCGAAGCCGGGCAGCCCCGAGTCTGACATGGTCGGCATGCCGGGCACCACCGGCGACGGCTTGAGCCCGGTGATCGCGAGCGCGCGCAGCCGCCCGGCCTGCACGAAGCCGTGACACGCGGTGACGTTGCAGAACATGACCGGAAGGTGCCCGGCGATGACGTCGATCAGCCCGGGCGCTTCGCCTTTGTACGGCACGTGGACGAGCTTCAGGCGCGCCATCGTCGCCATGAGCTCACCGGAGAGGTGTGGCGTGGTGCCCACGCCGCCGGAGCCGTAGTTGATCTCGCCCGGTCGCGCACGCGCGAGCGCGATCAGCTCCTTCACCGATTTGACCGGCAGCGATGGATTTACGACGAGGATCAGCGGGCTCGTCGCTGCGAGCGAGACGGGGCGTAGTCTTTCACGAAGTCCGGGTACGTCTTTCTTTCGATCATCACGGACGTCATCAGCGTCTGCGTCGTCATCAGGAGCATGTGCCCGTCGGGCGGCGCTTTCGCCACGAGGTCACCGGCGATCTGGCTGCTCGCGCCGGGGCGGTTCTCGACCACGACGGGCTGACCGAGCAGCTCCTGAAGGCCCGGCTGGATGGAGCGCGCGACGATGTCCGTCGCGCCGCCCGCCGAGAAGCCGACGAGCATGCGCACGGGCTTCACGGGAAACTTCTGCGCCTGCGCGAATGGCGCGAGCCCAACCGCAAGGACAAGAGCTGCAAACCGGACTGCTCGCTTCATGGGCCTCCTCCTTCAGGATACGTCGTCTAGTAGTCGAAAAAGACCGTCTCGTTCTCTCCTTGCAGATTCACGTTCCATTCGAGCACGCCGTCGCCGGCGGCGCGCGCGATCAGCGTCGAGCGCCGCTCGGCGGGGACGAGCGGCGATAGGGACGTGGATCGGTCATGTGGGCGCGCGCGGGTTTGCTATTCTGGCGACAAAACCTGTGCGGCGCCACGAGGCTGCCGCCCCCGGCGAAACTGAGGAACGATATGGAACGGGTGCTGGCAGCGGTGCGGACGGGACCCGGCAAAACCGAGATCCGCGAATTCCCGATGCCGGACATTCCGGCTGACGCGGCGCTCATGAAGATGGAAGTCGCCGGCATCTGCGGCACGGACGTGAAGCTCTACAACACCCCGCCGTCGAGCGCACCGGTAATCATGGGCCACGAGAACATCGGTTACATCGCAAAGGCGGGGCGCGAGTTCACGCAGCGCAAGGGGTTCAAGGAAGGCGATCTCGTCTTCATCGAGCATTACGTCTCGTGCGGCAAGTGCGAGTGGTGCCACCAGGGCCAGTACCGCCACTGCGAGAACACCGACTGGCGCTCTAATCCGGACGCGATCCGCTACGGCTATACGTCGGCCAAGAAAGCGCCGCATCTGTGGGGCGGATTCGCGCAGTACGTGTACGTGCCGTGGAACGCGGTGCTGCATCACGTGCCGAAGGGCGTCACGCCGGAGGTTGCGGGACTGGTGACGCCGATGGCGGAACGCCGTCGAGTGGTCCCTCTTCGACGGCGGCGTCGGTTACGACTCGACGGTGCTCATCCAGGGTCCCGGCCAGCAGGGACTGTCGCAGACGGTGATCTGCAGGCAGGCGGGCGCTTCGCTCGTGATCGTCACCGGCACGTCGAAGGACCGGGCGCGGCTCGAGGTCGCGAAAGCGCTCGGCGCGGATCACGTGATCGACGTGGACGCCGAAGAGCCGTTCGGCAAGATCGTGGAAATCACCGGCGGCAAAGGCGTCGATGTCGTGCTCGATTGCACCGCCGGCGCAGGCACCGCACCCGTGCTGCTCGGCATCGAAGCGCTCAAGCGCAAAGGCGGCACGATGGTCGTGCAGGGAGAAATGGCGCAGTTTCCGAACTTCCCCATCGGCCGCATGACGGTTAAATTCGTCACGCTCAAAAGCGCGCGCGGCCACAGCTACAGGGCCTGCGAGCTCGCGTTACAGCAGCTCGCTTCCAGGCGTTTTCCGCTGGAGAAGATCACTACGCACCGCTTCGGGCTGAACGACGTCGATCTCGCGATCAAGTCGGTCGGCGGGCACGGGGTGCCAGACGTAATCCACGCATCGTTGATGCCGTGGCAATGACAGTTACAGGAGAACGGGAGTGAAAGTCTACGAACGTATCGCGCAAGCTTTCAAAGGCGAAGGCGTCACCCACATCTTCGGCATGATGGGCGACGGCAACATGTACTGGTGGGACGCGCTCGAGAAGCTGGGCGGAGTGAATCTCTGGGAGGTGCGGCACGAAGGCGTCGGCCTCGGCATGGCCGACGGCTGGGCGCGGCACACGCACACGCCGGGCGTTTGTACCGCGACGTGCGGACCCGGCGTGACGCAGCTCGCGACCGCGTTCGTCACCGCGGCGCGGGCGCAGTCGCCGCTCGTCGCGTTCGTCGGCGAGTATCCGCGGCGCGACCAGGATTACATCCAGAAATTCGATCAGGCGCCTTTCGCCGCCGCATGCGAAGCGGGGTTCGTGCGCATCGAAACACCCGAGTACACCGACGAGGCGATCCGCAAGGCGTTCTATCTCGCGAAAACGGAGTCGCGCCCGATCATGCTGAGCGCGCCTATGGACGTTCAGCAGGCGAAGTTCGAAGACGACGACGCCTACGTGCCGTCGTCCACCCTCTTCCCCTCTCCGCGGCTCGTGCGTCCCGACGAGAAGGCGCTCCAGCAGGCTGCCGACGCGATCGCGCAGGCGAAGAAGCCCGTGATCGTCGCCGGCCGCGGGGCGATCTGGTCGGGGGCGGGTGAAGCGATCCAGTCGCTGGCGAAGCGCAGCGGCGCGCTCTTCGCAACGAGCCTGCGCGCGAAGAACTGGATGGCCGACAAGGAGTACCACGCGGGCATTTCCGGCCTGTATGCGACCAAGACCGCGATGGAGTACTTCCACGACGCCGATCTCGTGATCGCCGTGGGCGCGAGCATGAACCGCTACACGACCGAGCACGGCTATCTCTATCCGAACGCGCGCTACGTTCACCTCGACGCGAGGCCGCACGTGATGATGGGCATGGGCCGCACGGCGGATATCTACTTACAGACCGATGCACGCGTCGGCGTCGAGGCGCTCGACGCGCTGCTCGCGAAGCGCGGTCACAAGAACACGGGCTTTCGCACCGGTGAAGTGCTGGAGCGCCTGGCAAACCAGTACGAGGACCGCACCGAGTTCGAGGTCGAGCCGGGCAAGATGGACCCGCGCAAGCTCGTGCGGGCGATCGACGACGTGATCCCGCAGAACATCGCGGTCTTAAGCGGCAGCGGCGCGAGCTCGGGGTTCGCGACGATGAACCTCATCAAGCCGCGGCCGTTCACGCACGCCGCACAGTTCTTCGGCTGCATCGGGCAGATGCTGCCGGCGGCGATGGGCATCATTCCGGCGAACGGCATGAAACCGCTGGTGCTGATCGAGGGCGATGCCAGCACGATGATGCACCTTTCCGACTTCGATACGGCGGTGCGCTACAAGCTCCCGCTGCTCGTGGTGGTGCAGAACGACGAAGCACTCGGGTCGGAGTACCACAAGATGAAGGCGCACAAGATGGACGCGGAGCTCTCGACGATCCCGACGCCGGACATGGGTGGCCTCGCGCGCGCCTACGGCGGCCGCGGAACGCTTGCGACGACGGTCGAGCAGGCTCGCGCCGCGGCGGCGGAGTGGGTCAAGGATCCGGTGCCGACCATCATCGACTGCCGCATCTCGCGCAACGTGCTGACGATTGCGAACCGGCGCGTCCTGTACGGCATGGACGAATAGCGCCGGGGCATCTCGACAGCGTAAGCAGCCGGCGCTACTGTAGCCGGCCGTGACAAAGCTGCCGCCTCACTTGCGTCGAGCACTGATCCAGCTCCTCTGCGCGTTCATGCTGTTCGCGCAGCAGGCGGCGCTCACGCATGCGGTCTGGCACGCCGCCGCGGGATCGGCGCTGCAGCAGGACGACGGGGCTTACGAGCGCGAGCGCGCGCCCGCGCCGGAGCTCGCCACGCTGTGCGCGTTCGACACCGCATTCGGGCAGGCGCTCGGCGCCGGGCCCGCGGCTTCTCCTTTAGTTCTTCACGACGCGGCCGTTTCTCGGGCCGTGCGCAATTGCAGCCGCACGTCGGCGGCTGCCGACGCACTCACTCCCCGCTCGCGAGGCCCACCCGCACTCCTCTGACGTCGTGCACGCGCGGCCGCATCCAGCGGCTGCTTCCGTTCATCGGTCTTCAGAGGAGTCACCCATGCTCAAGGCACGTACGGCATTCGCCGTGTTGTGGGCGATCGGCGCCCCGCTACCGGCGCTCGCCCAGGATTCGGAGCTTTCGACGCTGCGCGAGGAAGTCAAAACGCTGCAGCGCAACTACGAAGAGCGCATGCGCGCGCTCGAAAAACGGCTCATCGAGGCCGAAGCCCGCGCAAACAAAGCTCAGCCGGCGCCGCCCGCACCTGCTGCGCCCCCCGCCACGGCAGCAGCGCCGCCGACGGCAGCAGCGCCAGCCGGGCGCGCTGCGAGCGACAGCGCCTTCAACCCGGCGATCTCGCTGATCATGCAGGGCACGTATGCGCGCACCTCGCGGGATCCGAACAACTTCGTGATCCAGGGCTTCGTGCCGAGCGGCGGAGAGGTCGGTCCGCCGCGCCGCAGCTTCGGGCTCGGCGAGAGCGAGCTCAACCTGAGCGCCAGCATCGATCCGTATTTTCGGGGCACGGCCATCTTCGCGCTGACGCCCGAGAACGAAGTCGAAGTGGAGGAAGCCTATTTCCAGACGCTGCGGCTCCCGCGCGGGCTCACGTTGAAGGCGGGGCGTTTTCTCTCGGGCATCGGTTATCAGAACGAGATTCACCAGCACGCGTGGGACTTTCAGGACGCGCCGCTCCCGTACAAAGCTTTTCTCGGGGGGCGCTATACGCACGACGGCGCGCAGTTGCGCTGGCTCGCACCGACGCCGTTTTTCCTCGAGCTCGGCGCGGAGATCGGCAACGGACAGTCTTTCCCCGGCAACGACCGCAACAAGAACGGCGCCGGCAGCGTTGCGCTCTTCGCGCACCTGGGCGGCGACATCGGCGAGAGCTATGCCTGGCGCGCGGGACTGTCGTACCTGCGCACTTCCGCGCGCAATCGCAGCTACGAGGACGTCGACGCGCTCGGTAACCCGGTCATCAACAGCTTCGACGGCAGGGCGCGCCTCTGGATCGTGGACGGCGTGCTGAAGTGGGCGCCGAACGGCGACGCGACACGCATGAACGTGAAGCTCCAGGGCGAGTACTTCCGCGTGCGCCAGGAAGGCTCGCTCACGTACGACGACACGGCGCAAACCGTGCCGCAGTTCGGCGCTGCGTTCACCGATGCATTCCGTGCCGCGCAGTCCGGCTGGTACGCGCAGGCGACGTGGCAGTTCATGCCGCGCTGGCGCGTGGGCTATCGCTACGATGCGCTGCGCTACGGCGACGTCGATATCGGCATCGTCACGAGCGGCCTCGGACCGACGACGGCTGACTTCTCGCTGCTCGGCCGCCACCACCCCACGCGCAACACGGCAATGCTCGATTTCAGCTTCAGCGAGTTCAGCCGTTTTCGCCTGCAGCTCGCCGCCGACCGGTCGCGCGCAGGCTCGGCCGACAACCAGGTGATCCTCCAGTACCTCCACAGCCTGGGCGCGCACGGCGCGCACCGCTTCTGACCGGGAGAGCCCGCATGATCAAGTTGGTGAGATACAGCATCGCGGCGGCGGTCGTGCTCGCGACCGGCCTCTTCGGCCGCCCGGCCGCCGCCGCGCTCGACGTCTTCGCATGCGAGCCCGAATGGGGCGCGCTCGTCAAAGAGCTCGCCGGGGACAAAGCGCGTCTATACGTCGCGACGACGGCGCGCCAGGACCCGCACCGGATCGAAGCGCGTCCGAGCCTGATCGCGCGCGCGCGGAGCGCTGAGCTCGTGGTCTGCACCGGCGCGGATCTCGAGGTCGGGTGGCTGCCGCTCGTGCAGCAGCAGTCCGCAAACCCCGCAATACAGACGGGGCGCCCGGGTTATTTCGAGGCCGCGCGTCAGATCCAGCTCGCGGAGGTGCCGCAGCGCCTCGACCGCTCGCAGGGTGACGTTCACGCGGCTGGCAATCCGCACGTGCACCTCGATCCGCGCAACATCGCGAAGGTCGCCGCGGCGCTCGCCGAGCGCATGGCCGAGCTCGACCCGAAGGAGGCCGCGCATTACCGTGGGCGCGCGAAGAATTTCCTGGGGCGCTGGGCAGAGGCGAGCGCGCGCTGGGAAAAGCAGGGCGCGGCGCTCAAGGGCATGCCGGTCGTGGTCTATCATCGTGACCTGACGTACCTCGTGAGCTGGCTCGGCATGCGGGAAGCCGGATCGCTCGAACCGAAACCGGGCCTGCCGCCGACCACCGGACACTTGAGCGAGCTGCTCGCGCGGCTCGCGCGCGAGCCTGCGAAGGCGATCGTGCGCGCGGCCTACAACGATCCGCGGCCGGGCGAATGGTTGAGCGAACGCTCGAAGATCCCGCTCGTGGTGCTGCCCTACACCGTCGGCGGCACGGAGAAGGCGACGGATCTCTTCGGACTGTTCGACGACACGATCGCGCGGCTCACCGCTGTCGCGAAATGAGCATGCTCGACTGGAGCATCCTGTGGCCGGCGTGTGTCGCGGGTCTGCTGATCGCCGCGACTCACGTGCCGCTCGGCATGCAGGTGCTCGATCGAGGCATCGTCTTCATCGATCTCGCGATCGCGCAGATCGCGGGGCTCGGCGTCGTGTTCGCGAGCTTCATCGGCTTCGAGCCGCACGGCTGGGCGGTGCAGGCGTGCGCCCTCACCGCGGCGCTCGCGGGCGCGCTCGGCCTCACGTGGACCGACAAGCGCTGGCCCGAGGTGCAGGAAGCGACGATCGGCGTCACGTTCATCCTTGCGGCGAGCGGCGCGCTGCTCTTGCTCGCCAAGAATCCGCACGGCGGCGAGCACCTGCGCGAGCTCCTCGTCGGGCAGATCCTGTGGGTGAGCCCGGCCACGCTGCCGCTCGTCGCGATCGCCTATGGGCTGCTGCTCGCTTTTCTCGTGAGCCGGGGCCCGCGGCCGAGTCACACCGCGTTCTACGTGACCTTCGCCGTCGCGGTCACGATATCGGTTCAGCTCGTCGGGCTCTATCTCGTGTTCACGACGTTGATCGTCCCGGCGCTCGCGACGCGGCGGCTGCGCCGTCACCGCCTCGCGGCCGCGTACGCGTTGAGCGCTCTCGGCTACGTGCTCGGGCTCGTCGTATCCGCGCTGACCGATCTACCTTCGGGCCCCGCAGTTGTCTGGGTCATGGCGGCGCTCGCGTTGCCGGTTTTTGCCTTCAGCGGTTCGAGGCAACGCTCCGCATAGTCGGCGCACATTGGACCGGTGGGCGCTGGGTTGGGCGCGGCCTTCTCGCCCCTGATTCGGCGCCGCTGCTCGAACCGCAACTGTCATCGCGAGGCCCACCAATGTGGGCCGTGGCGATCTCGGAGCGTCCGCACGGCAGCGGTAAACCCTGCGCTGCTCGCGAAGACCGGCGGCTGCGGAACTCACGCACTCTTTCTATTCTTGTCAGCGTGATCTACGCGGTGAGGCTCTGCCGATTGCACCGCCGGAGTGGTTCGACAGTCCTCGCCGAAACCCCGGCCTTCGCTGCGCTGCTCGGGCGCCTACTAAGGGGCTCCAAGACCGCACCCAACCCAGCGCGCTTGTTGCGCGCCTCGTTCGTGCTACGAACGACGTTGTAAACGGCAGGTACCGGCCCAGAAGCCGAACTGCGCATTAACGATGGCTAACGATGTGATGCCGGACCCATTCCAGTAAATCTTCTCGGGAATGAGTGCCGGCCGCCACGCCTATCACGATGCCCTCCGCATCCTGAACAGAGGCATTGAGCTCGTACCCGTTCAGCAGCAGGAAGGTTTCCAGTGCCGCATGCCCGATTCGTTTGTTTCCGTCGACGAACGGGTGATTCACGATCAGCGAGAAGCCGAGAGCGACTGCCTTTTCCTCTACAGTCGCGTAAAGATCCGCGTCTCCAAAGGACATACGCGGTTGCGCAAGCGCAGATTCGAGTGCGCGAAGGTCTCGCAGGCCGGATGAGCCTCCGGTTTTGCGCCATCAGGCGCCAGTACAAATCGAGAGTTTCGGCGAGTGAGAGGTACCGCACCTACGCGAGGCGACGGTAGAGTTCCCGATTCTTTTCGAGAACCCTGGCGACCATCCGCTCGAAGTCTTCGTCCGGGTGCGAGATGAGATCACGCACAGCGGCTTCGGCCAGTTCGCTGACGGATACGTTCAACCGAGCAGCTATGTCGCCGAGCTGCGATTCGAGATTAGGCGGAACGTCCAGAGTGATCTTCATACTGCGACTTTAGCACCTCAGCGCGCAGGCTACAGTCCCCAACAATGCAGATATGGCCCGTACTTGCCCGCCGCTCGCGCATCCTTCTGCTCTCGGCCAGAAGCGGCATCCCGCCCGCGGAGGTCACAGTCGGCGGAACATCACCAGCGCATCGACAAATCCGAGTGACGGATGGTCAAACGCTTCCGGCAGTCGCCCAACGATCTCGAACCCGAGCGACTGCCACAGGGCTACGGCGCGCGTGTTCGAAGTGACTACAAAGTTGAACTGCATTCCACGATAACGGCGCTGCCGCGCGTGTACTAGGGAGTGCAGGCACATTGCTCGAGCAACCCCTCGACCGGTGGCGACAGCGCTCGTCATGTAGCCGCAGTTGCAGATGTGCTTCCCGCCGCCGGCTTGATTCGGGCGCATGTAGTAGGTACCGATAATCTCGCGGTCTTGCTCAGCGACAAACGTTTCGCGATCTTCGCCGAGCCAGTACGCAAGGGCGTCGGCCTCGCTTATGTCTCGGTCTAGTGCGTACGTCTCACCAGCACGAATCGTCGGTCCGATAATTCGCCAGATCGCTGGCGCATCGTTCATGTAGGCGGGGCGGATGTGCATAGCGGAACGATAAGCGAAGCGCGTGCGTCGTGGCGAACCTCTGCAAGGGCCGCTTCGGGTCGCTACTCGCCCTTCCCAAATCATCGCGTGCGACACGGCTGCCTTTTGTAAAAATCCTCTCGTAGGCAGCTGTCCTCCGGCGGCCTCAAAGCAGCCGACCAAACCGGCGCATACAACCGCGCACTCGCGTTCAGCGGAAAACGCCATCGCGCTCGCGTCCGAGTTTCCCCGACATGCGCGCGGCCGCTCGTGTGGTACGGTCGGCCGACAAGACGAAGAACCGAGGAGACCGTGAACGACAGCGGGCATGTCGGACGTCCAGCGTTGGTAACGCGAGCGCACCGCCTGCGGCGCGCCGCACGCGTGACCTGCGCGGCATTGGCAGCAGGGCTGATGAGCTTCGACGGTGGCGCGCAGGCGCCGGCAACAGTCGGCAGGTTGAAACCCGCGGACCTTGCGAGCATGAGCCTTGAAGAGCTCATGAACATCGAGGTCACGTCTGTGTCGAAACGGCCGGAGCGCCTCGGTGACGCCGCCGCGTCGATCTTCGTCATCAGCGGCGAGGACATCCGCCGCTCCGGCGTCACGACGCTGCCCGAGGCATTGCGTCTCGCACCCAATCTGCACGTCGCCCGCGCCCACGCGAGCGGCTACGCGATCAACGCGCGGGGACTCAACAACACCGCCGCCAACAAGATGCTGGTGCTGATCGACGGGCGCTCGGTCTACACGCCGCTGTTCTCGGGCGTGTTCTGGGACGTGCAGGACGTGGTGCTCGAGGATATCGATCGCATCGAGGTGATCAGCGGTCCGGGCAGCACGCTGTGGGGCACCAATGCCGTCAACGGCGTCATTAACGTGATCACCCACTCGTCCAGGGAGACGCAGGGCGGCCTCTTCGCGGCCGGCGGCGGCAATCGCGAATTCGGCGGCACG
>DASPNJ010000064.1:0-21508 GCA_035626595.1 Burkholderiales bacterium
GCGTCGCTGCCGAGCACCGCGTGCCGTATGCCTCTGCGGCCGTGCGTGCCCATGACGATCAGCTCGGCGCCCCACTTCTTGGCTTCGTCCACGATCAGATCGGCAACCCGGCCCGTGAAGTTCTCGTGCAGCACAATCCCGGCGACGGTGCCCTTCTTCGTCGCGAGCGCCCGCGCGTCCTCGAGGATCTGGCGACCGTTCTCGGCGAAATCTTCCACCAGCGGCGCGGCGGCGACACCGGTCTCCGGATTCAGCGCGAGCGCCGAATCGTCGACGATGTGAATGATGCGAAGCTCGCTTTCGAGCGCGTCGGCGAGATTGATGGCTTCCTCGAGTCCTCGCTTGGCAGTGTCGCTGCCGTCGACCGGCACCAGTATGCGTCGGTACATGGAACCCCCCTCGTTTATCGTTCGAGGGGCGTATTGTGTGCGCGGCATTGTCAAAAAGAAATGGCCCCGAAGGGCCATTTCTCGAGCACCGGCTGCCCAGCGCTAAGAGCGCATGGCGCCGTCGCTGCCGAGCAGCGGCGGCAGCCCGGCACCGCCACCCGCGCGTCGCTTAGGTGTGCCGGCACTCGGCAGGGACGAACTTGTGCACACCCGCAGGCGAGCTGCACGACCACGTCACCTTGCCGTCATTGCTGTTCAGCGTGGGGCTGAGCGTGATTGTGAGCGCCGTGCCGACCGAAGTAGCCGTGGCATCGCCCTGAATGGTGATCACGCCTAGTGAGGTGATCGTGCCGCCGGTGACTTTACCGGTAGCTTCGATCGACGCGCCGCGATTCGCGTCATCCAGCGTGGAGTTGCTCTGGGCGTTTTCGGCAACCGTGGTCTTGGCATTGCCGGCAGCGAGCAGAAGCTCGGACACCTTGGCGCGAACGGTGTAATCCTGATACGCCGGCAAGGCGACGGCGGCCAGGATGCCGATGATCGCGACGACGATCATCAGCTCGATTAACGTGAAACCTTTATTCAGGCGCTTCAATGTGGATCTCCTTTCGTTAATAACTTCCAAAGACGTGGACGGACCATGCCCATGCCTCAACCACTCGAAAGGGAACGAACGACAAGATTCGCCTGGTGGCGTCTGAACGGTGCCATTGCCGCGGGATGATGCCGCTTCGGTAGTCCCGCTACCCTGGAGGTCTCGAAGATCTCGGTAGGCCGGTGACTTTGCGTCGCCGCCTTTCGGCGGGTTTGCCCTTTCGTGCGGGTCCTAGCCTAATCGGAACGTCCGTGCGGAAACTATGACTTCGGACACGACGAGCGATCGATTCCTGCCTTGGATTGCGTGATCGGCCCGCGGTGGCCGCTCGCACCCGGCGACTGAACTGAAAAAGCCCTCGTTTCCGAGGGCTTGTTTGAATAACTGGCGGAGAGAGAGGGATTCGAACCCTCGATACGGGTTTTGCCCATATACGCCCTTAGCAGGGGCGCGCCTTCGACCACTCGGCCATCTCTCCAAGGGGGGTCAAGGATACCACGCTCGTCAGGCCGGCTGATCGAGGTTGAACACTTTGTGCAGCACGCGTACCGCGAGCTCGGTGTATTTCTCGTCGATCACGACCGAGACCTTGATCTCGGAAGTCGAGATCATCTGAATGTTGATGCCCTCTTCCGCGAGCGCGCGGAACGCCGTGCTGGCGATGCCGGCGTGGGAGCGCATGCCAACACCGACCAGCGAGACCTTCGCGATCTTGTCTCCGCTCACGATATCGCGCGCCTTGATGTGCTCGCGGATAGGCTGCAGGATCACGAGCGCCTTCTTGTAGTCGTTGCGATGGACCGTGAACGAAAAGTCGGTGAGCCCGTCGTGGCCGACGTTCTGCACGATCATGTCCACGTCGATATTCCCGTCACCGATGGGTCCCAGGATCTGATACGCAATTCCAGGCCTGTCGGGAACCCCGAGGATGGTGATCTTCGCTTCGTCGCGGTTCGCCGCGATGCCCGATATGACAGGCTGTTCCATGTTCTGGTCTTCCTCGAAAGTGATGAGGGTGCCTTCCCCTTCCTCCTCGAAAGAGGACAGCACGCGCAGCCGCACCCGGTACTTGCCGGCGAACTCCACCGAACGGATCTGAAGCACTTTTGACCCGAGGCTCGCGAGCTCCAGCATCTCCTCGAACGTGACGGTCTTCAGCCGCCGGGCGTCCGGAACGATGCGGGGATCAGCGGTATAGACGCCATCGACGTCGGTGTAAATCTGACATTCGTCCGCCTTGAGCGCGGCGGCGAGCGCAACGCCCGTCGTGTCGGACCCGCCACGGCCGAGCGTGGTGATGTTGCCGCCGTCATCGACGCCCTGAAAGCCGGCGACGACCACGACGCGGCCCTGAGCGAGGTCGCGCCGGATGTGCTGCTCGTCGATGGAAAGAATGCGCGCCTTGGTATGTGCGCTGTCGGTCAGGATCTTCACCTGCGCACCGGTGTAGCTGCGAGCCGGCACGCCCTGCTCCATCAGCGCCATCGCAAGCAGCGCGATGGTGACCTGCTCGCCGGTCGACACCATAACGTCGAGCTCGCGCGGATCGGGACTGGACTGCAACTCCTTCGCCAACGCGATCAGCCGGTTGGTCTCGCCCGCCATCGCGGAGACCACGACGATAAGATCGTGACCGCGCGCCTTCCATTGCGCGACCCGCCGCGCGACGTTCTTGATGCGCTCGGGGCTGCCAACGGACGTGCCGCCGTACTTCTGGACGATGAGGGTCATGCGTGAAAAAAGGAAAAGCGGGAGACGCCGGAGAGGGGCTGAATTTTAGTTGATTTTCCTCACAAAAACGAATTTCCCGGCGTCGGCGCGAAAATTGCCACCCCGCCTACGAGCGGTTATGCCACCCGCATTAGCCGTCCGGACGCGGCAGTCGAAGCGGCAGTTTGAACGGCGTGAACCTATCGGGCAGCTCCATGTCCCATCCGGTAATGTAAGAAACGCGCATGAGGCCAGCGAAATCGATGAAACCATTCGAGCGCATCAGCAATCCCCGGGAAATCCGCCGCAGGCTCCGCATGAACCAGCAGGAATTCTGGTCTCGCATCGGGGTCACCCAGAGCGGCGGGTCGCGTTACGAAAGCGGCCGCACGATGCCGAAGCCGGTGCGCGAGCTGCTGCGGCTGGTGCACATCGAGGGCATCGAGCTCGAGCGGGCGCGCGGCGAGGACTTCGAAGTCGTCTCATACCTCAAGAAATCCAACCCGAAGCTGTACACGAGCCTGCGCCGTGCCGCCACAGGCCGCACCGCAACCACGGGCGGACGCGGCAACAAACGCAAGTAGAACCGTTCGCTACAATACTGCCCGCCATCTACTAGTACTTAGCGCCGATGAGCGCCTAAGCTACTTTTGCGGCCGGAAGCGGAGCTGACGGCCGCGTCGTAGGTTTGTCGGGAGGCGTGGCAGAGTGGTTGAATGCACCAGTCTTGAAAACTGGCAGAGCCGCAAGGCTCTCGTGGGTTCGAATCCTACCGCCTCCGCCACCCGCATCGTACGCCGGCTCTGTGCCGTGACCCTGTGTATGATCCCGGCGGCTTGTACGAGCGTTCCGGGCGAAACGACCGCATCGCGGCTGCAGCAGCGGGAAGTGCGCGACCGCCTGATCGCGATGGCCCGCGCCGCCGATCCGCAATGCAGGAATCCGCAGATCAGCGGAACGGAAATCATGGACGTTCACCGTGACGGGCGATCCTCGGAGGAGCTCTGGACGATCGAACAGTGCGGCAGGCGGTTGCGCTACGTCGTATCGTTCCCGGTGAAACCGGCTGGGCCGCACCATTTCTCGGTGCGGGAAGATCGCTGAGATGGCAAGCCGTTGAAACTTTGGCCCGGTTCCGGCAGTCTTAAGAGCCTGATCGAGCTTACTATGAGGAGGACGTCGACTATGCAACCTGAACTTCAGCCGCGCAGCACGTATCCGGTAGCCGGCGCGCTGGGCCCAGAACAGCAGGCCGTTCTTCGCAACACGTACCTGCTGCTCGCCCTCACGATGGTGCCGACCGTCATCGGCGCCATGGTCGGGATGGCGACCGGCGGCATCATCATGCAGCATCCGATCATCAGTACGTTCGTCATGCTGGGCGCGGTCATCGGGTTGCAGTTCGCGATCATGGCCAACCGCAACAGCGGCCTCGGCGTCGCGCTGCTCCTCCTGATGACGCTGCTGCTCGGCTGGTGGCTGGGACCGCTGCTTTCGGTGGCGCTCGCGCTGCGTAACGGGCCGGCGCTCGTCGGCTACGCCGCGATCGGTACGGGCGTGATTTTCGCGGTCATGTCCGTCATCGCGACCACGACGAAACGCGACTTTTCCTTCATGGGCAAGTTCCTGTTCGTCGGCATGATCGTCCTGCTGATCGCGATGATCGCGAACATGTTCCTGCAGATCCCGGCGCTCGCGCTGACGATCTCATCGCTCGTCATCGTCGTGTTCTCGCTCTTCCTGCTGCACGACGTAAGCCGAATCGTGAATGGCGGCGAGACGAACTACATCATGGCGACCACCGGCGTATACCTGAGTCTCTTCAACATCTTCGCGAACCTGCTGCATCTGCTGATGGCGTTGACCGGCGAACGCGACTGACGCCGGCAGCGTCCGCCGCACTCTACGAAGTGCTCAAAAAAGCGCCCCGCGGGGCGCTTTTTTCATGCGCGGCGAAAAAGCGCGATTGACTCGACGTGCGCCGTGTGCGGAAACATGTTCACCACGCCGGCAGCCTTTAGCGTGTAGCCCTTCGTGTGCACGAGCACGCCCGCGTCGCGTGCGAGCGTGGCCGGGCTGCAAGACACATAGACGATGCGCGGGGGCGCGTCCTCGCCAAGGGCCTTGACTACTTCGACGGCACCGTCGCGCGGCGGATCGATGAGCATCGCGTCGAACGAGCCGAGCGTCGCAAGACGCGCTTCGTCCGGGTCGAAAAGGTTCATCGCGTGGAACTCGGCGCGCGAAGCGAGGCCGTTGCGTTCGGCATTCGTGCGCGCGCGCGCCACGAGCGATTCGCTCCCTTCGATGCCGACCACGTGCGCGCCTGAACGCGCGATCGGCAGCGAGAAGTTGCCCAGGCCGCAGAAGAGGTCCGCGACGCGCTCCCCGGGCTGCGGGCCAAGCAGCCGCATCGCGCGCCGCACCAGCACCCGGTTCACCTCGTGGTTCACCTGCGTGAAGTCCGTGGGACTGAAATAGATCCGCACATCGAATTCGGGCAGTGCATAGTGCAGGTCCGCGCCCGAGGCCGGGTGAAAAGGCGCGGCGGTTGCCGGGCCGCCCGGCTGCAGGTACACGAAAAGCCGGTAACGATCGGCGAATGCGCGCAGCGCGGCTTCGTCCATCGCCGACAACGGCTCGAGCACTCGCAGCACCAGCACGTCCGCGCCTTCGCCGATCGAGAGCTCGATCTGCGGCAGGCGCTGTCGGATCGAAAGTCCGCCGATCAGCTCGCGCAGCGGAACCAGCAATGTCGATATACGCCTCGGCACGACCGTGCAGCTCGTCATGTCCGCGACGTAGCTGCTTCGTCGCTCGTGAAAGCCCACGAGGACACCACCCTTCTTCGCCACGTAGCGCACGGTGAAGCGCGCGCGGTGGCGGTACTCCCAGGCCGGTCCATGGATCGGTGAGAGTAGCTCCTCCGCTTTCACCTTGCCGATGTGCGCAAGCGCGTCCTCCAGCACGCGCTGCTTTACCGCGACCTGCGTCGCGAAATCGACGTGCTGCAGCGCGCAGCCGCCGCACGTGCCGAAATGGACGCAGCGCGGCATGGTGCGGCTCGCGGCTGCCTTCAATACCGAAGATACGCGGCCGACCTCGAAATTCGGCTTCTTGCGGTAGATCGACGCCATCACGCGCTCCCCGGGGAGCGCACCTTCCACGAAGATCGCCTTGCCGTCGCGGCGCGCAATGCCGCGGCCTTCCTGGTCGAGCGACTGGATGTCGAGCGCTTGCGCGGGCGCGTCTGGAATCTTCACGGGAATGATGAGAATTCAGCGGGCACCGCAGCGCCCGGGATGCTTCAGGAGACCGTCCAGCGCGACAGAAATTCCTGCCAGTGCGGCTCGCCCAAGCGTTCGAGCGTCGAGCGCACGAGCGCGGACTGCGCCTGATACTGCTCGGCGTTCGCCGCGCCCCGCATGGCCTGGAACCGCAGGAACACGAGATAGGTGTTCACGACGTCCGTCTCGCAGTAATTGACGATGTCGGCGAGCCGGCCCGCCTGATAGGCGTTCCACACCTGTGAACCGTCCATGCCCAGCTTGCCCGGCAAACCGAGGAGCTGAGCGATCTCGTCCAGCGGCGCGACCGCTCTGCTCTGGTAAAGGGACAGGAGGTCCATCACGTCGCAGTGGCGCATGTGGTAGCGGCTGATGTAATTGTTGTAGCGGAACTCGCGATCATCGTCGCCCGTGTCCCAGTAGCGCGGCGCGCGCACGCCATGAATGAGGCCGCGATAGTGCAGCACCGGCAGGTCGAATCCCGCGCCGTTCCACGAGACGAGCTGCGGCGTGTATTTCTCGATGCCGTCGAAAAAGCGCTGGATGATCTCGCCTTCGCTCGCGGCTCCGGCGAGCGCAGTCTCGCTGATCGACCACACGCGAAACGTCTCGCCGTCGGAGAGCGCGCACGAAATCGCGATCACACGATGCAGGTGCAGGGGCAGGAAATCGTGGCCCACGGCCTGGCGTCGAAGCTGGAATGCCATTGCGGCGACCTCGGCGTCCGGTACGGCGGGATCCACCGCGTGAAGCCGGCGCAGTCCGGCGACATCGGGAATGGTCTCGATGTCGAAAACGAGTACCGGTATCAAGCGTCCCGCCGGATTACTTCTGCACCCATGCGCCGTTCGCGTTCTGGTAGTACCAGCCTCGCGGCGCGCGGTCGATCCAGCGCTGCGCGAAGGTCGTGCGGATCTCGTTCTCCCACTCGGGATGGCCGTTCGCGATCGCGATCTCGCGATAAAGCGCGGTGCGATCCCGGTTGCCCTGTGCGATCAGTCCATTGATCTGCTGGCGCTGAGCGAGCGGCACGATATTGGCGTCGCGCAGCGCGATCGTGCCGTCCCGCGCGAGACCGACGGCGCCGCTTTCGTAATACGGCCGAAGCTGCTTGTGCGCCTCGCGCAGGCTCGTTCGCAGCGCCGAGACCGCCGGTGTGTCGATCTGAAGATTGGCCTGCGCTGCCGCGAGCTCGCCAGCCGCGAGCACCAATGACAACGCCGCGATGCGCATCCACCGTGCATGGAACATGGGCGGTTCCCGTTTCCTATTGCCCCGACGGCTTCGCCGCCGGTTTCGATGCGTCGGGCTTCAACTGCCAGACTTCATCGATGATGCGGTCGGCCGCTTTCTCCGCGGCGGCCGCCGGAAAGTAGATATTGATCGTGACGCACGCCGCGAGCGCGAGGCTCGACGACGCTGCGGCGACGAACGACGAGACGCTGCGGCGCATGTTCCCGCTCCTACTTCACGACCGGTGTGACGTTTTCCTGCGTGATGCGCTTCAAACGCTCGACGAGCTCGCGCCAATTGACCGATCGATTGTACCCGATGACCGAAATGGCCGGGATTCCACCACCTTTAACGATGACGTAGCCTTGCGGTGCACGCTCGATGCCATCCATTTCGCACACGCCGTTGCGAAGGCGGCAGCTCAAGCCGAGCTTTTCATAACCGAACTGATCGAAAAAGCGCAGCAGGCTGCGCTGTATCGCCGCCGCGGCACCGGCGCCGCCGAGCGCGGAGATGTTCTGCACGGCGCGCTGACTGATCTTGCGCGGGTAGTTGCCCGCGCTGCTCTCGATGCGCGCATCGAATCGAACAGGTTCCCACGCAACGAGCTCCAGCCCACGCACGTAGCCATCGGCACGTCCCGTGATCGTGCCGAAATCGAACGTGCGCGTAAGAAGCTCGAGGTCGATTTCGCGGAAGTCGGCATCGGCGTGCAGGCGCGGCGCGCGTCCGAACGCGTCGATGAGCTGCACCTTCGCAATGCTCATGACCCCGTCGAACAAGCGCAGGTCGAGCTGGCCGTCCATGGCGATGTTCTGCCGCCGGTAGCGGATCTCCGGAATCGACGCGGCGAGCACGCCGTGCATCGTCGGCAGGCCCAATGTCTGGGTGAGCCGCTCCATCGGCACCGGGGAGAGCTCGCCGCTGAAGCGCCAGCGCCAGCCGTCCTTAGCCATCCCGCCGACGAAATCGCTGAGTTGCAGCGTGCCGCCGAGAAACGGGATCCGGACGCTCTTCACATCGACCCGGGTATTTCGCACGCGCATCGGCACGCGCAGGGCCCCTATCGGCAGCTTCAGGATCTCGGCGCCTTCGATTGCGATTTCGGCGGTGGTTGCCTCATCGCGGCGCCACGGCACGCGTCCCGTCAGCCCGAACACACCAAAGCGGCGCGCGCGATCCTCGAACGACACGCCGCTCGCCTCGGCGTCGACGGATTGCAGACCGGCGGCCGACATTTTCAGCGCCAGCGCCAACTCACCTTCCGCTCGCATGTCGCCGAGGGCGGTCCCCTGCAGCAGCGGCTTGAGCAGATCGGCATAAAGCGCGCTCACGCGCACGCGCTCCGCGCGCGCTTCCAGCGCCGCCAATGCCTTGCGCTCGTGATCCCACTCGCCGCTGAATGTGACACTCCCGATGCCCGGCAGCTCCAGTCGGCCGCCGCGCACGACCGTCGCCACCGGTCCCGTAACACCCTGTGCCTCGAGACGATGTCCTTTCGCCGCCGCGAAAAACGGCTGCCAGAACACTTCGCCCGCGCGCCAGGCAAGCGCGGCGTTCCACCGCCATTCGCCGCCGCGGCGCTCCGCGGCCGCATCGAGCGTCGCGGCGATCTTTTCGCCGGCGTGCAGCCCGCTCGCATCAGCGAACGCCGCCTCCGAAAGATCGACGCGCGCCCTAAGCGAATCTCCACGCACGGCGATGTTTCCGCTGGCGAGCCCCGACGTAATCCGCGGTGCGTCCTTCGGCAGGAACGCCGACAGCCGCTCGAGCTTTGCGCGCGTGAGTGTGAGATCCAGCTTCCGGTGAGGGCCGAGGCGCCCGGCCACGCGCCATGCTTCGTCGCCTCCTGGCCGCACTTCGAGCTGCACGTCCCGGCTGGGCGACGTGTACGCGAATGCGACCGGGAAGCGCTTGCCGAGATCCACGGCTGCGTCCGGACAGGCGATCCGCCGCGCCGTGAGCTCGAGCTTCGCGCACGTGAGCTTCGGTTTGCGCACTGTTCGACCCGCGGCGCTCACCTGCGAAGCTTCCACGCTCGCGCTTTCCAGCTTGCCGCCCGAAAAGGTTGCGCGCAGCGACCGAGCCGCGACATCAGGCGCTTCGATCCGGTCGATCGTAACCAGAAGCTCTCGCGCATGGGCACGGGACAAAACCGCGTGCGCGGCAACCACTGCTAAGGCGGCGACGTGCAAGCGCACGCCGCAGCGCGCGATCACGCAGGAAAGACGCCGGTCGAAAGGTAGCGGTCGCCCCGATCGCAGACGATGAACACGATCGTCGCGTTTTCGGCGGTTTTCGCGACCTCCAGCGCCGCCCACAGCGCGCCGCCGGAGGAGATTCCGGCGAAGATCCCCTCCTCCGCCGCCAGACGTCGCGTCATCTCCTCGGCATCGTACTGAGAGACTTCGATCACACGGTCGACGCGCCCCCAGTCGCAGATCTTGGGCAGGTACGCCTGCGGCCATTTGCGAATGCCGGGGATCTGCGAGCCTTCGCTGGGCTGACAGCCGACGACCTGAACGTTTGCGTTCTGCTCCTTGAGGTACTGCGAAACGCCCATGATCGTCCCAGTCGTGCCCATGCTGCTCACGAAATGCGTGACGCGCCCGGCGGTGTCGCGCCAGATCTCCGGACCCGTAGCTTCGTAGTGCGCAAGCGGGTTATCGGGGTTCGCGAACTGATCGAGGATGACGCCGCCGCCTTCGTCACGCATCTTCTCCGCGACGTCGCGCGCCATTTCCATGCCGCCCTCTTTGGGCGTCAAGACGAACTCCGCGCCGAACGCGGCCATCGTCTGCCGGCGCTCGAGCGAGAGGTGCTCGGGCATGACCAGGATCATCCTGTAACCCATCATCGCCGCGCACATCGCGAGCGCGATGCCCGTATTGCCGCTGGTGGGCTCGATCAGCGTATCGCCGGGCTTGATCTCTCCGCGCTCCTGCGCGCGGCGGATCATCGACAGCGCCGGGCGATCCTTGACCGAGCCCGCGGGGTTGTTGCCCTCGAGCTTCGCGAGGAGAACGTTACCCGCGCCCGCATCGACGCGCTTCAAGCGAACGAGCGGCGTATTGCCGACGAAGTTCTCGAGCTCGTTCATGCTTCAGCCGCCAGCAAGGCCTCGCAGTAACGCCGCACGCCCTCTTCGACCGTAAGAAATGGAGCCTCGTAACCCGCGGCGCGCAGCGCGCCGATGTCGGCCTGCGTGTAGCTCTGGTAGCGGCCCCGGAGATCTTCGGGAAACGGGATGTAGCGAATCACGCCCTCGTCGCTCAACGCCTCGAGTGACAGCGCGGAGCCGCCCTGCGCAGCCCGGCAGGCGTTCACGGTCGCAACGGCTACGTCGTTGAAGCTCTGTGCGGCGCCGGTGCCTACGTTATAGATGCCAGAGACGTCCGGGTGATCGAGAAAAAAGAGATTCACGCGCACGACGTCTTCCACCGACACGAAATCGCGGCGCTGCTCGCCGTTCGCGTAGCCGCCGCTGCCTTCGAACAGCTTCACGAAACCTGCATCGCGGTACTGGTTGAAGAAATGGTAGGCGACCGATGCCATGCGGCCCTTGTGCTGCTCGCGCGGCCCGTATACGTTGAAATAGCGCAATCCGACGACCTGCGCCGTACGCTCGGCGGCGCGCCGGCGCACCAACTGGTCGAACAGGAGCTTCGAATAACCATACACGTTGAGCGGCGCTTCCGACTCCGGATTTTCGCGGAAGCCCGTGCGCGCACCGTAGACGGCTGCTGACGATGCGTAAACGTAAGGTATCGCTTCGCCCGTGCAGAACCCGAGCAGCGCCTTGGAATACTCGTAGTTGTTCTGCATCATGAAGCGGCCGTCGCGCTCGGTGGTGTCGGAGCACGCACCCTGATGCAGGACCGCCGACACGGCACCGTCGAACGTGCCGTCGTCGATCATGCCGACAAACGCGTCCCTGTCGATGTAATCGGCGATTTCGCAATCGGCGAGATTCACGAATTTGTCGCCATCGGAAAGCTCGTCGACGGCGATGATCTCGGTCACGCCGCGGTCGTTCAAGGCGCGTACGAGGCTCGAACCGATGAAACCGGCGGCGCCGGTGACTACGTGGTACACAGGAGCTCCTCGCCGCCGACCACCGCGGTGCCGAACCTGCCGACCACGATGCCTGCGGCCTTGTTCGCGAAACCGACCGCCTGGTCGAGCCCCACGCCGGCCGCAAGCATCACGCCGAGGGTCGCGATGACGGTATCGCCTGCGCCGCTCACGTCGTAGACCTCGCGCGCCTGCGCCGCGACGTGCATGCGACCTGAAGGCCGGAACAGCGTCATCCCGTCTTCGCTGCGCGTCAGCAGCAGCGCGTCGACCTTCAGGCGACGCACCAGCGCCTGCGCCTTGCGCGTAAGTTCCGCTTCGCTGGCCCAGCTTCCGGCCACCTCCCGGAATTCGGCCCGATTGGGTGTGATGATGCTCGCGCCCCGATAGCGCGAGTAGTCCTCCCCTTTCGGATCGACGAGCACGGGCTTTCCGGCGGCGCGCGCCATCGCGATCATCTTCACGATATGGGTGAGCCCGCCTTTTCCGTAGTCGGACAGGATCACGAGATCGCTTGCACGCAGCAGCCGCTCGAAATCCTTGAGCTTGGACGCGAGCGCCTCATGGCTCGGCGGTCTTTCGAAATCGATGCGCACGAGCTGCTGCCGGCGCCCGATCACGCGGAGCTTCACCGTCGTCTCGAGACCGCCGTCCGGGTGCAGCTGAGCCGAGATGCGCTCGCGTTTCAGCAGGCGGCGAAGCTTCGAGCCTGCCTCGTCGCGTCCGACCACGGACAGCAGGCTCACCTGCGCACCCAGCGCTGCCGCGTTGCGCGCGACGTTCGCCGCGCCTCCGGGACGCTCCTCGACGCGGTCTATCTTCACGACTGGCACCGGGGCTTCCGGCGAAATCCGGCCCACCTCTCCGAACCAGTAGCGGTCGAGCATGACGTCGCCGACGACGAGCACACGCGCCGTGCGCATCGCGGCGAGTGGCGTACGATCACTCGCGCTCGCGTTGCGCACCGGTTCGCGGTGCTGCGCTGGGCGTGCGGCGGTCTTGTGTGCAGCGCGGGCCGCTCTCATGGTGCCCGCATTGTAGCCGCGATGTCGCGGTTCACCTGCGCGAGCGCCTGCAGCGGATCGGGCGCGCGGGTGATCGGACGGCCGATCACGAGATAGTCCGACCCGTTCGCAATCGCGCCGGCGGGCGTCATCACACGCTGCTGGTCGCCGATCTCGGTGCCTGCCGGGCGGATGCCTGGCGTCACGAGCAGAAATCCGGGACCGCATGCTGCGCGCAGCGCCGCCGCTTCGCGCGCGGAACACACGACGCCGTCGAGCCCGCAGCCGCGTGCGAGCTGCGCCAGCCGCGCGACGACATCATCCGGCGTACCCGACAAGCCGATGTCGGCGAGATCCTGCGCGCCGATGCTCGTAAGTAACGTCACGGCGATCAATTTCGGCGGGTTGCTTGCCGCCGCGATCGCTGCACGGGCAGCCTCGAGCATCGCTCTGCCGCCGCAGGCGTGCACGTTCAGCATCCAGACGCCGAGCTCCGCGGCGGCCCGGCAGGCGCCGGCGGCGGTGTTGGGAATGTCGTGAAACTTAAGATCGAGGAATACGCCGAAACCCAGTCTCACGAGCTGCTCGACCAGCGCGGGTCCCTCTGCCGTGAAAAGCTCCTTGCCGACCTTGACACGGCACTGCGCCGGATCGAGCCGGCGCGCCAGTGCGAGCGCGCTGGCTGCGTCCGCGTAATCCAGCGCGACAATGACGCGGGACTCGACACTCATGCGGGGATGGCTTTCTCTTCCGTACGGCGTGGCGAATACGTTTCCCACGAGGCGCACGCAGGGCAGTGCCAGTAATACTGGCGCGCGCGGAAACCGCAGTTGTCGCACTTGTACATGGCCAGCCCCTGCGTGTGCTGGTTCACGAGGCCGCGGATGAGCTCGAGGTCTCGCCGCCGGTCGATCGGCGCCTCGAGGAGCTGCGCTTCGAGCAGCTTGTCGAGGCCGAGCAGCGTCGGGGTGCGGCGCAGCTCGTCGCGCACGAGCCGGTAAGCCGGCTCCGCGCCCTGCCGCTCGAGCGTCGCCTGGAACACGACGTTCAGGGCGTCGAGCGATGGATACTTCTCGAGGTAGGCGCGCAGGAGATTCAGCCCCTCGTCCTCGCGTCCGCGCTCGCGGTACGCGTCGTAAATGCGTTCCGCCACGAGCGCCAGAAACGCGGGGTTCTGGCTCTCGATGCGCTTCCAGGCTTCGACGGCCGCATCGAGATTGCCACGTCTCGCTTCGAGGTCCCCGAGCAGCACGTTCGCGCGCACGCAAAGCCGGTGGTGTTTCAGCGCTTCCTCGAGCGGCGCTCTCGCGGCTTCTGGGCGCGAATGCATCATCTCGCCGCTCGCGATCTCACAGAAGAAATTCGCGATCTCCTTCTGATGCGAGCGCCCGGTGACGGCTTCGAGCTTCTCCGCGATGCCGATCGCCTTCTGCCAATCCTTCTCCTGCTGATAGATCTCCAGCAGAAATTTCAGCGCGGCTTCAGCGTGCGGCGTGCCCTCGAGCCTCAGAAACAGCTCCTCCGCGCGGTCCAGCAGTCCGGCTTTGAGATAGTCCTGCGCAAGCTCGAACAGCGCCGCGAGCTTTTGCTCCTCGTGCAAATCGGGTCGCTCGACCAGGTTCTGGTGCATGCGGATCGCGCGCTCGAGCTCGCCGCGGCGGCGGAACAGATTGCCGAGCGCGAAGTGGAGCTCGACGGTCTGCGGATCGACCTTGACGACCTCGATGAAAGCCTCGATGGCCTTGTCCGGCTGCTCGTTCAGCAGGAAATTCAGGCCCTTGAAGTACGACAGCGGCAGCGCACGCGACTCGGACACGAGTTGCTTGATGTCGATGCGCGCGGCGAGCCAGCCCAGCGCGAAGAAGAGCGGCAGGGCGAGCAGCCACCAGAACTCGAGGTCCATTACGGTGCGGCCCGCCTCACGGTGCCGCGACGTCGGGCGGCGCCGGCTCACCGGCCGCACCGGTCGGCGATGCGAGCCTGCGCTTGAGCGCCGAGATTTCGCGCCGCTGCCTCAGGATCTGACCGAGCGCGCCCAGCAGCCCCAGCGCGGCCCCGACGCAGAACACGACCAGCAGCACGAAGATGAGCGGCGCTCGCCATTCATTGCCCAGGAAATAGCGCAGCGTCACCGGGTCGGTGTTCTTGAGCGCGAACGTGAGCATGAACGCGAATAGCGCGAGCTTCACGACCCACAGCACGTATCTCATCCGCCGGCCCGCCGAAAAAACCTACGATGCGCCGGCGCTTCGCGCCTCCGCAAAAAACCGCCGGGCACGGCGCTCGCCGCATTCATCCAAAAAAAAGGCACGCTCGCCGAGCGTGCCATGTCCTTCGAACGTTGCACCGTCACTCTTTTTTCAGATCGACGCGTTCCCTCAGCTCCTTGCCGGCCTTGAAGTGCGGAACGTACTTGGCGGGCACCTGCACCTTCTCTCCGGATTTCGGATTGCGCCCGGTGCGCGGCGGCCGGTAGTTCAGGCCGAAGCTGCCGAAACCGCGGATCTCGATGCGCTGACCTTCGGAAAGGCTCTTCGCCATCGCATCGAGGATCATCTTCACCGCGAGCTCTGCGTCTTTCGCGACCAATTGGGGATAGCGCCCCGCGAGCTTTGCGATCAGCTCCGATTTGGTCATGGTCCTCCCCCTCGTGCCTTATTGTTGGGTGTTCGCTACGTCGAGCTTCGCTTTGAGCAGCGCTCCGAGGTTGGTGGTGCCGGCGCTCGCCTTGTCCGCAGCGTGCTTCTGCAGCGCTTCCGCCTCTTCCGCGAGGTCCTTGGCCTTGATCGAGAGGTTGATCGTGCGGTTCTTGCGGTCGATGTTGATGATCATGGCGGTCACGCTGTCGCCTTCCTTCAGCCGCGTGCGGATGTCTTCCACACGGTCGCGCGAGACTTCGGAGGCGCGCAGATACCCTTCCATGTCGCCTTCGAGCGCAATGACGGCGCCCTTGGCGTCGATCGACTTGACCGTGCCGGTGACGATGGAATTCTTCTCGTGCGAGGCGACGAAGTTCGAGTACGGATCGCCTTCGAGCTGTTTCACGCCGAGCGAGATGCGCTCGCGCTCGACATCGATCGAGAGCACCACCGCCTCGACTTCCTCACCTTTCTTGTAGTTGCGCACGGCTTCCTCGCCGGGCAGCGACCACGAGAGGTCGGAGAGATGCACGAGACCGTCGATGCCGCCGGGCAGCCCGATGAAGATACCGAAGTCGGTGATCGACTTGATCTGGCCGCGGACCTTGTCGCCTTTCTTGTGGTTCATGGCGAACTCTTCCCACGGGTTCGGCATGCACTGCTTCATGCCGAGCGAGATGCGGCGCCGGTCCTCATCGATTTCCAGCACCATCACCTCGACCTCGTCGCCGAGCTGCACGACCTTGGACGGGTGCACGTTCTTGTTCGTCCAGTCCATCTCGGACACGTGCACGAGGCCCTCGATGCCCGACTCGATCTCGACGAACGCACCGTAGTCGGTGAGGTTGGAGACCTTGCCGAAGAGCCGCGTGCCCGGCGGGTAGCGGCGCGAGAGGCCGACCCACGGGTCTTCGCCGAGCTGCTTCAGGCCCAGCGAGACGCGATTTTTCTCCTGGTCGAACTTGAGCACCTTCGCCTGCACTTCCTGTCCGACGGTGAGCACCTCGGACGGGTGCTTCACACGCCGCCATGCGAGGTCGGTGATATGGAGCAGCCCGTCGATGCCGCCCAGGTCCACGAACGCGCCGTAATCGGTGATGTTCTTGACGATGCCGTTGACCACCGCCCCTTCCTGCAGCGTCTCCAGGAGCTTCTGGCGCTCTTCGCCCTGGTTCGCCTCGAGCACCGCGCGGCGCGACACGACCACGTTGTTACGCTTGCGGTCTAGCTTGATGACCTTGAAGTCCATCTGCTTGTTTTCGTACGGCGTGGTGTCCTTCACCGGCCGGATGTCCACCAGCGAGCCCGGGAGGAATGCGCGGATGCCGTTCACCATGACGGTGAGACCGCCTTTCACCTTGCCATTGATCGTGCCCTGCACGACCGTACCCTTCTCGAGGGCTTCTTCCAACTCGTGCCAGGCGGCGAGGCGCTTCGCCTTGTCGCGCGACAGGCGCGTTTCGCCATAGCCGTCCTCGAGCGACTCGATGGCAACGCTGATGAAGTCGCCGGGTTTGGCTTCGACTTCACCGCGATCGTTACGGAATTCTTCTGCCGGAATGTAGCTTTCGGACTTGAGCCCGGCGTTCACCACCACGAAGTTGTCATCTACGCGCACCACTTCTGCGGTGATTACTTCGCCGATGCGCATCTCTTTGCGCGAAAGGCTCTCCTCGAAGAGCGCGGCAAAGCTTTCGGTAGGCTGGGATGCCGGGGTTTGGGTTTTCATCATTGGGAATTCAGGGAGTTACATCTGCCGTCCGGGGAGACGGGTTGGTTGATCAAACCATGAGCCGGGGGCTCATGGCGCCTTGGGTGCCCTCTCTACGTATAAAGCCAGGATTTGCGCCACCGCCGCCTCCACGTCGATGCCCGTCGTGTCGAGCTCGATGGCGTCCGGGCACTTTTCCAGGGGGGCTTCGGCGCGCTCCATATCGCGCGCATCCCGCTCCCGGATCTCCTGCAAAAGGCCGTCCATGCTAGCACTCAATCCTTTTTCCATCAACTGCTTATAGCGCCTCCGGGCCCGTTCGGCGGGCTGCGCGGTGAGGAAAATCTTGAGGGTCGCGTCGGGGAAAACGACCGAGCCCATGTCGCGTCCGTCAGCGACCAGGCCGGGCGGCTGGCGGAACATCCGCTGCCGCGTCAGCAGCGCTTTTCGTACGGCCGGCACGGCCGCCACGCGGGAAGCCGCCCCGCTCACCCATTCCTCCCGGATGTCGCGGCCGACCTCGGCGCCGTCGAGGCTGACCGCCTCGTCACCGCCGAATGCGACATTCAGCGTGCGGGCGACCTCGGCGAGCGCTGCGGCGTCGGCAAGGTCCACGTTGCGCTTCGATGCGGCCAGGGCGACGAGCCGGTAGAGGGCGCCGCTGTCGAGAAAATGGAAGCCGAGTGCGGCCGCGGTGCGCCGCGCGACGGTCCCCTTACCCGACGCCGACGGTCCGTCGATCGCGATCACGGGCGCTGCCAGCGCGTTCATGGCCGTGGCTCCGAAATGGACGCGAGCACCTCGAAGTAGTCGGGAAACGTCTTGCGAACGCACTCGGGATCGTTGATGCGGACCGGCACGCGGCCCAGCGCCGCAAGCGAGAAACACATCGCGATCCGGTGATCGTCGTACGTGTCGATCGACGCATTAGGCGTGAGCTGCGCAGGCGGCGTAATCGTGAGCGAGTCCGGGCGGTCCTCGACCAGCGCGCCGAGCTTGCGAAGCTCGGCCGCCATCGCGGCGATGCGGTCGGTCTCCTTCACCCGCCAGCTGCCGATGTTGCGGAGCCGTGTGGTCCCGTCCGCGAAGAGCGCCAGCATCGCGGCGGTCATCGCGGCATCGGGAATGTGATTGAGATCAGCATCGATCGCCCGCAGCTTGCCCCCGGCCGTTTCAGCACCGGCACCCGCTTCGATCCAGTTCTCGCCGATGCGCACGCGCGCGCCCATGCTTTCGAGTACTTCGGTAAAGCGCACGTCGCCCTGTATGCTCGCGCGGCCAACGCCTTCGACGCGAACCGGGCCTCCGCCGCTCAAGCCGCTGATGGCGCCTGCCGCAAGAAAGTACGAGGCCGACGAGGCGTCGCCCTCGACGAAGATCTCGCCAGGGCTCACGTATCGTGCGCCGGCCGGTATAGCGAACGTACCGGCGTCCGAGCGCTGCACTCGGACACCAAAGCGTTGCATCGTATTCAGGGTGATCTCCACGTACGGCTTGGAGATGAGCTCGCCCTCGATTTCGACGGTACAGGCGCGGCCCGTGAGCGGCAGCGCCATCAGGAGTGCGGTTACGAACTGACTGGAAACCGAGCCGCTGATTTTCACCGGCGCCGCAATCTCGATGCTGCCCCGGTGAATGTGCAGCGGCGGAAAACCGTCCGAACCGAGGTAATCGATGCGCGCGCCAATACGCCGCAGGGCATCGACGAGATCGCCGATCGGCCGCTCGTGCATGCGCCCGATACCCGACAGCCGGTAGTCGCCGGCGCCCAGCGCGAGCACCGCGGTGAGCGGCCGGAACGCCGTGCCGGCGTTGCCGAGGAAGAGCTCGGCGGACCTGACCGGCAACACGCCTGCACATCCTTCGATCTGCAGCTCGCGGGGCTGCTCCTCACGCACGCGGATGCCGAGCCGCTGCAGCGCGTCGAGCATGCGGCGCGTATCGTCGGATTCGAGGACCTCGCGAACACGCGTAGTACCGTGCGCGAGTGCCGCGAGCAGGAGCGTCCGGTTGGAGATGCTCTTGGAACCGGGCAGCCGTACGGTGCCGCGAACGCGCTCGATCGGCCCGAGCTCCAGAAATTCCACCGGCAAGTTCCTTTAGACCTGTTCCTTGAGCAACCAGCGGCGCCGCGCGGTGCGTGCGCGGTCGAACATCGCTTCGAGCTCGGTGCCGTCGGCGTTCTCGAGCGCGGCGCGCGCAAGCTCGAGCTCTTCGACGTAATCATCGAGCACCGCGAGCAGCGCCTCCCGGTTCCCAACGCAAATGTCGCGCCACATTTCCGGTGAGCTGCCGGCGATGCGAACCGTATCCCGCAGTCCGCCGCCCGAGAAGCCGAGCAGCGTCGCTGCGTCATCGCGCTTGGCGAGCATGCTGAGCAGCGCGAAGGCGACGACGTGCGGAAGATGGCTTACCGCCGCGAAAATTGCATCGTGCCGCGCGGCGTCCAGCTCCACGATGCGCGCACCGCACGCCTCCCACGCGCGCCGCACCACCTCGAGCGCCCATTTACCGGTCTCCGGCTGCGGCGCCAGGATCACGTTGCGGTCGCGATAAAGCTCGGCGAACGCCGCCGTCGCGCCGCTCTTTTCGGTACCGGCGATCGGATGGGCGGGCACGAAGCGCTCGAAATGCGCAGGCAGAAACCGTCTCGCGTATGCGATGACGTCCTGCTTCGTGCTGCCGCCGTCGGTGATCACGGCGCGCTCGCTCAGCGCCGGGGCGATCTGCGCCATCACTTCGGGCATCTGACCGACGGGTGTCGCGATCAGCACGAGATCGGCGTCGCGCACGGCTTCGGCCGCATCGTCCGCCGCCTCATCCAAAACGCCGCGGTCGAGCGCCGCCTGCAGGTTCTTGCGCGTGCGGCCGACACCGGTCACGCGCTTCACGGCACCCGCGCCCCTGAGCGCGAGCGCGAACGAGCCACCGATCAGTCCCACACCGATGACGACCAGACGGTCAATGACGAGATTGGTGCGCGCCGACGCCGCGCTCATCGGATCGCCTGCTCGAGCGCTTCGAGAAACCGTGCGTTCTCCGTGTGGAGCCCGATGGATACGCGCAGATGCTCCGGCAGGCCGTAACCGCCGACCGGCCGGACGATCACACCGGAACGCAGCAGCTTTTGGAAAACCTCCGCAGCGCTGCCGACGCGCACGCTCACGAAGTTGCCGTACGAAACGATGTAATCGAGACCGAGTCGCCGAAATCCGTCGGTGAGCTGCTGCATGCCGGCGCGATTGACGGCGTAGCTTTCCTGGACGAACTGCGTATCTTCGAGCGCCGCGGCAGCCGCGGCCAGTGCGACGCTGTTCACGTTGAAAGGCTCGCGCACGCGGTTCATGAGATCGGCGACCACTGGCTGTGCGAACGCGTAGCCCACGCGCAGGCCTGCGAGCCCGTACACCTTCGAGAACGTACGCGTGATCACGAGATTCGGGTAGCGCGCGAGCCAGGCGAGGGTATCCGTTCGCGCCTCGGGCGGCAGATACTCGTTGTACGCCTCGTCGAGCACGACGAGCACGTGGTCCGGCAGCTCGGCGATAAACCGCTCGAGCGCGGCTGGATATATCAAAGTTCCAGTCGGATTGTTGGGATTCGCGATGAACGCGAGCCGCGTGTTCGATGTCACCGCGCGTGCCATCGCCTCCACGTCATGCCCGTACTCGCGCGCGGGAACCTCGATGCCGCGCGCTCCGATCGCCTGCACCGCCAGAGGGTAGACCGCGAAGGCGTGCTGCGAATAGATCGCCTCGTCCTGGGGCGTGAGAAACGCGCGCGCGGCGAGGTCCAGCACGTCGTTGGAGCCGTTGCCGAGCACGATCGAGTCCATGTCGACGCCATAGCGGCGCGAGAGCGCCTGCTTCAGCTCGAAGCCGTTGCCGTCGGGGTAGCGCGAAAGATCTCCCAGCACTGCGCGAATCGCGGCCTGCGCACGCGGGCTCACGCCGAGCGGACTTTCATTGGAGGCGAGCTTGATGATCTTGGCCTCGTCGAGGCCCATCTCGCGAGCGAGCTCCGAGATCGGCTTACCGGGCTGGTACGGCGCGATCGACTTGATATGCACGGGCGCGAAATCGCAGGCGCTCATGTGAGTGCGGCCGGGTACGAGCCGAGGTTCTTGAAGAGCGAGGCTCTGCGCTCGAGCTCGCCGAGCGCACGCGCAACGTTCGGCTCCCGGCCGTGCCCGTCGATATCGACATAGAACACGTATTCCCACAGGCCCGTGCGCGCCGGCCTCGATTCGAGCTTCGTCATGCTGACGCGGTTTTTCGCGAGCGGCGTCAGCAGATCGTGCACGGCGCCGGGCACGTTGCGCGTGGAGAGAATGAGCGACGTCTTGTCTTTGCCGGAGGGCGGCGCTTCATGGCTGCCGAGGACGAGAAATCGCGTCGTGTTCTTCGCTTCGTCTTCGATGTTGCGCGCGAGAATCTCCAAACCGTAAAGCTCGGCGGCCGTCTTGCTCGCAATGGCCGCGGCGCCCCGCTCGCCCGCGGCAAGGCGTGCGGCTTCTGCATTGCTTATGACCGCCACCTGCTCGGACTTGGGCAGATGCTGGGCGAGCCACCGCTGGCATTGCGCGAGGCTCTGGGTATGCGAGTACACCTTGCGCACGGTTTCCAATCCACCTGATTTGCTCATGATGCACTGCCGGATCGGGAGCATGACTTCTCCGCATACGCGCGCCGGTGTCGCAAGCAGCAGATCGAGCGTGCGGCCGACCGCGCCTTCGGTGGAATTCTCGACCGGCACCACCGCGTAGCCCACCGCGCCCGATTCGGTGCGGCGGAACACGTCGTCAATCGACGTGCAGGAGACGAGCGGGACCGCGGCGCCGAAGTGTTTGAGCGCGGCCTCCTGGCT
>DASPNJ010000065.1:0-3389 GCA_035626595.1 Burkholderiales bacterium
GGTGACATCGACTTCTGGGTGGTGCGGGAGAACAGCGAAGGCGAGTATTCGTCGATCGGCGGGCGCATGTACGCGGACACCGACCGCGAGTTCGTCACGCAGCAGGCGGTCTTCTCGCGCAAGGGCGTGGACCGGATCCTCAAGTACGCCTACGAGCTTGCGAAGAGCCGTCCCAAGAAGCACCTCACGTCGGCAACGAAGTCGAACGGCATCTCGATCTCGATGCCGTACTGGGACGAGCGCCTGAAGGCGATGGCGGCGAAGTACCCGCAGGTGAAGACCGACTGGTATCACATCGACATCCTCTGCGCGCATTTCGTGATGAACCCGGACCGCTTCGATGTCGTCGTCGGCTCGAATCTCTTCGGCGACATTCTCTCGGACCTCGGCCCCGCCGCTACCGGCACGATCGGCATTGCGCCGTCGGCGAACATGAATCCCGAGAAAATTTACCCGTCGCTCTTCGAGCCGGTGCACGGCTCCGCGCCGGATATTTACGGCAGGAAAATCGCGAATCCGATCGGCCAGATCTGGGCGGGCGCGATGATGCTCGACCACCTCGGCTGTCCCGAAGCCGGCGCCGCGGTGGTGAAGGCCATCGAGCGCGTGCTGCAGGAAGGGCCGAAGACGCCGGACCTCGGCGGCAAGGCAGGCACGGCGGATCTCGGCAAGGCGATCGCCGAAGCGTTCTGACGGGCAGCGCTCGCCTGAAGGCTCGGGCCTGGCCGCCCTACGAACAGAGGGAAACCGGTGATGGTTTCCCTCCGTAACCTCCCATCCTTCGGCTAATAAGCGGCGACGCCGCCGTCGCTGCGCGGGTCCGCGCCGCCTTCGAGCACGCCGCTTCTGTGACGCACGATGGCGCCGGCGTGGCCGACGCTCTCGTCGTACGGCGCGAGGATCTCGACCTCATGGCCCCACTCCATGAGCGAGTGCGCGAGCCCCATCTCGAAGCGCGATTCGAGCTTGAGACTCTCCGATGAATCGCCCCACGTTCGTCCGAGCAGCCAGCGCGGCGCGTTGATCGCCGCCTGCGGATCCATCTCGAAATCGACGATCCGCGTGAAGATCGCGGCCTGCGTCTGCGGCTGCCCATCGCCGCCCATCGAGCCGTACACGATCGTGCGCCCGTCCTTGAGCACCGCGAGCGCCGGGTTGAGCGTATGAAACGGTTTTTTGCCCGGCAGCAGCGCGTTCACCGCGAACTGGTCGAGCGAGAAGCTGCAGCCGCGGTTCTGCCAATTGATGCCGGTCGAATCGAGCACCGCGCCGCAGCCGAACTCGTGATAGATGCTCTGGATGAACGACACCGCGCGTCCCGCTTCATCCACCACGCCGAGCCACACGGTATCGCCCGGACCTCTACCGCGCCTGCCGCCCGCGCCCCACGGCGCGGCACGCCGACGGTGGATCTTCGAAGCGAGCTCGCGCACGTGGCTTCGCGCGAGCAGGCGCTGCGCATCCACCGTCATATAGCGAGGGTCCTCGATGTAACGGTCGCGCACGCCGAACGCCTGCTTGGTCGCCTCGACCGTCAGATGAACGAGCTCGGGGCTCAGCGGTCCGGTGCGGCGCACGCGCAGCTCGTCCAGTATCGAGAGGATGAGGAGCGACACCAGCCCCTGCGTCGGCGGCGTCATGTTGTAGAGCGTCCCCGTACTGTGCTTCACGCTCAGCGGATCGACGAGCCGCGGACGGTACGCGTCCAGGTCTTTCACACTCACCGGGCTGCCAAGGCGCGACAGGTCCTTCGCGATCGAGCGCGCCAGCTCGCCGCGGTAGAAATCGTCGGCGCCGCGCCGCGCGATGCGCTCGAGCGTCACCGCGAGCCGCGGCTGCGTGAACAGCACGCCCGCGTCCGGCCCCTTGCCGCGCGCGAGGAACGTCTGCGCGAATCCCGGCTGCACGCGCAGCTCTCCGGCTTTGCGCGCGGTCGTCTCCGCCTGGCTCACCGTGACCGGCACACCGTGGCGCGCGTAGTAGATCGCGTCTTCCAGCAGCCGCGCGAACGGCATGCGGCCTCTGAGCGCGCGGCGCGAAAGCTCGTGCGCTATGCCCCAGCCGCCGACGGTGCCGGCAACCGTGTTCGCGGCCAGGCCGCCGCGGAACGGAATGGCGCCTTCGATTCCGTGCGCGCGGTACCAGTCGATGGACGCCTGGTACGCCGCCCCGCCGCAGGCGTCGATCGCGCCCGGCGCCTCTCCCGGGACGTGCATCAGCCAGAAGCTGTCGCCGCCGATCGAATTCATGTGCGGATACGCGACCGCGATCGTCGCGGCACCGGCGATCGTCGCTTCGATCGCATTGCCGCCTTGGCGCAAGACCTCGAGCGCGGATTGCGCGGCGAGGGCGTGCGGCGCGACGGCCATGCCGCGGCGGCCGCGTACTGCTGTGAGCATTTGGAAAGCCTGCGGACTAAAGCGTCCGATTTTACGCGACGCCTGCGCGCGCTTTAGCTCACCATCCGATCACCTTTGGCAACCACAAGGAGATCTCGGGAAACATGAAGATGATCACGAGACCGATGAGCTGCATCACGATGAACGGAATGACGCCGAGGTACATGTGGCGCGTGGTCACCTGCGGCGGCGCGACACCGCGCAGGAAGAAGAGCGCCCAGCCGAATGGCGGCGTGAGAAACGACGTCTGAAGGTTCACGCAGACCAGCATCGCGAGCCACACCAGGTTCACGTCCTGGCTCGCGAACACCGGCAGAAACAGTGGCAGCGCGATGTAGCTGATCTCGATCCATTCGATGAAAAACCCGAGCACGAAGATGAGGAGCATGAGGAACCAGATATCCGCGTTCACGCCGCCCGGGAGGAACTCGAACATTGCCTGGATCAGATCCTCCCCGCGCAAGCCCCTGAAGGCGAGCGAAAAAACCTGCGCGCAGATGAGGATGAACATGACCATCGCAGTGATCTTCGTCGTCGACTGCATCGTCTCCTTGAGCACCCGCATCGACATGCGCCCCGCGATGGCCGTCACGAATATCGAACCGAGCGCGCCCATCGACGCCGCTTCGGTCGGCGCGGCGACACCCGCGATGATGGAGCCCAGCACCGCGAGCACCAGCGCGAGCGGCGGCAGCACGACCTTGAAAAAACGCGTCCAGAGCTGCCGCCACGGCAGCGCCTCGCGCTCGGCCTTCGGCACCGCGGGCACCCACTCGGGCTTCACCACACCGACCCCGATCACGTAGAAGCAGTACAGCGCGGCGAGGAGCAGACCCGGCATTACCGCGGCCGCGAAGAGCGTCCCGACGGAGAGCTGCAGGATGTCTGACAGCAGGATGAGGATCAGGCTCGGCGGAATGATCTGGCCGAGCGTGCCGGAAGCGCAGATCGCGCCGCACGCGATGCCGGGGTGATAGCCGCGCCTGAGCA
>DASPNJ010000066.1:0-34374 GCA_035626595.1 Burkholderiales bacterium
TGGCTGTAGGTGCCTTCCGGACCGAGAAACGCGACGCTCATCTGGTCTTCGAGCGCGCGGCACGCCGACATGATCTCGACGAACACGCGCTGCACGGCGCGAGCGGTAAGCGGACCATCGTTGAGCTCGGCGACGCGGCGCAGCACCTGCGCTTCGCGCTCGGGTCGGTAGACCCCGACACCCTGCTTGGCATGGCCGACGCGCTGCACGACCTTCGCGCGCTCCGAAAGGAGCTTGACGATGCGCGCATCGAGCGCATCGATCTTCGCGCGCAGCGTTTTGAGCTTGTCGGTCAACAGTCGATCCGGCGATCAACTCTGCGGCAGATAGCGCACCGACAACACGCCTCTGATGCGCGCGAGCTCCGCCAGCAGATCGTCGGGCACGTCGCTGTCGACGTCGACCAGCGTATACGCCATCTCGCCTTTCGACTTGTTCAGCATGTCGTGGATGTTGAGCCCTGCGCGCGCCATCGCCGTCGATATCTGTCCGAGCATGTTCGGGACGTTGGCGTTCGCGATCGCGACGCGATACGGCGCCTCGCGTTCGAGCAGAGCGTCCGGGAAGTTGACGGCGTTGGCGATGTTACCCTGCTCTAAAAAGTTGCGCACCTGATCGACGACCATGACCGCGCAGTTGTCCTCGGCCTCGCGCGTGGACGCGCCGAGGTGCGGCAGCGCTACGACACGCGGATGACCGGTCAACGCGCTCGTCGGGAAGTCGCATATGTAATAGCGCAGCCGCCCGTCGTCCAGGACGGCCCGGACGGCTGCGGCGTCGACGAGACCATCGCGCGCGAAATTGAGCAGGATCGCGCCGTTCTTCATGAGCTGGAGGCGCTGGGCGTCGATCATCCCGCGCGTCGATTCGCCGAGCGGTACGTGCAAGGTCACGTAATCGCCGCCCTTTAGTACTTCGTCGATGCTCACCGCCCGGCGCACCTGCGAGGGCAGGCTCCATGCCGCCTCGACGGTGATATGCGGGTCGTAGCCCAGCACGTCCATGCCGAGCTTGATCGCGGCGTCCGCGACGAGGCTGCCCACTTTTCCGAGGCCCAGCACGCCGAGCGTCTGCTGCGGAAGCTCCGTTCCGACGAAGCTTTTCTTCCCCGCCTCGACGCGCTCGTGAAGCGCCGTGTCGTCGCCCTCGAGAGCGCCTACGAAGCCGAGCGCAGGCACGATGTTGCGCGCGGCCATCAGCATCCCCGCGATCACGAGCTCCTTGACTGCGTTCGCATTCGCGCCCGGCGCATTGAAGACCGGCACGCCGCGCGTGCTCATCTCGCCCACCGGGATGTTGTTCGTGCCGGCGCCGGCGCGGCCGATCGCACGCACTGAAGCCGGTATCTCCATCGCGTGCATCTCGTGCGAGCGCACCAGGATCGCGTCCGGATCCGTGAGGTCGCTGCCAATGAGGTAACGGTGCTCGGGGAAACGCTTCAGCCCGAGCGGCGAAATCGAGTTCAGCGTGAGAATGCGAAACTTGCCTGCGTCCGGCATGGCTTCCGAGCTTCAGCCGTGTGCGCGCTCGAATTCGCGCATGAACTGCACGAGCGCTTGAACGCCCTCCATCGGCATCGCGTTGTAGATCGACGCGCGCATGCCGCCGACGGAACGATGACCTTTCAACTGCGTGAGGCCGGCCTTTTCGGCCTGCTGCAGAAATGCCTTGTCGAGCGAGTCGCTCTTCAGCGTGAACGGGATGTTCATGCGCGAGCGGTCGTCTTTCGCCACCGGCGAGTGATAGAACTCGGTCTGATCGAGGTAATCGTAGACGAGATTCGCCTTGGCGATGTTGATCCGTTCCATGCCTTCGACGCCGCCCTGCGCCTTGAGCCATTCGAACACGAGCCCGGCGACGTAGATGCCGTAAGTGGGCGGCGTGTTGTACATCGAATCGCTTTCGGCCTGCACCTTGTAGTCGAAGACCGTGGGCGTCGCCGGCAACGCGTGTCCGATCAGGTCGTCGCGCACGATGACGATCGTGAGGCCGGCAGGCCCGATGTTCTTCTGCGCACCGGCATAGATGAGGCCGTAGCGAGCCACGTCGATCGGACGCGACAGGATATGCGACGACGCATCGGCGACAAGCGGCACCTCGCCCGTATCCGGCGTCCAGTGAAGCTCGACACCGCCGATCGTTTCGTTCGTCGTCACGTGAACGTACGCCGCGTGCGGGTCGAGCTTCCAGCCCGACTGCTTCGGCACGTACGTGAATTTCGCGTCTTCGGAGCTCGCGGCGACGTTCACCTTGCAGAACTTTCGCGCTTCACCGATCGCCTTCGTCGACCACTGGCCGGTATTGACGTAGTCGGCGCCGCTCTTCCCGCGCAGGAGGTTCATCGGGATCATCGCGAACTGCGCTGCCGCGCCGCCCTGCAGGAACAGTACTTTGTAATTACCCGGAATCGAGAGCAGCTCGCGCAGGTCGCTCTCGGCCCGCGCGTGGATGTCGATGAACTCCGGGCCGCGGTGGCTCATCTCCATGACGGACATGCCGCTGCCGTGCCAGTCGAGCATCTCGCGCGCGGCCCGCTCCAAAACGGGCTCCGGCAGCACGGCAGGTCCCGCGCTGAAATTGAATACGCGCGCCATCAGCTCTGCGTGTCGCTGTTGCCGGGGATGCCCTCGTCGGCGCCGTTGCCGCCGTGACCGTTCGAGCCGCGGCCATTCGAGCCGCTGCCGTTCGAGTCGTCGGATTCGAGGATCTTCTCGACGCCCGCGAGCGCTTCGTTCTCGCCGAGGTTGATCAGGCGCACCCCCTGCGTGGAGCGTCCGGCCTCGCGGATCTCGGACACGTGCGTGCGGATGAGGACGCCGCCGGTCGTGATCAGCATGATTTCATCGTCGCCGGAGACGAGCTGGGCGCCGACGAGCCTGCCGTTGCGTTCGCTGCATTGGATGGCGATCATGCCTTGTGTGCCTCGCCCGTGGCGCGTGTACTCGCCGATCTGAGTGCGCTTGCCATAGCCATGCTGGGTCGCGGTGAGCACCGACAGCGATTCGTCGGCCGCTGTGATCAGGGAGATCACGCGCTGACCTTCAGCAAGGCGCATGCCCCGCACGCCACCGGCCGTGCGGCCCATCGGGCGCACCTCCGATTCGGCGAAGCGCACCGCCTTGCCGGCGTCCGAGAACAGCATGATGTCCTGGCTCCCGTCGGTCAGCGCGACCCCGATCAGGTAGTCGCCCTCGTCCAGGTTCACTGCGATGATGCCTTTCGACATCGGGCGTGAGAACGCGGAGAGCGCCGTCTTTTTCACAGTGCCGTTCGCGGTCGCCATGAAGACGAAGTGGGCATCGTCGAATTCCTTCACCGGCAGCACCGCCGTGATTTTTTCGGCCTCTTCCAGCGGCACGAGATTGACGATCGGCTTGCCGCGCGAGGCCGGCCCGCCTTGCGGTACTTCGTACACCTTCAGCCAGTAGACGCGGCCGCGGTTCGAGAAGCACAGGATGTAATCGTGCGTGTTTGCCATGAAGAGCTTCTCGACGAAGTCGTCTTCCTTGGTGGCGGTCGCCAGCCTGCCGCGGCCGCCGCGCCTTTGCGCGCGATAGTCGGCGATCGGCTGCGATTTCATGTAGCCGCCGTGAGACAGCGTGACGACCACGTCTTCGGGCGTGATCAGGTCTTCGGTCGCGAGATCCTGGGTCGTCGTGACGATTTCGCTGCGGCGCTCGTCGCCGTACTGGCGTTTCACCTCGGCGAGCTCGTCCGAGATGATGCGGGTCACGCGCGCCGGATTGGACAGAATGTCGAGAAGATCGAGAATCTTTTCCATCGTCTCGCGGTATTCCGCGACGATCTTGTCCTGCTCGAGCGCGGTCAGGTTCTGAAGGCGCATCTCCAGAATGCGCTGCGCCTGAACGTCCGAAAGCCTGTAGCCGTTAGACTGAAGACCATACTCCGCCGACACGCCCTCCGGGCGCGAGAGCGGCGTGCCGCTGCGCACGAGCATCTCTTCGACGAGTGCGGAGCGCCAGAACCGCGCCATCAATTGCGTCTTGGCTTCGGCCGGGCTCGCGGCGGCCTTGATGAGCGCGATCACTTCGTCGACGTTCGAAAGCGCGACCGCCAGGCCTTCCAGCACGTGACCGCGTTCGCGCGCCTTGCGCAGCTCGAAAACGGTGCGCCGCGTGACGACTTCGCGGCGGTGCCGCAGGAAAGCCTCGAGGAACTGCTTCAGGTTCAGCAGCCGCGGCTGGCCGTCGACCAGCGCGACCATGTTCATACCGAACGTGTCCTGGAGCTGCGTCTCTTTCCACAGCCGGTTCAGGATGATTTCCGGCACCTCGCCGCGCTTGAGCTCGATCACCGCGCGCATGCCGCGCTTGTCCGATTCGTCGCGGATATCGGAAATGCCCTCGAGGCGCTTCTCGCGCACCAGCTCGCCGATGCGCATGAGCAGGTTCGCCTTGTTGACCTGATACGGCAGCTCGTCGATCACGATCGCGAAGCGCCCGCCTTTTTCGGCCTCCTCGAAATGGGTGCGTGCGCGCATGACGATGCGGCCGCGGCCGGTGCGGTAGCCTTCCCGCACGCCCGCCACCCCATAGATCACGCCGCGCGTGGGGAAGTCCGGCGCCGGCATGATCTCGATCAACTCATCGACCGTGAGCTGCGGGTTCTTGAGCAGGGCCTGGCATGCGTCTATGACCTCGCCGAGGTTGTGCGGCGGAATGTTGGTCGCCATGCCAACCGCGATGCCCGAGGAACCGTTCACGAGCAGGTTCGGGATGCGCGTGGGCAGCGTGACCGGCTCGCGTTCCTTTCCGTCGTAATTCGGCACGAAATCGACAGTTTCCATGTCGATGTCGGCCAGCATGTCCGAGGTGATTTTCTCGAGCCTGCACTCCGTATAGCGGTAGGCCGCCGCCGAGTCGCCGTCGATCGAGCCGAAATTGCCCTGCCCGTCGATCAGCGTGTAGCGCATGGAGAAGTCCTGCGCCATGCGCACGAGCGCTTCGTAAGTCGCCGCGTCCCCGTGCGGGTGATACTTACCCAACACGTCACCCACGACGCGCGCGCATTTCACGTAAGGCCGGTTCCAGACGTTGTTCGCTTCGTGCATCGCATACAGGATGCGGCGGTGCACCGGCTTGAGCCCATCGCGCACGTCCGGCAGTGCGCGCCCGACGATCACGCTCATCGCGTAATCGAGGTACGAGCGGCGCATCTCCTCTTCGAGACTTACCGGTAGAGTTTCTTTTGCGACTTGATCCATTCGACGTGGCGGCGGGAGAGGAAGCGCGCGGCGTGGCTAAAGCTGTCAATTTTACCATGCGGTAGCCGCCCGCCGGAATGCGCCGCACAGCGAAAACCTTCGCGGAACAATGGAGTAACTGCGGCGCTGCACCTGGGTCTTTGCCGACCGACAGCGGGCGCAAAAGTTGCTGCCCGCAACACGCCTCTTAAAGGGGAGGCCCAGATGCTTCGACGGTCGGCTTCAAGCATGGCGAATCGCACGCGCCAATGCCGGTGTGCGCAACATGCTCACGGCATGGCGACGCAATGCTGCATTGCGACTCACACTGTTTCATTTGCGCAACAGTTGCGGTGATTTTCTGGGATTCAGCGTGTTATGATTCCGGCATGTTTGCTTTGCCGTCAGCGTTTGTGATATCAAGTGAGCTCTAGGGGAGATTTTCTTTTTGTTTCCGGCTTTTAGCGGCTCCGTAATTCATCGTAAATCAGGAGGAACAAGAAAATGAGTTCAGTATTTCGGATTACCCTGGCGACCGTGGCCACGTGCGCGGCGCTTCTGCCGGCCACGGGGTCCGCGGCCACGGCCGAAAGAAAGGACGGATACCTGACCGACACGCAGGGTGGCATCGTGCGTGCGATCGGTGCAGGTGTTTGCGTCCGCACGAGCCAGTGGACGCCCGCTCTCGCGGTCGCCGAGTGCGATCCGGATCTCGTACCGAAGCCGAAGCCCAAGCCGGTGGCAAAACCCGAGGTCAAGCCCAAGCCCGAGGTCAAGCCGAAGCCGGAAGCGAAGCCGAAGCCGAAGAAACCGGCGATGATCAACGTCGAGCGCAAGATCGAGCTGCAGGGCATGCCGTTCGACAAGGCCGAGATGACGCCGGACAACGTGAAGGAGCTCGACAAGTTCCTGCGTGATCTGAAGCCGGTGACGCTGGGTGCCGTGATCGTGACGGGTCATACCGACCGTATCGGCAGCCTGAAGTACAACCAGCGCCTGTCCGAGCGTCGCGCTGTGGTCGTCAAGGACTACATCGTGAGCAGGGGCATCGATCCGAAGCTGATCTTCTGGGAAGGCAAGGCGTTCAAGCAGCCGATCCCCGTGACGAAGTTCTGCTCGAACAAGATGAAGCGCAAGCAGCTCATCGAGTGTCTGGCACCGAACCGTCGCGTCACGGTCGAAGCGGTCGGCCGCATGCCGAAGCCGCCGGCGAAGAAACCCGCCGGCAAGCCGGAGGCCAAGCCGGAAGCGAAACCGGAAGCCAAGCCGGAGACGAAGCGCTAGCCGGTAAGCGTCTCACTCGAAAAGCCCCGCCTCGGCGGGGCTTTTTTTATGGCATAAACGATGTATGGATTCTGTCGACACCATCATCGAGGCGCGTTGGATGATTCCCGTCGAGCCTGCCGGCGTGACGCTGGAGAACCACGCCGTCGCCATAAAGGACGGCCGGATTGCAGCGCTGGGACCGAGCGCCGAAATCTGCAACCGCTACCGCGCCGCCCAACGCTTCAGCCTGGATCGACACGTGCTGATCCCCGGGCTCGTCAATCTGCACACGCATGCGGCGATGACGCTCATGCGCGGCATCGCCGACGATCGCGCGCTCATGGACTGGCTGCGCAATTACATCTGGCCGGTCGAGACCCGCATGGTCTCGCCGGCGTTCGTTCGCGACGGAACGCTGCTCGCGTGCGCGGAAATGCTGAAAGCCGGCGTGACGTGCTTCAGCGATATGTACTTCTTCCCGCAGGCGGCGGCCGAAGCTGCCGTCGAGGCCGGCATCCGTGCCGCGATCGGCATGATCGTGATCGAGATGCCCTCACCTTACGCCGGTGACGCGCGCGATTACCTCGCGAAGGGGCTCGCGATGCGCGACGCGATGCGCGACGAGCCGCTGCTTTCGTTCTGCCTCGCGCCGCACGCGCCCTACACCGTTTCCAACGACACGCTCGAGCGCGTGGCGACGTATTCCGCGGAGCTGGACGTGCCGGTGCACATTCATTTGCACGAGACGACGGACGAGATCAACGAAAGCATCACCGCCCACCGCGTGCGCCCGCTCGAGCGGCTTCAGACCGTGGGGCTGCTCGGACCGAGCCTGATCGCGGTGCACGCCGTGCATCTGGAGCCGGGCGAAATCGACCAGCTCGCGCGCTATGGCTGTCACGTCGCGCATTGCCCGTCGTCCAATTTGAAGCTCGCCAGCGGCATCGCGCCGGTTGCACGCATGCTTGCCGCAGGCGTGAACGTCGGCCTCGGCACCGACGGTGCCGCCAGCAACAACCGCCTCGATCTCCTCGGCGAAATGCGCACCGCAGCCCTGCTCGGAAAAGGCGCCAGCGGCGATCCAACCGTGGTGCCGGCGCACACCGCGCTTCACATGGCGACGCTTGCGGGTGCGAAAGCGCTCGGGCTGGAGCAGCGCATCGGCACGCTCGAGCCGGGCAAGCTCGCGGATGTCACCGCGGTGCGCATGTCCGGGATCGAGCTCGCGCCGGCGTACGACCCTGCGTCACACCTGGTCTATGCCGCGGGCCGCGAGCACGTAACGCACGTATGGGTGAATGGCGAGCTGCGCGTGCAAGACGGCGTCGTGCGCAGCGTGGATGCGCATGCGCTCGAGCTCAAGGCCGCGCACTGGCACGATAGAATCCGCGCATGAACGTCGATCCGCTCGAGCTCGAGAAATTCAGCGCACTCGCGCATCGCTGGTGGGACCCGGAGAGCGAGTTCAAGCCGCTGCACGACATCAACCCGCTGCGGCTCGACCACATCGATCGACTCGCGCAAATCGCCGGCAAGACCGTGCTCGACGTCGGCTGCGGCGGCGGCATCCTGAGCGAGGCAATGGCCGCGCGCGGCGCGACCGTAACCGGCATCGATCTGTCGGACAAGGCGATCCGCGTCGCGCAACTGCACCTGCTGGAGTCGCGCCGGCAGGTTGAATACCTCAAAGCGAGCGCGGAAGAGCTGGCAGCGAGCCGCGCCGAAAGCTACGACGTCGTGACGTGCATGGAGCTTCTCGAGCACGTACCCGACCCCGCTATCACCGTGCGCGCGTGTGCGACGCTCGCGAAACCCGGAGGCCGGGTTTTCTTCGCGACGATCAACCGCAACCCGAAGGCATACCTCTTTGCGGTCGTCGGTGCCGAATACGTGCTCAATCTGCTTCCACGTGGAACGCACGACTACGCGAAGTTCATCAAGCCTTCCGAGCTCGCCGCGATGTGCCGCAACGCCGATCTCGCCGTGGGCGGCGTCACGGGCATGAGTTACAACCCGCTCACGCGCCGCTACGCGCTCGGCCGCGATGCGGACGTCAACTACATCCTCCACGCGCAGAAGACGTCATGATCGAGGCAGTGCTGTTCGACCTCGACGGAACGTTCGCCGACACTGCGCCCGATTTAACGCGCGCCTTGAACGCGATGCGCGCCGCACGCGGGCTCGCTGCGGTGGCGATCGAAGACACGCGGCCGGTCACCTCCACCGGGGCGCGTGGCATGCTGCGCGTGGGCTTCGGACTCACGCCGGAGCACCCCGAATACGCAGGCATGCGGCAGCAATTTCTCGAGCAGTACGAGCAGAACCTGTGTGTCGACTCGGTCCTGTTTGCGGGCATGCGCGAACTGCTCGACGGGCTCGAAGCGCGCCGGCTCAAATGGGGCATCGTGACGAACAAGGCGGAGCGCTACGCGATACCGCTCGTCGGCCTGCTCGGCGTGCACGCGCGCTGCGCCTGCGTCATCGGCGGCGACACGACCGGGGTCACGAAGCCGAACCCGGCGCCGCTCCTGGAAGCGTGCCGCCGGCTCAACGTTGCGCCGGCGGCGGCGGTGTATGTCGGCGATGACCAGCGCGACGTGGAGGCCGGCCGCGCCGCAGGCATGCGCACCATCGCCGTGCGCTACGGCTATCTCAACGGCAGCGAGCCCGATACCTGGGGCGCCGATGCGGTCGTTGATTGCCCTCAGGACGTCCTCGCTTACCTCTAGACGCGGAACTTTCCGCGGGCAGCTTCGTCCAATCGCTTCTGCTTGAAAATGAATGGGCAGGAGCCATATGGGATAATGTCTTCTGCTGCATGACGAACCGGGGGCGACCTGGTTTCGACGTGGGTTACGAAGCAGCGCAGGGCATGCCAAGGTCGAGTCACCTTGTTAAACAGCTCGAAACTTCATACACGCCAACGACGAGCGTTACGCTCTAGCCGCCTAATACCGGCTAGACGCTGCACTGATCTGCTGATGGGTCAGGCCTGGAGGTAGACGAAAGTCCGCCGAAGGGTGCAGCGTCATTTACATCAGCCTCTCTGCACGGTCTGGTCGCTTGGCCGTGCGGATCCGTCGAAGCGACTGGCCGAGCGTCAGCCTGCCGGCGGGCGGGCGCAAGGCGAGACCCAAATCACCAGGCTAAGCATGTAGTCCTGACTGTGGAGGGCTTGCGGACGCGAGTTCGATTCTCGCCGCCTCCACCAACACCAAAGCCCCGGCCCGGTTGCCGGGGCTTTTCTATTGCGTCAATCTCGGCGCGGCCGCCGTCACGCTTTTAAACGAAAACGGCCGCCCAGCGGCGGCCGTTTTCGATTGCGGGGCCGATCAGCCCTTCATGCGGCTGCGGTATTCGCCCGTGCGCGTATCCACCTCGATCTTGTCGCCGGTCGCGCAGAAGAGCGGCACCTGCACTTCGAAACCGGTGTGCAGTTTGGCGGGTTTGAGCACCTTGCCCGACGTATCGCCGCGCACCGCCGGCTCCGTATAGGCGATTTCGCGCACCACCGTCTGCGGCAGCTCCACCGAAATCGGACGTCCGTTGTAGATCACCACTCCGACCTGCATGCCGTCCTCGAGGTAGTTGAGCGCGTCGCCCATGTTCTCCTTGTCGACTTCGTACTGATTGAACTCCTCGTCCATGAAGACGTACGCGGGATCCGCATAGTACGAATAGCTGACTTCCTTGCGCTCGAGTTGGACCACGTCGAATTTCTCGTCCGCACGGTAGACCGTCTCGGTCGTGCTGCTGGACAGCAGATTGCGCAGCTTCATCTTCACGACCGAAGCGTTGCGGCCGGATTTGTTGAATTCCGCCTTGAGGACCACGAGGGGATCTTTCCCCACCATGATCACGTTCCCTACCCTCAGTTCCTGTGCCGTTTTCATGGCAAACCTCTATTGATCGAACCCGCTATTTTAGCTTTTCCGAGCAGAACTGCGCCAGATTGCCGGCAAGATCGCCGATCCCCGCCAGCCGATCGGCCCATGCGGCCCCATGCTGCCGGAACGCAGCGAGCCGCGGCGCATACTCCGCCCACGCCGAACGCACTGTGACTGCGCGTCCTGCGGTTTGGTTCCATGCGCGCATCATGTCCGCGGCGGCGCGAGCCGTCTCCGGCTCCAGACCTGCCGAGTAGCGCTCGAGGAAAGCCTCGAGCTTGGCGCGATGCGCCTGATCGGCTTGAGGATAGATGTGCCAGACAAACGGCCGCGCCGCCCATTGCGCGCGCACGAAGCTGTCTTCCCCCCGGACGAAGTTGCAGTCGCAGGCCCACAGCAGCTCGTCATACTCGCGTTGCGGCACGAACGGCACCACGCGTAATTCCAGCGCTCCGCGGCGCAGCACCCGCGGCATACCCGCACCGCCGCGCAGATGCGCGACGGCAGCATCGGCAGCCCGGCTCTGCGGTACGAGCGCGACGACCGGCGCCTCATTGTTCGACCAAGTGTCGAGCAATGCGGCGATCGGCGCCGTGTCGTAGGCGAACAGCGAGACGACCGTCGCAGCATCCGGCGGCATGTCGTACCCGAGCGCGCGCCAGTACTGCGCCCGCCGCGCTTCGTTGAACGCATCGCGGCGGCTGAAAAGATCGCGCTCGCGGAGCACGCCGCCCGTGCCCTCCGTGAACCCCGGAAAAAAGAAATAGCGTCGGCGCGCAAACCGCGGGTGCGGCGACGGCAGCCCGTGATGTTCCCGCACCCAGGCTTCTGCGCTCAGATATTCGAGGACGATCCAGACGCTCGCGCGGGCGGCCTGATCCATCGCAGCGACGTAGGCATCGGGCAGACCGCAACCGAACGCTTCCACCACGATATCGGCCGCGAAATCCGCGCCGAACGGCCGCTGCCAGTCGCGCACCTCGACGTTATCGAGCGATTGCTGCGGGACGAGTGCTACGTCGGGATTGAGCGCGTGCAGACTCTGCAGGCCGTCGATGAAGAGCCGCACGCGCGCGCGATACTCGTCCGCGAGCTGCTTCGCGAGACGCCAGCAGACGCCCGCGTCGCCGAAGTTATCGACGACGCGGCAGAAGATGTCCCAGCTGAGCGGCTGTACCATCGTGCGGGTGCGGGTTCTGCGGACGAAAAAAAACCGGGCGATGCCCGGTTTTTTCGTGCTGCTCCCAGGCTCAGATCGCCTGGATGTTGCTCGCCTGTTTCTTGCCCTTGTTGCCGGCGGTGATCTCGAAGCTCACCTTCTGGCCTTCCTTCAGCGTCTTGAACCCCGGCATGTTGATCGCCGAGAAGTGCGCGAAGAGATCTTCGCCGCCGCCGTCAGGAGTAATGAAACCAAAACCTTTCGAATCGTTGAACCACTTGACGGTACCCGTTGCCATTGTTGCGCTTCCTTAAAGAGAAATTAAACGAGGCTTTCGACGCCTGACCGATGTTTAATTTCCAAGCCTCCAAAGAACCGCACCGGCAACTGCAAGGTCGACATTCTCAAGAACTCAGAACTAAACACGCCGCCACGGTATACGTGTCGCCAATTGGCGTCAAGAGACCGCAATCACGTGATTTCGCGCCGCCGCAGGCGCCGTTTACCCTGTGACGCCCGCCTCGCTGCGGGCCATTTCTTGAGCTGCCTCGCCGAGTACCAGCGTGCGCATCGCTTCCTTGCGCGGGAGTTGCTTCGGATCGAGCTCGAGATAGCGCACGCCGGCCGCCGCGAGCCGTGTCCGCGCCGACGCGCGGTCGGACTGCGCCGCGCCGCCCTCGTCCCCTGAGGCGAGCTCCACGACGGCGACCGGCCGCATCGTCTTTTCCGCCACCACGAAATCGACCGTGAGTGCGGCAAGCCGGCGAATCTGCTCCTCGCGCGCGAAACCTGACAAACCCGGGCCCGCCTCGACGACCGAGGCGAGCGACACGCGCGCCAGCACCACGTGGTCGGGCAGCCCGGTCCTGAGCAGGTAGTACGCAAGCGTCTGCGGCGCGCTCAGTACGCGCTCCCGCGACGTGTAGAGCGGCGCCGGCGCGGTAGGTGATACAGCAGAAACAGCGCCTGCAGTGGCCTCAGCTGGTCCCGCCTGAGACGCCGGTGCAGCCGCGCGCTCGGCTGGCTTTGCAGCCGGTTGCGGCTGCGCCACGGCGAGGAGCTCCTGCAAGCGGCCTTCGGCGGCCGCATTGCGCGCCGCGGTTTTACGCTTGTGATCCCAGACGAGGTACGCGATCGCGCCGATCGGCACCAGAATCAGCAGCAGGTAGCCGAGGATCAAGGGCTCAACCCTCGGCCGCGCGCGCGGTGTCCACGAGCTTCAGGTCGGCGCGCTGTGCCGGCCTGCGCAACCCCTGGTCGGTGAAATGCAGGTATTCGGGACCGAGCTCGGAGACGCTGCGCACCCCGAGCAGCGCCATCACGCGGCTGATCTCTTCTCGGTACAACGTGATCGCGCGCGCCGCCCCGTCGTACCCTCCGGCCGCGACGCCGTACAGCGTGCCGCGACCGATCAGCACCGCGTGCGCCCCGAGCGCGAGCGCCTTGACGACGTCCGAGCCGCGGCGAAACCCGCTGTCCACGATGACCTGTATGCGCTTGCCGACGGCATCGACCACTTCGGGCAGCGCTTCGAGCGGCGCCATCGACCCGTCCAGGTTGCGGCCGCCGTGGTTCGAGACGACCACGCCATCGGCCCCGCAGTCCGCGGCGAGGATAGCGTCCTGCGGATGTGCGAGGCCTTTCACGATCAGCGTGCCTGGCCACATGCTGCGCAGCACCTTGAGATCTTCCCAGTTGAGCGAATCGTTCTTCATCTGCGAGCGCCCCATCGGCGCCGCCGTGACCTTGTATTTGATCTCGCTGGGGTAATTCTCGTAGCGCGGCATGCCGGTGGTGAGAACATAGCGCGCGAGCACGCCGAAGAGCCACCGCGGATACATGAGCACATCGCTGATGTTCCTGCGCGTGAACGTGAACGGGATCGTGAAGCCGTTGCGCAGGTTGTATTCGCGGTTCGCCGATACCGCGCCGTCCACCGTCACGACGAGCGCTTCGTAGCCGGCTGCACGCGCGCGCTCGACCAGCTTGTGCGACATCGATTTGTCGGGCCACATGTAGAGCTGGAACCACAGCCGTCCGCCGGCCTCTTCGGCGACGCGTTCCATTGCCGTCATCGAGCCCGTCGCCAGGCAGAAAGGAATGCCGGCGTCCTTAGCCGCACGCGCGAGCGCAATCTCGCCTTCGTGCCACATGAGACCCGCCGTTCCAGTGGGCGCGATGCAGATCGGCATCTTCTGCTTCTGCCCGAACAGCGTGATCTCCTGACTGCGGCCGGATACATCGACCAGCGTTCGCGGCTTGAACCGGATGCGCTCGAACACCGCACGGTTGTTGCGCAACGAGACCTCGTCCTCCGTGCCGCGATCGACGAACTCGAAAAGCCCTTTCGGTACGCGCGCGAGCGCCATCTCGCGTAGGTCGAATATGTTGTACGCGCCGAGGGTCTTGTCGTTCGACATGGAATCTCCGGGTGCCGGCGGTGCCGCGACTGATGATTTGGAACGCTATTTTAGCCGTGCGGCATCAGGCTTGCTGGAAGGAGACACACACCCGAAGTCGCCATAGGTCAGCCATGAAAATCTGGATCCCCGTTGCGATCGTCGCGATCTTCCTCCTGCTGGTCGCCGGTCTGCTGCCGCTGCCCGGACAGAAGGACAATGTAACGCCTCACACCGAACCGTCGGCGGCGGGCACGTCACCGCGTGTCGAAGCGCCGTCCGGACCGCCGCCCAGTCCGCCGAGCGAACCCGGCGCGGGCACCCAGCCACCGCCCGGAGGCGTGGCTGCACCCACACCGGGCGGGCCGACTTCGGACGCCTCCACGCGGACGATGACCGACGCTTCGCCGCGGCGCGACGCGAAGTAAGGCGTTACCGCGCCGTCAGCCGGCGCCGGCGATCGAGCCACCAGGCGAGCGCCGGCAGCATGAAAAAGCCGCCGGGCATCACCACGACGACGAGGTAAGGGCTCAACTGCGAGAGGCGCTTCAAGTGCCGCGCGAGCTCGGCCTTGTCTTCCACTGACCAGCGCTGGCGATTGCGCTGCTTCATCAGCAGCGGCATGAGACCCTTGATCTGCGTGATCTCGCTCAGCAGGAACTGACGCTCGCGCGTCGTGAGCTCGTTGAGCGAGCGCAGCAGCGATAGCGCACCACCGTTCAGCGGTTTCAGCGTCGCTGCCACCGGGGGCTGAGCGGTCTCGGGCGTGTCTTTCAAACGTCAGTGACCCGCGAAGTGCTCGCGGTCTTTCCTCAGTTGCTCGACGGTGGATGAAAAAGGCCGCTTGCTGCGCGCCGCTTCGGTTTTCGTAAACAGCAGCAGGCCGGCACCAAGGCCAACATAAAGAACCGTCAGAAAGCCGATCACCACCAGGCGCTGGCTGTCCCAGAACAAGACGATGACGAACATCGTCGCGGTCATCGCGCCGAGCAGCAGAAAGAAGAGCGCGGCCACCGCCAGCAGGAGAAGCCGGGTGACGCGTATGCGCTCGCGCTCGAACTCGTGCGCAATGAGCTCGATGCGGCTGTGGAGCGTTGCGACGAAGGTCGCGCCGAGACGCTTCACCGAGGCGAGCAGCCCCGGACTGGAACGCGGCGCGGCTGCGCGGGGCCCCTGAAGCGCCATCGCGCGCGTACTAGCGTCGGCTGATCAGCAGGCCGAGCAGCAATCCGATTCCGGCCGCGATCCCGATCGCGCGCCACGGATTGTCATGCACGTATTCGTCGGTGTAACGCGCCGCCTGCTTCGCCCGTTCCGAGACTACCGCTTCGGCCTCGGCGAGCTTCACCTTCGCCTGATGCAGACTGTCCTGTATGCGCTCGCGCGCGACGGCGATCTTCTCCCCCGCCTGGTTCGCGGTCGCCCGCAACAGGTCCTCAGCGTCGGAAATCACGGTTCTCATGTCCTGCACGAGCTTGTCGCGGTTGGCGGGGTTTTCTTCCATGGCGTCCTCTTCTCGGATTGGCAGTGCTGAGGGGTCTCACAGGCTACCGATTTTAACGGACAGCGGCAACCGGCCACCCGGACTTCATGCGCGCGACATGCGCGGACTTTCGTCCCTTAACCCCGTACGTGAGGCGCTCGCGTTTATGCCCGCGACCGATCCACGAAGGAAAGAGACGCGATATGTCATTACACCTGAAGAATGCGGCCGCGCTGGCGGCTGTGGCGTTGAGCGCGAACGCGCCGGCCCAGATCGCTGACCGTCCTGCGGCCAACGCGCTCACCATCTACAGCGTTGCGCGGCCCGGCGCCATCGGACCCGAGGCATACCGCCACGCAGGCGCCAGGCACGCGATACCCGGATACGGTGTCGTGCGGCACGAGCGCGACATCGCGCTCGTCAAAGGCCGCAACACGGTGCGCTTCACCGACGTCGCCGCGATGATCGATCCAACGACTGTCTCCTTCGCATCCCTGACCGACCCGCGCGACACCACCGTCGTCGAACAGAACTTTCAGTTCGATCTCGTGAACACGGCAAAGCTCCTGGAGAAGTACGTCGATCGCACTATCGCGGTCGATCAGGTGCGCGGCAACGGGGTGGAATCCTTCACCGGCACGCTGCTCTCCACGGCAGGCGGTCTCGTGCTGCGCGGCGCGGACGGCAGCATCCAGACGCTGCCCCACAACGTGGGCGTGCGCCTGCCCGAGCTGCCCGGCGGATTGATCACGCGCCCAACACTCGTGTGGGACATCGCGGCGGCGAAAGCGGGTGCGCACCGGACGCGAGTCTCGTATCAGACGACCGGCATTACATGGTGGGCTGACTACAATGTCGCGTACTCCGAGGGCGCGAACGCTCAGGCGTGCCGTCTGGATATCGGCGCGTGGGTGAGCATTCTCAATCAGTCGGGCGCGAGCTATCCGGACGCCAAGCTGAAGCTCGTAGCGGGCGACGTCCACCGCGCGCCGCAGCCGGGAAGGACGCGCGGAATAGCCGACGCGCCGCGGCCGCTGGCTGCCCAGGAAAGCCGCGCCGCCGGATTCGAGCAGAAGCCGTTCTTCGAGTACCACCTGTACACGCTGGGACGGCAGACGACGCTGCCCGACAATTCCACGAAGCAGATCGAGCTTTTTCCAGCGGCGCGCGGGGTGCCGTGCGAGAAGACGCTGGTGTACTACGGCCTCACCGGCAGCTTCGGCTTCGCGCCCAATCCGGTCACTGACCGCGCCTACGGCGTGCAGAGCAATCGCAAGGTGGACGTCTATCTTTCGTTCCGCAACGCCGCGCAGAACAGCATGGGCATGCCGCTGCCGGCGGGACGCATACGCGTATCGAAGCTCGATACCGCGGACTCGACCCTCGAATTCGTGGGCGAAGACACGATCGACCACACGCCGCGCAACGAGAAGGTGCTGGTGAAGATGGGCTCGGCATTCGACGTGGTCGGCGAGCGGCGCCAGGTCGATTTCAGCGTCGATACATCGCGCCGCACGATGAGCGAAGAGATTGAAGTGAAGCTCCGCAACCAGAAAAAAGAAGCCGTCACGGTGATCGTGAAGGAAAACCTCTATCGCTGGGTCAACTGGAGCATCGTGCAGAAAACACACGATTACGCGAAGGAAGACGCGCGCACGATCCACTTCCCGGTGCGGGTGTCCGCGGGGGCCGAGACGACGGTGCGTTACACCGTGCGCTACACCTGGTAGCGCCATCGATCAGACGCGCTTATTCGCAGATCAAAAATCTCGCTTGCCGCGCGGCGACGCCGGTCCGCACAATCGGCCGCTTTCGGCAAACCACGAGGATTACACGATGCCCGGCCTGGTACGACCCCACGGCGGCGGAGATCTGAAGCCGCTACTGCTCGAAGGCGAGGCGCGCGCCGCCGAACACGCGCGCGCGCAGTCGCTGCCGCGGCTGCGGGTAACGTCGCGCGAAAAAGGCGACATCATCATGCTGGGCATCGGCGGATTCACGCCGCTCGGCGGCTTCATGACGCACGCCGATTGGCAGGGTGTATGCGACGGGTGCCGCACCGCGAGCGGACTGTTCTGGCCGATCCCGATCACGTTATCGGCAGACGACGCCACCGGTCCGCGTATCGACGTCGGCGCCTCGGTCGCCCTCACCGACCCCGACTCGGACGAGGTCCTGGCGACGATGCTGGTCACCGAGAAGTACGCGATCGACAAGCAGCACGAATGCATGTCGGTGTTCCGTACGACCGACTCGGCGCACCCGGGCGTGGCGATGGTGCTGGCGCAGCGGCCGATCAATCTCGCCGGCCCGATAAAAGTGCTCTCCGACGGCGGCTTCAAGGCGAAATACGGCGCCCTGTACATGACGCCCGCGGAGACGCGCGCGCAATTCGAGCGCCTCGGCTGGTCGAGGGTTGCCGCGTTCCAGACTCGAAACCCGATGCATCGCTCTCACGAGTACCTCGCGAAGGTCGCGATCGAAACGTGCGACGGCGTGCTGGTCCACTCGCTGCTCGGCGCGCTCAAGGCCGGCGACATCCCCGCGGACGTGCGCACGCGCGCGATCGGCGCGCTGATCGAGGGCTACTTCGTGAAAGGCACGGTCGTGCAGGCCGGCTATCCGCTCGACATGCGCTACGCCGGGCCGCGCGAGGCGCTGCTCCACGCCGTGTTCCGGCAGAACTACGGCTGCTCGCATCTCATCGTCGGGCGCGATCATGCCGGCGTCGGCAGCTACTACGGGCCTTTCGACGCACACCACGTTTTCGACGAGATCCCGCCCGGCGCGCTGGAGACGCGGCCGATCAAGCTCGGCGTGACGTTCTGGTGCTATCGCTGCGCGGGCATGGCCTCCGACCGCACCTGTCCCCACCCGGACAGCGATCGCCTCCACGTATCCGGTACCCAGCTTCGCAAGTGGCTCTCGGAAGGCTCGGTGGTGCCTTCCGAATTCAGCCGGCCGGAGGTGCTCGAGATCCTGCGGGAGTACTACGCGCGATCGGCGTGATCGAAGCTCAGCGGCCGCCGGGGCGCGCCGGCGCGGCTTGCGGCGCCGTCCGCGGTTTTGGTTGCGCGGCGTCTTTGCCCACGGTGCCGCCGGCGTTTGCGGCGAGCGGAAGCTCGACATTGCAGCGCAACCCCGCGGGTAACTTGTTTCCGGGATTCGGCATCGAGAGGCGGACACGGAAGCTGTTGCTCGCCGAGTCCACCACCTTGTCGACGCGGCTCACGCGCGCCACGATGGTGCTGGCATTCGGCAGCTCGGGCGTGACCTTCACTCTGTCGCCCGGCTTGATTGTGCCGTACTGGGCGACGGGCAGGAGAACCTCGACGCGCAGCGGATCGATCATCGCGACGCGCAGGATCGGTTTCTCCTCGACGCGCTCGCCGGGATTCGCGTAGCGTTCGACGATCACCCCCGCGAAAGGACTGCGTACCGTCCTCAGTCCCACATGCGCGCGGGCGACGGCGAGCTCCTTCGTCGAGAGCTTGGCCTGCTCCTTCGCCTGCGCGAGCTTCTGGACTGCGACTTCGTGCTCGGCAATCGCCTGTTCCAGCGCCTGCTTGGAGATGAATTCGGCGGCGTGCATCTCTTCGGACCGCGCCCGCTTCTGCTGCGCGAGCTGCAGGTTCGCAGCCGCCGCCGCGACGTCGGCCTCGAGGCGCGCGCGCGTTTCAGCGACCTGCAGATTCGCCTGCTCGATGTCGGCGCGCAGCACCGCGAGCACCTGTCCGGCGGCGACGGCGTCGCCTCGATCCACACGCATCGATTCGATCACGCCGACGACGGGTGCGCCGACGTCGGCCGTGCGCTCCGGCTCGATCACGCAACCGAGCGGCGCTGCCGCGAAGGCGGCGACGTGCGCGAGCAGGCAAACACATGCGCAGAGCGCACGCGCCGCTGCCGGGATCACTCGTCCGGACATATGCGCAGGCATTCTAATCGCCGCCCTTTCGCGGCAACGGCGCGAGGCCCGCTTTTGCATCCGCTGCACGCAGGGCGTCCTCCGACAGCGTGAGCGCCAGCCGAAGGCCGAGCGCCGCGCGTTTTTCTTCGGTGCCGGAGATGCCGCCGGTCGCGCCGGTGGCAGTGAAGCCCGCAGTTGCGCGGCTCACCACGCCCGTGGTTTCGCGCGCATCGAGCTGCGCGGCCGATTCCGCGCCCGCGGGCGCAAGCCACGCGTTGACGCGCGCGACGTCGCTTTCCGACAGCGTGCCCGCGGCAAGCCTCAACCGCAGATCGTTGAGGATGTAGGTATAGATCGCCTGCGACAGGTCGCGCCGCGTCGAATAGAGCTGTTGCTGTGTATTGAGCACGTCGACGATCGTGCGCACGCCGACTTTGCGCCCGTACTGACTCGAGCTCAACTGCCGCTGGGATGACGTGATAGCCGAGCGCAGCGCGGAAATCTGCTCGACGCCCAGCGACACGCCCAGAAACGCCTGTCGCGCGATCAGCGCGGCAGTGCGACGCGCGTTGTCGAGCTCGTCGTTGGCGCGGCTCAGGTTTGCAACGGCTTCGCGCGAGCGCGAGCTGATCGCCCCGCCCTGGTACAGCGGCACGGCGAGCTGCAGCCCGACGCCGCTCGCCACCGTATCGAGCCCGACCCCGCCCTGAATACCCGATCCGGCCGTCGAGCGGATATGGGACACCACGAGATCGACGGTCGGCCAGTGTGCGGCGCGATTGCGCTGCACCTCCTTCTCCGCAAACTCGCTCGCGGCGGCCTGCGCCTGCACCTGCGGGCTGTTGCGCGTGGCGATCTCCACCCAACTCTCCATATTGTTCGGCTCCGGAAGCGGAGGCGTGAAGCCCTCGCGGAGCGGCGCAATGTCGGGCGCCGCCGAATCGAGGATCTGCTGCAGCACCCGCCGGCGGCTCTCGAGCTCGTTGCGTGCAGCGACTTCCTGCGCGCTCACGAGATCATGGCGCGCCTGCGCTTCGTGAAGGTCGGTCGCCGTCGTGGTGCCAAGGTCGAAGCTTTTCTTCGCCAGTGCGAACTGCTCGGCGATCGCGGTCTTTTGCGAACGCGCGAGCTCGACGTTGTCGCGCGCGAGCAGGACGTCGAAGTACGCCTGGGCGACGCGCAGGATCAGCTCCTGCGCAGCGGACGCGAGCTGGGCGTCGGCTTGCGCGAGCTGCACTTTCGCCTGTTCGAACTGGACGAAACTCTGCGGGCGATACAGCGGCTGCGTCACCGCCGCGGAGACCGAATGGCTGCCGTACTTGTCGATCGAGGACACGCCGCTCCTGAAATCGATCGTGCGGTCGTTGTAGTTGGTGTTCGCGGAAAGCGTCGCCGAGGGCAGGAGCAGGGCCCGGCCCTGCGGGAGCTTCTCGCGCGAGGCCGCCCATGCCGAACGCGCGGCAGCATAGACGGCGTCGCGCTGCCGCGCCCGCTGGAAGACTTCCAGCAGGTCGGCGGCCTGCGCCGGCGCACTCGCGACCAGGCAGACAAGTGCCGCGAGAACCGGCAGTCGTGTTATTGTTGATTTCATGAAAACGCCTGAAATTGTAAACACTTAACGGCGTTTCTTAAAGCGTGGCTTCAATCAGCCGGTCGACATGGCGCTTTCGGTTTGGGGCACCGAGAACCAGCTCCGCATGAAGGCTTCGAACTCGGCGGCCGGGAGCGGCTTGCTCCAGAGATACCCCTGTGCGCAGTCGCAGCCTTCGGCGAACAGGAACGCACGTTGCGACTCCGTCTCCACGCCTTCGGCGATGACTTTCTTGCCGAGGCTGCGCGCCACTCCGAGAATCGCGTTCACCACGCCTTCCGAGCCGTCGTCGGTCCCGAGGTCCTTCACGAACGAGCGGTCGATCTTGAGCACGTCGAACGGCAGCTTCTTCAGATACGCGAGCGAAGAGTAGCCGGTTCCGAAGTCGTCGATCGCGAGGCGCACACCCAGCTCGCGCAGGCTTTGCAGAGTCGAGAGCACCGCGTCCGAACCCTCCAGCATCAAACCCTCGGTGATCTCCAGCTCGAGCGAAAACGGCCGCATCGCGGTGCTCTGCAGCATCGACCTGATCTGATCCGTGAAACCGCCACGCAGGATCTCGTGTCCCGAAATGTTCACGGAGATTCGCGGGAGCGGGAGCTTCAGCGCCTGCCAGGCCTGGTACTGCGCGCACGCGACTTCGCGCACGAAGCGGTCGAGCTCGCCGATCAATGCGTTGCGCTCGACGATTTCGATGAAAACCGAGGGCGGAATCGGCCCAAGTCGGGGATGATTCCAGCGCGCCAATGCCTCCGCACCGACGATGCGTCCTTCGCGTAGATCGATCTGCGGCTGGTAGACGAGGTGCAGCTCGCCGTTCGCGAGCGCCGCGCGCAGATCGCGCTCGAGCACGGCGCGCTCGGCGGCCTGCGCGTTCATGCGCTCGTCGAAAAATGCGGATTGGCTACGACCCGCGGCCTTCGCACGGTACATGGCGAAATTCGCGTTGCCGAGCAGTTTGTCCGCGGCGCGTCCGTCCTGGGGAAACACGCTGATGCCGACGCTCGCGCCGAGATAGTGCTCCACGCCGCCGACGACGAACGGCTCGGACAGCGCCGCGATCAGCTTGTCGGCCACACGCCCTGCGTTGGCGCCCCTCGCGAGCGCCGGCAGCAACACCACGAACTCGTCACCGCTGAAGCGCGCGATAACGTCCTCTTCGCGCAGACATCGTTTCATGCGCCGCGATGCCTGCTCCAGCACCGTATCACCTTCGAGATGTCCGACGCTGTCGTTGACCTTGCGGAACTGATCGAGATCGACGTACATGAGGGCGAACTCGCGGGCCTCGCGCTGCGCGCGCGCGATTTCCTGTGTGAGGCGCTCGCGCAGGAGCCGCTGGTTCGGCAGCGCGGTCACGGGGTCATAGTTCGCGTGACGATGCGCATCCTGTTCGCGCGCCGTCGCAGTGAGCGCAACGCCGAGCCGGTCCGCGAGATCGCGCGCGAATGCCCGCGCCGCCGCATCCGGCTCGGCGCGCGCGTCGTAGCCCGCGGCGAGCACCCCGGCGAGACCTGCGTCGACGAACACCGGCAGCAGCAGCAGCCGCGCCGCACCGCGCTTCACGACCGGGTGCAGGAAAGGCGCCGCGGTGTCCGCATCGATGACACAGCCGTCGGGGTCTCGCGCAAGGGCGCGTACCGCCACCGCATCCAGCGGGCTCACGTGTACCGTGCGGCCTTCGCGTGGATCGAGCGACACGATGGCGGTGCGGGCCTGATTGTCGAGCCCCTTCTCGAGCACCGTGACGGCGGCGACCTGGCAATCGATCAGCTGCGGGGTGGCTTCGAGCACCACGCCGACCACGGTGTCGAGATGCGCGCGCGAGAGAATCGCGCGATCGATGTCGGCGAGCACGCGCATCAGCAGCCGCTCGCGCTCCGGAGCGGGTTGCGCTGTCTCGACGGTGCGGTGAGGTGAAGCCTGCGGCCGCGACTCCGCCGGATCGTGCGTATCCATGCCGCTCGCGGCCACGGCGGACCGCCGGAAGCGCGCGGCAAGAATCCACGCGCAGAGCCCCGCCACCAGGAATGCCACCGCGATCATCGCGGCGAGCCGCCACGCGAGCGCCCGAGCGACGCCGTGCACGCTCTCCTCCGGTGCGATCGCCACGACCGTGAGTTGCGCGCCGCCGAGCGATTGATCGACGGGCACCGGCGCATAACCGGCGACATGCGCCTCACCGTTCGACTCCCAGCGCAACGCGCCGCCTGCATTACGCCCGAGAATGATCTGGCGCCGCGCCGACTCCGCCAGCGCGCCGCTCGAACAAGACACGATCTCGAATTCGTACAGCGCGCAGGTGCTGCGTCCCGGCTGCCCGGATCGCGCCGCTCTCGCGAGATAATCACGGTCGAGGTGCGCGATCAGCACGCCTGGCTGGCGCGACGCGGCGGCACGTCGGATGAGTAGCAGATCGCCATCGGGTCCCGCGCCGCGCCTGAGCAAAGTCGCATCGCGGGTGATGTTCCGCTCACCGGCCGGCAGCGATGCATACGCGGTTCCCGGCACGCCATGGACGATGACGTTGCCGCCGCTATCGCCGCTCCAGGTGACGCGCTCGAAATACGGGGCGGCCAGCGCGCCGGCGCTCGCAGGCTCGGCGCCAGACTCGAGCACCGCCGCCACATGGTGCAGCGCGTTACGCGCGGCGACCAGCCGGTCGCCGAGGCCGGTCGCGGCGACGTGCGCGAAATCCACCGCCTCCGCCTGCGCGCGGGCCTCCATTACGCGTCCGGCGTGGCTCGCGTACAACACCACGATCGCGAGACACACCGCGCCGAGCACCGCCGCGCCGGCGAGAACCGTTCTACGGGTCATCGTCAGGAATTCTCAGGCTGCTGCGCTTTTGTCATTCGTATTCTGCGGCAGCGCCGCGAGCCTACCACGTTGCGGGAGGGGGAGTTACCCACTTTTGTTAATGTTCACTGTGACGAAACCCCTAATGAACTGGCGCATAATTCGCGTAAAAAGACCGCAATCCAAACCGGGGGCGGACAGCGAATCAGCGGAGGCTCGTTCGCATTCTGAAAAACAGTGCGCGCAAGCTCGTTTCAGCAGTGGCCCGATACGCAGCTCGTGACGCCGGATACCGATAGCGCTCGCAGCGGGCTGCGCATCGCATTCTCGAACGATGCGGATCATGCGCCTTTGGACGCCGCCAGCGCGACCGCGATCCTGCTGCACGTTCAATCGGCGGTCCTGTCGCACGAGCGGTTCGAGGCCGCGGCCGCCGCACTGACGAACGAGCTCGCCGCGGCATTCAGCCTCGAACGCGCCTGCATCGGCCTGCTCGACGGCGACGAAGTGCGCGTCGTGGCGATCTCCCACTCCGGCGAAGCCGATGCGCAGGCGGCCAGTGTGCGAGCCGTAGCCGACGCGATGCACGAAGCGATGGAACAGGCGGCCACGGTCACCTATCCGCCGCGCCGCGGCGCTCAGCCGCGCGTGACGCTGGCACACATGGACCTCGACCGCCAGCGCGGTGGGGCCTACTGCACGATTCCGCTGGTCGCCGCAGGGCGCGTATTCGGTGCCCTGACCCTTCAGCGCCCGCGCGAGAACGAGCTCACGGCCGATGAGATCGCCGCGTGCGAGCACGTCGCCTGCCTCGTCGGCCCGATCCTGCGCCTGCACCATGCCGCCGAGCGGCCATGGCAAGAACGCCTGCGTGCGGCGGCGCGCGAAACGTGGGCCGGCATTGCAGGCTCGGGCCATTGGTTCGCGAAAGCCTCGGTCGTTACGCTGATCGCGGCTGCCGCACTCCTCATGTTCCTGCCGGTCGATTACTGGGTCGGCGCGACAGCGCGCGTCGAAGGCTCGATACAGCGCGTGCTCGTCGCACCGGTCGACGGCTTCATCGGCAACGTGGCGGTGCGCCCGGGTGACAAGGTCGTCGCCGGGCAACTCCTGCTCGAGCTCGCGGACCAGGATCTCATGCTCGAGCGGCGCAAATGGCAAAGCGAGCTCGCGCAGCACGAGAACGCGCGCCACGCCGCGCTCGCCCGCGGCGAGCGCGCGCAGTTCGCCGTAAATCAGGCGAAGGCCGAAGGCGCCAGGGCGCAGCTCGCGCTGGTCGAGCAGCAGTTGAACCGCGCACGCCTGAGCGCGCCGTTCGACGGCGTCGTCATCAAGGGCGATCTCTCGCAGTCGATCGGCGCGCCGGTGCAGCGCGGCCAGGTACTGCTCACGGTCGCACCAGCGAACGAGTACCGCCTGATCGTCGAAGTCGACGAGCGCGACATCGCCGACGTGCAGATCGGAGCCGAAGGTGCGCTCGCGCTCGCGGCGCTGCCGCAGAACGCGCGATCGTTCCGCGTCACGCGCATCACGCCGGTGGCGACCGCACGCGACGGCCGCAACTTTTTCGAGGTCGAAGGCGCTCTCGCCGGCCTGCCGGCGTCGGTCCAGCCCGGATTGCAGGGTGTCGCGAAGATCCGCTCCACGCGGCGCAGCCTCGGCTGGATCTGGACGCACCGTTTTACCGACTGGCTGCGGTTGACGCTGTGGGCCTGGCGGCTCTGACATAGCCATGCGCCGATCGCTCTTCAGCCCCCTCTGGTATCGCGTCGCGGGCCAGCATCCGCGCCTGCCACCGGGCGTGCGCGCGGAGCGGCAGACCTCCCGCGGCGAGAGCTGGTATCTCCTGATCGACGGCGCCTCGGGACGCCATTTTCGCGTCAACGACAAGGCCTACCAGTTCGTCGGGCGCTGCGATGGCACGCGCACCGTGCAGGAGATCTGGGACAGCCTGTTCGGGCTGCTTCGCGACGACGCGCCGACGCAGGACGAAATAATCGCGCTGCTCGCACGGCTCGACGAGAACGGGCTCATCATCACCGAGGCGGTACCCGACACCGAAACCCTGTTCGAGCGCGCGCAGCAGCGCAGGCGTCAACGTCGGCGCGGTTTCGTGAATCCGTTCGCGTTCCGCATCTCGCTCGGAGACCCATGGCCGCTGCTCGAGCGCTTCGAGCGCGTGAGTGCCGCACTGTTTCATCCGCTGACATTCGCGATCTGGATCTTCACCGTCGCGGCAGCGTGCGCGATGGCCGCAGCGAACTGGGACGCGCTGAGCGCCCACGGCTCGACGTACCTCGGCACCGCGCCCTACGTCTTCCTCACCTGGCTCAGTTTTCCGTTCATCAAGGCGCTGCACGAGCTGTGTCACGCGCTGGCGGTACAACGCTGGGGCGGCGAGGTTCACGAAACGGGCATCACGCTGTTCGTGCTGGTGCCGGCGCCGTACGTCGATGCGTCGCAGTCCACGGGCTTCCGCGCCCGCTATCAGCGGGTACTCGTCGGCGCGGCCGGCGTCATGTGCGAAACCTTCATCGCGGCCTGCGCGCTGTTCGTCTGGCTCAACGTGGAACCGGGAATGGTGCGCAACCTCGCTTTCGTCACCCTGGTGACCGCGAGCGTCTCGACGCTGCTCTTCAACGGCAACCCGCTGCTGAAGTTCGATGCCTACTACGTCGCCTGCGATCTGCTGGATATGCCGAACCTCGCCCCGCGCAGCGCCGCGTGGTGGAGCGAGCGCATCCGGCGGCTGCTCGGCGGACCCGCTTCCGCCACGCTCGCATCACCGGCCGCGGGCGAGGTAAAGTGGCTCGCGCTGTACTCGCCGCTCTCGGCAGCGTACCGACTGTTCATCTCGCTTCTGATCGTGTTGTGGATTGGCGCGCAATCAGCCGTGCTGGGCTTCGCGGCCGCCGTGTTCCTGGTGGTCACGATCGTCATGAAGCCGCTTGCCGCGGCATGCAGGCGGCTTCTCGCCAGCCTGCCGCCCGGAGCCGCGCGCATGCGCGGGCGCGGCGCACTGATGGCAGGCGCAGCCGGGGTTGCGGCGTTCGTGTGCCTCGTACCGCTGCCGCTGCAGACCGCCGCGCTCGGCGTGGTCTGGCTGCCGGATCGCGCGCACGTGCGGCCGCACACCGAAGGCTTCGTCTCGACCGTGCTCGCACGAGACGGCGAGCCCGTGCGCTCGGGCATGGTGCTCGTGCGCCTCGATGACCCCGCGCTGCACGCTGCGCGCGTGCAGCTCGCGCGCCGCCGCGAGGAGCTCGAAGTCGACCGTTACGCAGCCATCGCGAAGCGCGATCTCGCGCAGGTGCAGATCATCGATCAGGACATCGCCAGAACCGAAGAGGAGCTCAAGCGCACGTCTCAGAAGATCGCGAATCTCGAAGTGCGCAGCGGCGCCGACGGGATGCTCGTGATGCCGCGCCAGCAGGATCTGCCCGGCAGCTTCGCCCGCAGAGGCGCGAATCTGGGTTACGTGCTCAACCGCGAGGACGTCGTCGTGCGTGCGGCAGTGCGCGAGGACGACGTGGCGCTCGTGCGCGAACGAACGCTGCGCGTGGGCGTGCGCATCGCCGGGGATTACGACACCGAGTTGCCTGCCGAGCTCGTGCGCAACGTTCCGGCTGCCACGCGGGAGCTTCCGAGCGCGGCGCTCGGCGAGCGCGGCGGCGGCCCCTACGCCATCGATCCGACCGACAAGGACGGGCTGCAAGCGATCGACCCCGTCGTGCTCATCGACTTGCGGGTGCCGGCGGCGGCGCTGGAACGTGTCGGGGCGCGGGCGTGGGTCGTATTCGATCACGGCGCGGAGCCGCTTGCGAGTCAGCTCTATCGCCGCACGCGCCAGCTTCTGCTGCGCCACTTCAACCCTTCCGGCGCATGAAGACGTCCGCGCTTCCGGTACCCGGCATCGTGTTCGGCGCTTATCCGGAGCGCCGGGTACGCAGCAACGACTGGATCACGCGTTTCGACACGCGCGTGCAGTCGCTCGTCGCCGACGCGCTCGGCGGCCGCTCGGCCCGCTATCGCGAATTCGTCGGGCACGTGCGCCTGCACCAGGCCGAGATCGAGCGCCTCGATCTCCGCACCGCGCGCGATCGCCTGCGCGAGCTGCGCGCGCTTCTCGCGCGTGAAGGCTTTCAGGACGAGCTCGTGGCCGAGGCCTTTGCACACATCGTTCGCGCCTCCAAGGCGGCGCTCGACCTGGAGCCCTTCGGCACGCAGATCATAGCCGCGCGCATCATGCTCGAGGGGCGGCTCGCCGAAATGGCGACCGGCGAGGGCAAAACGCTGGCCGCGGCGCTGTGCGCCGCTACGGCAGCGCTCGCCGGCGTTCCGGTGCATGTCATCACGGTCAACGATTACCTCGTCGAACGCGACGCCTGCAGCCTGCGACCGCTGTACAACGCGCTCGGTCTCACGGTCGGCGCAGTGACGCAGCAGCTCGGCGTGAGCGAGCGCCGGTTCGCGTATGCCTGCGACATCACGTATTGCACGGCGAAGGAGCTCGCGTTCGATTACCTGCGCGACGGGGTCGAGCTCGGCCATGCGCGCGAGAGCCTGCGCCTGCGGGCGCAGACGCTGGGTGTGCCCGGCACGCGAACGCTCCTGCGCGGTCTGTGCATGGCGCTCGTCGACGAAGCGGACAGCGTGCTCATCGACGAGGCGCGCGTGCCGCTCATTCTGTCGGAGACGCGCACGAACGCGGCGCAGCACGAATACCTCGCGTCGGCGCTGCGGCTCGCGCGCGAGCTCACCGCCGGCCGCCACTACATCCTCGATCGCGAACGCATGACCGCGGAGTTGACGGGCGCCGGCAAGCAGGCGCTGGAAGGCTCCAGCGGCGCGCTCGGCGAGATCTGGCGTAACCGGCCGCATCGCGAGGAAACGGTCTGCACCGCGCTCGCGGCGCTTCATCTCTATCGACGCGACCGCCAGTACCTGGTGGAGGACGAGGCCGTCGTCATCATCGACGAGGCCACCGGTCGCGTGGCTCCGGGGCGGATCTGGTCGCGCGGGCTGCATCAGTTGATCGAGCTCAAGGAAGGCTGCATAGCGAGCGGCGAGCGCGTCACTGCGGCCCAGATCACGTTCCAGCGATTCTTCCAGCGCTATCTGCGGCTGGGCGGCATGAGCGGCACGCTGGCCGAGGCGCGCGGCGAGTTGCGCGCGGTTTACCACTTGAGCGTGACGCCGGTTCCGCTGCGCAACCCGTCGCGGCGCCGCGTATTGCCGACCACGCTGTACCCGAACCGCGGCGCCCAGTTCGAAGCCGTCGTCGCGCGCGTGCAGGACATGATCCGCGCCGCACGCCCGGTGCTGGTCGGCACGGATTCCGTGGAGGAGTCGGAGGCGCTGTCCGCGCGTCTCGCCGAGGCGGGCATCGAGCACGAAGTGCTGAACGCACGTCAGGACGCGCGCGAGTCCGAGATCATCGCCCGCGCCGGCCAGTCGGGCGCAGTCACGGTGGCGACCAACATGGCGGGCCGCGGTACGGACATTCCACTCGGCTCCGGGGTGGCGGAACGCGGCGGCCTGCATCTCATCTGCTGCCAGCACAATGCCGCCCGGCGCAGCGACCGGCAGTTGCTCGGGCGCTGCGCGCGACAGGGTGATCCCGGCACGGCCGAAACGCTGCTCGCGCTGGATCAGCCGCGCATCGGCCGCTTCCTGCCCGCGTGGCTGCGCCGGCGCGTCCCGGCGACCGGCATCACACGCCCGTCGTGGCTCGTCGCGCTGGCCGTGCTCGCACCGCAGTGGCTCGAAGAAGCCGCGCAGCGCACCCAGCGCCGGGCGCTGCTCGAGCAGGACGAGCGGCTCGATCGCGCGCGCAGCATCGGAGGTCCGGCCGAATGAGAAAGCCGGCGCCGCTCATCCTGGAAGAGCTCGAGCCGCGGATCCTCTACTCGGCCGACACGGCCGCGCTGGTGCCGCCCGATGCGCTCACGCCGCAGGCGGAGCTGCATTCGACGGACACCGCTGCGGTGCCCGCGGCGCCGGCCGCGCAGTCCGCGGCCGTCGAGCACACGCGGCGCGAGATCGCGTTCGTCGATACGGGCGTCGCGGATTACCAGCGCGTGCTCGACGATCTGAAGGATCAGCAGGAGAGTGGCCGCAGCCTCGACGTGATCGTGCTCGATGCGGCGCGCGACGGCGTCGAGCAGATCGGCGAAGCGCTCGAGGGCCGCGAAGAGATCGATGTGATCCACATCTTTTCGCACGGCACGGCGGGCGCGATCAAGCTCGGCAACGTGTGGCTCTCGCAAGGGCAGTTTTCTCAGTACGGCGCGGAGCTTCAGTCATGGAGACAGACGTTAGCGGAAGATGCCGACATCCTCATCTACGGCTGCGACGTTGCGGCAAACGAAGCCGGGCAGCAACTGCTCGCGGAGCTCGCGTATCTCACCGGCGCGGACGTGGGCGCGAGCACCGACGCGACAGGCAGCGCGTTGCGCGGGGGCGACTGGACGCTCGAGCACACCGTCGGCGCGATCGAATCGGCCGTCGCCGTCAGTGCCGATCTGCAACACGATTGGGCGCACGTCATGGCGGCCGAGACGCTGCTCGATACTTTCACCGTGCAGTCGTACTCGAACAACGAAGGCTCCCAGTCGTGGGCCTCCGACTGGGTGGAACTCGACAGCACCGGCGCCGGCGCCGCCGGCGGAAACATCCAGGTCAACAGCAGCCGCCTGAACGTCGAGCCGCAGGACCCCGGCGACAACATCTACCGCGAAGCGAACCTGTCGGGCGCGCTCTCGGCCACGCTGTCGTACGACTATGACAACACCGCGTTCGGCGGCGCCACGCAGATCGATGTACAGGTCTCCAGCAACGGCGGCGCGGGCTACACGGTGCTCAAGAGTTACACCGCTTTCGCCGTCGCGAGCAGCACCGACAGCTTCGACATCACGCCGTACATCGCATCGAACACGCGCATTCGTTTCTTCGTTGTCGCGACCAACAACAACGATTTCCTGCGCGTCGACAACTTCCAGATCGCGTACGTCACGAACACGGCACCGGCGCTGGACAATACGAAGAGCCCGGCGCTCAACGCGCAAACCGAAGACGTGGGCGCGCCGTCGGGCGCGGTGGGCACACTGGTGTCGGCCCTCGTCGATTTCGCCGTTCCGGCCGGCCAGGTCGACAACGTCACCGATCCCGACACCGGCGCGACGCTCGGCATCGCGGTGACCGCCGCCAGCACGACGAATGGAAGCTGGTTCTATTCGACGAATAATGGAACGGCCTGGAACGCCCTCGGCGCGGTCGCGGACAATAACGCGCGCCTGCTTGCCGCCGACGCGAGCACGCGCCTGTACTTCCAGCCGAACGCGAACTTCAACGGCACGCTGGCGAACGCCGTTACGTTCCGCGCCTGGGACCGGACCAGCGGCACGAACGGGACGTTGGCGAGTACCTCGACCAACGGCGGTACCACCGCGTTCTCATCGGCGACCGATACCGCGAGTCTCACAGTCAATCCGATAGCCGACACGCCATCGGTGACCAACGCGACGACGAACGAAGACACGCAGTCGAGCAGCGGCCTGGTCGTTTCCCGCAACGCTGGCGACGCCGCCGAGGTGACGCACTTGAAGGTGACGGGCATCACCAACGGCACGCTGTTCCTGAACGACGGCGTTACGGCGATCGCGAACGGCGCGTTCATTACTTTCGCACAAGCCAACGCGGGACTGAGGTTCACGCCCACCGCGAACTTCAGCGGCGCCGGCAGCTTCACCGTTCAGGCCTCGACGTCCAACGTGGACGCCGGCCTCGGCGGCGCCACGGCGAGCGCCACGATCACGGTCAACGCCGTCAACGACGCGCCCTCCCTCGCAGGCGCCACCCTGGCCGCGGTGAACGAGGACACGCTCAATCCCGCCGGCCAGGTCATCAGCACGATCTTCAGCGGTCAGTTCGCGGACATCGATGCCGGCGCGAGCTTCAGCGGCATCGCCGTAGTCGGCAACGCCGCGAACGCGGGCACGGAGGGAACGTGGCAATACTCCAGCAACGGCGGCACGAACTGGTTCGCAGTCGGTGCCGTAAGCGACGGCGCAACGGCGCTCGCGGTGAGCAGCGCGAGCCGCATCCGCTTCGTCCCGGCGGCTGACTACAACGGTACCCCGCCCGCACTCGTCTTGCGCGGCCTCGACAATACGTACGCGGGCGGATTCTCGAGCACCGCCGGTGCCGAGACCCGCATTACCGTCAACACGTCCGTGAACGGCGGCAGCACCGCGATTGCCGCAGCGACCGCGAACCTGTCGACGACGATCAATGCAGTCAACGACGCGCCGGTGGTAGCCGCCGCCGCCGTCACGGTGACGCGGGGCCAGACCGTAGCGCTCTCGGACGCGAACTTCACCATCACCGATCCCGACAACGCCGCATTCACCTACACCGTGAGCGGCGTCACCGGCGGCTACTTCCAGCTCGCGAGCGCGCCCGGCGCGCCGGTCACGACGTTCACCAGCGCCGATCTCACCGGCAATCTGGTGCAATTCGTAGATGACGGCGATGCCGTAGCGCCGGCGTTCAGCGTGACCGTGAGCGATGGCGTGGCGAACTCGAACACGCTCGCCGGGACCGTTACGTTCAATCTCGTGAACAGCGCGCCCGCGCTCGACAACACCAAGACGCCGGTTCTCGGCGCGCTGAGCGAGGACGCCGCGGCGCCGGCAGGCGCGGTCGGCACGCTGGTATCGAGCCTGATCGACTTCGCTGCCCCTGCGGGTCAGCTCGACAATGTGACCGACGCGGACGTGGGTGCCGTGCTCGGCATCGCCGTCGTCGGGGCCGATACGGCGAACGGCACGTGGTTCTACTCGACGAACAATGGCGCCGCGTGGAACGCGCTCGGCGCGGTGTCCAACACCAACGCGCGTCTGCTCGCCGCGGACGCGGGCACGCGGCTGTACTTCCAGCCGAACGCCGATTGGAACGGCACGCTCGCCGGCGCGATCACGTTTCGCGCATGGGACCGCACGAGCGGTGTCGCCGGCGCCACCGCCGACGTGACGATCACCACGACGTTCCTCGACCAGTTCAATGCCGTGTCTTACACGAACAACAACGGCACCGCCAACTGGTCGACGGGCTGGATCGAGGAAGAAAAGTTCGGGGGCAACAGCCCCTCCGGCGGTAACGTCCGCGTCACCGGCGGGGAATTGCGGATGACGCCGGAAGCGGCGAACGCCTCCAGCATCCGGCGCCTCGCCAATCTCACCGGCGCCACGAGCGCGACGCTCACCTTCGACTACAACAACGCGCTGGCGGCCGGGGACCAGTTCGTCATCGCCGCCTCGAGCGATGGCTGGGCAACCTGGACGGTGCTGCCGGGAATCGTTTTCGACACCGCGACCAACACCGGCGTCGGCAGCATGAGCGTCGACATATCGCCGTACATCTCCGCCAACACCGGGATTGCGTTCGGTCAGGCGGCCGACGGCGGCAGCGGCTTTCTGTTTCTCGACAACGTGCAGATCACGGCGACGCGACTGGGCGGGGGCACGAGCCCCTTCTCTTCCGCAACCGACACCGCCAGCCTCGTCGTCAACCCCATAGCGGACACGCCGTCCGTCACCAACGCGACCACCAACGAGGACACGCAGTCGAGCAGCGGCCTCGTGATTTCGCGCAACGCCAACGACGGCGCCGAGGTCACGCACTTCAAGGTAACCGGCATCAGCAACGGCACGCTCTTCAAGAACGACGGGGTGACGCAGATCACCGACGGCACGTTCATCACGTTCGCCGAGGGCAGCGCGGGACTGAAGTTCACGCCGACCGGCAACTTCAACGGCAGCGGCAGCTTCACGGTCCAGGCCTCCACCTCGAACAATGATGCCGGACTGGGCGGCAGCACGGCGAGCGCTACCATTACGGTCAACGCGGTCAACGACCCGCCGGTCGTGGGAAGCGCGGCGCTGACGCTGAACGAAGGGCAGACCGTGACGCTCGCCGCCGCCAATTTCGGCGTCACCGATCCGGACAACAGCGCTTTCACTTATACCGTGAGCGGTGTCAGCGGTGGTTTCTTTCAGCTTTCCAGCGCGCCGGGCACGCCGATCACGAGCTTCACATCGGCGCAGCTCTCCGGTGCCGTGGTGCAGTTCGTCGACGACGGTAACGAGATCGCCCCCGCCTTCAGCGTCACGGTGAACGACGGCGCTGCAAACTCGAACACGCGCGCGGCGACGATCACCTACAACCCGGTCAACGACGCGCCGGTGATCACGGCCGCGTCGCTCACGGTCGATGAAGGCCAGACCGTCACGCTCTCGGGTGCGAATTTCAGCGTGACGGACGGCGACAACGCTGCCTTTACCTATACCGTCAGCGCCGTCGCCCGCGGCCGGTTCCAGCTTTCGAACGCGCCCGGCACCCCGATCACGTCCTTCACGAGCGCCGACCTGGCGGGCGGCTTCGTGCAATTCGTGCATGACGGGACCGAGGGCGCGCCTACGTTCAACGTGCGTGTGAACGACGGCCTCGCGAATTCGAATACGTTCGCGGTGGCGTCGACGTATACGCCGCTCAACGACGCGCCGGTCGTCATGAGCGCTGCGCTGACGGTGAACGAAGGCCAGACGGTGACGTTGACGGGCGCGAATTTCAGCGTGACCGATCCGGACAATGCTGCGTTCACCTACACGGTCAGCG
>DASPNJ010000067.1:0-67833 GCA_035626595.1 Burkholderiales bacterium
GTCATGGTGCCGAAGTTTTCGCGCAGCCCGGCGGACTGGCTTGCGGCGATGCCGAGCGCACGTCGCGTCTGCTCCACGCTGAGGCCCGTCAACCGCGCGGCACCCGCGGCCGCCGCGAGCGTGCCCATCGTTGCGGTCGAGTGAAAGCCGTGGTCGTAATGGCGGGGATCGATCGCCTCCGCGATCTTGGTCTCGACCTCGACGGCGATCTGATACGCGGTCAGCACGTCCAGGCCGCTGCGGTTGTCGCGCTCGCCGATCGCGAGCACCGGCGGCAGCGCGGGCGCGGTCGGATGTGTGAGCAGTCCGTACACGCGGTCCCTGGCCACCGCGAGCTGCGTATCGTCGTAGTCATCGGCGTGTATCGCGACGCCGTTGGCGAACGCCGCGAACCGCGCGGGCAGCTTGAGAGGGGTGCCGATGACGGTGCAGCCGCGCGTCGAGGTGCAGCCGAGCTTCGCGAGATACGCGCGCACGAGCTTGCCGGATTCGGCGGCGTTGCCCGCGAGCGCGAGCCCGAGACCGTCGAGGATCGAGCGTTTGCCGAAATGCATGACATCGCGCGGGATGCCGCGCGACTTGGTCGCGACGATGAACTGCGCGACTTCTGCAGTCAGGGAAGATTCGGAAGGCATTCGGGGGAAGGGCGCTGACAGAGGGACGCTTTAATACCACAAAAACCTACGATGCGCCGAGGCTGCGCCTCGTTGCAAAAAGGGGCTTAGCGCGGCACGACAGAACCTACGACGCGCCGAGTTGCGCCTCGGCGTAAAAAGTAGCTTAGCGCGGCAGCCGCCGCGCTTCTTCAAGTTGTCAAGCATGCGCATTGCTAGAATTGGTGCATGGGATACACGATCGCCGAAAAAATTCTGGGTGCGCACGCGGGCGCGCCGGCGCGCGCGGGCGAGGTGGTCGTCGCGCGCGTCGATTTCGCGATGATTCACGACGCACGCGCGGAGAACGCGCTGAAGCAGCTCGAGAAGCTCGGCGCGAAGTCGCTGCCGCACGCCTCCCGCACCGCGCTCGTCCTCGATCATTATTCCCCGCCGCCGACGCCCGAAGCGGCGAACACGCACATCGCAATGCGCCGCTTCGCCGAAGAACGCGGCGCGGTCCTGTACGACGTCGGCGACGGCATCTGCCATCAGGTGTTGCCTGAGGGCGGGCACCTCACGTGCGGCGATCTCGCGGTCGGCACCGACACGCACTCGACGACGTACGGCGCCTTCAACGCGTTCGGGACCGGGGTGGAAGGCACCGACGTCTCGGCCGTCATGATGACCGGGTGCCTGTGGTTCCGCGTGCCCGAAACCATCCGCATCGAGCTCCATGGCCGGCTGCAGCCGGGTGTCTGGGCCAAGGACGTGACGCTCACGATGCTCGGGCGGCTCGGCGCGGAAGGCGCGAATTACAAAGCGCTCGAATATGGCGGCGAGGCGGTCGCCGCAATGGACATCGACGACCGGATGACGCTTTCGAATCATGCGGCGGAGCTCGGCGCCAAGGCGGCGCTGCTGGAAGCGGACGAGAAGACGCTCGCGTGGCTGAAAGCCCACGGCGCGCGCGAGCCGCGGCCGGTTCGGGCGGATGCAGACGCGGCTTACGCGCAGCGCATCGAGATCGATGCGGCCGCGCTGGTCCCGCAGGTCGCGCGCAGGCACCAGATCGACGACGTCATCGGCGTGCCGGAGGTCGTCGGCCAAAAAATCGATTTCGCGCTGATCGGCACCTGCACCAACGGCCGGCTCGACGACATCCGGCAGGCCGCCGCGGTGCTGGAGGGCAAGCGCGTCGCCAAAGGCGTGCGCATGATCGTCACGCCCGCCTCGCGCCAGGTGTATCTCGCCGCGTTGCGCGAGGGGCTCGTGGAGACGCTGACGGCGGCGGGCGCGTCGGTGGAAGCGGCCGGCTGCGGCACGTGCGTCAACATCACCGGCCACCTCATCACCGGCGACGATCAGGTCGTGATCTCGAGCGCGAACCGCAACTTCAAGGGGCGTCTCGGCAACCCGAGATCGGAGATCTGGATCGCTTCGGCGGCGACCGTGGCGGCGTCCGCATTGACCGGCCGCATCACCGATCCGCGCGAAGTCGCCGGCGGCACGTGGCGCGCAGCCGCGTGAGCATTCAACTGATCCGGGGCGCGGCCCGGCTCCTGCCCGAGGCGATCAACACCGACGTGCACTGCTCGGCCAAGTACCTGCCGGGCAAGGACGCCGCGTACATCGCACAGCATGCGTTCGAGCGCGTCGCGCCCGACTTCGTCTCGCGCTTCCGCGCCGGGGATGTCGTCGTCGCGGGCCGCAATTTCGGCATCAACTCATCCCGCGAGCAGGCGGTGCACGTCATGCGGCTGCTCGGCGTCGCGGCGATCGTGTCGCCCGCGTTCGGCCGTCAGTTCTTCCGCAATGCCATCAACAACGGATTGCCGGTCGTCGAGTGCGACATCGCCGGCATCGCTGAAGGCGATGCGCTCGAGCTCGATCTTCCCGCGGGCGTACTGCGCGCCCGGGAGCGGAATATCGAGTGCCGGTTCGCTCCGCTCCCGCCGGCGATTCAGTCCCTGCTGGAAGCGGGCGGGCTCATCCCATTCCTCAAAACACACCCCGACTGGAAAGTTGCATGAAGCTCTTCGTCTCGATCGCCGCGGGAGCGCTCGCGCTCGCTGCCGGCAGCGCCCCCGCACAGCAGTATCCCGCAAAGCCGATCACGATCCTGTGCTGGTCGGCGGCGGGCTCGCCCGTAGACCTCTACGCGCGCACGATGGCAAAGCTCCTGTCCGTGGAGCTGGGGCAGAACGTGGTCGTCGACAACCGCACCGGCGGCTCCGGCATCGTCATGGTCAACACGCTGCTGCGCGCACCGGCGGACGGTTACACGATCGCCGCGAACACGATCACCCTCGCTACGCTGTTCAGCGAACCGAATGTCGCCTTCAAGCCCGAAGACCTGCAGATGGTCGCGCGCTCGCAGATCGATCCGTACGGTCTCGTCGTGCATACGTCGACGCCCTTCAAGACGATCGACGAGTTCGTCGCCTACGCGCGGAAGAAGCCCGGGTTCGTCAATATCGCCGGTCCCTTCGCGATGAGCGGACATCGCGTCGCGTGGGAGCTGTTCTCCGGCATGGCGAAGATCAAGACGACGTGGGTGGCGTATCAGGGCGGCGGGCCGGCGCTCACTGCGATCGCCGGCGGCCACGTCGACGCGGCTGCGACCAATCCCGGCAACGTGAAACCGATGATCGACGCCGGCAAGGTGCGCGTGATCGCCGTGTCATCCGAGCGTCGGCTCGAAGACTTCCCGAATGTACCGACGTACAAGGAGCGCGGCTGGGATCTCGTGCGCTACCAGTGGCGCGGCATCATGGCGAAGGCGGGAACGCCGAAGCCGGTGCTCGACCGGCTCGTGCCGGCGATACAGAAGGCTCAGCAGACGCCCGCATGGAAGGCCTACCTGAAACAGGTGACGCAGCTCGACGGCTTCCAGGCCCCCGACGCGTTTCGCGCGCAGCTCGCGCAGGACATGCGCGAGATGGAGACCGTCAAGAAGCAGCTTGGCCTGTGACGCGCTCGCGTTGCGGTCCGCGTCAGCGTTCGCGCCTGCGCGCGGAGCGCTCGCGAGTCGGCGTGGGCCGTGTGCACACGTAAGTGCCGACGCACAAGAAGAGGACACCTGTTGCCGCCGGAACCCATGGCGTGGCTGCGGTCGCGAGGATGAAGAGCCAGCTCGCGAAGAGCATCGAGCACGCAAGCCACTTGGCTCGCGCCGGGATCGCGCGTTCGTCGCGCCAGGCGCGCAGTATCGGGCCGAACCGCGGATGGCCGTGCAGCCATGCGTCGAGCCGTGGCGAAGCTTTCGGTGCAGCCCACGCTGCGACCAGCAGGAAAGGTGTCGTGGGCAGCACCGGGAGAAAAATTCCCGCGGCGCCGAGCGCGATGCACGCGTACGCGAGCACCAGATACGGCAGCCGGCGATGCGCTTTCTCATACACGTTCCAAGTATAAGGTGGCCCCATGAACGATCCTAAGAGACAGCGGCTGCGCGAGCGCCTGACCCGAGGTCCGATGGTCGTGGCGCCGGGCATCTACGACGCGTACGGCGCGCGTTTCGTGGAGCAGGCCGGATTCGAAGCCGTGTACATGACCGGCAACGGCGTGTCGGCGAGCCTGCTCGGCCGTCCTGACGTCGGATTGATCGACCTCACGCTGTTCTCGGCGCACGCACACCGCGCGGCGGCGTGCGTGGACATCCCGCTCATTTGTGACGCGGATACCGGCTACGGCAACGCGGTTAACGTCAAGCGCACGGTCGAGGAGTTCGAATCAGCCGGCGTCGCGGCGATCCACCTCGAAGATCAGGTCTCGCCCAAACGCTGCGGACACCTGCCCGGCTCGCGGCCGGTGATCGCGATGGAGGAGCACGTCGGGAAAATCGAGGCGGCGATCGCCGCCCGGCGCGATCCGAATTTCATCATCATCGCACGCACGGACGCGGCAACCGGGCAGGGACTCGACGAGGCGCTGCGCCGCGGGAAGGCGTACCGCAAGGCGGGCGCCGACGTGGTCTTCGTCGAGCTCAAGGGCGCGCCCGACATCGTGGAGCAGTTGAAGCGCGTGACCGGCGAGATCGACGCGCCGTGTCTCGTCAACGTCGAGGAAGTCGGGAACATCGGCGAGCTCACGGCAGAAGAGCTCGACGCGATCGGTTTCCGGCTCGCGATCTATCCCGCGCTCGGCCGCAACGCCGCCGGCTACGGCATTCGCGAGGCGCTCGGCGTGCTCAAGCGCGACGGCAACACCAAAGCCGCGCGCGGCCGCATGCTCTCGTTCAAGGATTACAACGCCGCGCTCGGTCTGTCCGACGTCGAGGCGTGGGAACGGAAATTCCTGCAGCGCGAGTCGTAGGATCTGTCCGTGACCCACCGGCCGGTGCGCTACCAGCGCCCTACGGATGTGATGGAATTGCGTAGCTCGTAGGGTGTGCCGATGGCGCACCGACCAGTGCCCCAGCAGCGCACCGTACGATTCACTACGATCTGATGGAGCTCAAATGGAAGTCACGCGAACGCTCGCACGCTTCGTCATCGAACACGACGCCCGCACCGTCCCGGACAACGTCCGCCACGAAGCGGCGCGCTCGTTCCTCAACTGGGTCGGCTGTGCCGTCGGCGCATGCCGGCACGAAACCGTGGAGCGCGCGCTCGCCGCGCTGAAGCCGTTTTCCGGGGCCGCGCAAGCGACCGTGCTCGGCCGCGGCGACCGTCTGGACGTCATGACCGCGGCGCTCATGAACGGCATCACGTCGCACACGTTCGATTTCGACGACACGCACCTGAAGACGGTGATCCACCCCAGCGGCCCCGTCGCCTCCGCGATTCTCGCGCTCGCGGAGCGCACGCCGGTCGGCGGCGCGGATTTCCTGCACGCCTTCATCCTCGGCGTGGAAGTCGAGTGCCGGATCGGCAGCGCCGTTTATCCCGAGCACTACGACGTCGGCTGGCATATCACCGGCACTGCCGGCGTGTTCGGCGCGGCCGCCGCCGCGGGCAGACTGCTGAAGCTCGACGAGCAGCAGATGGTGTGGGCGCTCGGCATCGCGGCGACGCAAGCCTCGGGCTTGCGCGAGATGTTCGGCACGATGTGCAAGCCGTTCCATCCCGGCAACGCGGCGCGCAACGGTCTGCTCGCTGCGCTGCTCGCGCAGCGCGATTTCACGAGCTCCCATCAGGCGATCGAGGCGAAGCGCGGCTTCGCGAACGTGCTCTCGACCGCGTTCAAGCCGCAGGAGATCACGCAGCGTCTCGGCGAGACGTGGGAGATCGCGCAGAACACCTACAAGCCGTTCGCGTGCGGCATCGTGATCCATCCGATCATCGACGCCTGCATCCAGCTTCGCAACGCGCACGGGCTCGAAGCCGGGGACATCGAGGCGATCGAGGCGCGCGTGCACCCGCTCGTGCTCGAGCTCACGGGCAAGAAGACGCCGCAGGTCGGTCTCGAAGGCAAGTTCAGCGTCTATCACTCCGCGGCAGTGGCCATCATTCACGGGGCGGCCGGCGAAGCCGAGTACGGCGACGACGTGGTGCGCGATCCGCAGGTCACCGCGTTACGCGACCGCGTGAGCGCGACGGTCGACAAATCGATGCACGAGGACCAGACGCGCGTGACGATACGGCTGAAAAGCGGCAAAGCCGTCGAAACGTTCGTGGAGCACGCGATCGGCAGCCTGAAGCGGCCGATGAGCGACGGCGATCTCGAAGCGAAATTCCGTGCGCTCGCGAAGGGCACACTTGGCGACAGTCAAAGCGACCGGCTGATCCGGCTGTGCTGGGATGTCGGGAAGCTCGACGACGCCGGCGAAGTCGCGCGCGCGTCGGTGCCCCGCCAATCGTAGGCTGGCGCGGGTTACGCGGCGCTAACCCGGCCTACGAAGCGTCCGTACCGGCACCTGTCACCGTCGGGTGCGCCGATGGCGCACCGCCCGCGCGGCGCGTGATCAACGCCCCTACGCAGGAACAGCCCGCGCCTCGGGACGGGTCGCATATAAGTACAGCAGGATCAGCCCGCCCGCCGCCCACGCGGCGACCGGCGCCCAGGCGAACGCCGCCGCATAGCCGGGGTCCTTGTTGAGCTCCGCGGCCAGTATCGCAATGCGCGCGAACGCCGCCAGCGCAAGCAGCGAGAACAGGCCGCCCGTCAGCTTGCCTTCGCGCCCGGTGTGGCCGATGGCGACCGCTGCCGCGACCGCGCTCATGAGGACGCAGCCCCACCCGCCGCCGGCGATGAATTGAAGGGCAACCAGCGTCTCGAGGCTGCCGGCCCGCGTTGCGCCGAATGCCGCGATCGCGGCGATCACCGCGCCCGCGCAGGCCACCGCGATGCCGCCGTAGCGTTTGGTCGCGAGACTCGCCGGCAGCATCAGCACGTTGAAGCCGATCCAGAAGACCGGCATCAGGTAAGGGAGCTGATCGGGTTTCGCGAGCTTCAGGTACTGGCCCGCGGTGTTGAGCGAAAAGTGAATCTGGAATCCGATGCCCACGAGCAGCGCCGCGATCAGAAACCCGGCGACCGGCGCATTCGGCTTCGGCGTTACGGTTGCCGCCGCGGCGCTCGGCGAGTCTTTCGCCAGCGTGCGCTCGGCCCACATGATGCCGGCCGTCGCCAGCGCGAGCGCGATGCTCGAAATCGCGAAGGGCAGCCGCGGGTCGAGATCGCGCATGACGATCGTGAGGTACGGCGAGACCGCGCCGGCGAGCCCGAGTCCGAACAGCGACAGCGCCGAGAGCCACGGCACGGCCGGCTGCGGCGCGTATTTACCGAGCAGCGCGAGCGGCGGCGCGCGCAGCGCGGAAGAGCTGACCGCCCACAGTACCGTCAGCGCGAGAAAGAGCCACGCCGCGCCTGCGGGCGCAGCGAACGGGAGCAGCAGGAATGCGAGGCACGAGCCCAGCGTGACGGCGAGAACGATGTAGCCGAGCCTGCCGAGCACCTTCGATACACGGTCCGCCATTACGCCCATCGCGTAGTCCATGACCACGAATACGAGCTGGTCGAGCAGCAGGATGTAAACGACCCAGTGCTTCGGAATGCCGGCCTGCGCCGCCAGCTTCGGCAGAAAGATGACGTAAACGGTCCACGTCAGCGTGAAAAAAAGCTGGACGACCGCGAAATAGACGCCGACGCGATGGGGGACCAGCGGTCTTGCGTCAGTCGTCACGTCTCACCTGGAACCGGTTGGACACGGCCTCGACGTTCGTGCGCATCCGCGGATCGTGGAGCTGCGTACGGATGCGGTACTCGCCGTGGTCTTTCACGCGGTCGAGCTTGAATGCGTAATCGACCGCATAGCCCGGCGTGAGCGACCGCAGCTCCGCAGTACAGAACTCCGAGAGCATCGGCGTCACCGCGTGCCAGCCGCCATCGCTCCCCACCCGTTCGAGGCTCGAGCGGCAGAGGTTGTAGAGCAGCGGGCGTCCGGTCCGGTTGACGAGCTGCACGTGCACGCTCGCACCGCGCTCGTAGCTCTGAGCGTCCGTGCGCATCAGCGGCAGCTCGTTGCTGCCGACGCCGTACGCGGCGACGGTGCTTCCGCCGTACTGATCGCCGGGCATGTGCTCGCAGGCGGCGACGACGAGACACGATGCGAGCGCAACCGCGAATCTGCCGAAGTCATGCCGCATGCTGGACACCTTTCGCCGTCGACCGTCGCGCATTCTGCACATCCCGGCAGCATTGCAGCAACCGTTTGAAACGCTTGAAGATTGCGCACAGCGCAGCGTAAACTCGGCGCTTTGTGGGTGTGTGACTCTGATTGGGGGTCCTGAGTTTGGCGATCACGACGTGCAGGGCAATCGCGTGCGCGGCCTCGCTGGCGATACTCGCCGGCGGCTCCGCTGTCGCTGCCGAGAGGAAAGAAGTCCGCAAAGAAGTTCGCAAGGCATCGAAGAAAACCGAGACGCTGGCCTGTCGCCTCGGCACCGAAGATCGTCACGCGCGTATCGCTGTCGTGCTCGTCGGCGGCAAGACCGACGCTTTCGCCTACTACAGCAAATGGAAGCCGCGCACCTGCTCGATCTATCTCCAGCGCCAGCGCGATCCGTATAGCAAGTGGGCCGACAACGGAGATATCACGACCGTCAACGTCGAGAAGGGCGCGTTCCTGATCGAGCACAAGAAGAACGGCGAGTACCACTTCATCTTCCGCGACATCGACCGCGAGCGCTATTGCGGGATGGATGGGGTGATCAACGGGAGCCTCACGATCAAGAAGGGCAGCGATCAGTGCGTGCTCGCCGGCGAGTTGATGGTCGAGGGCACGCCGCTCGGTGAGGCCAACGTTGCGCGCGCGGTCGAGACGCCAGAGCCCTCGCAGGGCACGTCTGACGTGAGGCAGGCCGGTCTGCCGGCTGCTACACCTGCGACGGCTGCGGAGGGCAACGCTTCCGCGCGCGCGGAGACGAAACCGGCGCCCGCAGCAGAAACGCCGGCCGCACCGGCCGCGATCGTGACCTCTGCTCCGGCGGTGACGCCCGCCCCGGCTGCGAGCGCCGCCCCTGCCGCCGCGGCGGAGGTCAAACCCGAGCCGCCGCCGGATGTGAAGCCTGCGGCGGCAGCCGAGGTTGCGCCTGCACCGAAAGCCCAGACTGCCGCCACCGGCGGATCGGCCCCGTCGACGAATGGTGGAGATGCGGCACCCGCCGCGGTCACGCCCACGGCGGCCGAAAAGCCTGCCGAATCGTCGAATCCGTTCAGCGCGTTGTTCCGGTCGCTGTCCACCACCCGGAACGACTGAACGCGCGTTGCCGGTGCGCTACCAGCGCACCCTACGAACCACCCGCACATCCGTTGGCCGCAGGGTGCGCCAATGGCGCACCGGCGGATGATCTACCGATAAAGCTACTGCGCGGTGACCTTGTCCGCCTGCGGCTTCACGGCCGGATCGCGGTACTTGTCGTACAGCACGCCGTCGGCGTGCAGCGCTTCGATATCCTTCGCGCCATAGCCCACGGCCTTCAGCACTTCGTCCGTGTGCTGGCCCAGCCACGGCGCAGGCTCGCGTATCGCGAGCAATTCACCGGTCGATTTCACCGGGATGCCCATCGCTTTCATGCGGCCGATCTTCGGGTGGTCCATTTCGACGACCATCTTACGGGCCTGGACATGCGGATCGGCGAGCGTCTGCGCGTAGGTATAGACCGGTCCGCCCGGCACGCCGGCCGCGTCGAGCTTCTCGACCCAGTGTGAGGTGGGCTCGGTCGTGAGCACCGCCTCGATCTCGCGTTCGAGCTCGTCGATGTTCTTCAGCCGCTGCTGGAGCGGATTGAAGCGTGGATCGCTGAGCCACTCCGGCTTGTCGCAGACGCTCGTGCAGAACGCGGTCCACAGCTTCGCGTTGTTCGCGCCCACCGTGACGTATCCATCCTTCGTTTTGTAGGCTTGGTACGGCGTGGAGCGGCGGTGGCGCGTGCCGGTGGCGGTCGGAATCTCGCCGCCGCCGAAATACGCGCCGAATTCCCAGAACGTCCACGCGAGCCCGGCCTCCAGCAGCGAGGTCTCGAGGTACTGGCCTTTGCCGCTGCGAAGCCGCCCGATGTAGGCGCCGAGGATGCCGGTGAGCGCGGTGACGCCGCTCGCGATGTCGTTCATCGCGATGCCGACCTTGGCGGGGCGGCCGCCGGGATGCCCGGTCATCATCATGATGCCGGACATGCCCTGCGCGACGATGTCGAATCCGCCCTTCCTCCCGTACGGTCCCGTCTGCCCGAATCCGGACATCGAGGCGTAGATCACACCCGGATTGAGCTTGCTGATCGTGTCGTAATCGACGCCGAGCTTTTTCGTCACGCCCGGACGAAAGTTCTCCGTAATGATGTCCGCGCGCGCCGCGAGCTTCATGAAGGCGTCCTTGCCGCGCGGATCCTTCATGTCGAGCGCGACGCTTTTCTTGTTCCGGTTCAAGACGGCGAAGCAGTACGACTCGTCGTTCACTTTCGGGTCGAAACGGCGCGAGGCATCGCCCTCGGGGAAGTTCTCCACCTTGATCACTTCCGCGCCCATGTCGCCGAGCACCATCGTGCAGTAGGGGCCCGCCATGACGCTTGTCAAATCGAGCACGCGCACACCTTCGAGCGGAAGGGCCATGCTGTTCTCCTGTCGCGGTGGGAAGGAAAGAAGCAGTTACGCGGCGATTCTAGCTGCAAAATAAGGCTCTACGGAGGAGCAGCCATGTCATTACCGCAGGATGCGGTGCTGTTGAACGTTCAAGACGGGATCGCGCGCATTCGCTTCAATCGGCCCGACGCGCTGAACGCCATAGACGATGCGCTCGCGCGCGGTTTCCTCGCGGCGTGCGAAGCCGTGTCACAGCGTTCCGACGTGCGGGTGGTGGTGCTGAGCGGCGCCGGGCGCGCGTTCATGGCGGGCGGCGACCTGCGCCGGATGCACGCCGCGGGCGAGGCCGGGCCTTTAGCGGACGCGCTGCTGCGTGTGCTCAATCCGGCGCTGCTGCTGCTCGCCGATATTCCGGCGCCCGTCCTCGCGAGCGTGCACGGCGCGGTGGCCGGGGCGGGTGTGGGCGTCGCGCTCGCTGCGGACCTCGCGATCGCCGCGAACGACACGCAGATCAATCTCGCCTACACGCGCATCGGCGCAACGCCGGACGCCGGCACGACCTGGGAGCTTCCGCGCCTGGTCGGACTGCGCCGAGCGCTGGAAATCGCGCTGTTGAACGACACGTACGATGCAGCCGAGGCGCTGCGGCTGGGGCTCGTCAATCGCATCGTGCCGGGAGAAATGCTGGAGGCGGAGACCGAGGCGCTCGCGCATCGCCTCGCCTCCGGCGCGACGCTCGCCTACGGCCGCGCGAAGCGGCTGATGAGAGCGTCGTTCGACGCGACGCTGGCGCAGCAACTGGATGCAGAGCGCGACGCGTTCGTCGAATCGACCCGCACTGCCGATTTCAAAGAAGGGGTCAGCGCGTTGCTCGAGAAACGTAAGCCGCGCTTCAGCGGATCCTGAGGCGCTCGACCGTAGGGTGCATCAACGCGCACCCGGCCGGTGCGCTGCTAGCGCACCCTACGCTTCACTCCGGCGCGCTTGCGATTGCATCCGCAAGCGGACGCAGATCCGGGAGACTGTCGATCGAGAGGATCGCGTCGGCGAGCTCCGCGGCTTGCGCGTCGCTCACTTTTGCGTAGCGCAGGTTCGCGTTGAACTTCGCGAGCAGCTCGTCGTCGCTCATCGGATTGTCCGGATGGCCTTTGGCGCTCGTGTGCGTCACTTCGCGCGTGCCGAACGCGCCATGGGCGCGGATCGTGCAGCCGCCGATATCGCGCTGCGCGGCCGCGGGATCGGCAGTCGCGCTGACCTTGGCGATCCATTCGCGAAGCTTCGCCGACGGCGGAATCTCGCCGGCGAGCTGCCCCGGCGTCACTTCGCCGTAAGCAAGCGCGCTTGCGACGCACCAGTAGACGCTGAACTGCGCGTTGACGCGCGTTTGCGGCGTGCGCTTTTCCGCGGCGTCGCGGCCGACGACGTCATACGCCTGCGGACCCATCACGAGCTCCACGCGCTCGATTGCTGCAGCGTTATCGCCGAGCGCCTTGCGCAGGTCAAGCGCCGCGCTGATCGCCGGATGCGTGAGGCGGCACGTCGGGTAGGGCTTGATCGAGAGGCGATCGAACTCCCATTCCGCGCTGAGACCGCGGATCGCGCGCGCGGCATCGAAGCGATCGCGCAGATAGACGCGGCTCAATCCGTCCTCACCCGTGAGCGGATTCTTCACCCCCGGCAACCCACCGCTTGCCATCAGCGCAGCGGTGAGCGCGTTCGCGGCGGCATAGCCGGGCTGCACGTGCTTGGTGGGCGCGCCTTCACGCGTCGATTGATGATTCCCGCTCGCGAGGCAGTAGACGATGCCGAGCGCATTGCGCAGCACGTCGGGCCGCGGATCGATCAGGCGCGCGGCGCCGAGCGTCGCACCGAAATGCCCGAGCAGCGCCGTATAGATCCAGCCGCCTTCCACGAGATTGAGCCTGGTCGCGACGCCCAGCCGGCACGTGAGCTCGATGCCCAGCAGCACGGCTTCGCAGAATTCCCTGCCGCTCACCGAGCCGCGCAGTCCCGCCGCGGCGAATGCAGCCGGGATCGCCGCCGAGCCGGCGTGCAGCACCGCCTCGTCGTGCGTATCGTCGAACTCGAGCACGTGACCGTAGTAGCCGTTGCACAGCGCCGCCGTCGGCGCCGGCACACCCGGTCCGCCGAGCACGCGCGCGTCCGGACGGCCGCCCATGTCGATCAGTACCTTCAGCCACGGCGGCAGCCCCGCCGCCGCGCGGCCCGCGATCGCCGCGCCGAGATAGTCCAGGAGCTCGCGTCTGACGCTCGCCCGCGTCCGCTCGGGCACGTGGTCCCAGCGCAGCCTTTGCGACAGATCGACGAACGCGTCGAGCGTACGCTCGGGTTGGTCAGCGGCCTGCGAATGCCTGTCCATCATGTCTCCTGCACGGTAGCGGTTTACTCCGCGCGGATGTTCGCTTCCTTCGCGATGCGGCTCCACTTCGTGAGGTCGTTCGCGATCACCTTGCCGAACGCTTCCGGCGGTCCGATCACCGGCTCCGCGGCTTCGGCCGACAGGCGCTTCGCCATGTCGGGGTCGCGCAGGATCGCGTTGATCTCGCCATTGAGCTTGCTCACGATCGGGCCCGGCACGCCCGCGGGCGCGAGCACGCCCCACCAGATCGGAGCCTCGTATCCGGGCACGGTCTCGCTGATCGCGGGCACCTGCGACAGCACGGGCGAGCGCTTCGCCGATCCGACGCCGAGCGGCTTGAGCTTCCCGGAGCGGATGTGCGGGAGCGCCTGAATCAGCGTGCCGAACACCACTTCGACCTGTCCCGTCATGACGTCGAGCATCGCCGGTCCGCCGCCCTTGTACGGGATATGCGCGAGCTTCACCTTGGCGAGCTGATTGAACAGCTCACCGCCGAAATGGTTGAAGCCGCCGATGCCGGAAGACGCGTATCGCAGATCGCCGGGCTTCGCTCTGGCGAGCGCGATCAGGTCCTTCACTGTTTTCGCCGCGAAGCTCGGATGCGAGCAGATGACGTTCGCCCCCGCGGCGATCTGCGCGACGGGCGCGAACGATTTCACCGGATCGAACGGCACCTTGTGGATGGCGGGATTTTGCGTGAACGATGTCGAGACGATGAGCAGCGTGTGACCGTCCGCCGGCGCCCGCGACGCGAGCTCGGTGCCGATGAGACCGTCGGCGCCCGGGCGGTTATCGACGATCGTCTGCTGCGGCAGCCGCTCGCTCATCTTCTGCGCGATGAAGCGCCCGAGGATGTCGTTGCTTCCGCCCGGCGGAAAGGGAACGATCAGGCGGATCGGCTTGGCGGGAAAGCGGCTGGCGTCCTGCGCGTGAGCGGGGGTGATGCCGGCGGCGCAAGCCGCGGCAAGCGCGCAGAGCGCGAGTCTGGGAGAGGAGGCTTTCATGGTTTTTGGCGTGGGAAGGTTGCTACAGGGAGCCGCAGTGTAGGTGGCACGTGGGCTGCCGGTCAAATGATCTAGATGATTTGACACGCCGCTAGGGCGGCGCCTAACATGCGCGGCCATGCCCATCCGCTCCGGCGCCAGCAGCACCCTGGATTTCTCCAGGCACGTCCAGCCGGACGACGTCGTGACGTGGCCGCAGGGCACCGGCGAGCCGCTCGGCCTTGCGCAACGGTTGGTGGCGCAGCGCCATGAGCTGCCGCCGCTTACGGTGTTCGTCGGTATGACCGTGAGCGGGACGCTTTCGCCGGAGCACTCCGACCGCTTCCGCTTCCGCACGCTGAACGGCGCCGGCAGCACGCGCAAGCTCACGCTCGCCAACGTCGCCGACATCGTGCCCGCGTATGTCTCCCAGGTGCCCGCCCTCGTACGCTCCGGCGCGATCCCGGTGGACGTCGTGCTGCTGCGCGTGAAGCCGCATCCGAAGCCGGGTTACTTCACCGTCGGCGTCATGGCCGACTTCGTTCCGGCGCTCGTCGCCGCGGCGCGTTGCGTGATCGCGGAGAACGACCCGCGGCTGCCGATGACCGCACAGGATGCGCTGATCGCGGCGAGCGACATCGACGTGCTCACCGAATGCGATGCCGGCGAAATCCTGATGCCCGATCCGGAGCCGGACGACATCGACAAGCGCGTTGCGGCACATGTCGCGGCGCTGATTCCCGATGGCGCTACGATCCAGATGGGCGTCGGCGGCTTACCGGTCGCGGTCTGCCGTGCGCTGGAGAACCACCGCGACCTCGGCGTCCACAGCGGGGTCATCTCCGACGTGATCGTCGATCTGGTGGAGAAGGGCGTGGTCACGAACGCGCGCAAGGGTATCGATGCGGGCCGCACCGTCACCGGCGGCCTCTTCGGCAGCCGTACGCTGATGGATTTCGCCGACGGCAACGACGCGCTCGAGATGCGCTCGTCCGAGTACACGCACAGCCAGCAGACCCTCGCGCGCGTGCAGCAGCTCTACGCGATCAACTCCGGCATCGAGGTCGATTTGACCGGCAACGTGAATTCCGAAATCGCGGGCGAGCGTTATCTCGGCGCCATCGGCGGGCAACTGGACTTCGTCCGCGGCGCAATCGCTTCGCCCGGCGGCCGCTCGATCATCGCGGTGCCTTCGACCACGCCCGACGGCAAGCACTCGCGCATCGTGACCTCGCTCGAAGGGCGGCCGGTGACGACGCCGCGTGGCGACGCAGACATCGTCGTCACCGAGTACGGTATCGCTGATCTGCGCGGGCGCTCCTTCAGCGAGCGTGCGCAGCGCCTTCGCGCCATCGCCCATCCCGATTTCCGTGATCGCCTTCGATAGGGGACAACATGCAGACAGACGCCGGCATCGTGGTGGAAACGACCGCAGAGGGCATCGTGACGATTCGGCTGGACCGTCCCGACCGCCTGAACGCGTTGGGTGTGGGCATGGTCGATGCGCTCGAACGCGCCATTGCGGGCGCGATCGCCATGCCCGCGCGGGTGTTGCTCGTGCGCGGCACCGGCCGCGCGTTCTGCGCGGGCGCCGATTTGAAGGAGCGGCGCACGATGGAGGAGGCGGCGCGCGTGAAGCACAATCGCGCGATCAACGCGGCGGTGAACGCGCTCGCCGCCGCACCCATGCCCACGATGGCCGTCATCAACGGCCTCGCGCTCGGCGGCGGCTGCGAGATGGCGCTCGCGTGCGATCTGCGTTACGCCGCGGAGGACGCGCAGATCGGGCTCACCGAAATGCGCATCGGCGCGATCCCCGGCGCGGGCGGCACGCAGCGCATGCCGCGCGTGATCGGCGCCGCGCGGGCGCTCGAGATGATGCTGATGGGCGAGCCGGTCAACGGCACGCGCGCCGAGCAGATCGGTCTGGTCCATGCTGCGGTTCCCGCTGCCGAGCTCGATACGTACGTTCAGCGTATTGCCGAGGTCCTTGCATCGCGTTCACCGAGTGGCGCCCATACGATCAAGCGCCTCGTGCGCGAAGGCATGGAGCGTCCGCTCGAGGCGGGCCTCGAGCTCGAGCGCGCGGCGCTCCAGCAGGTGCTCGCTTCCGCGGACTATGCCGAAGGGCTCGCGGCATTCGCCGAAAAGCGCCAGCCGCGCTTTAGCGGGGGTAACGCGACGTGAGCCGCGCGCCGATTCCTCACCGCAGCAAGGCCGAGCACGTCGCGCAGCAGTTGCTCGAGCGCATCATCGCCGCGAAGCTCGAACCGGGTGTGAGCTTCGCGACCGAGGCCGAGCTCCTCTCGCAGTTCAACGTGAGCCGGCCCACGCTGCGCGAGAGCCTGAAGCTCCTCGAATCCCAGGGCGTGCTCGAGCTGCGTCCCGGTCCCGGCGGCGGCATCATCGTGCGCGAGCCGAGCACCGATCTGCTGGCGCATGGGCTTTCGGTGTTCCTGCGCCTGCACGAAGTGCCGTTCGTCACCGTCATCAAGGCGCGCGAAGTGATCGAGCCCGCGCTCGCCTACGAAGCCGCCCTGAACGGAGCTGAAGAAGACTTCGCGGCGCTCGAAGCCTCGATCGCGCGCATGAAAGCGCTCGACGCGCAGAAGGATCACGAGGCGTTCCTCGAAGAGAACCGCGCGTTCCACGGCGTGATCGCGCGCGCGAGCGGCAACAAGGTGCTGGAGATCTTCTGGGAGACGATCAGCATTCTCGCGCACGGCGAGCATCACGGTATCCGCTACTCCGTCGGCAACCAGATGCACGTCGTCAAGGCGCACCAGCGCATTGTCGATGCCTGCCGCAAGCGCGACGGCGAGGCCGCGGCCACCGCGATGGAAGAGCACGTGAGCGGCCTCGAAAACCTCGTGCGGCAGCGCTATCAGCACCTGCTGGCGCAGCCGACCAGCGTGGTCGAACGGCCGGGCCGCTCGATCGCGTAACTTGACCGGAGCTTTCATGAAATTCGAACTGACGCAGGAACAGCGCGGCATGGTGAACACCGTGCGCGAGCTCACGCAGGAGAAGTTCAAGCCGAATGCGCTGAAGTACATGGACGGCTCGTTCCCGTGGGACAACATGCGCGAGCTCGCGAAGATCGGCGTGCTCGGCATGGCCGTGCCGGAGGAATACGGCGGGCTGGGCTTGCCGGTGCTCGATACCGCGCTCGTGCTGGAGGAGATCGCCAAGGGCTGTTACGTGACGGCGATGGCGGTGCTCGGCGAAGTCGGCGTGCAATGCAAGATCCTGGACGTCTTCGCGCCGAAGCACATCAAGGAGCGGCTGCTGCCGGGTGTCTGCACGGGCGAGGTGATCCTCGCGGTGTGCATGACCGAGCCCCACGCCGGCACCGACGTCGCGAACTACCGCACGAATACCGACATCGTCGGCGACAAGCTCGTGATGAACGGTGTGAAGACGCTGATCAGCCGTGTCGACGAAGCGCAGGCGTTCATCGTCTTCAGCCGCATCAACAGGACACCGGGGCGCGAAGGCATCGGCTGCGTGATGATCGAGCGCGGCACGCCCGGCTTCGAATGCACGGCGCGCTATCACACGATGGGCGGCGAGAACCTCGCCGAGATCCGCTTCGAGAACTGCGAGCTGCCGCTGGAGAACCTGATCATCAAGGAGGACGGCTTTCGCAAGCTCCTGTCCGCGTTCAACACGCAGCGCTGTCTGAACCCGAGCATCTCGCTCGGTCTCGCGGAGGGCGCGTTCGAGGAAGCGGTGAAGTACGCGCGCGAGCGCAGCGCATTCAATCGTCCGATCGGCGAGTTTCAGGCGGTCCGGCACAAGCTCGCGGAGATGTATCGCGATATCGAAGCGAGCCGCTCGATCCTGTACCGGGCCTGCGCCACGGCCAACCCGTTTCCCGATCCGTACATGGCCGCGATCGCGAAAATCACCGTGAACGAGATGTCGCTGCGCGTCACCAGCGACGCGATCCAGGTCCACGGCGGCTACGGCTTCACCGACGAGTTCCCGGTCTCGCGCTTCTACCGCGGCGCGCGCTACGGTACGCTCGGCGGCGGTACGACCGAGACGCTGAAGGAGCTCGTCGGCAAGAAGATCATGACCGACTTCCCGCGCGACGGCTTCCTCGGCATGGGCACGTTCTGATGACACCTGCCTCGTCATTCCTGCCAATCCCTGGTCTCGTCATTCCCGCGAAGGCGGGAATCCAGAAAAAGAAGTGGGTTCTGGGTACCCGCCTGCGCGGGTGCGACCTATTTCTACCCTCGCCCCGCGCAGCGGGGCGAGGGTAGGGTGAGGCGCAGCATGAGGTCGCTCCTCTTCGTACCCGGCGACGACGAACGCAAGATCATGAAAGCGCTCGGCTCCGCCGCCGATGCGCTGATCCTCGATCTCGAGGATGCCGTGGCGCCGCAGCGCAAGGCCGCGGCGCGCGAGATCTGCGCAGCGGCGCTGCGCAGCGCGAGCACGACCAAAGCGCTGTTCGTGCGCATGAACGCGCTCGACACGCCGGACGCGCACGAGGATCTGACCGCCGTGGTCGGCGCCAGGCCGTTCGGCATCGTCGTCCCGAAGTGCCGCGGCGGCGCCGATGCGCATCGCGTCTCCGTGATGCTCGACACGATCGAAGCGCGCGAGCACGTGACGCCCGGCGCAACGCGCATCCTGCCGATCGTCACCGAGACCGCGGCGTCGCTGTTCGCTCTCGGCACGTATGCCGACCCGCCGATCCCGCGCCTCTACGGCATGCTGTGGGGCGGTGAGGACCTCGCGGCCGATATCGGCGCCGTCGCGAACCGCGATGCGGCCGGCCGCTACGCGCCGCTCTTCGAGCTCGCGCGTTCGCTGTGCCTGCTCGGCGCCGCAGCGGCGTCGGTGCTCGCCGTCGATGCGGTGTACACCGACTTCCGCGATTCCGAAGGCCTGCAGGCCGAAGCGCTGGAAGGATTGCGCAGCGGTTTCGGCGCGAAAGCGGCGATCCATCCTGCACAGTGTGAGGTGATCAATGTCGCGTTCACGCCGTCTGCGTCCGACGTCGAATGGGCGCAGCGGGTCGTCGCGGCATTCGAAGGCGCCGGCGGCGGCGTCGCAGCGATCGACGGCAAGATGCTCGACCGGCCGCACCTGCGCAGCGCGCAGCGCGTGCTCGCCCGAGCGCGAGGATCGGCCGCGTCCGTCGATACCGCGTAGGGTGCGCCGATGGCGCACCGACGAATTAATGAACAACGTGGAGCTTTGATGTCCCACCCGCTTTCCGGCATCACCGTCCTCGATCTGTCGCACGTCTACAACGGGCCCTACGCCGCATTCCTGATGGCGCTGGCCGGCGCGACCGTGATCAAGATCGAGCCGCTTCAGGGCGAGCATCTGCGCAGCCGCGGCGACCTCGGCGGCGCCGACCTGCCGTTCGCGATGCTCAATTCGAACAAGAAGCCGGTCACGCTCAACCTGAAATCCGAGAAGGGCAGGGTGCTCTTCAAGGAGCTCGTCGCCCGCGCCGATATCCTCGTAGAGAACTTCGCGCCCGGGGTCATGGACCGGCTCGGAGTCGGTGCCGCCGAGCTGCACAAGATCAATCCGCGGCTCATCTACGGCTCGAGCTCGGGTTACGGTAAGGACGGCCCGTATCGCGACTATCCCGCGATGGACCTCGTGATGCAGGCGATGTCGGGCATCATCAATGCGACCGGGTTTCCCGATCAGCCGCCGGTCAAGTCCGGCGCGGCGGTGTGCGACTTCAGCGCCGGGATCCATCTCTACGCCGCGATCATGACCGCCCTCTACGAGCGCGAGCGCACCGGCAAGGGCCGCGTCGTGGAAGTCGCGATGCAGGACGCGATCTACGCCTCGCTCGCGTCGAACTACGGCATGGTGCACGCACGCGGCGCCGCCGCGCCCGAGCGCACCGGCAACCGGCACGGCGGTCTCGGCATCTCCCCATACAACGTGTATGCGACGAGCGATGGTTACGTCGTGCTCAATTGTCCGGGCGATCACCATTTTCGCGCGGTGCTCGACGTGATGGGTCGTCCCGAGCTCAAGGACGATCCCCGCTTCGTCAGCCGCTCGACGCGCGTCGTCAACTTCGAAGCGGTGGACGAGCTGATCGAGAGCTGGACGAAAACGCTGCCCAAGAACGAAGTGGCGAAACGCATGCTGGAGGCGGCGGTGCCGTGCGCGCCGGTGCGCAACCTGATCGAGGTCATGAACGACGAGAACATGCACGCGCGCGGCGCGCTGCAGTGGATCGACCATCCCCAGCTCGGCCGCGTAGCGCTGCCGCATTCGCCGCTCGTGTTCGAAGGCACCGAGCGCCGCCCGCTCGAGCCGAGCCGGCCGCTCGGCGCGAGCAACGACGAAATCTTCGGCCAGTGGCTCGGCCATTCGGAAGCGGAGCTCGAGGCGTGGAAGGCCGAAGGCGTGATCGGCTACTCGGAGGATGAGCGCGCGGTCAAAGCCGAAAGCGCCGTCTGAGTTTTACGTGCGCCACGGGATCGCCACGGCGCCAGCGGCGCCTCGCGATGACCGATAAACCGTCATCCCCGCGCAGGCGGGGGTCCAGCACAAATTACGAGGAGGAAGTCAATGCACCGTAGGAGTTGTGCGCTCGCCGCGAGCCTTGCGCTCGGATTCGCTGCAGCGCCCGTCTGGTCACAATCCTATCCAGCGAAACCCGTTCGCCTCGTCGTCGGCTTCGCCCCCGGCGGCAGCACCGACGTCGTCGCGCGGATCGTCTCGAAGAAGCTCGGCGAGAGCTTCGGCCAATCGGTGATCGTCGACAACCGCCCGGGCGCTTCGTCGAACATCGCGGCACAGCACGTCGCGCGCAGTCCCGCCGACGGCTACACGCTGCTCTACATGACCAGCACGCTGGTGGTGAACGTGAGCCTCTATCCAAAGCTGCCGTTCGGCGTGCTCGAAGATTTCGTCGCGATCACGCCTACCGTGGACATCCCGTGCACGCTTTCGGTCCATCCTTCGCTGCCGGTGAAGAGCGTGAAGGAGCTCGTCACGTTCGCCAGGGCGCGCCCGGGGCAGATTTCGTACGGGTCGGCGGGCAACGGCAGCGGGACGCATCTGCAGACCGAGCTATTCAAAACGATGGCCGGGATCGACCTCCTGCACGTGCCGTACAAAGGCTCCGGCCCCGCGACCAACGAATTCCTCGGCGGCCACGTCCAGGTGCTGTTCGTGTGCAACGTCTCGTACGTGAAGGAGAACTCGAAAGCCGGGCGGCTGCGGCCGCTCGCGGTAACCTCGCGTGAGCGGCTCTCGAACCTGCCCGAGCTCCCGACCATGTCCGAAGCCGGCATCAAGGGCTACGAGGCGACCATCTGGAACGGCATGCTGGCGCCGGCGGGCACGCCGCGTGAGATCGTCGCGCGCGTGAACCGCGAAACCGCGCAGGCGGTGAGGTCAGTCACTTCCACGCTCGTCGAGATGGCGGCCTATCCGATGTATGCGACGCCCGAGGAGTTCGCGGCTTTCGTGAAAAACGAGATCGGGAAGTGGGCCGGGGTCGTGAAGCGAGCCGGCGCCAAGGCGCAATAGAGGAACGATCATGACCACGAGCAACGTGCACGACATCCGCAACACCAGGGCCGCGGCGCAGCCGCAGGCGCCACGCGAGCCCGACTCGTCGCTCGCGATCGCGGCGCATCTCGCGAAGACGCGCTACGAGGACTTGCCTGCGGGCGTCGTCGACGCGGCGAAGGCTTCGATCCTCGACACGATCGCCTGCGTCTACGCCGGCACGGCGTGCGACGACGTTATCGCCATTCGCGGCCTCACGCGCAAGTGGGGCGGGCGCGCGAGCAGCACGGTCATCGGCAGCGGCGGCGAGAAGGTGCCCACTGCGAACGCGGTGCTCGCGAACGGCTCGACGGTTCACCAGTTCGACTTCGACGACACGCACGACACCGCGGTCATGCATCCCACGTCAGCCAGCTTGATACCCGCGCTGGCGGTCGCAGAGGACGTCGGCGGCGTCTCGGGCAAGACGGTGATCACCGCGGTCGCCCTCGCGAACGATCTCTCGAGCCGCGTCGGGCTCGCGACCCGCGGCCGCATGTGGGACCACCCGTGGTTTCGTGCCCCCGTCATCGGCATCTTCGGCGCGACCGCCGCGGCGGCGAAGGTTTACGGCGCGAGCGCCGAGCAGCACCTGAATGCACTGGGCCTCACGCTGCCGCAGGTGAGCGGCACGTGGGCGAGCCTCCATCACAAGGGGTCCAGCGTGCGCTCGATCCGCGACGGTCTCGCGTACCGCGACGGGGTGCTGGCGGCGGAGCTCGCGATGGCGGGGATTCGCGGCGACGCCGAAGTTTTCGACGGGCCGTACGGCTTCTACCGCGCGTTCTTCCGCGGCGACTACGACCGCGCCACCTTGCTCGACGGGCTCGGCGAGCGTTACGAGACGACGCGTGTTTCGCTCAAGCCCTGGCCGTGCATCCGGCATCTGCACACGGCGCTGACAGCCGTCCTCGGCATCATGGAGCGCGAGCGCCTCATGTTCGAAGACATCGCCGAAGTCATGCTGCACCTGGGGCAGGTGAGCATCGACCGCTGCCGCCCGGTCGCGCTGGGCAGCGTGCCCGCGAACCACATCGATCTCGCCGGGAACATGCATTTCGCGATCGCCACGGCGATTCGCCATCGCGGCATTCCGCTCGCGGTGTACCACGACCCGAAGCTCGCCGACGAGATCGTCGTCCAGGCGATGCCGAAAGTGAAGTGGACGTATGACGCGCGCTTCGACGGCCGTACGCTCGAAGCAAGCGCCGTCGAGATCGTCACGACGCGCCGCGAGCGCCATCGCGACGAGCACGAGGTCGCTTTGGGACATCCCGACAATCCGATGAGCCGCGAGCAGCAGCTCGCGAAGTTCCTCGACTGCACTTGCGCCGCGGCAACGCCGCTGCCGCGTGCGAAGGCGATGGAGATTGCCGAGACCGTGTCACGGCTCGAAGCGCTCGACGACATCGGCGCGCTCATGAAGCTGCTGGCATGAGCACGCGCGGCGCGGGCGACGCGCCTGCTCGGTCAACACCGCACGGCCCGCTCGCGGGTGTGCGCGTTCTCGATCTCTCGCGCGTGCTCGCGGGGCCGTTCTGCGGCTCGCTCCTGGCGGACCTCGGTGCAGACGTGATTCGCGTGGAGCATCCGACGAAACAGGACGAGGTGCGCGCGTGGGCGCCGGTGAAGAACGGCCTGTCCGCGACGTACGCGGCGGTCAACCACAGCAAGCGCGGCCTCGCACTCGATCTGGCGTCGGCGGACGGAGTCGCGGTATTCCGGCGCCTGCTCGCGACCGCGGACGTGCTGGTCGAAAACTTTCGGCCGGGCACGCTCGATCGCATGGGGCTCACGCGCGAAGCGCTGCGCGGCGTGAATCCGAAGCTCGTGCACTGCGCGATCCGCGCGTTTCCGGCGGGCACGTCAGGCGAGGACCTGCCGGGCTACGAAGCGTCGATGCAGGCGTACTCCGGCATCATGAGTGTCACCGGCGAGCACGAGGGCGATCCCGTGCGTTGCGGTGTGAGCGTCGTCGATCTCGGCACCGGTATGGCCTCCACCATCGCGGTCCTCGCCGCGCTGCGGGAGCGCGACCGGACAGGGCAGGGCCAATACGTCGAGCCGGCGCTCCTTCGCACCGCCACCAATCTTCTGAACTATCAGATCGCCGGCTACTCGCTGGGCGCGCACCCGCAGCGCTACGGCAGCGGTCACGAGCTGCTCGTGCCGTACCGCAATTTCCAGTGCGCCGACGGCACGGTCCTGATCGCCGCGGGCAACGATCGGCTGTGGGCGCGCCTTGCCGGGGTGCTGCAACTGCGCGAGGCGTCGGGTGCGCTGCCGTTTCCGACGCTCGCGCTGCGGGTGGCGAACCGCGCGCGCGTGAACGAGATGATCGCGGCGGCGGTGCAGGGTCGCACGCGTGAAGACCTGCTGCAGGCGCTCAAGGCCGCGGGCATTCCGTGCGCGCCGGTGAACACCGTCGCCGAGTACGTGAGCGACGCGAGCCTGGAAAAGGCGGGTGTGCTCGACCGTGTGCGCATTCCGGAAGTGGAGGAGGCGCTCCTCGCGGGCGCGCTGTTCGGCGCCGATTTCCTGCCGAAGAACCGCCGCGCGCCGCCCAAGACGGGGCAGCATACGTCCGAGCTTCTGACTGCGATCGGCTACTCGGCCGAAGAGATCGAGGCGCTGCGCGCTAACGGCGTGGTCAGCTGATTGCGTTCGGGCCGAGCCTGTCGAAGTCCTAACGAAATCGACCACGTCGTCGTTCGACAGGCTCACCACGAACGGCTGGCTATTCGGCTTACACCAACCGCGGATCGGTGATGCGCCCGGTGATCGCGCTCGCCGCGGCGGTCGCCGGGCTGCACAGATAGATCTCGGCGTTGCGGTTGCCCATGCGTCCCGGCATGTTGCGGTTGCTCGTCGAAAGACAACGCTCGCCGTCCGCGAGCACGCCCTGGTGCGTTCCGGCGCACACGCCGCAGCCAGCCGGCATGATCGTCGCGCCGGCTTCCACCAGCGTCTCGATATCGCCGTTCTTGAGCGCGTCGAGCTCCGACTGGCGCGAAGCGGGCGTGACCAGCAGGCGTATATTCGAATGCACCTTCTTCCCGCGCAGGACGTTCGCCGCGATCTCGAGGTCGTCGGCGCGCGCGTTGGTGCACGAGCCGATGAAGATCTGCTGAACCTCGGTGCCCTCCACCTCGTTCACCGGAACGCCTGAATCCTCGCGGCCCGGCAGCGCCACCATCGGGTCTATGGTGCTGAGGTCGAAACGCATCTCGCCGCAGTAGGCAGCGTCGGCGTCGGACACGACGGGCTCGAACGGAAATTGCGCGCGGCCCTCCATGTACGCGGCGGTGACCGCGTCGTACGGGAACACGCCGCCCTTGCCGCCGACCTCGGTCGCCATGTTGCACAGCGTGAAGCGCTCCGATACCGAGAGCCGCGCGGCGCCGTCGCCGCCGTACTCGAGGATCTCGTAGAGCGCGCCGAGCACGCCCAGCTCCTTCGCGATCACCAGCATCAGGTCCTTCGCGTACACACCGCGGCGGAACGCGCCGGTGAGCGTCATTCTGCGCGTCTGCGGCACGCGGAACCAGAGCTTGCCCGTTGCCCACAGGAACCCGATCTCGGTCTCGCCCACGGCGAGCGCGAGCGCGCCCACCGCGCCGCCCGAGGTCGTGTGCGAATCGCTGGCGACGGTCAGGGATCCGGGCACGATCAGGCCTTTCTCGACCATCACCTGGTGCGCGACACCGGTTCCGGCTTCGTAGAACCACTGGAAACCGTGTTTGCGCGCGAAGTCGCGCACGCGCTTCAAGCTGTTCGCGTCCTTGGAGCTGTTGGGCGGTATGCCGTGATCGAAGCAGATCCCGATGCGATCCGCACGGTGCACGCGCGTCGCGCCCATCTTCTCGAAGGCGTCGATCGCCCAGGCAGCGTAATCATGCGAATAGCTGAAATCGGGCGTGACTTCGATGATCTCGCCGATTGCGACACGGTTGCGCCCGCTGGTGCGGGCGAGGATTTTCTCAGCGAGCGTCTGACCCATGGCTCACCTCACGAAGCGCCGGCGAGGAGCTGCCGGCCGTAGTCGATCAGGCTGCCCGCGCCGATGATGTTCCCCACCACGTCCGACACCGGCGGGAACGGGAACGAGCGGCCCTTCCACTCGATGCGTCCGGCCTTGAGATCGACCGAGATCTCGTCGCCGTCGGAAACGGGGAGCGCGCAGAGCTCGGAACACTGGATCACGAGAATGCCGTTGTTGATCGCGTTGCGGAAGAAAAGCCGCGAGAAGCTCTTCGCGATCACGGCCTTAACGCCGGCCGCGCGCAGCGCGCGCGCAGGCGATTCTCGCCCCGTGCCATAGCCGAACGCTTCTCCCGCGACGACGATCGAGTGCGCGCGCACCTTGCGGTTCGCCTCGACGCTCAAATCCATCAGCACGTTCTCGGCCATGCCCTCGGGTGGCAGGAACGAGTGCCGCGCCGGCAGGACGACGTCGGCGGAGACGTGGTCGCCGAACGTGGCGGCGGTGCCGCGGATCACCGGAGATTCCACGGGCGATCAGCTATTGACGTTCTCGGCGTAAACGGCCGAGGGCAGGTTCTCGCGCGGCCACTGGTCGCCGTCCTCGAACTGCGCGACGCCGACCGCATGGCGCGCCATGCCTGATTCCAGCATGGCCATCGACACGATCTCGGCCACGCCCACGTCGGAGACGCCGTGCTCGCGCAGCGCGTTGAAATCGGCGTCGCTCATCGGCTCGTTGAAAGCCATCTTGCGCGCGAAGCGCAGCACCGCCTTCGTCTTCGCGTCGACCTTGGTGGAATTCTCGAAATCGAGGATTTCCATCACGTCGTCGGCGGTCATGCCGAAATGCTCGATCAAGTGCGTCTGGTGGTTGTTGATGCACCGCGGGCAGTTCACTTCCGCCGCGCAGACGAGCGAGATCGAGTTGAGCAGCGGCTTGGGCAGCGCGCCTTCCTTCATCTGCAGCCGCTTGGTAAGACCCCACCAGTGCCGCAGCAGGTCGAGGTCAAGCGCGAAGAAGCCCCAGGTCGGCGTGAGGAAGTTCGCGCCCTTGGTGCGGCGAATATCCTCGAAGATCTCCGCGCGCTCGCCCTTGGCGTCCGTCGGCTTGACCAGCTTCACTTTCTGGACCATGTCGTGTCCTCCTATGCTTTGTGGGAAATGAACCGGTGCATCAATCGGTCGGGGGCAGGGCCCGGCCGGAAAAGCTGATGCTGAATCGGAACCTGTAGTGCTCCGCCACCGACGTCACCATGCCGTGCAGGAGCGGCTGGGCGCTGTCGGAAAAGAACGTGGTCCTGCGTCGAAGCAGCGGCGCGCCGGCTTTCACCTGGAGGACCGCGGCGATCTCGCGCGAGGCGGCGATGCTGCTCACCTCCATCTCGAGGCGCGCGAGCTTGTGGTGCGTCACCTGCTGCACCAGCTCGACCGCCGGGGTCGAATCGACGTCCCGCTCCGAAAGCAGGCGCCCCACGTCCCCGGGCAGATAACGCTCCTCGAGGTCGATCAGCTCGTCTTCGACGCTGCGCAGGCGGCGCAGCAGAAAGAGCTCGTGGCCGGGCTCGCCGCCGAAGATCGCTGCGAGCTCCGGCGTCGCGTCGATTCTATTCCACGTGAGCCGGCGATAATCGACGCGCCGGTGCGCGGCGCGCATGTCGTCCTCGAACGCGTGGCTCACGTCGTGCTCGAGCTTGAGCGGCGCGACGAAGGTTCCGCGTCCTTTCTCCCGCAGGATGAGTCCCTGCGAGAGGAGGTGCGACATCGCCTGGCGCACGGTCGGCCGGCTCACGCGCAGACGACTCACGCACTCGGCCTCGGACGGCAGCACCTTGCCGACCGCGTGCTCGCCGCGCTCGCGGATCAGCGTCGCGATGCGATTGGCGAGCTGCATGTACAGAGGGACGAAGCTCGTGGCATCGAGTTCCCCGAGACGGTCTACCGGGAAGGCGTATTCCTGACTCATTCAAATGTCCTGACGTCCTGTCATATTTACAGAGCGAGCCGAACACGTCAACATAGCCGCAAACCTGGGACAAGAGGCGTTTCCGCCACCAAAGAGGAGAGAGGTGCTCATGATGCTCGGCAAAATCCCGTCTCGCGCCGCCGCCGTTGCGGCCGCGCTCACCGTTCTCGCCGCATGCGGCACGGCGTTCGCGCAGACCGGCCAGGCCTACCCCGCGCGGCCGGTGCGTCTCATCATCCCGTTCTCGCCCGGCGGCATCTTCGATTACATCGCGCGGCTCGTGAGCCCGAAGTTGACCGAGTCGCTGGGCCAGACGTTCGTCGTGGACAACCGTTCCGGCGGAGGCGGCATGATCGCGATGTCGACGGTCGCCCGCGCGACACCCGACGGCTACACGATCCTCCTCGCCGACCCCTCGTTCGTCATCAATCCGAGCCTGCACGCCAAAGCGCCCTACAACATCGGCGAGTTCACGCCCGTCACCGTATTCACCACCGCCGCGCTCGTGCTCGCCGTGCACGCGAAAGTGCCGGCACACAGCGTCGCGGACTTGATCAAGCTCGCGCGCAGCCAGAAGCTGAGTTACGGATCGGCCGGCATCGGCACGACCCCGCACATCGCGGGCGAGCTCTTCAAATCGCGCGCGAAGGTCGATCTCCTGCACGTGCCGTTCAAGGGCATGGGCCCGGCGGTGTCGGGGCTCGTCGGCGAACAGGTGCAGGTGACTTTCGGCAGCGTCGCGGCGACGCAGGGCTTCATCGCCGACGGCCGGCTGCGCGCGCTCGCCACGACGGGTGAGAAGCGGGCGAGCGCGCTGCCGAAGGTGCCGACGATCGCGGAGCTGGGCTATCCCGGCTATGCCGTGAGCGTGTGGGCCACGCTCTTCGTGCCCAAAGGCACGCCCGCGAACATCATCTCCAGGTTGAACGGCGAGTTCAACAAAGTCCTGCTCGACGCGGAGGTGAAGAAAGGACTGGACAAAGCCGCGATCGAGCCGCTGGGCACCACACCGGCGCAGGCGAGCAAGTTCGTGCAGAGCGAGTTCGTCAAATACGCGGACGTGATCAAGGCGGCGGGCATCACCGCCGAATAGTGGCGGCGGGTTACACTCCCGCCATGCTCGCGAAAACATTCCTCGTCGCTGCGCTGGCAGCGATGATCAGCGGCTGCACCGTATTGTCGGTTGCGGGGACCGCGGTGTCGACCACGGTGTCGGTTGCCGGAACGGTAGTCAGCACCGGTGTCAGCGTCGCCGGCTCCGCAGTCAAAGGCGTCGCAAGCGCCGTCTCGAGCTCGGGAGAGTCGAGCGAGTAATCCCCACGCCGGGAGTCCCTGGCGTTCGGCCCTACGCTTTACCCACATACGCGACGACCTCGATCTCGACGAGCGTCTCCGCGCCCGCGAGCGAGCGCACTTCCACCAGCGTCGACGCCGGAAAATCGCCGGTGAAGAACTCGCGGCGCGCGCGCCACACCTCGGTATTGTTCTTGATGTTGACCATGAAGATGGTCATCTTGACGACGTCGTCGAGGCTCGCGCCCGCGGCTTCGCAGATGCGCTTGATGCGCGAGAAGATCTGCCGCGTCTGCTCGTACTCGTTGCCGCCTACCAGCGTTTTGCCGCCTTCGAACGGACGGGCGACCTGACCCGAGATGAACAGCAGATCCCCCGCGCGAATGCAGTTCGACCAGAGTCCGGGCTCGACTTCAGCGACGTTAGGGACGGTGACTTTGGTTCTCGGCATGACGGACCTCCTGTGACATAGCTAGACGGGTCAGGTGCCTCGATAGTGTAGAGCACGGCGGAGAGGCTGGAGATGCCGAGAACAAGTTGTTCATAACTTTTCATTTTCTAGCAGCGACGCGGACACCTAGACTGCGCTCGTGCCTCTTTCCTGCCTTGCGCACGCATGCGATGGCGGAATGACGTGCATTCGAATTCATCGATTGTCCGCGCGCGAGGCCGCGCCTATGTTCGCGACCTCGAACCGATAAGCGAGTGATGCAATGCATGCGAGATTGTCCGCGCCGTTGATGGTGGTCCTGCTCTGCGGTTGCGCCATCGCCATGTTGAGCTTCGGCGTGCGCTCGGCGTTCGGACTTTTCATGGAGCCGCTTTCGGTCGCGCGCGGCTGGCCGCGCGATTACTTTTCGTTCGCTATCGCGCTCCAGAATCTCTGCTGGGGCTTGAGCCAACCGATCGCGGGCATGTTTGCGGACCGCTACGGCCCGCGCGTGGTTCTGCTGTTTGGCGGCGTTCTGTATGCAGGCGGGACCGCGCTCATGTCGATTGCGGCCGATCCGGTGATGCTTTATGTGAGCGGCGGCGTGCTGGTGGGATTCGGGATGGGCGCGGCGTCCTATATCACCGTGCTCGCCGCGTTCAGCCAGATCATGCCCGCGGACGTGCGCTCGTGGGCGCTCGGGCTCGCCACCGCCGCGGGATCGCTCGGCCAGTTCCTGATTGTTCCCATCGGACAGGCGGTGATGACAGCGACCGACTGGCAGACCGCGGCGATCGCGCTGGCGGCCTCGATCGCAGCGATTCCGTTCCTCGCGCTGGCGCTGCAACGCCCTGCGCGGGCTCATAGGGCCGGCGCCGGCGTGCCGCTCTCAGTCGCGGTCGCACGCGCGCTCGGCAACCGCGATTTTGTGCTGCTCGCGAGCGGCTTCTTCGTTTGCGGATTTCAGCTCGCGTTCATCACCGTGCACTTTCCTGCGTATCTCGCGGATCACGGGATCAATCCGACAGTGGCGGCGTGGAGCATCGGGCTGATCGGTCTGCTCAATATCGCCGGCGGCTATGTGGCGGGTGTTCTCGGCGCGCGCCACAGCCGCAAAAACCTGCTCACGCTCATTTACCTCGGCCGCGGCCTTGCCATCGCCGCATTCCTGCTGATGCCCTTGTCGACGCCGAGTGTTTTGCTCTTCGGCGCAGCGCTGGGCGTGCTTTGGCTCGCGACAGTGCCCCTCACCTCGGGTGTCGTGGGGGCGATCTTTGGAACGCAGTACATCGCGACGCTCTTTGGTCTGGTCTTCCTGAGTCATCAGGTCGGATCGTTTTTCGGCGTATGGCTCGGCGGCGCGCTGTACGAGCGCACCGGCTCGTACGACCTGATCTGGTGGATGACGGTGGCGCTGAGCCTCATCGCCGCGGCACTCAACTGGCCGATACGCGAGCGGCCGCTCGTTCTAAAACCGCTCGCGGCCGCCTGAGTCATGCGCCTTCACGCAATTGCGTTTGCCGTGGCGCTCACACTGGTGGGCGCGTCCGCCGCAGCGCTCGAGGCTGTCACGGGGTTGCTCCGTCCATCGGGATCGCCGCTGACGGCGCATCTCACGCGCGCGTGGCTCGAGCTGCCGCTTCCCGATTGCGGCGGCGGCCGTTCTGTCAGGAGTAGACAGCCATGAATGACACTGCCTTGCCGGCCACGCGCGCTGCTGCATCCATCGCCGCCCGGCTCGCGTATCTGCACGAAACCGTCCTGCGGCCGTTTGCGTATGCGTACGAGCCGCCGGACGGCGGCGATTGGGAAAATTACGGGCAGGACTGGCGTGAGACGTGGATCACCGACGCCCGCTGCTTTCCGAAGCCGACACGCATCGACGTGGAGGGCTTCGAGTTGTGGAGTGCCCCGTCCGACGTGCGCGATTTCAGCGATGCCGACGCCATTCGGGACGTCTACTACAAAGAGGCCGCCGAGCTTGCCTGCGCCGCGACGCGCGGCACGCGCGCTTACGTCTTCGATCACCTCGTGCGCAGGAGAGAAGAGGGGAGACCGCAACTGGGATTCGGACGGCGCCGCGGCCAGGGCATGCACGTCGGCGCAAACGGACAGGTGCACAACGACTATACCGAGGCCTCGGGCCTGAACCGCCTGTCGACCGTGATCCCCGACGCGCGGCAGGCGCAGGCGGCCGGGGGCTTCAGCATCGTGAACATCTGGCGCCCGGTCGTGAATCCGGTTTTCGACACGCCGCTCGCGCTGTGCGACGCCCGCACCGTGAGCGCGCGCGATCTCGTCGCAGCCGACGTCCACTATCCGACTCGCACGGGCGAGATCTACCTGCTGCGACATTCGCCCCGGCACCGCTGGTGCTATTTTCACGCGATGGAGCCGCACGAGGTGTTGATCTTCAAGCAGTACGATTCGCGGTTGAGCGGGGTGGCGCGGTTCGTGCCGCATTGCGCGTTCGACCATCCTTACCCGCCGCGGAACGCACCCGCCAGGCAGAGCATCGAGGTGCGCTGTCTTGTCGTGCATGAGGTCCAGTCGGATACGTTGCCCGCGGACGATTAACTGGAGAGTCGACGATGTCCGAATCACGGCCCCCCATCGCGGTCCGCGCGGCGCAGGTCGAGCCGCGCAGGAAAAAAACGAGCTACCCCGAGCCGTTCGCATCCCTCATGTCCGGCCGCGAGAAGCGCGCGCTCGGCGAGCTCTTCGGCCTGACCAACTTCGGTGTGAATCTCACGCGGCTTGCGCCTGGTGCCCGCTCTGCACTGCGACACACGCATTCGAAGCAGGATGAATTCATCTACATCCTCTCCGGCTCGCCCGTGCTGATCACCGATGGCGGCGAGACCCGGCTCGCGCCCGGGATGTGCGCAGGGTTCAAGGCCGGTAACGGCGACGCGCATCACCTCGTCAATCGCACGGCTGACGACGTCGTGTTTCTGGAGGTGGGCGATCGCAGCGCGGGCGATGCGGCGACGTATCCCGACGACGATATTCACGCGGCTCTTGCGCCGGACGGCACGTGGCGCTTCACGCACAAGGACGGGCGCGAATACTGAGCTTCCCGAACACAGAACAACTTCTTCATAACTTTTCATTTTTCGGCATGAGAGCGGCGACCTAGACTGGGTCGTCATGCATGCCAGCCCGTATCGGATCGCCGCAGCCGGTTGCGGCATGCTCGCGATCGCGATCGGCGTCGGACGGTTCGCGCTGACACCGGTCCTCCCACTCATGCAGGAGACCGGCGTGTCGATGTCGCAGGGCGCGGCCCTCGCATCGGCGAACTATTTTGGCTATCTCATCGGCGCGCTCACCGCGATCGGCTCGCGGGTCAGTCCGCCGCGCGTCATCCGCGCGAGCCTCGTGCTGATCGGCCTCGTCACCGTCGCGATGGGCTTCTGCCCGTGGTATGCCGGTTGGCTGGCGCTTCGCGCGATCGCGGGTGTTGCGAGCGCGTGGGTGCTCGTGTTCGCCTCCGCATGGGCGTTGCAAACGCTTTCGGCCGCCGGCCGGCCGGCGCTGAGCGGCCTCGTGTTCGCCGGCGTCGGCGGCGGGATCGCTGCCGTGGGCGTGCTCGTCATTGCGGCAGCGCGGGCCGGCGGGGGCGCATCGGCCGCATGGGTGTTGCTCGGCATGCCTGCGTTCGTCACGGCGGCGCTGATCTCCACAATCCTGCGACTGCAGCCAACGCCTGGTGCGGGTAACCGCGTCGCGAGCAGCATCAGTGCGCTACGCGATGCGACCCGGCCGATCGTCGCCTATGGCGCGCTCGGCTTCGGCTACATCATCCCGGCGACGTTTTTGCCGCTGATGGCGAAGCAACTCGTCGGCGCCGGCGCGTCGTTCGAATGGGCGTGGCCGGTTTTCGGCCTCGCCGCAGCCGTTTCGACGCTGGTGTCCGCGCGAGTGCGCGCGCATCCGCAACAGGTGTGGATCGCGGGCAACCTCATCATGGCCGCAGGTCTCGCTGCACCCGTGTTCTGGTCGGGCATCGGTGCGGTTGTCGCGGCGGCGCTGCTCGTAGGCGCGACGTTCATGGTGATCACGCTCGCAGGGCTCCAGTGGGCGCGTGAGCGCGCCGGCGAACGCGCGACGGCGCTCATCGCGGCAATGACCAGCGCGTTCGCCGCGGGCCAGATCGCGGGGCCCCTGGTCGCTGATGCGCTCTTCGCGCGCCGGCAGGACTTCTCAGGCGCTCTGCTGGCGGCATGCGCAGCCATGCTCCTGGCCACGTACGTCCTCGCCCGCGGGCGAACCCGCAGCGCCGTTCTTTCACCACAGACGGAGAAGACACGATGAAGCTGTACCTCAACAAAGCGTCTCCCTATGCCCGGCTGGTGCTCGTGGTGGCTCACGAGAAGGGCCTTCCCGGCCGCATCGAGCTCGTGTGGACGGACCCTTGGGCGTCTTCCGACGAGCTGCTGACCGTCAATCCGTTTTCAAAGGTGCCCGCGCTCGTGCTGCCGGACGGGCAGCCGCTCGTCGAGAGCGGGTGCATCTGCGACTACCTCGACGGGGCAGGCGAGGGAAGGCGACTCATGCCCGCGGCGCCGGCAGAGCGGGTGCCCGTGCTGCGCAAGTACGGATTCGGACGTGCGCTGATCGACAGCGCGTTCGGCGCCGTGATCGACCGCAGGTATTCGGCGGGGTCCACGCTCGCGACGCGCTGGATCGAGGCCGTGAACCGTGGCGTCGGCACGCTCGGCCACGACGTCGCGCGAGCAGCGCACGCCGAGCCGGACTTGGGGGATCTCGCGATCGCCGTCGGCCTGAGCTACCTCGATTTTCGCCTGCGCGAGATCGCATGGCGCGCGGCTGCGCCGCGGCTCGCGAACTGGTTCGAGCACGTGAACGCACGCCCCAGCATGCAGCGCACGGCGCCCGAGTGACGTATTGACGGTACCGACAGCAGGAGAGAACAATCCATCGCAGGTCATTTCGGTAATGAGAACGATGGATCTCGCCGCGCTGCGCGTCTTCAAAACGGTGGTCGAGGAGGGCGGCATCGTCGCCGCGGCAAAGAAGCTGCACCGCGTCCAGTCCAACGTGACGACGCGTGTGAAGCAGCTCGAAGCCTCGCTCGGCACGAACCTCTTCATCCGGAAGAAGAAGCGGCTGCATCTGTCGCCCGCCGGAGAGCTCTTCCTCAAATACGCCGAGCAGCTCCTCGATCTCTCAGAGCAGGCGCGTGCCGCCGTCGCGAGCGACGAGCCGCGTGGCGTCCTGCGGCTCGGCACGCTCGAAAGCACCGCTGCGAGTCGTCTGCCGCCGCTGCTCTCGCGTTTTCATGACAAATACCCGGCGGTGCGCATCGAGCTCACTACGGGAACGGCCGATGCTCTGGTCGACGCAGTGCTCGAACGCCGGGTGGAGGCGGCGTTCGTCGCGGACTGTCAGGTGCGCGACCAGCTCGAGGTGGTTCCCGCGTTCTCCGAGGAGCTCGTGCTCATTGCGCCGCGGTCGCATCCGAGGATTCGCCGCGCACAGGATGTGCGCGCCGACACCATCATCAGCTTTCCGTCAGGTTGCGCGTACCGACGGCATCTCCAGGCGTGGCTCGCCACCGGCGGCGTAGTGCCGGACAAGGCGCTCGATCTGAGCTCCTATCACGCGATCGTCGCCTGCGTGGCGGCAGGCACCGGCATCGCGTTCGCGCCGCGCTCGGTGCTGCAAACGGTGAGCGCCGCCGAGGCTGTCGCCGTCTATCCGCTGAAAGACAAGCCGCTGATCCAGACATCGCTCGTGTGGCGCAAAGGCGAGTCCTCGCGCGCGCTCCAGGCATTACGCAGCGAGCTGAGCACGCCGAACGGCAGGCGGCGCGGCTGAGCGTCGCGGATGCTCTACGCGCGTTTGACACGCACCCCTTCGCGCGTTAGCTTCAAACCTTTATACCTTTAGAGCTACGAGGCTGCGGCCCATGAGCGCCCGGGAAATCACCGTCATCCGCAACGGCCGTGTCGTCACGCCGGAAGGCGAGAAGCAGGCGGACGTCTACTTCGCGTCAGGGCGGATCGTCGGCGTCGGCAGCATGCCCGAGCACGACCAGGCGGCGCACGTGATCGATGCGGCCGGCAAATACGTCGTGCCGGGCTTCATCGACGGTCATGTCCATCTGCGCGAGATGGGCAACAGCGACCGCGAGGATTTCTACACCGGCACGCAGGCGGCCGCGGTCGGCGGCATCACGACCGTCATGGACATGCCGAACAGCAAGCCGAACGTCATCACGCCGGACGATTACAAGAGCCGCCGCGATCGCGTGCTCGAGCGCGCGTACGTGAACATCGGCTTGTACGTCTGGGCCTGCTCCAAGAACGCCGACCGCCTGCACGAGTTCCAGGACCTGCGGCCGGTCGGCTTCAAGATCTTCACGGCCGAGACCGGTGCGTACGACCCCGAGTTCGCGAAGTACATCACGACCGATGCCGCGGTGATGTACCGGATCTTCGAGCAGACCGCGCGGCTGCGCACGGTGACTGCGGTGCATTCGGAATGTCAGTCGCTGATCGGCCATTTCGAACAGCACGCGCGCAACGCGATGCAGCCGGACATGCGCGCGTACCTCCATAGCCGGCGCCAGTCCGTCGAGGACGTCGCCGTGTTCTCCGAGGTGGCGATGGCGCGCGAGACCGGCGCGAGGCTGCACATCTGTCACGTGGTCGGCAAGGGCGCGGTCGATTTCCTGCGCTGGGCGAAGCGCGACTACTACCCTGACGTGACCTGCGAGGCGGCGCCGGGAAATCTCCTGATGAACGACGAGGACACCATCGCGAAGGGCTCGGTCGCGAAGTTCAGCCCGCCGGTCCAGGGCGAAACACATCGGCGCGCGCTGTGGGCGGGGCTTCTCGACGGCACCATCGACATCGTCGGCAGCGACCACGCGCCGCAGGATTACGAAAAAAAGCACAACCCCAACATCTGGGAAGCGTCCCCCGGCAGCCCGGCGCTCGACTACTGGGTGCCGGTCATGCTCGACCGCGTCGCGCGCGGCGAGATCTCGATGCAGCGCTTCGTGGCAGCGGCCTCGTCGCGTCCCGCGCAGATTTTCGGACTGTATCCGCGCAAAGGTGCGATCGCCGTCGGCGCCGACGCCGACCTCGTCGTGCTCGACATGGAGAAAACCGCGGTCGTCTCGCCGGCAAACTTCAAGAGCAAGGCCCGTTACACGCCATTCGAAGGCTGGACGATGCGAGGCCTGCCGGCGATGACGTTCGTCGGCGGCACGCTCGTCGCGCGAGACGGCGAGATCGTGGGCAAGCCGGGCACCGGCACGATCGTCACCAGCGGCCACTAGAGCGCCGTGACGCTGGACAAGATCGCGGAGAGCGTGCGCCCCGGCGAAGGCGCGCCGCTGCACCTGCAGATCAAGGCGGCGATCGCGAAGGGCCTCACCGACGGCACGTGGAAGCCGGGCGATCAATTGCCGACCGAGGGCGCGTTGAGCCGCAGCTTCCAGGTGAGCGAAGGCACCGTGCGCCAGGCGGTGATCGCGCTGGTGAAAGAGGGCCGTCTCACGCGCCGGTCGGGGAAGGGCACTTTCGCCGCGCGCCCGAACTTCGAGCGCAGCTTCGCGCGCTTCTTTCGATTCCGCGGTGACGCGCAGGGCGCCGGACCTGCGTACGGCCTCGACCTTCTCGGGATGCACACCGAAGCAGCGCCCGATCCCTCGATCGCGCAGCACCTCGGGCTAAGAAAATCAGGCAAGGTCCTCGCGATCCACCGCGCGATCAAACAGGACGGCGTCGTCGTCGTGCACTACGTATCGTACCTGTCGGAACGCCGCTTCGGAAAGTTGAGGCGCGAGGATCTGGAGAATGCCGCGCTCTACGACACGCTCTCCTCGAAGTTCGGCATCCACGTGGTGCGCGCGGTCGAGACGCTGCAGGCGCGCGCGGCGCGCGCGGAAGACGCAGCCATTCTCGGCGTTCGACGCGATGCGCCGGTGATCGCGATCGAGCGGCTCGCGTACACCTACGGCGACGAAGTTGTCGAAGTGCGCCGCGCCGTCGGCCGCAGCGACAATTTCAGGTACGAGATCGAGCTGAGCTGAGAGCGCGCGGACCGTGATCCATCAATCGCTCATCTACGGCAACAAGTTCGGCAACGAAGCGATGCGCGCGGTGTGGAGCGAGGCTGCGATGGTGCAGGGCTGGCTCGACTTCGAGGCTGCGCTCGCGTGGGCGCAGGGCGAGCTCGGGATCATTCCGCAGCGTGCCGCCGCTCGTATTGCGCGTCGCTGCGACGTCGCGACGGTCACGCCGAAGGCGATTGCGGCATGGCACGAGCGCACGGGCCACGTCATCGTCTCGCTGGTGAAGGCGTTTCGCGATGCCGCGCCGGACGTGGGCGAGCTTTTTCATTTCGGTCCGACCACTCAGGACGTCCTCGACACCGGCCTCACGCTGCAAATCCGGCAAGCGCTTCGTCTGCTCGTGCCGCGCATGGCGCTGCTGGAGCGTACGGTACGCGCGCAGGCGCGGCGCTATCGCAATACCGTCATGGCCGGCCGTTCGGAAGGGCAGATCGGCTCCCCGATCACGTTCGGGTACAAGCTCGCCGTAGTCGATTCAGAGATCGCGGACCACATCGAGCGCCTCGCCCAGGCGAGCGAGCGCCTGATGTGGCTCACGCTCTTCGGCGCCACAGGCGTACAGGCGTCCTTCTGCCACATTGCCGATGCCTCGACCGCGCGCAAGATGGTGAGGCTGGTTGGCAAGCGGCTCGCGTTGCCCGTGCCGACGATCTGCATGCACCAGCGCACCGACCGTTTCACCGAGCTCGGTCTGGTGCTCGCGAATCTCCTGAGCACGCTGGGCGAGCTCGGCATGGAGATCCGCGATTTGCAGCGCTCGGAGGTCGCGGAGGTCGCGGAGCCCTGGGGCACCGACCGCCACAGCAGCAGCACGATGCCGCAGAAGCAGAACCCGGAGGTGAGCGAGTGGCTCGAAGGCCTCGCACAACTCGCGCGCGGATACGCCGTCTCGCTCCTGGAGATCCGGCAGCAGCACGAGCGCGATACCTCGCGCGTTCCAGCCGAGCTTCATGCGCTGCCCAACCTGCTGCTCCACGCCATCGCGGCGGTCGATTCGGCGATCTTCGTGCTCGGCGGCTTGCGCGTGGACAAGCGGCGCATGCGCGAGAACGCGCTCGCGAACGGCGGCCTCATCATGTCCGAGGCGGTCATGCTGCTGCTCGCGAAGCGCAGCGGGCGCAAGGTCTGGGCGCATCAGCACTGTCACGACATCGCGATGCGCACAGCGCTTTCCGGCGGCACGCTGGCGGATGCGATGACGGCGGATCGCGAGGTCGCGAAATATCTGAGCGCGTCAGAGATTCGCGAAGCGTGCAAGCCGGAGCGCTACACCGGCACCGCGGTCGAGCAGGTGAACCACACGACCGCGGCCTGCGCGCGGCGCGTCACTCGCGCGATGGCCACGTTCAGAAGAACGATTTTTCAGGAGTCTCGATGAAGAACGAAAACGAAGCGTTCAGCAGCCCGCTGCTGTGCCCGCCCTACAACAGCCCACCCTATCCCGTGGAGGACGCGAAGCTCGTGATCGTGCGCTTCAGGGCCGATCCGGCGGCGATCGCGAAGCTCGTCCCGCAGCCGCTCGAGCCCGCCGGCGACGGGATCGTCACCGCGTTCATCGGCGACATCTGGCAGATCAACGGCCCGGGCGAATATCACGAAGGCGGCATCTCGGTCGGCGTGCGCTACAAGGGCGTCACCGGGTCGTATATGCCGTTCCTGCTCACCTCCACCGATGACGCGCTGCTCGTCGGGCGCGAGGTCTTCGGCATGCCGAAGCTTTTGTGCGACGACGGGCGCATCTGGATCGACGGCAATGCGCGTCGCGCGAGCCTCGTGCGGCGCGGCGACGAGATCGTCAACCTCGCCGTGAATCTGGAAAGCCGCGTCGAGGACGGGGAGAAGCTCCTCCCGGTCCATCGCTTTTTCGTGAAGAAGATCGCAAGCCCGGATCCGGAGTGGCCGTCGCTGCGGCAGGTCGTCTACCAGAAGCTCACGGACCACCGCGCGAGGTGCGCCTATGCCGGGCGCGGCTGGGTGAAGGTGAGCGGCAATGCCGCCATCGACCTCACGTCCCTCGCGCCAACCGGCATCGTGTCGGCGGCCTACGTCGAGGCGAGCTGGGACGTGCCGGCCTCCAAGGTGTTGCTGGAAGAGAAGGTGTACGCGAGGCGCGACGAAACCGAGTCACGAGAGCGCCAGAGCGTTCAATAAGACACGTGCGGAGCGGCGGCAGCCGCTCACGCACCACACACGAGGAGCTTCCGGAATGGTCAAGGTCAGCCGCTGCATTGCGCTCGCCAGCCTCATGGCGTGTGCTCTCGGCGTTGCGCACGCGCAGGACGCCGCTTATCCGAGCAAACCCGTCCGCATACTGGTGCCGTATCCGCCGGGCGGCGCGGTCGACATCATCGCCCGGGCGATCGGCCCGAAGCTCTCCGCGAGCCTGGGACAGCCGATCGTCGTCGACAACCGGCCGGGCGCGAGCGGCATCATCGCCTCCGAGAACCTGGTGCGTTCGCCGCCCGACGGCCATACGTTCATCATCGTGATCAGCAGCCACGCGGTGAATCCGAGCATGTACAAGAAGCTGCCTTACGACACACTCGCGGATTTCGCGCCGATCGCGCTCATGGCGAACGGCCCGAACATCCTGTCGGCGCATCCGTCGCTGCCGGTGAGAACGGTGAAGGACCTCATCGCGCTCGCGCGGTCGCGGCCGGACGAGATCAATTACGCGTCATTCGGGAACGGCAGCTCGTCGCACCTCTCGGGCGAGCTCTTCAACATCCTCGCCAGGGTGAAGATGCACGCGGTCACCTACAAGGGCGCCGCCCCGGCGGTCACGGACGTGCTCGGCGGGCACGTGCTGCTGATGTTCGGGAACATGCCGGTGTCGCTGCCTCACGTGAAATCCGGAAAGTTGCGCGCGATCGCGCAGACGAGCGCCAAGCGCTCGCCGGCTGCGCCGGAGCTGCCCACGATCGCGGAGTCCGGCCTGCCCGGCTACGAGATCGGCGAGTGGTGGGGCGCCCTGGCGCATGGGAAAACGCCGCCCGCCATCGTCTCGCGCCTGAACCGTGAGCTCGTGAGCGCGTTGCGCGACGCGGAAGTCCGGGCGCGCCTCAGCGTGATCGGCGCCGAGCCGGTCGCCGGCTCTCCGGAACAGTTCGCCGCCTATATTCGCGAGCAGATGGCGAAATGGCGTAAGGTGATACAGCAGGCGGGCATCGAGCCGAGCTGAGCGACGCTGGCACCAGCGCGACTGAGAAAAAACCCGCGGCGCCGGCAGTGCAGAGGGGATCCGGCGTCAGTGGCTCTTGATGCCGGCGCTCCTGATCACCTTCGCCCACCTGTCGTGCTCGGATCTCATGTAGGCGCCGAGCTCCTCGGGCGTGCTCGGCGCGACCTCGACGCCGTTTCTGAAGAGGATCTCCTTCACTTCCGGCACGGATAGCGCCGCGACCATGTCCCTGTTGAGCCGCGCGATGATGTTGCGCGGCGTTTTTGCCGGCGCGACGAACCCGTACCAGTTGTTCGCTTCGAACCCGCGCACGCCGGCTTCGGCGACCGTCGGCAGCTCCGGCATCAGTGCGGAGCGCTTCGCGGTGGTGACGGCGAGCGCCCTGATCCTTCCGGACTTCATGTGCGCCGCCGCGCTCGCAGTCGTCGCAAAGATGAGATGGATATTTCCGGCAAGCAGATCGATCATCGCCGGGCCGCCGCCCTTGTACGGCACGTGTGTGATGTTCGTTCGCGCGAGCACATTGAAGAGTGCGAGCGCGAGATGGCCGGCGCCGGCCACGCCGGAAGAGCCGGCATTGAGCGTCCCCGGCTTCGCTTGCGCGAGGGCGATCAGTTCCTTTACCGAAGTCGCCGCGACGGATGGATGTACGACGAGCACGTTCGTCGAATCGCCGATGCGCGTGATCGGCGCGAAATCTCTGAGCGGATCGACAGTCGCGTTCTCGTACAGGCTCGGGTTGACGGCGAGCGGCGCGATCGAGCCGATCGATACCGTGTAGCCGTCCGGCGGCGCCTTCGCGACGAGCTCGGCCGCGACGTTGCCGGTCGCGCCGCCGCGGTTGTCGATCACCACGTGTTGCCCCAGGCGCTCCGCGAGCTTCGGCACCACCGCACGCGCCGTCGTGTCGACGCCGCCACCCGGCGGAAAGCCGACGACGAGCCGCACCGGGCGCGTCGGATACTCCGCCGCGCCCGCGTCTGCCGCGATCCCGAACGCGATACAAGCACTGCAGAGAACGCGTGGAAAAATCTCTCGCATGTCTATGACGCTCCTCCTGCTGTTGCAGACGAACGGATCGGCCTGCTGACCGGCGCGTGGGGTATGACCTCGTGGGCGAAGCCGGGGAGGTACACCGTGTGGATGCCCGGGCCACCCATGACGACGATGTGAATGTCGTCGGGCCGGTCGACGAGCGAGACGCGCCCGTCGATGACCCGGCCTCTCTCGCGCAGCGCCTGCCGGTCGCCGTCCCGAAAGGACGTCACGGGCAGCATCGAGTACTCGTAGAGCATCTCCTTCGCCTTCGCTTTCGAAATCCCGGCGTTGGCCAGCAGCCGCGCGCGCTCGTGATTGAACAGCAGCAGGCAGGAGAGACTGCCCGCATACATCGCGGTATTTCCCGGCGAGCCCATGGAAAGTCCAGTGTGCTGAAGGAGGCCGTGCGCAGACTGGTCCCAGTCCAGCGGTGCGAAAAGGGCAACGTATGAAGTGACGCGAAAGACCGAAACGACGCTCTGCTCGCATTCGAAGCCGCGCTCGACGTGGAAGGGCTCCCAGGCGGAGTTCGCTTCGTCTTCGCCGGCGCAGAAGCTGAGCTGAAGGGGCGAGGCAAAGCAACTGCGCGCATACGTGCCGGGGGCAAGACCGCCGAGATTGATCATGATGAGGCGCAGCGCCCGGCCGATGGTCGTGTTCGCGCGCCAGCCGGGGCCGAGGCAGCCGCGGCCGGATTCGATGCCGATCCTGTCGCGGATCGGTCCGTTCACCACGAAGAACGGCGTCTCGGGGCGCATTCCGACTAGTGTGGCGAGCGGAAACCCGGGATCGTTGATCGCTTCGACGGCGGCGAGCACCACGGGGAAATACTCTGGGAGGCAGCCGGCCATGACTGCATTCGCGGCGATCGCTCGAACGGTTGCCGGGCCTTGGCGCGGCGGCATGACCGCGACGACGGCGTCAGGATCGCGGTCGACCGTCGCGAGGAAAGGCTCGATGCGCGCGGGCGTCGGCGCAATGACAGGCAGGCCGTCGGTCCAGCCGTTCTCCCAGGCTCGGGCGAAAAAGTCGCCGTAAGGATCGTCGGCCGAGACTGCAAGCTCGAGCGTTTTCACCACGTCCGGGTCATGCCTGCGCAGGGTCGAACGAGCGCACGATCGCAGCCATCAGGCGATCGATGCGCCCGTGAATCTCCGCTTCCGTGAGGTAAATGACCGGATTCGGTGTGACGAGGATCGGCACGCCGGGGTACCCCAGAGATGCGAGCAGGCGGCGCGCGACGCCTTCGAACGCGTCGGTCACGATCAATGTCGTGGGAATCCCTCTTTTCTCGAACTCGACACTCGCGTGGCAACTCCACAGCGTGCATCCGCCTCAATAGGCCACACCCGAGATCATCAAGTCGCAGTCGCGCGCTACGCGGTCGATATCAGGTCCAATCTCCTCACGGCGCGCCGGATGGAAAAATGGCCAGTCGACGTTTTCCATCCAAACACGCGCGCTCTCGGTCTCCGCGTTCATGCGTCCGACGAGAACCTGTATGAAAGGGGGCGATGAGGACTTCTCACTGGGCAACAGGACCGCCCGTTTCCCGGCGACACCGTGGCGCCGCGCGTGGTCGGCAACGCCGCGCGCCGCATCCTGATAATCCGCGACGGGCATAACGATCTTCAACAGCGTCGGTTCGTTTTTGTCAGGCAATGACTTCCTCCGCGCGCAGAGCTCGCACTGTTGAATAGTAGCAGTGCGTGCCGGGAGCCTGCGAGCTGTCGATTCGGGACTGCGCATCGCTTGACGTCGAAACCGCACATCACGCGCACCCCACGATAGTCGTCAACGACGCATTACACTCGAAGCTTCAACGGGAGGACATCGGCGGCAACTGACTCGAGCAGCTCTTGCCGACCCGCGGTACACGGGAGGAAACATGGAGCGCAAACGCGTCAATTCGAGCCGCATCCGTTCAGCCGGCTACGATCCGCAGAAGCAGGTGCTCGAAATCGAGTTCAGCGACGGCCGGATCGTCAGCTACCGCGGCGTCTCGCCGGAAGTTCACCGGCAGTTCATGAACGCGCCGTCCCCGGTCAGCTTTTACGAAGACAAGATCGCCGAAAGCTATCCGGAGACGCGGGTGAGGTGAGCGACGCCGGCAAGCGCCGCGTCGAGCGCGTCCAGGTTAGCCCACTGCATAGGCCTCGTGCCCCTTTCGATCTCCTCGAACATCGTCCATTGCAGGCGGTTGAGCGGCGTCGGGACGCCGCGGCGCTCGCCGCAGCGCACGATCTCGCCCGTGATGTGCTCGATCTCGGTCCTGCGCTTGCGCACCACGATGTCGCGCCAGTAGCCGGTACGAATCTTGGTATTGCCTTGCGCCTGTCCGCGCGCGATCTCGTCGAGCACCTCGAACGCGGCCTCGCGTCCAGCGGGCGAGGGGTCGATGAAGGGCGCCGGATCGAAGTGTGAAAACGCCGCCACCTGCACGCCTTCCGCTGCCGCGACCTCGATCGCTTCGCGCACGAGCTGTGCGCGCACCGGATGGTATTTGCGGTTGAAGCGGACCTCGAGCGCGTTCTCGTCCACGAGCGCGGTCGTCGCGTCGATCGTGCCTTTGCACATCTTCGCCCACACGTAACCCATGATGTTGTCGCACGTGAGCGTGCTCGCTGACAACGCGAGGAGCCGCCGCACTGCCTCGATCCGCGGCGTCGAGCGTCCGTCGAGCTCCCCGACGAACAGATTGCCGGCGCGGCCGCGCGCGATGAGCCCCGGCGCGTGGTAATCGGCCGAGAAGTCGACGAGGCAGCCGATCGTGCGCTCCGCGCCGATGCGCCGCGCGATGTGCGGCTCGTTGACGCCGTTCTGCAGCGATACGACCGCGGAGCCTGCGTGCAGGTGCGGCTCGATCGCGTCGAGCGCAGCCTGCGTGAACTGCGACTTGACCGCGAGGAACACGAGATCGAACACGCCTTCGACGCCGTCCGGCAGCGCGGCGCGCACGCGCGTGCGCCGCTCCTCGCCGGCCATCCGGATGACGAGCCCCGATTCGTTCATGGCGTTCACGTGCTCGGGGACGACATCGACGAGCAGCACGTCCTCACCCGCCTGCGCCATCCCCGCGCCCACGACGCCGCCGATCGCGCCGCTGCCCCAGACAGTGCACCGGATCGCGCTCATTCGGGCGTGATTCCCGCCGCTTTGACGACGCGGGCGGCCCGCGCGACCTCATCGCGGATGAATTTCGCGAACGCCTCCGGCGTATTCGTCTCGGGATCGGCGCCCTGTGTGATCAGCGCCTGCCGCACCTCCGGCGTGTTGACGATCTTCACGATCGCAGCGTTGACGCGCGAGACGATCTCCTTCGGCGTTCCGGCCGGCATCAGCACGCCGATCCACGAACGCGACTCGAACTGCGGAATGGTGTCTGCAACGGTCGGGAGCTCCGCGACCGAAGGATGGCGGCGCGGGCTCGTCACCGCGAGGCCGCGCAGCCGCCCGCTGCGGTGGTACGGCACCGCGCTTGCGATCGAGGGAAACATGAGGTCGATCTGTCCGCCGAGGAGATCGCCGAGCGCGAGGCCGACACCCTTATAGGGCACGTGAAGCATGCGCACGCCGGTCGTCATCTTGAAGAGCTCCGCCGACAGATGCGCGGCGCTGCCGGTGCCGCCGGAGCCGAAGTTGAGCTTGCCGGGCTGCGCGCGCGCGAGCGCGATCAGGTCCTTCACCGATTTCGCGGGCACCGCGGGATGCACCGTCAGCAGGTACGAGGCGTGGAAGATCAGACTCACCGGCGCGAAGTCCGCGACGATGTCGTGCGGCACGCTCTTGCGGATGCTCGGGTTGACCGTGTTCTGGCCGGTGCCGAAGAGCCACGTGTACCCGTCCGGCGCGGATTTCGCGACCACGTCGGCGCCGATCATCGCGTTCGCGCCCGCGCGGTTCTCGACGACGATCTGCTGCCCCAGCGCTTCGGTGAGCCGCGGCGCGAGATAGCGCGCGACGACGTCGGGTGCGCCGCCCGGCGCGGTGGGTACGACGATGCGGATCGGCCGCGTAGGATATGTCTGAGCCGCGCAAAGAGATGCCGTCATTGCGACGAGCGCGGCGAGGAAGCAATCGCGGAGCGTCCGAAAACACGTGCGCCACGAGGTCGCCACGGCGTTCCCGCGGAGCCGCCTCGCGATGACGGTCACAGTCACTCCGCCTTGATCCCCGCGGCCTTCACGATCTTCGCGAACTTCGGGATCTCGCCACGGATGATGCGCGCGAGCTCTTCCGGTGTGCTCGTTGCCGGCTCCAGACCCAGCGCGGCGAGGTACTTCTGCATCTCCTGCTCGCCGATAATTTTCACGAGCGTCGCGTTGAGCCGCGCGACGATATCGCCCGGCACGCCGGCCGGCGCGACCACGCCGAACCACGTCGAAATGTCGTAGCCGGGGATCGCGGCTTCGGCGATGGTCGGCACGTCGGGCAGCTCGCTCGAGCGCCGGGTGCCGGTCACGGCGAGCGCGCGCAGCTTCCCGCTGCGGGCGTGTGGAATGAGCCCGGAGATGCCGCCCACGTAGAAATCGATATGGCCGCCGATGAGATCGGCGATCGCCGGTGTCGCGCCCTTGTAGGGCACGTGCACCGCGTCGATGCGCGCCATCGTCTTCAGGAGCTCGGTCGCGAGATGCGGCGGCGCGCCCACGCCGGACGAGCCGTAATTGAGTTGACCGGGACGGCTGCGCGCGAGCGCGATGAGCTCCTTCACGGTCTTCGCCGGCACGGCCGGATGCACGACAAGAAGATACTGGTTGCGCGCGATGAGGCCGATCGGCGCGATATCGCGCACCGGATCGTACGGCAGCTTCGTATACAGGCTCGGACCGATGGTGAGGAAGCTGCCGCCGAGCAGGATCGTGTAACCGTCGGGCGGTGATTTCGCCACCGCTTCGACGGCGATGTGGCCACCGGCGCCGGCGCGGTTCTCCACGACCACGGGCTGCCCCATGAGCTCAGACATGCGCTTCGCGACCGCGCGCGTGACGGTATCGCTCGGCCCGCCCGCCGGAAAACCGGCGACGAACCGCACCGGCTTCACCGGATATGCCGGCGCCTGCGCGATCGCAGCCGTGCAGCCGATCGCAGCCGCAAGGAGGAACCAGCGCATCAGTCGAGCTTCACGCCCGCGGCCTTGATGACCTTCGCCCACTTTTCGGTCTCCTTCGTGAGCAGCGCGGCGTACTCCGACGGGCCGCCGCCGATGGGCTCGAAGCCGAGCTCGACGAGCTTCTCCCGCACGTCCGGCATCTTGAGCACCTGCGCCATCGCCGCCGACAGCCGGTTGATCGCGTCCTGCGGCGTACGCGCGGGTGCGAGCGTGCCCCAGTAGGAGCTCGCCTCGACCTGCGCCATGCCGGATTCGCGGAAGGTCGGCACTTTCGGCATCGCGATCGAGCGCTTCTCGCCGGTCACCGCGATCGCGCGGAGCCTGCCGCCTTCGACGTGCTGCTTCACCGAGCTGATCCCCGCGAACATCATGGTCACCTGTCCGCCGAGCACGTCGGCGACCGCGGGACCGGTGCCCTTGTACGGAATGTGCACGAGGTCGATCTTCGCGACGTATTTGAGCAGCTCCACGCCGAGGTGAGTCGAGCTCCCCGGACCGCCGGAGGCGAAGTTGAGCGCGCCCGGCCGCTCGCGCGCGAGCGAGACGAGCTCCTTCACCGTGCGCACGGGGACGGATGGATGGACGATCATGATCACCGGTGCGGTCGCCGCCAGCGAGACCGGCGCGAAATCGCGCTGCGAGTTGTACGGCAGCTTCGAGTAGAGGCTCGGGTTCGTCATGAACGCCGTATCGACCATGAGGACCGTGTAGCCGTCCGGCGGCGCTTTCGCGACGAGGTCGCTCCCGATCTGGCTGCCGGCACCGGGACGGTTGTCGACGATGACCTGCTGCTTCAGGATCTCGGTGAGCTTCGGCAGCATGATGCGCGTCATGATGTCGGTGCCGCCGCCGGGTGCGAACGGCACGATGATGCGGATCGGCTTCGACGGGTAGCCTTGTCCTGAGCTCGTCGAAGGCGCGAACGCGGCCGGGACGCCGAAGAGGAGGGCAAGCGCTGCGGCGCGTGCGGCTCGCATGCTTATGCTCGCTTCGCCTTCGGCGCGAAGTTGGGCTCCAACTCGACGCGGAAGGCGGTGATCGTCGAGCCGAGCGCCATGAAATACCCGCAGAGCAGCGTGAGATCGGTGATCTGGCGCTCCGAGAAATGGCGCTTTACCTCCGCGAACGTGTCGTCCGACACCTTGCCGCCTTGTCCGAACTCGCGCGCGTAGCGGATCGCCGCCTTCTCCGGTGCGCTGATCGTGTCCGCGAGCGCGCCGCCTGATTCGAGGCTGTCGAGCTCCGGCTGCATCACACCCGCCTTGATCGCATGCGGATGGTGGTGGCTCCACGCGTACTGATTGCCGGCCGCGATCGCGAGCACGGAGAGCTCGCGTACGCGCCCAGGCAGGTCCGTGCCGTAGCGCACGTACTCGCCGTACTTTGCGAAGGCCTCGAGACCGGCCGGCGCGTGGCTCAGGCTCATGAGGATGTTCGAGACGTAGCCGCGGGTCTCGGTGATGCGCCCGTATGTCGCGGCGAGCTGAGCGTCGCCTTCGGGATTCTTCGGCTTGATGCGCTGCATGGCTGCTCCTCTAGTGTGACTGTCGCGCGGCCGCGCTGTGCTTCAGCAGGAACCGCCTGAGATCCTGCGCACACCGGTCGGGCACCGCGTCGGTGATGTTGTGCGGCAGGCCCTCGTACACGATGAACTCGCAGCCGGGGATGCGATCGGGCAGCGCGCGATAGTTGTCCACCGTGTGTATCGGGTCGCCGCCCGGCGCGACCGCGAGCACGGGGCAGCGGATACGATGCAGATCGTCGATCACGACGAACTCGCGCATCATCGGCACGAAGCGCTCGAGCACCGGCACCGGTGTTTTGGAGGACTCGGTGATAAACCATTCGACGAAACCCGGCTCCGCGCTCTTCAGATCGACGCGATCGGCGATCGTCTCGCGCAGGAATGCGCCCAGGCCTTTCTCGCCGATGCGCTTCACCCAACTGTTCTGGTTCTGCAGCGCGTGTTTGATGCCGCCCGTGCCCGCGAACGCCGCGAGCGAGAGCACGCGCTCCGGATAGTCGATCGCAGTCTTTTCCGCGACGATCGCGCCGGCCGACGAGCCGGCGACGTGGAAGCGTTTCGCGCCGACGTGATCGGCGAGCTCCGCCACGTCCTTCACCAGCCGCTGCTGGTCGAGCTGCTTCGGCCCGGGAATGCCGCTCTGGCCGTGTCCGCGCATGTCGATCCTGACGACGCGGAATTCGCGCGCAAGATGCGGTACCCACGCGTAGAAGCGCTTCGAGCTCCCCATCGCCGCGTGGACGAGGATCAGCGTATCGGCGGCGGGCTTCCAGGGGTCGCTGTAATCGTCGAGCGCGTACGCGATCTCGAGCCCGTCGGAAGCCTTGAACTTCTGCATTTCCCAGCGTGCGTTTTGGTTCATGCGTCGTCCTTTAACTGTCGATCGCGAGGAGCGTAGCGACGTGCGATCCCGTGGCGCACGTCAATCGTGACTTTCGAGCGCCTCGGGATTGCTTCGTCAGACGCTTCCTCGCAATGACTGTCTGTCGTTAATAAGCCGAGCGGCCGCCGTCGGCCGGAATGCTCGCCCCGGTGATCATGCGCGATTCGTCGGAGGCGAGGAAAAGCGCGATGCGCGCGATGTCCTCGGGCGAGCCGACCCAGAAGGGATATTCGCGCACGCGTCCGGCGGCGTCCTGCCGATCCTCGACCGGGCCCTGCCGCTGCGGCGTGCCATAGCGGCTCGTGATGCGCTCGGTGAGTATGCGTCCGGCGCAGATCGCGTTCACGCGCACGTTGTCCTTCGCGAACGCGCCGGCGAGCGCCCGCGTGAGGGACAGGATCCCGCCTTTCGACGCCGTATACATGTGGGAGGGACTGGAGCCGCGCAGCGCGGCGCCGGACGACATGTTCACCACCGCGCCGCCGCCCGCCTCGACGATCCGCGGTATGCCGTGCCGGCACATGAGTATCGGCCCGAGCAGATTGAGCGACATGGTGCGCTGCCACTCCGACAGGTCCACGTCGGTCACGAGGTCGTCCTCGGCCGTGGAGCCGCCGGCGCAGTTGTAGAGCACGTCGAGTTTCCCGAAGCGCTCGATCGCCGCCGCGACGGCGCGCTTCGCGCTCTCCTCGTTCGTCACGTCGGTCTCGACGAACAGCGCCTCGCCCTTGGCCTCCTTCACCGCGCGCTCGGTCGCGAGTCCCCGCTCGCGATCGATCTCCGCGATCACGACGCGCGCGCCTTCGCGCGCAAAGAGGCCCGACGCCGCTCTGGCGATCCCCGAACCGGCGCCGGTGATGAGCGCGACTTTGCCCGCGAGACGGCCGCTCATGGCGCGCGATGCTTCATCAGGAACTTCAGCAGATCCTCGGCGCAGCGCACCGGGACGGAATCCGTGATGTTGTGCGGCAGGCCCTCGTATACGACGAACTCGCAGTCCGGCACGTGCTTCTTGTACACGGCGTACTGGTCGATCGAGCCGAGCGGATCGTGCCCGGGCACGACGTTGAGCATCGGGCACCTGATCTCGTGCAGCCTGTCGGTCTGGTCCACTTCTTTCATCATCGGACCGAAGCGGCAGAAGAGATCAGCGTTCGTCTTCGCGGACTCGTCGATGAACCAGCGGACGAACCCTTTGTCCTGGACGTTCGGGAAGCGTTCCTCGATCGTTTTCTCGAGCATGCCCTTCAGCCCGTGCTCGCGGATCAGGCTGACCCAGCGGTTCATATCGATGTTCGAGGGCTTCAGGCCCGGCGTCGACGCGAAGTTCGAGAGCGTCAGCACGCGGTCCGGATAGTCAAGTGTGGTCTGGATCGAGACGATCGCACCCGCGGAGGAGCCTGCGAGGTGAAACTTCGGGACATTCAGATGATCGGCGAGCTCGATCACGTCGCGCGCGAGCCGCTCGAGGCTCAACTGACCGGGACCGGGAATCTGCGTTTCGCCGTGCCCGCGCATGTCGGGCCGCACGACGCGGAAGTGCCGCGACAGCGTCGGTATCCATTTGTAGAGCCGGCGCGAGCTGCCCATCGCGGCGTGGATGAGGATCAGCGTCTCCTGCGCGCGCCAGGGGTCGCTGAAGTCGTCGACGGCGTACGCGAGCTTCAAGCCGTCGCTCGCCTTGAAATACTGCATCTCGGTGGTCAAAGGCATGGTTTAGCTCTGAGTCGTAACCCTCTCCCCGCGCGCAGGGAGAGGGTAGGGTGAGGGGGCGTGCTCTTCGGGGAAGTGCTTGCGCAGGAACGCGAGCGCGTCGGCGACGCAGCGCTCCGGCAGGTAGTCGTAAAGGTTGTGCCGGCCGTTCGGATAGACGATGCGCTCCGCCTTCGGGATGCGCTGTTCCATTTCCGCGAACGCCGAGCCGGTGCCGATCGGGTGCGCCCCGGGCTCGACGATGAGCGTGGGACACTGGATCTTCGAGATCTCGTCCATGAACCACGTGTCGGTCCATAAGCCGATGAAGCGCTCGAGCCACTTGAGGTCGTTCCTGCAGATCTCGCCCAGCACCCATTCCACGAGCCGCGGGTCGGTCTCAGCTACCGGAATGCGCTCGTCGATCGTCTCGCCGAATACCGCCCGCATGCCGCGCGTCGCCGATTCGCGCAGCCAGCGTTTGCCTTGGTCGCCCTTGAAACCGGGCGTCGCGCTGAAGAGCATCAGGCTCTTCACCCGGTGCGGTTCATGGATCGCGAGAAGCTGCCCGGTATAGCCGCCGGCGGAGCCCGCGAGGATGTGCGTTTTCTCGACGCCGAGCGTGTCGAGCAGCTCCAGCACGTCCTGGTTGAGCCGCTCCCGGTTGTGCGGCACGTGCGGCGGCGGCACCTCGGACTCGCCGTGACCGCGGCTGTCGAGACGGATCACGCGGTAATGCGCCGCGAGGCCCGGCACCATCGAATAGAACCGCTTCGCGCTGCTCATCGCCGAGTGCAGCATGAGCAGCGTCGCCGGCGTTTTCCAGGGGTCGGTGTAGTCGTCGATGTAGTACGCCAGGCGAACGCCGTCGCTCGTCGTGAACGTCTGTTTCATCGGGCCTGCACCTTCGCGAGGAACCCGGCATAGGCGAGGGCGCACGCGTCCGGGATCTCGGCCGTCATGCTATGGCTCGCGCCGGGAAATTCGACGTACGTGAGATCGCGCACGTATTCGCGCATGCGCGCGTACTCGCTGCGCTCCACCATCGGATCCGGGTCGGGCACCCCGAGCATGATCGGCATCTCGAGCTCGCGCAGCCGCTCCGTGAAATCGTCGCTCGCCATCAGCGGAACGAAGCGCGCGAGGAACTGCGGCGTCACGCCTTCCGCGGAATCGATGTACCAGCGCAGGTGTTCCGCGCTCGCGTCGCCGATGCGATCGCGCGCCGTTTCTTCGAGAAACTTGCGCACGCCGTCGCGGCCGACGCGCTCGAGCCAGTTGCCTTTCGCGGGACGGCTCGGCGGAATGCCGGCGGTCGCCGCATACAGGGCGAGCGACGCGAAACGCTGCGGGTGACGCAGCGCGGTGCGGCCGGCGATCATGCCGCCCGCCGACGATCCCATCACGTGCGCGCGCTGCGCACCGCAGTGGTCGACGAGCTCGGTCAGATCGAGCGCGAGCCGCTCGTGCGTGAGTCCGCCATCCGGACCGGGCTCCGACTTGCCGTGGCCCCGGATGTCCGGGCGCACGACGCGATAGCTGCGGGCGAGATGCGGCACCCATGCGAAGAGCCGCAGCGCGCTGCCCAGGCCGGGATGCAGCAGCACGACGAGCGGCGCCTCTTTCCACGGATCGGTGAAATCGTCGTAGTGGTAGTGGAGCTGCGTGCCGTCGCTTGCCGTCCAGTACGATGCGTGCGTCATCTCGCGCGAGCGGGGGAGCCGTTTCTTTATCGGGGGTGATCGAGCGGGGTGCAGCGCGATCGATTATAGGCGGCGCTTTCTCGCAGCGGCAACACGCATATAGTGGACCGCGCTGTTTGCTATTCTCCGGAGGCAACACCCGAGGAGGCCACATGAAAGCAATTAACAGAACTGCGATCGCGCTCGCTGCTGCCGCACTGGCGGCAGGCGCGAACGTTTACGCAGCGCAGGACGCGAGCGCTTATCCTTCGAAACCGATCCGGCTCATCGTGCCGTTCTCTCCCGGCGGCAGTGCCGACAACCTTGCGCGCACGCTGCAGCCCGCGCTGAGCGCGGTGCTCGGCCAATCGGTGGTGATCGACAACCGCGGCGGCGCGAGCGGCATCATCGGGAGCGAGATTGCCGCGCGCGCCCCCGCCGACGGCTACACGCTGCTACTCATCACGACGACGCACACCGTGAACCCGAGCCTCATCAAGAAGCTGCCATACGACACGATCAAGGACTTCGCGCCGATGTCGCTCGCGGTGTCGCAGGCGAACATCCTCGCGGTGCATCCGTCGGTGCCGGCGAAGTCGGTCAAGGAGCTCGTCGCGCTGGCCAGGTCGAAGCCGCTGACCTACGCGTCCGGCGGCAACGGCAGCTCGCCGCACCTCTCGGGCGAGCTCTTCAAGCTCGTCGCGGGCGTGGACATCACGCACGTGCCGTTCAAGGGCTCGGGCCCCGGCGTCGCCGCGCTGCTCGGCGGCCAGGTCGCGATGATGTTCGCCGGCCCGCTCGCGTTCGAGGCGCACATCAAGGCCGGAAAGATCCGCCCCCTGGCCGTCGCCGCGAACAAGCGCTCATCCGTTCTCCGCGACCTGCCGACGATGGCGGAAGCGGGCTTCCCGGGCATCGAGACGGGCACGTGGTACGGCGTCATCGGACCGGCGGCAACGCCGCCGGCTATCGCGCAGACGGTCCACGAGGCGGTCGTGAAAACGATGGCGCAGCCGGAGGTCAACGCGCGGCTGCTCGCGCAGGGCGTGGACATCGTCGGCGCCGGCCCGCGCGAGTTCGGCAAGATCCTGCGCGCGGAGGTCGAGAAGTGGTCGAAGCTCGTCAAGCGCGCCGGCATCACGCCGGGGTAGATGACCGCACGCGCGCGGACCAGCACGCTCCTGGGATGTAGCACTCGCGTGCTACACTGAGCGCTTCGGTTGACCGGGTGCTCAATGTCCACTACGACGATTCGCCTTTCCAAAGAGCTCAGGGATAAGGTTGCGCGCGCCGCAGAGCGCACAGGCCAGACGCCGCACAGCTTCATTCTGGAAGCCATCGCCGAGAAGGCCGAGCTCGAAGAGCGCCGGGCGGCTTTCATCGAAACCGCGGAAAAGCGGTACGCTGCTATCGTCGCGTCCGGAAAGACGGTCGCCTGGTCGGAGATGCGTCGATATCTGCAGCGGCGGATTTCCGGAAACCGCGTTGTCCGGCCTAAACCGCGCCGTCTCGTGCCATAACGCGTGGCCCGCATCGAGCTCGCTCCGGAGTTGACGGACGACTTCGATCGCATCGTGGATCACCTTCTCGCGCACGAGGCGCCAGATGCAGCCTCGCGGCTGCGCGACATCATCGGCGCGATCGATATTCTCGGGGAGAACCCGTTGATTGGCCGGCTCCTCGCAGCCGATCTTCGCGAGCTGGTGATCGGACGTCGTGCTCACGGCTACGTCGCGCTGTATCGCTACGTGGAGGAGGTAGACACGGTGTTCGTCCTGGCCATTCGCGCTCAGAAAGAATCAGGCTACGGGCGGGATCTTCCTTGAGGCCATTGCGCTGGAAGCGAGCCGTTCTTGTAGCGCTTCGCCGCACCGCATACCATCTGACTCCGGAGTCAAAACCACAGATCGTGCGCATGCAACCCTTTCGTCTGCTCTTGCTGATCCCGATTGTTCTCGCCGCTGCGTTCGGTGCCGAGGTTCACGCGCAGGCGTATCCGGCCCGGCCGGTGCGCTTCATCGTGCCGTTCGCAGCCGGCGGCGCCGCCGACCTGCTCGCGCGGCTCGTGGGCCGGCAGCTCGGGGAGAGCTGGGGCCAGCAGGTCATCGTCGACAATCGCGCGGGCGCCGGCGGGATCATCGGCATGCAGATCGCGGCGAAAGCGCCTGCCGACGGCTACACGCTGCTCATGGGCTCGTCCAGCACGCTTGCCGTGAATCCCGCGCTCTCGCCGCAACGTCATTACGACCCGGTCGCGGACTACACGCCGATCAGCCAGGTCGCCGTGGTGCCGATCCTCATGGTCGCGCATCCTTCGGTGCCCGTGCGCTCGATCGCCGAGCTCATACAGCTTGCGAAGGCGAAGCCCGGCGACCTGACCTATTCGTCCAGCGGCGTGGGCGCGACGCCGCACATCACGGCTGAGCTCTTCCGCTCGGCCGCCGGAATTCAGCTCCTGCACGTGCCGACCAAAGGCGGCAGCATCGCCGTCAACGAGCTCCTGGGCGGGCATGTGAACCTGACGTTCGGCGCGATCTCGACCTCGCTCCCGCATCTTCAGGCCGGCCGCATGCGCGCGCTCGGCGTCACGACGCCCAGGCGCTCTCCGGTGCTGCCTGACGTGCCTGCCATCGCCGAGAGCGTACCGGGCTTCGAGGTGATCCAGTGGTTCGGCGTCTTCACGCCGGCCGGTGTCCCGCGCGCGCTGACGGAGAAGATCGCCCGCGACGTCGGCGCCGTCGTCGCGTCGTCCGCGTACCGCGACGTGCTGTTGCGGCAGGGCATCGAACCCACCGGCTCGACAGCGCCCGCCGCGTTTGCCGCGTACGTCCGCAATGAAGTCGCGCTCTGGCCGAAGCGCCTGAAGCAGGCAGGCATCAAGAGCGAATGACGGCACAGTCGCTGGAACCCGGCAAGACACCCGCACTCGACAGGCTTTTCAATCCACGCGGGATCGCAGTCGTCGGCGCCACGAGCGATCTCACCCGCAGCGGCGGCCAGACGATCGCCGCGCTGAAGAGCTACGGCTACACGGGCGGCATCTATCCGGTGAATCCGAATCGCGCCGAAATCGCGGGGCTGCGCTGCTTTCGCTCGCTCGCGCACATCGATGGCGATTGCGATGTGGCGGTCATCGCGCGGCCGGCAGCGCAGGTGCCGGGTGTAATGGACGAGTGCGGCGCGCGCGGCATCCGTTATGCGGTCGTCATCGGCGCCGGCTTTCGCGAAAGCGGACCGGAAGGCGCGCAGATCGAGGCGGACATGCTCGCGCGGGCACGGGCGCACGGCATCCGGTTCGTCGGCCCGAACGGTCTCGGTCTGGTGAACGTGCACGCAAACGTGTACGCCGCATTCGGCAGCTTCACGCGGCCACCCGATTTCACGCCCGGCGCGGTGTCCGCCGTCGTGCAGAGCGGCGGCTTCGGCAACGGCCTGCTCGTCCGATGCGCACTCGGCGGCGTGGGCTTTCGTTACGTGGTGGCAAGCGGCAACGAGACCGATCTCGGCGCGGCCGAGCTGATCGACGCCTACGTCGACGATCCGCAGACACGCGTGATCCTCGCCTATCTCGAAGGCGCCGCGGACGGCGTCAAGTTTGTCGCCGCCGCCCGGCGCGCGCTCGAATGCGCGAAGCCGGTCATCGTGTGGAAGGGCGGCAAGACGCGCCAGGGCGTCCGCGCCGCCGCGTCGCATACGGCGAGCATGACCGGCACGTACGACATGTATCGCGCGGCGTTCCGCGAATGCGGCGTGATCGAAGTGGACGAGATGGAAGAGGCAGCGGAATTCGCGCAGTGCCTGCTGGCCGGGCGCTTGCCGAAAGGCCGTGACGTCGCGTTGATCGGCGGATCGGGCGGCTCGTCGGTCGTGTTTTCGGATACCGCCGACGAGGAGGGGCTCGAGCTTGCGCCGCTCGCCGATCACACGACGGCGGTGGTGCGGGCTTCACTCCCGTCGATCGGGTCGATCCGCAATCCGATCGACTACACGGCCGGCAATCCGCGGCCTGAAACGCGTGCCGAGTACGCGCGCGCGTTCGAGGCCGTGCTCAACGATCCGGGTATCCACCAGCTCGGCGTGATGTTCGCGTCGGCTTACACGCGCCAGCTCGAGGTCGGGGCGGAGATCCTGCGCGACTGCGTGCAGACCTGCGACAAGCCGGTGATCGCGTTCTCCGTCATGCCCGAGGACATCATGGGCGACGCGACGCGCATTCTCGCGGAGGCGCGCATTCCGCTGCTGCGTTCGCCGCGGCGCGTCGCGCGCGCGATGGGCATGCTGGCCGACTATGCTCAGGCGCTGCAGCGGCGCGATCGGCACGCGCGCGCGCTCGCTTTCGAAGCGTTGGACCTGCCCGGGATCGCCCCGGGCGCGACCACGCTCGACGAGCGCGAGGCGAAGGCGCTACTCGCAGGCGCCGGCGTGTCGGTCACCCGCGATGTCGTCCTGCCGCGGAGCGGCCGCGTGGAGGCCGCAGGTCTGACTTTTCCGGTCGTCGCCAAGATCCTGTCGCGCGATATCGCGCACAAGAGTGACGTGGGCGGCGTGCGCCTCGGCATTCCGGACGCCGCTGCGCTCGCGGCCGCGGCGAGCGACATGCTCGCCAACGTGCAGCAGGCCAAACCCCATGCGCACGTCGATGGCGTGCTCGCCTGCGAAATGGTGACCGACGGTGTCGAGATGCTGGTCGGCGTCGTGAACGATCCCGGCTTCGGACCGGTCGTGGCGCTCGGCCTCGGCGGTGTGCTGACGGAAGTGCTGAACGACGTCACGCACCGCATCGCGCCATTCACCTTGGAGGATGCACGGGACATGATCGCGGAGCTCAAAGGGAGCAAGATTCTCGACGGTGTCCGCGGCAAGCCGCCGTCCGACGTCGAGGCCCTTGCGCGTGCCCTGGTGTGCATCTCACGGCTTGCATGGCAACTACGCGACCGCCTCGTCGAACTGGACGTGAATCCGCTGATCGTGCGTCCGAAAGGCAAAGGCGCGATCGCGGCGGACGCGCTCGTGGTTTTTCGGGCGTAGCTGCGTCGGCGACCGACTGACGGTTCGAGCACGGAAACATCGCGCTCATCCTGTGTAAGGGAGAGTGAGCAGCCGCATGGATCTCGGTGCCGTAATCCAGCAGTACGGTTATGCCGTCGTGTTCGCGGGCGCGCTCGTCGAAGGGGAGACCGTGCTTGCGCTTGCCGGCGTTGCCGCGCGCCGCGGATACCTGGACCTCGGCTGGGTCATCGCGATCGCGGCGTTTGCCGGGTTCATCGGCGACCAACTCTACTTCATGCTGGGCCGCAGATTCGGGCCGACGCTCCTGCTGCGGTTCCCCCGGCTTTCGGCAGCGGTCGAGCGCGCCGACGCAATCATCGAGCGCCACGAGACCGCGCTGATCCTGGGCGTGCGGTTCATGTACGGCTTGCGCGTGGCAGGACCGCTTGCGTTCGGCGCCGGCCCCACGCGGTGGTGGCGCTTTGCGGTGCTGAACTTCATCAGCGCGATGGTGTGGGCGCCGCTCTTCACCGGTGCAGGGTACGTGCTGGCCGACGCGCTCGAAGGCATGCTGGGCGATCTCGAGAGTATCGAGCACCTCGTATTCATTGCCGTCGCTGTCGCTGGTTGCGCGTTCTGGCTGATGAAGCCGCGCGTCCGGACGGCACGGCGACGAACGCGGCCGAGCGAATGAGCAGCGCGTTCCATTAGCACAAACAGGAGCGGCCGCACGACTTCGGTGCGCGCGCATTCTGAAGCCGCGCGCTGGTGTATGTTCGAACCCAGATTCGTCGAACACCCCCGATGTTGACGCTTTACCTTCTCGTTCTGACCGCATTGAGCGGCACCGCTGTGCGCGCCGGCAACATGGTGCTCGTGTTGTACGCGGTCAAGCTCGGCTCCTCCGCTTTCGTGATCGGTTTGCTCGGCGCCATGTTCGCCGTGCTGCCGATGATCTTTTCGATGCCCGCCGGCAAGCTCGTCGATCGCTACGGCTCCCGGCCGGTGCTGGTGTTCTGCGTGGCGGGCAGCGGCCTGGGATTGCTCGTGCCGTGGGCGCTGCCGGGCTTCACGGCGATGTTCATCGCGGCGGCGCTGATCGGGCTTTCGCTCGCCATGGTGGTGCCGTTGCAGAACCTGATGGGCCTCATCAGCACGCCGGAAACGCGCGCGCGCAACTTCGCGAACTTCAGCCTCGGAATGGGGACCGCGAACCTGCTCGGACCGCTGATCGGCGGTTTCTTCGTCGATCTCGCAGGCCCGGCGGCGACCTGTCTCTACCTGTCGCTGCTCAACGTCGTCGCTGCCGCGATGCTCATCGCGTGGGGAGGCCGTCTGCCCCGCGCATCCGCGGAAGCACGCGCCAAGGCCAAGGCGGCCACGGGCAGCGTGTTCGCGATCCTGAAAATCGGCGCCGTCCGACGCTCGGTCGCCACCAGCAGCCTGCTCAACACCGGCCGCGACCTCTACCAGGTCTACTTCCCGGTCTACGCGCACGGGATCGGGCTGTCCGCATCCCTCACCGGGATCGTGCTCGCCACGAACTTCGGCGCCGAGCTCACCGTGCGCCTCTTTCTCTCGCGCCTGCTGAAGAAGCTCAATGAGGAGCAGCTACTCTCGTACTGCTTTTTCGTCGGTGCCGTCGCGCTGGTGCTGATGCCTTTTTTCGAAAGCGTGTATGTGCTCGTCGTGCTCTCGTTCATGCTGGGGCTCGGCATGGGCTGCGGCCAGCCGATCATCACCATGCTGATGTACAGCTATTCGCCGAGCGGCCGGACAGGCGAGGCGCTCGGGCTGCGCATGACGTTCATTCACCTGACGAAGCTGATCGGTCCGATTGCATTCGGTGCGATCGGCAGCGCCGCGGGCCTGGCTGCGATGTTCGCCGTAGAGGCGGCCGTCCTGGCCGGCGGCGGCTGGCTGAGCCGGCCGAGAACGCGTCGGCAGCCTCCCGGCACCCCGTAACGGGGCTGCCGGTACCTAGCCATATCGAGCGCCTAACCGAGCCGCTCGGCGAGCGCGACGAGCTGCCGATGCACCTCGGCCGCGATCGGGATGCCGCTCCTGCGATTGCGCTCCCGTTCGCGGAACGCCCGCTCGGACGGAATGCGCACGGGCTCGCCCGGATCGAGCGGCGGCGTGCTGCGGATGTTTTCGACGAGATCCTGCAACGCGGCTTCGAATTCGCCGCGCGGCATCAGCACTTCCGGATCGAACACGAGGAACATGAACGCGTAGTCCTGCTTCGGCGCGTACGCTCGCGCGGAGCCGGCCAGCAGACACATCGCCTGGATGCCGAGCGAGAGCGCATAGCCGCGATGGCCGCCGAACGCGAACACGCCGCCTTTGAGCGCTTCGTCCGGATCAGTGGTCGGAGCGCCTTGCGAATCGACGGCAATGCCTTCGGGCAGCGTTTGCGCGGTGCGCGCGCGCAGAATGATCTCACCGAGCATCATGCCCGCGGTGCCGAGATCGATGATGAGCGGATCTTTCGGCCCGGGAAACGCGAAGGCGATCGGATTCGTCCCCAGCGCAGGCTTGGCGCCGCCATGCGGCAGCACGAGATGCGTGCCGGTCGCGAGATGGATGCCGACGAACCCTTCGCGCGCGATATGCTCGAGGTAGTACGCGTTGCGCCCGCTCATCTGGCTGCGGTACATGCCGACGATCGCGATGCGGCTCTTCTTCGCCTTCGCGATCGCGACGCGCATCGCCTGATACACCGCGTAATAACCGACGTTGTTGCCGCCGTCCATGAGCGCCGAGATCTCGGTCTCGTGCGCGACGCTGACCGGACTGCGCGGCTCGTGGGTGCGCGGGCTGTCGTTGATCGTGAGGATGCGCGGCAGGCCGGCGAAGCGGTAGCCGCAGAGCGCAGCGTCCACGAGATGCGCGGTGATGACTTGCGCCTGTTCGTCCGGGAAGCCGATGGCGCGCAGCGCCCTCACGCCGAGGGTCGTGGCTTCCCCGATGCTCAAGATGATGTCGTTACTCATGCAAATATCCGGCGGTCGAAGCATATATGACGGCACGCCCGCCGTTCGACACGCGCGGGGCTTTCAGCGCTTCTTCGCGGCAAGCAGGTGCTCGATTCTGGCGCGCGTCCACGCCGGTGCAAACATCTCGACGAAGTCGAACGCGAACAGCGGCAGGTGACGTTTGCGATGGATCGTCACGCGCGTGACGCTCGGCGGAAAGAGATTCGGTGTCTTGACCGGCACCACACCGACATCGCGCGCCGGGTCGTATTCGATCTCGGCAACGATGGCGAGGCCGAGCCCGCGCTCGACACACGCCTTCACGACATCCGTATCGATCGCGCTCAGGATCACGTTCGGCGTCAGCCCCGCCCGGGCGAATACGTCGAGCACGGTCCGGCGCGCGGATATCGAGGGCTCGAACGTGACCAGCGGATGCTTCGCGACGTCGGCCAGCGAGCGAATCCGCTTGCGCGTTATCGTGTGATCCTTCGGCGCCAGCACGATGCGCGGATAGCGCCGGCACTCCAGCGCCACGATGTCCCGTGCATTCCGATCGATGCTCGGCGTGACGCCGATATGCGCGGCGCCGGAAGTGAGCGCCTGCGCGATCTGCTCGGCGTTCCCGTGCTGGAGCGTCACGCGAACCTTCGGGTATTTCTCGGCGAACCGGCTCAGCACCTCGGGCAGAACGTAGCGCGCCTGCGTGTGAGTGGTCGCGATCACGAAATGACCGCTGTCGACCAGCGCGGCAGAGCGCGCGAGCACCCGAATCTGCTCGATGTCGAGCAGCGCCGACTCCGCGCGGGCGACCACCAGTTTCCCCTGCGGGGTGAGATCCACCAGCCGGTTCCTGTCGCGCACGAAGATAGTGAGCTGCAGCTCCCGTTCGAGGGCGAGGATCTGCTGGCTCACGCCCGGTTGGGACGTGTGCAGCCTCCGGGCCGCCTTCGAGATGCTGAGCCCGTTGCCTGCGACCTCGCGCAGATAGAGGAGCTGCCGCAGATTCATATAATCCGCGATGATAGGCCATAAGCACCAAGTTCTATCTGTTATGGCGCCCTTACGCTACGCTCACCGCGATTACACGGAGCTCCCGCATGACTGATGCTCGATTGCTCGTCGAGAACAAACCGCCGATCGCGGTCGTGACGCTGCACGAACCCGAGAAGCGCAATCCGTTCAGCCCCACACTCGTGAAGGAGATGATCGCCGCGCTGAACGACATTGCCTCGAACGACGAGATCGTCGTCGTCATTTTCACGGGCGCGGGCTCCGCCTTCTCCGGGGGCGCCGACCTGCGCGAGATGCGCAAGGCGACGGCGCTCGAGGACCGCGGCGAATACGAGCACATCCTCACGCTGAACCGGCTGGTCTGGAACTACCCCAAGGTAACCATATCGGCGGTCAATGGCCCGGCGCTGGGGCTCGGCGCGGCGCTGATCGGCTGGTCCGACCTCGCCATCGCCGAAGAGCGTGCGACCGTCGGTTACCCGGAAGTGCGCGCGGGCATCGCGTCGGCGACGGTCATTCCGGCGCTGTTGCGGCTGATCGGGCGCAAGGCGATGAACGAGATGCTCTACACCGGGCGCGCGGTGACGGCGGCGGAGGCTTATCGGCTCGGGCTGGTGAACCGCGTGGTGGAAAACGGCGCGTCGCTCGCGGCTGCGACCGAGCTGGCTCTCGAGATCGCACAGAACGCGCACCACGGCCTCGCGTTCACGAAGGAAGTCGTGCGCACCGCGACCGACATGGAATACGGCAAGGCGCTCGAGTACGCGCGCGACATTCGCGTGATCTCGCGCCTGCACCCGAAGTTTCAGGCGCGCATCGACAACTACCTCGCGAATCGCGAAGCCCGCGGAGACAAGAAATGACCCAGCCGCTGGAAGGCGTTCGGGTCATCGATCTGACGTCGGTGCTGTCGGGTCCCTTCTGCACGATGATGCTCGGCGATGCCGGGGCCGACGTGATCAAGGTCGAGTCGCCGAGCGGCGATCAGGCGCGCACCTGGGGGCCGCCGTTCTGGGGCGACCAGGGTGCCGAGTTTCTCGCCGTCAATCGAAACAAGCGCTCCGTCGTTCTGGACCTGAAGACGGAGGCCGGGCGCGAGGTGCTCTTCGAGCTCTGCAAGACGGCGGACGTCTTCGTCGAGAACTACCGCCGCGGCGTTCCCGAACGCCTGGGCATCGACTACGAAGCCGTGCGCAAGGTGAATCCGCGCATCATCTACTGCTCGATCTCGGGCTTCGGCGACAGCGGTCCGCGGCGCGAGCAGGCGGCCTACGACTCGGTGATGCAGGCCTTCGTCGGCATCATGCACATGACCGGAGCGCCCGGCACGCCGCCCACGCGCGCCAGCGTCTCGATCTGCGACATGAGCGCCGCCATGTATGCGAATCAGGCGATCCTGCTCGCGCTGCTCGCGCGCGAGCGCACCGGCCGCGGCCAGCGCGTGGAAGCGTCGCTCTTCGAGGCGCAGGTCGCCTGGCTCGTTTTTCGCGCGGTCGGTTACTTCGCGACCGGCAAAGCGCCGGCGGGCAAGATGGGCTCAGGCTCCGCCCATCTCGCGCCGTACCAGGTTTATGCGACAGGCGACGGCGATCTCATGGTCGCTGCGCTCAACAACACCCTCTTCGAAAAGCTCGCGCGCGCGATTGACATGCCCGAGCTCGCCGCCGACCGGCGCTTCGCCACCAATGCGCAGCGCGTGAAGCATCGCGAAGCGCTCAACGCGCAGCTCACGCCGCGCTTCGCGCGGCACAGCGCCGCCGAATGGGAACGGCGCCTGACCGCCGCCGGGGTGCCGTGCAGCCGAATCAACACGATCGAAGACGTGCTGCTCGACCCGCAGACGGCGGCCCGCGACATGATCATGGAGCTCGAGCACACGAAGCTCGGTCGCATCAAAGTGCCGGGCATACCGATCAAGCTTGGCGACACGCCCGGCAGCGGACGACGCGCACCGCCGCTCCTGGGCGAGCACCAGCGGGAAGTGCTCGCCGAGCTCGGACTGTCGCGGGAACAAATCGACGCTTTGTCCACGAGCGAGGCCGGCCAGCGTGCTGAATCGTAAGTTCGCAACATTTCGTCGCGGGGGTGACGAACTACCGCGTACCAGGCAACGCGAAAACGCCGTGATGAAGGCCGCCATCCTTTGGAGGACAGATTGAACAAGATTGCACGTCTCGGCTTGTGCACTGTGATTTGCACCGCGCTGGGCTCCGGCGTCGCGATGGCGCAGGGCTGGCCGGCGAAGCCGGTGCGCGTCGTGGTGCCGTTCGGTCCCGGAGGCGGCGCCACGATTCAGGGGAGACTGATCACGGACGGTTTGCGGCCGGCCCTGGGAACCTCTTTCGTCATCGACAATCGTCCGGGCGCAGGCGGAACGATCGGTGCGCAGCTCGTCGCCGACTCGCGGCCCGACGGCTATACGATGCTCTTCACGACCTCGACGCTCGCGGTCAACGCGACGCTGCTGGCGGACACGCTGAAGTTCGATCCGAAGAAGGATCTGGCGCCTGCGACGCTCGTCTCCACGGGTCCATTGGTGCTGTGCATTCACCCGAGCATTCCGGCCCGTTCCGTGAAGGAGCTGATCGCGCTCGCGAAGAAGCAGCCCGGCAAGCTGCCGAGCGGCGTGAACGAGATCGGCAGCACGGGCCACCTCGCGGCGGAGATGCTGAAACAGCTCGGCGGCATCGACACGACGATCGTGCCGTACAAGGGCGGCGGTCCGGCGCTCGTGGGGCTGCTCACCGGCGAGGTGGCGTTACTGTTCGTGACGCCCGCTGTCGCCATGCCCCAGCTGAAAGCGCAGCGCGTGCGGGGCCTGGCCGTAACCACGCCGAAGAGCGTGGCCGCATTGCCCGATCTGCCGCCGGTCACCGCGACGATTCCGGGTCTCGAGATCGGCGTCTGGTACGCGATCTTCTTCCCGAAAGGTACGCCGCCGGAGATCGTCTCGAAGCTCAGCGCCGAGACGCGCAAAGTGCTCCTGACCGAAAGCGTGCAGGCGTTCTATCGCACGCAGGGTCTGGACGCCGTCGGCGGCTCCCCGGAGTCGCTGCGGGATTATTTCGAGAGCGAGATCGCGAAGTACGAGAAGGTGATCCGGCAGGGCAACATCAAGCTGTAGCCGGGTGGCGATGACGCAACTACCGGCTCCCGCGTTCAACGCCGATTCGAAACGGTTCTGGGAAGCGGCGCGCGAGAATCGCTTGCTGGTCAGCCACTGCGACGCATGCACGCGGCTGTTCTTCCCGCCGCGACATCTTTGCCCGCACTGCTGGTCCGACAAGATCTCCTGGCGCGACAGCGGCGGCGCCGGCGTCGTATACAGCTTCACGATCATTCACCGGGCGCCGGTTGCGGAGTTCGCTCCGCGCGTGCCGTACGTGGTGGCCCTGATCACGCTCGCCGAAGGTCCGCGAATGATGGCGAATATCGTCGGCGAGGACGCGCTCGAGACCCGTGTCGGCGATGCGGTCAAGGTGGAGTTCGAGCCGCGCGCCGACGGCTGGAAGGTGCCGCAATTCCGGCGGAGCGCGAGGTGATCGGCGCGCTGCGGCCCTCCGTTGCCGACGCGGGCGTTTCATTGAGGAACCGGACGGCAATCGTCGGCGTCGGCGAATCGGACATCGGCAAGGTCCCGCAGCTTTCCGGCCTCGGCTTGACGGCTCAAGCGGCGAAGCGCGCTTTGGATCACGCGGGCCTCACCGTGCGCGACATCGACGGACTCCTGACGGCGTATTCGCTGACCGAGCCGTTCTTCATGCTCGGTACGGTGCTCTGCGAGTACCTGGGTTTACGGCCGCGCTTCTGCAGCTCCGTGGTCGCAGGCGGCGCGACGCCGGCGATCCTGCTGGGACATGCGGCAGCGGCGATCGTGACCGGGCGGGCAAGCTGCGTGCTCGTGTGCACCGGCGAGAATCGCGCGACCGGCGTGTCCCGCGACGCCGCGGTTTCTTCTCTCGCTTCGGCCGTCGGTCACCCGTACTTCGAGCATCCCTTCGGCATCTCGATCCCGGGTTGCTACGCCATGATCGCGCAGCGCTACATGCACGAGTACGGGATCACCCGCGAGCAGCTCGCTCGAGTACCCGTCGTGACGCGAAAGCACGCGGCGCTGCATCCCACTTCGCACATGAAAACGCCGATCACCGTCGAGGACGTGATCGCCTCGAAACCGATCGCGAGCCCGCTGAACCTGCTCGATTGCTGCCTGATCTCGGATGCGGCGGGCGCATTCATCGTGACCTCGGCGGAACGCGCGCGCGACATCACGGACCGGCCCGTCTATCTGCTGGGTGTCGGCGAGTGTCACACGCACGAATACATCGTTTGTGCCGAAGACCTGGTGCATTTCGGGGTCCGGGAATCGGGCGAGGGCGCCTACCGCATGGCAGGGCTGGGACCATCCGATATCGACGTCGCCCAGCTCTACGACTGCTTCTCCATCGTGCCCATTCTCGAGCTGGAAGAGCTTGGGTTCTGCAGGACGGGCGAGGGCGCTGCGTTCTACGCCGAGGGCCACGCGGCGATCGGTGGAAAGCTGCCGGTCAACACGCACGGCGGAATGCTCTCGCATGCGCACGCGGGTGCGACGGGCGGCATGCTGGGCATCGTCGAGGCCGTTGCGCAGCTCAGGGGCGAATGCGGCGAGCGCCAGGTCCGCGATGCGCGCACCGCGCTCGTCCACAACGAAGGCGGGGTGCTGTCGTCGAATTGCACGGTGATACTCGCGAACGACATGCGGCAGGCGTGAGGACGAGATGGAAAACGCAAGAGGCTACTATTTCGAAGATTTCGAGGTCGGCCAGGCGCTCACGACCCCGGCCCGCACGGTCACGGCCGCGGACATCACGAATTTCGCGTGCCTGAGCGGCGATTTCAACGAGGTGCACGCCAACTGGGAGTACTGCAAGACCACGCCGTTCGGCGAGCCGATCGCACACGGTCCGCTCGTCTACGCCATCGCAGGGGGACTGCAGTACGCCAGCGGCATCAATCACGGAACCCTGCTCGCGCTGCTGCAGATCGACAAGTGGCGTTTGCTCGCGCCCGTTAAGCACGGCGACACGATTCACATGGTGTCCACGGTCGTCGAGAAGCGCGAAACGAGCAAGCCCGACCGCGGGGTCGTCAGATTCAGCCGGCGCATCGTGAACCAGCACGGCACGACCGTGCAGGAGCTCGAGGCGGCCATCCTCTACCGACGGCGGGACGCGCAGCCCGGGGTCTAGACGTCCCGCGGTAAAACGCCGGCACATCACTTTAGAATCGCGCTCTTCGCCGCGGGAAAGAGGAGCAGAGATGAGCATAGAACGCGTTGCGGGCGCCGGCGCCGCCAGCTTCAGCAGGGCGGTGGTGGTCAGCGGCCCCGGTAGAACCGTGTACGTATCCGGCAACATCAGCCCCAACGGCTCGATGGCGGAGCAGGCGAACGGATGCATCGATCAGATCGAGTCGGCACTGCGCGCCGTCGGCGGCTCGCTCGAGCACGTCGTTCGCGTTACGGCGTGGCTCACCAGCCTGAGCGAATACGGCGAATACAACCGCGTGCGCGGCGAGCGCTTCGGTGCGAACCTGCCCGCGAGCGCCGCGGTGCAGGTTGCGGGTCTGCTACGCGGCGCGCTAATCGAGATCGATGCCGTCGCCTTCATTCCGGAGTGATTTGACATGCTGATATCACAGAGACTCGCCCGTTTTGCCACCGACCTCCGGTACGAAGACATCCCGCCGCCGATCCGCGAACGCGCCAAGCTGCTCATGCTCGATGCGATCGGGATCGCATTCGCATCGTCGAAGTACGAATTCGCGCAAAAAGCGCTCGCGGGCCTGTCGCGCTTCGGCGCGGGCGAGCACGGCGTCATCAATTCCGACCGCAGGCTCACGTTGCGGGATGCCGTGACGATGAACGGCATACTCGTGCACGGGCTCGATTACGACGACACGTATCTGCCGGGTGCGGTGCACATGACCGCGAGCGGCGTGCCGTGCCTGCTCGGCATCGGCGCCGAAGTGAAGGCGGACGGGCGCGAGCTCCTGACGGCGCTCGTCCTCGGTCTCGAGTCGGCGGCGCGTATCGGCGGCGCGGGCAACGGCGGTTTCCAGAAAGTCGGGTTCCATCCGACGAGCATCTGCGGCGCGATGGGGTGCTCGCTGCTCGCCGGACGTCTGATGGAACTCGACCACCAGAAGCTCGAGTGGGCGCAGGGCATCGCGCTTTCGCTCGCGAGCGGAACGATGCAGCCGATGCAGGACGGGACGTGGACGAAGCGCCTCCACCCGGGCGCCGCTGCCGCCTCGGCCATTACCGCCGCGGCGCTGGCCGATGGCGGCTTCACCGGTCCCGCCGAGGCGTACGAAGGCCGCTTCGGGTTCTACAACATGTTCCTTTCGGAGCTGCGCACCAAAGGCGACCCTTCATTCGTGACACAGGC
>DASPNJ010000068.1:0-68402 GCA_035626595.1 Burkholderiales bacterium
GCTGCCCAAGGGCACGGAGATGGTGATGCCGGGGGACAACATCTCGATCACGGTGCAGTTGATCCAGCCGATCGCGATGGAAGAGGGTCTGCGCTTCGCCATCCGCGAGGGCGGCCGGACCGTGGGCGCCGGCGTCGTCGCGAAAATTATCGAATAGAACAGGAGCGCGGCTCGAAGCGAGCCGCCAAGAGCAGAAAACATGGCAGTGAAAAGTCAGAAGATACGCATCCGGCTGAAGGCGTTCGATTACCGGCTGATCGATCAGTCGGCGCTCGAAATCGTCGATACGGCCAAGCGCACCGGCGCGGTCGTAAAAGGGCCGGTGCCGCTGCCGACGCGCAAGCAGCGCTTCGATCTCCTGCGCTCGCCGCACGTGAACAAGACGTCGCGCGACCAGCTCGAGATCCGCACGCACCTGCGCCTGATGGACATCATCGATCCGACCGACAAGACCGTGGACGCGCTGATGAAGCTCGATCTGCCGGCTGGCGTGGACGTCGAGATCAAGCTGTAAAGGTAGTGACGAAGTGATGTAGTGAGGAAGTGACCAGGTGCTGGAATGAGATTTCCCATCATTGCGTCACCGCGTCACTGGAGTAAAGAAGCCGCCGACCAATTGCAGTCGGCGCCGGGCCCCTCGAAAGGCCTGCATAGATAAAAGGGCAAGACGATGAGCTTAGGACTCGTGGGCCGCAAGGTCGGCATGACGCGCGTCTTCACCGACGACGGTGATTCCGTCCCGGTGACCGTGGTGGACGTGTCGAACAATCGCGTCACCCAGATCAAGACCGCCGAGAAGGACGGCTACGTCGCCGTTCAGGTCGCCTTCGGCAAGCGCCGCGCGAACCGCGTGGCCAAACCCGCCGCGGGACACTTCGCCAAAGCCGGTGTCGAGGCTGGGCGGATCCTGCGGGAATTCCGCATCACGCCCGATCAGGCGGCGAACCTCCAGCCCGGCGGCACCGTCGGCGTGGACATTTTCCAGCCGGGTCAGAAAGTGGACGTGACCGGCGTTTCGCTCGGGAAGGGTTTCGCCGGCGTCATCAAGCGCCACAACTTCTCGTCGAACCGCGCGAGCCACGGCAACTCGGTGTCGCACAACAAGCCGGGCTCGATCTCGAAGGCGCAGGATCCGGGCCGCGTGTTTCCCGGCAAGAAGATGCCGGGCCACCTCGGGGCGGCAAAACGCACCGTGCAGAATCTGGTCGTCGTGCGCGTCGATGCCGAGCGCCAGCTGCTGTTGATCCGCGGCGCGGTGCCGGGATCGAAGAACGGCGATCTCATCGTGCTGCCGACGAAGCGCGCAACCCGGCCTGCAGTGGCGAAGCCCGCCGCAAAAGCCGGCAAGTAAGGGGGCGCTGAGAAAATGGAACTCAAAGTACTGAACGATCAGGGCCAGTCGACCGCGTCGGTGTCAGCGTCCGACAAGGCGTTCGGCCGTGAATACAACGAAGCGCTCGTGCACCAGGTGGTGACCGCGTTCATGGCGAACGCGCGGCAGGGCACGCGGGCTCAGAAGGACCGCAGTGAGGTGCGCCATTCCACCAAGAAGCCGTGGAAACAGAAGGGCACCGGCCGCGCGCGCGCCGGTATGACCTCCAGCCCGTTGTGGCGCGGCGGCGGCCGCATTTTTCCGAATCGACCCGACGAGAACTTCTCGCACAAGGTGAACCGCAAGATGTATCGCGCAGGGCTTTCGTCGATCCTCTCGCAGCTGGCGCGTGAAGAACGGCTCGCGGTCGTCGAGACCTTCACCATCGACCAGCCGAAAACGAAGGTCCTCGCGCAGAAGCTGAAAGCCATGGGGCTCGAGAACGTCCTCGTCATTACGGACGCGATCGACGACAACCTGCACCTGTCTTCGCGCAACCTGCCGCACGTCAACATCGTGACGGTCGCGAACGCAGACCCGGTCAGCCTCATCCGCCACGACAAGGTGATCGTCACGCGCAACGCCGTGGCCAAGATCGAGGAGCTGTTCGCATGAGCCAGGCACCCACTGTAGCCACCACGCGCGAGCAGCGCCTGATGCAGGTCCTGCTCGCCCCGGTCGTGTCCGAGAAAAGCACGTTCGTCGGCGAAAAGGGCAATCAGTACGTGTTCCGCGTCGCGCCCGACGCGACCAAGCCCGAGATCAAGGCCGCGGTCGAGCTCATGTTCAAGACGCAAGTGAAGTCGGTCAGCGTCGTCAACGTGCGCGGCAAGGAGAAGCGCTTCGGCCGGTTCATGGGACGGCGCAACAACTGGAAGAAGGCCTACGTCGCTCTGGCTCAAGGTCAGGAAATCAACTTCGCCGAAGGCGGGGAGACCAAGTAATGCTCGTCAAAGTCAAACCCACCTCTCCGGGGCGGCGCACGCTCGTCAAGGTCGTCACGCCGGGCCTGCACAAGGGCAAGCCGCTGCCGAGCCTCGTCGAGCGCGAGTCGAAGAGCGCGGGCCGCAACACGCATGGGCGCATCACGATGCGCCACAAGGGCGGCGGCCACAAGCAGCACTACCGGATCGTCGATTTCAAGCGCAACAAGGATGGCATTCCGGCGAAAGTGGAGCGCATCGAATACGATCCGAACCGCAGCGCGCATCTCGCACTGCTCCTCTACGCGGACGGCGAGCGCCGCTACGTGATCGCGCAAAAAGGCGTGGCCGCGGGCGCGCAGCTGATGTCCGGGTCGGAGGCGCCGATCAAGGTCGGAAACACGCTGCCGCTCAGAAACATCCCGGTTGGCACGACGATCTGCTGCGTCGAGATGATGCCCGGCAAAGGCGCGCAAATCGCGCGCGCCGCCGGCACCTCCATCCAGCTCCTCGCGCGCGAAGGCGAATACGCCCAGCTTCGGCTGCGCTCCGGCGAAATCCGCCGCGTGCACATCAACTGCCGCGCGACGATCGGTGAAGTCGGCAACGAAGAGCACTCGCTCGAATCGATCGGCAAGGCAGGTCGTGTGCGCTGGCGCGGCGTGCGTCCGACCGTGCGCGGCGTCGCGATGAACCCGATCGACCACCCGCACGGCGGCGGCGAAGGCCGCACCTCGGCCGGACAGCACCCGGTGAGCCCATGGGGCGTGCTCACCAAGGGCTACAAGACGCGCAAGAACAAGCGCACCGACTCGATGATCGTGCGTCGTCGCAACGCGAAGACCACGGGGTAAGGACCACATATGGCACGTTCAATCAAGAAAGGCCCGTTCGTAGACCACCACCTGCTGGACAAGGTGGAGGCCGCGCGCGCCGCATCCGACAAACGCCCGATCAAAACCTGGTCACGCCGCTCGACGATCCTTCCGGATTTCGTCGGGCTCACGATCGCCGTGCACAACGGTAAGCAGCACGTTCCGGTCTACATCACCGAGAACATGGTCGGCCACAAGCTCGGCGAGTTCGCGCACACGCGCGTGTTCAAGGGCCACTCGAAAGCCGGTTCGCAGGCCGCCGACAAGAAGGCGAGCCCGACTCCGGCGGCGAAGTAAAGGCGAAGCGACATGGATACCTCAGCAAAACTATGGGGCGTGCGCCTCTCTCCGCAGAAAGGCCGGCTGGTCGCCGACCAGATCCGCGGCAAGAGCGTGGAGAACGCGCTCAACATCCTGCAGTTCAGCCCCAAGCGCGGCGCGGTGATCATCCGCAAGGTGCTGGAGTCTGCCATCGCGAATGCCGAGCACAACGCCGGCGCGGACATCGACGAGCTTAAGGTGACGCACATCTGCGTCGAAAAAGGGCCGGTGCTCAAGCGCTTCATGCCGCGCGCGAAAGGCCGCGGCGTGCCGATCCTCAAGCCCACCTGCCACATTTTTCTCACCGTCGGCGACGGAAGGAATTAACGATATGGGTCAGAAGATACATCCCACCGGCTTCCGTCTGGCGCTCAACCGCAACTGGGCCTCGCGCTGGTACGCGAACAATAAAAATTTCTCGAACATGCTGCTGGAAGACGTGGGCGTGCGCGACTTCCTCAAGGAAAAGCTCGGTCACGCGGCGGTCTCGCGCGTCGTGATCGAACGTCCCGCGAAGAACGCGCGCATCACGATTTTCAGCGCGCGCCCCGGTGTCGTCATCGGCAAGAAGGGCGAGGACATCGAGTCGCTCAAGGTGCAGCTTCAGAAGCTCCTCGGCGTGCCCGTTCACGTGAACATCGAGGAAGTCCGCAAGCCCGAGCTCGACGCGCAACTGATTTCAGACTCCATCGCGCAACAGCTCCAGAAGCGGATCATGTTCCGGCGCGCGATGAAGCGCGCGATCACCAACGCGATGCGGCTCGGCGCGCAAGGCATCAAGATCATGAGCGCCGGACGCCTGAACGGTATCGAGATCGCCCGCACCGAGTGGTACCGCGAAGGCCGCGTGCCGCTGCACACGATGCGCGCCGACATCGACTACGGCTTCTCGGAAGCGAAGACGACCTACGGCGTGATCGGCATCAAGGTGTGGGTATTCAAGGGCGAGATCGTCGCGAAGAACGACCCGTCGGCGATTGCGGCAGCCGCGCTCGCGCCCGAGAAACCCGAGCCGGAAGCCCCCGCGCCGCGCAAGCCGCGCAAGACGCCCGGAAGAACAGGAGCAAGACGTGCTACAGCCAGCCAGACGTAAATACCGCAAGGAGCAGAAGGGCCGCAACACCGGTAAGGCCACCCGCGGCAACAAGGTGAGCTTTGGTGAATACGGCCTCAAAGCGACCGGCCGTGGGCGCCTCACGGCGCGTCAGATCGAGGCCGCGCGTCGCGCCATGACGCGCCACATCAAGCGCGGCGGCCGGATCTGGATTCGCATCTTTCCGGACAAGCCGATCTCGCAAAAGCCCGCGGAAGTCCGCATGGGCAACGGCAAGGGCAATCCCGAGTACTGGGTCGCGGAGATCCAGCCGGGCAAGGTGCTCTACGAGATGGACGGCGTCGACGAGGTCACGGCGAAGGAAGCGTTCCGGCTCGCGTCGGCGAAGCTCCCGATCGCCACGACGTTCGTGCAGCGCATGGTGGGGGCATAACCGATGAAAGCCAGTGAACTGAGAGGCAAGTCCGCGGACGAGCTCACCCAGGAGCTGAATTCGCTACTGCGGGCGCAGTTTTCACTGCGCATGCAGAAGGCGACCCAGCAGCTCAACAACACCAGTCAGATCAGGAAAGTGCGCCGCGACATCGCGCGCGTACGTACCCTGCTCAATGAGAAGGCCAGGCAATCATGAGCCAAGCAACCGAACAAACGGTCGCGGCCGCCGAAAAACCGGCTGCGAACAAGCGCACGCTGACCGGACGCGTGGTGAGTGACAAGATGCAGAAGACGGTGACCGTGCTGGTCGAGCGCCGGGTGAAGCACCCGCTGTACGGCAAGTTCGTGACCCGCACGCGGAAATACCACGCGCACGACGAGAACGGCGAGTACCACGAAGGCGATCTGGTCGAGATCGAGGAGTGCCGCCCGCTTTCGAAGACCAAGGCGTGGCGTGTCACCAAGCTTCTCGAGAAATCGAGGAACGTCTAGACAAGCTACGACGCGCCCCCAGGCGCAAAAAATAGCTTAGCCGCATATCGGCGCTTGATTTTGTATTGAGAATCAGCCCTGGACGCTCTATAATTTAGGGCTTTTCGCGCTGGCCTTATTCCAAGGCCCGCGCCCCTAACCCGGACGGGCTCCAATACTGGCCCCGCTGCAGTCGAGATCGAAGCGGGATCAAGTTGGGGAAGCAGCAATTAGCGAGACGAGACGATGATTCAGATGCAGTCCATTTTGGACGTGGCCGACAACACCGGCGCGCGCGAAGTCATGTGCATCAAGGTGCTCGGCGGGTCGAAGCGCCGCTATGCCGGGATCGGCGACGTCATCAAGGTGAGCGTCAAGGACGCCGCACCGCGCGGACGCGTGAAGAAGGGCGAGGTCTACAGCGCCGTGGTCGTGCGCACCGCCAAAGGCGTACGCCGCGCCGACGGGTCGCTGGTGAAGTTCGACTCGAATGCGGCGGTGCTTCTGAACCCCAAGCTCGAGCCGATCGGCACGCGCATCTTCGGACCGGTGACGCGGGAGCTGCGCACCGAGCGTTTCATGAAGATCGTGTCGCTCGCGCCGGAAGTGCTGTAGGCGAAGGAAGGCTCAAGATGCAGAAGATCAGGAAAGGTGACGACGTCGTCGTCACGACCGGCAGGGACAAGGGCAAGCGCGGCACGGTGCTGCGCATCATCGATTCGGAATACGTGGTGGTCGAAGGCGCGAACAAAGTGAAAAAGCACATGCGCCCGAATCCGATGAAAGGCATCACCGGCGGCATCATCGAGAAGGAGATGCCGGTGCACATTTCGAACGTGGCGGTTTTCAACCCGATCACGAAGAAGGCGGATCGCATCGGCGTGCGTACGCTCGAGGACGGCAAGCGCGTGCGCTTCTTCAAATCGAACGGCGAAGTGGTTGACGTATGAGCGAGAAAGACGCGAAGAAGGGCAAGGGCGAGAAAGCGGACAGTGGTGGAAAAGGCGCCGCGAAGCAGCCGAAAGGCGGCGGCCAGCCGAAAGCCGCAGGCAAGCAGCAGAAGGGCAAAGGCGCCGCCGAAGCGAAGCAGGCGCAGGCGCCCGAGCTTCAGGACGAGCGCCCGTCCGGACCGGCTGCACCCGCGCGGCTCCAGGTCTACTACCGCGAGCAGGTGACGAAGGATCTCACGCAGCAGTTCGGCTACAAGAGCCCGATGCAGGTGCCCCGCATCGAGAAAATCGTGCTCAACATGGGCGTGGGCGAAGCGGTCGCCGACAAGAAGATCATGGACAACGCGGTCGCGGACATGATGAAGATCGCCGGCCAGAAGCCGCTCGTCACCAAGGCGCGCAAATCGGTCGCGAACTTCAAGATTCGCGAAGGCTATCCGGTCGGCTGCAAGGTGACGCTGCGCGGCGCGCGCATGTACGAGTTCCTCGACCGCCTGGTGAGCGTAGCTATGCCGCGTATCCGCGACTTCCGCGGGATCTCCGGCCGCGCTTTCGACGGCCGCGGCAACTACAACATGGGCGTGAAGGAACAGATCATTTTCCCCGAGATCGAGTACGACAAGATCGACGCGATCCGCGGGATGAACATCACGATCTCCACCACCGCGAAGACCGACGCCGAAGCCAAGGCGCTGCTCGCGGCTTTCAAATTTCCGTTCAGAGGGTAAAGACCCATACATGGCAAAGACGGCATTGATCAACCGGAACGAGAAGCGCCGCGGCGAAGTGAAGAAGTACGCGGCGAAGCGCGCCGAGCTGCTCGCGATCGCGAACAACCCGAAAGTGGCGCCGGAAGACCGCTACGAAGCGCGCTTAAAGCTCCAGAAGCTTCCTCGCGACGCCTCTCCCGTGCGCCTGCGCAACCGCTGCGCGCTTACCGGGCGTCCGCGCGGAACGTTCCGCAAATTCGGGCTCGCCCGCAACAAGCTTCGCGAGATCGCGATGCGCGGCGAGATCCCGGGTGTGATCAAGGCGAGCTGGTAAGGCCCTCGCAGGAGAGAATTGCATGAGTATCAGTGATCCGATCGCCGACATGCTCACGCGCATCCGCAATGCGCAACTGTCGGAAAAACAGGCGGTGGCGATGCCCGCGTCGAAGCTGAAGGCTTCGATTGCGAAGGTCCTGAAGGACGAGGGCTACATCGACGATTTCGCGGTCCGCGAGAACGCCGGCAAGCCGTTGCTCGAGATCAGCCTCAAGTACTACGCCGGCCGTCCCGTGATCGAGAAAATCGAACGCGTGAGCCGTCCGGGTCTTCGCATCTACAAGCCGAGCCGCGAGATCCCGACGGTCATGAACGGCCTCGGCATCGCGATCGTCTCCACGTCGAAAGGCGTGATGACGGACCGCAAGGCGCGGGGCCTGGGCGTCGGCGGCGAAGTGCTCTGCTTCGTCGCGTAAGGAGCTGTCATGTCGAGGATTGCAAATTATCCCGTCGAGCTGCCGGAGAAGGTCGAAGTGACGGTCCAGCATGACGAGATCTCGGTAAAGGGCCCGCTCGGGACGCTTACCCAGAAGTACTCGCCGCGCGTGAAGATCGAGCGCGTGGATAACCGCCTCGAGTTCAAGATGAACGACAACTCGCGCCAGGCGAACGCGCTGTCCGGGACGGTGCGCGCGCTGGTCGCGAACATGGTGACGGGCGTCACCAAGGGTTTCGAGCGCAAGCTGAATCTCGTCGGCGTGGGCTATCGCGCGCAGGCGCAGGGCGACAAGGTGAATCTCACGCTCGGATTTTCGCACCCGGTCGTGCATCAGCTGCCGAAAGGCGTGAAGGCCGAGACGCCGACGCAGACCGAGATCCTGATCAAGGGCGCCGACAAACAGGTTGTGGGCCAGGTGGCCGCGGAGATCCGGCGCTACCGCTCGCCCGAGCCGTACAAGGGCAAGGGCGTGCGCTACTCCGACGAGCAGATCGTGCTCAAGGAAACGAAGAAGAAGTAACGGTGACGAGATGAGCGACAAGATTGAAGCCCGGCTGAGAAGGGCCAAGGCGACCCGCGCGAAGATCGCGCAACTGAACGCGGTGAGGCTCACGGTTCATCGCTCGAACGCGCACATCTACGCGCAGGTGATCGATGCCTCCGGTTCGAAAGTGCTCGCGAGCGCTTCGACGGCGGAGAAAGACGTGCGCGGCGCGGTGAAGAACGGCGGCAACGTGCAGGCCGCCGCGGAGATCGGCAAGCGGATCGCGGAGAAAGCGAAGCAGCTCGGCATCTCCGAGGTCGCGTTCGACCGTTCGGGCTATCGATTCCATGGTCGCGTGAAAGCGCTGGCCGAAGCCGCGCGCGAAGCCGGCCTGAAGTTTTGACGGATACGCTTAATTAGCAGAATGCCGCGGGCGGCTCACCGCCCGCGCGGATCAACGAGATACGAGAAAACCAGTCCCTATGGCCAAGTTACAAGCAGGGAAGATGCAGACGGGCGAAGAGCGTTCGGACGGCCTGCGCGAGAAAATGGTCGCGGTGAACCGAGTGACCAAGGTGGTGAAGGGCGGACGCGTGCTCGGCTTCGCCGCGCTCACCGTCGTCGGCGACGGGGACGGCGGCATCGGCATGGGCAAGGGTAAGGCGCGCGAAGTACCGGTCGCGGTGCAGAAAGCGATGGAAGAAGCCCGCCGCAAGATGGTCAAGGTGCCGCTCAAGAACGGCACCCTGCAGCACGCGGTCGTCGGCCGTCATGGCGCGGCGCGCGTCTACATGCAGCCCGCCTCCGAAGGCACCGGGATCATCGCCGGCGGCCCGGTTCGCGCGGTGCTGGAGGTGATGGGCGTCGCGAACATTCTTTCGAAGTGTCTGGGCTCGACCAACCCGTACAACGTCGTGCGCGCGACGATCAACGGGCTCACCTCGATGAACACGCCGTCGACGATCGCTGCCAAGCGCGGCAAGTCGGTGGAAGAGATCACGGGGTAAGCCATGGCCGAAGGACCGAAGACGATCAAGGTCACGCTCGTAAAGAGCCTGATCGGCACCAGGCCGGAGCACCGCGCGTGCGTGCGCGGGTTGGGCCTGCGCAAGCGCAACCACACGGTCGAAGTAATCGACACGCCGGCGAACCGCGGCATGATCAATCGCGTCGCGTACCTCCTCAAGACCGAGAGCTGAGATGCAACTGAACAAGGTGAAGCCCGCCGCGGGCTCGAAACAATCGAAAAAGCGGGTGGGCCGCGGCATCGGCTGCGGCCTCGGCAAGACCGCCGGCCGCGGACATAAGGGCCAGAAGGCGCGCGCCGGCGGCTTTCACAAGGTCGGTTTCGAAGGCGGCCAGATGCCGCTGCAGCGCCGGTTGCCGAAACGCGGTTTCGTGTCGCTGGTGAAAGGCGATACGGCGGAAGTGCGTCTTTCGGATCTGCAGCGGGTGGAGGGCGAGGTCCTCGACTTGGCGGCGCTGAAAGCCGCCGGTGTCGTGCCGCAGCTCGCGCTGCGCGCGAAGGTCATCCTGTCCGGTGAGATCCAGCGCAAGGTCGCGCTGAAAGGCATCGCCATCAGCAAAGGCGCGCGTGCGGCGATCGAAGCCGCGGGCGGCAGCGTGGAGCTGCCCGCAGAGGCTGCGCCGGCAGGCAAGCTCGAGAAGAAAGACGCCGTGCAGAACGCGGCGGGACGTACGACCGGTGCCGAAAGCGCACCGGGTGCGGAGTAACGCTTGGCGATCGACGGCTCGTCGCTCCTCGCCTCGGGCAAGCTCGGCGATCTCAAGCGCCGGCTGCTGTTCCTGCTGGGCGCGCTGATCGTATTCCGGGTCGGCTCGTTCATCCCGGTTCCCGGGATCGACCAGGAAGTCCTGAAAGAGCTGTTCCAGCAGCAGCGCGGCGGCATTCTGGACATGTTCAACATGTTCTCGGGCGGCGCACTGTCACGCTTCTCGATCTTCGCGCTGGGCATCATGCCCTACATCTCGGCGTCGATCATCATGCAATTGATGACGGTGGTGTCGCCGACGCTGGAGGCGCTCAAGAAAGAAGGCGAGGCGGGCCGACGCAAGATCACGCAGTACACGCGCTACGGCACGTTCGGCCTGGCGCTGTTCCAGTCGATCGGTATCGCGATCGCCCTCGAAGGGCAGCGCAACCTCGTGATCGAGCCGGGCCTCATGTTCCGTTTGACCGCGATGGTGACGCTCACCACCGGCACGATGTTCCTCATGTGGCTGGGCGAGCAGATCACCGAGCGCGGCATCGGCAACGGCATCTCCCTCATCATCTTCGCCGGTATCGCGGCGGGGCTGCCCGAGGCCGTCGCCGGCACCCTCGAGCTCTCGCGCACGGGCGCGCTGTCCATTCCGGCGGTGCTGCTCATTTTCGCGCTGGTCATTCTGGTCACCGCGTTCGTCGTGTACGTCGAGCGTGGCCAGCGCAAGATCCTGGTGAATTACGCGAAGCGGCAGGTCGGGCGCAAGGTGTACGGCGGCCAGACCTCACACCTGCCGCTCAAGCTCAACATGTCGGGGGTGATCCCGCCGATCTTCGCCTCCTCGATCATCCTCTTTCCGGCCACGCTGGTCGGCTGGCTCGGCTCGGGCGAAGGCTTCACGTGGCTGCGCACGATCGCGGGCGAGCTCTCTCCCGGACAACCGATTTACGTAATCCTCTACGCCTCGGCGATCATCTTTTTCTGCTTCTTCTACACGGCTCTCGTCTTCAACCCGAAGGAAACGGCCGACAACCTGAAGAAGAGCGGCGCGTTCGTGCCCGGCATCCGTCCAGGCGATCAGACCGCCCGGTACATCGAGCGCGTGATGCTGCGACTCACGCTCACCGGCTCGATTTACGTGACGCTCGTGTGTCTGCTGCCCGAGATTCTGATCGTGTGGCGCCAGGTACCGTTCTATTTCGGCGGCACCAGCCTGCTCATCATCGTGGTGGTCACGATGGACTTCATGGCGCAGGTGCAGGCGTACGTAATGTCGCACCAGTACGAGAGCCTGCTCAAGAAGGCGAACTTCAAGGGTGGGGTGTTTCCGACGCGTTAATGGCGAAAGAAGAAACCATACAGATGCAGGGCGAGATCGTTGAGACCCTGCCGAACGCGACATTCAGGGTGAAGCTCGAGAACGGCCACATCGTGCTCGGGCACATCTCGGGAAAGATGCGCATGCACTACATCCGCATCCTGCCGGGAGACAAGGTGACGGTGGAGCTCACGCCGTATGACCTGACGCGCGGACGTATCGTTTTCCGCGCGAAGTAGCGCATTTGACCGAAAGGACGAGAGATGAAAGTGCTGGCATCGGTGAAACGCATCTGCCGCAACTGCAAGATCATCAAGCGCAAGGGTGTCGTGCGCGTCATCTGCAGCAAGGATCCGCGGCACAAGCAAAGACAAGGGTAAAACCTTGAGAATTAGAGGCTTACCGGCTATAATCGACGGCTTTTCGTCATTCGTCGGCATTTAACGAGGTAGCGAGCACATGGCCCGTATAGGTGGCGTCAACATCCCCAACCAGCAGCACGCCGAAATCGCGCTGACCGTGATCTACGGCATCGGCCGCAGCCGCGCGCGCGCGATCTGCGCGGCCGCCGGCATCGCCAACACGACCAAGGTGAAGGACATCTCCGACAGCGAGATGGACCGTCTGCGGGAACAAGTCGGCAAGTACACGATCGAAGGGGACCTCCGCCGCGAAACGTCGATGAACATCAAGCGGTTGATGGACCTCGGCACGTGGCGTGGGAAACGCCACCGCGCCGGCCTTCCGGTGCGCGGCCAGCGCACCCGCACCAACGCCCGCACGCGCAAAGGCCCACGCAAGGCCGCGGTGAAGATCGTCCGCGCAGGCGCTGTTTAAGCAACCTCGAGAGACCAGGAAACTCATGGCTAAAGCAAGCACCCGCGTGCGCAAGAAGGTCCGGAAGAACGTGGCGGAAGGCATCGCGCACATCCACGCATCCTTCAACAACACCATCGTCACGATCACCGACCGCCAGGGCAACGCGCTCGCCTGGGCGACGTGCGGCAGCAACGGTTTCAAGGGCTCGCGTAAGTCGACCCCGTTCGCCGCGCAGGTCGCGGCCGAGCAGGCCGGACGGCTCGCTGCGGAATCGGGTGTGAAGAACATCGAAGTGCGTATCAAGGGTCCGGGGCCAGGCCGCGAGTCCGCCGTGCGCGCGCTGAACGCCGTCGGTTTCAAGATCACGAGCATTTCCGACGTGACGCCGGTGCCGCACAACGGCTGCCGCCCGCCGAAAAAGCGCCGCATCTAAGAATTCAAGGAGAACGACACAGTGGCAAGAAATCTGGACGCGCGTTGCCGTCAGTGCCGCCGGGAAGGAGAGAAGCTCTTTCTCAAGGCCGAGAAGTGCTTCACCGACAAGTGCGCGATCGAGCGGCGCAATTACCCGCCCGGTCAGCACGGCCAGAAGAACACGCGTCTTTCCGGCTACGGCGTGCAGCTTCGCGAAAAGCAGAAGGTGCGCCGCACGTACGGCGTGCTCGAGCGCCAGTTCCGCCTGAATTACCAGCAGGCCGCCGCCAGCAAAGGGGTCACCGGTGAAGCGCTCCTTCAGATCCTCGAAGGCCGGCTCGACAGCGTCTGCTATCGGATGGGTTTCGGCGGCTCGCGCACCGAGGCTCGCCAGCTCGTGCGCCACAACGGCGTCAACGTGAACGGCAGGCGCGTGAACATCCCGTCGTACCAGGTGCGTCCCGGCGACGTGATCGAAGTCGCGCAGGGGGCGAAGGCACAGCTTCGCATCAAGGCGTCGGCCGAAGCCGTCGCTTCGCGTGGTTATCCGGAGTGGGTGGAGGTCGATGCGGCCGCGCTCAAGGGCACCTTCAAGGCGCGCCCGCAGCGTTCCGAGCTGCCTTCGACGATCAACGAGTCGCTCGTGGTCGAGCTTTACTCCAAGTAACGGAAACGAGAGGTATCACTTCTATGGCCAGCAGCGCCTTTCTGAAGCCCCGCATCATCGACGTTCAGAACATTTCGCCGTATCACGCCCGGCTCACGATGGAGCCGTTCGAGCGCGGTTACGGGCACACGCTCGGCAATGCGCTTCGCCGTACGCTCCTTTCCTCGATGCCCGGCTATGCCGCGACCGAAGTGAAGATGGCCGGCGTGCTGCACGAGTACTCCACCATCGACGGCGTGCAGGAAGACGTCGTGGACATCCTGCTCAACCTCAAAGGTGTCGTGCTCAAGATGCACGGCCGCGACGAAGCGACGCTCACGCTCAAGAAGTCGGGCGAAGGCGTCGTGACCGCCGGTGACATCGAGCAGCAGCACGATGTCGAGATCGTGAATCCCGATCACGTGATCGCGCACCTCGCCTCCGGCGGCAAGCTCGACATGCAGATCAAGGTCGAGCAGGGCCGCGGCTACATCGCCGCGACCAGTCGCAAGACCGGCGACGAAGGCCGCAGCGTCGGCAGCATCATGCTCGACGCCTCCTTCAGCCCGGTTCGGCGCGTGAGCTACTCCGTCGAATCGGCGCGGGTCGAGCAGCGAACCGATCTCGATAAGCTCATCATGGACATCGAGACCAACGGCGCGATCGAGCCGGAGGAAGCCGTGCGTTACGCCGCGCGCATCCTCGTCGAGCAGCTGTCGGTGTTCGCGGATCTGAAAGGCATGCCCGCGCAGATCGAAGAGAAGAAAGCAACGCAGATCGACCCGGTGCTGCTGCGTCCGGTGGACGATCTCGAGCTCACGGTGCGCTCGGCCAACTGCCTGAAGGCCGAGAACATCTACTACATCGGCGATCTTATCCAGCGCACCGAGACCGAGCTTCTCAAGACCCCGAACCTCGGCCGCAAATCGCTGAACGAGATCAAGGAAGTGCTCGCATCGCGCGGACTCACGCTCGGCATGAAGCTCGAGAACTGGCCGCCGGCAGGACTCGAAAAAGTATAGTTCGCGAGCTTCCCGGGGAAGCTCGCCAACGGAATAAGGATCGAACATGCGTCACCGTCACGGCCTGCGCAAACTCAACCGCACGAGCAGCCATCGGCTCGCGATGCTGCGGAACATGACGTGCTCGCTCTTGAAGCACGAGATCATCAAGACGACGCTGCCCAAAGCGAAGGAGCTGCGTCGCGTGGTCGAGCCCATCATCACGCTGGGCAAGGCGCCGTCGCTCGCGAACCGGCGGCTCGCGTTCGATCGCCTGCGCGACCGCGATATGGTGGTCAAGCTCTTCGACGAGCTCGGTCCGCGTTACGCGCAGAGGAACGGGGGGTATCTGCGCATACTCAAGTTCGGCTTCCGCAAGGGCGACAATGCGCCGATGGCGCTGGTCGAGCTCGTGGATCGGCCGGATGTCGAAACGCAGGAGGAAGGAAGCGGCGGAGCCAAAGCGCGCAAAAGCGAGCCCCAGGAGCAGGCGACCGCGTAGAACAAAACGCCACGCAACAGTTCAAAGCCGGCCTGCGCCGGCGGACAACCTACGACGCGTCCGTCCGCTGCGCTTCCGGACGCAAAAAGTAGCCTACGCGCCTAGCGGCGCTCCATAGATACAATCGCGCGATGCTGAACGAGCTCGAGCTCACCGGGCGCGCGCGCACCCACGTCGTACAACGCGACGACCTGCGCGCCGCGATCCACGCCGACGCGCTCGAGCCGTTCCTCGACATGAAAACGGATGCCGCGCGCGACGGGCTCGAGCTTGCGCTTACCAGCGCCTTCCGCGATTTCACCGCCCAGCAGCGGATCTGGGACATGAAATTCCGCGGCGAACGCCCGATTTACGACGAGCAGGGCAGGGAGCGCGACCGCGCCGCGCTGTCCGAAGAGGAGATCGTCGAGGCCATCCTGTGCTGGAACGCGCTGCCGGGCGCGAGCCGCCATCACTGGGGCACCGATATCGACGTGATCGATCGCGCCGCCTTGCCCGAGGCTTACCGCGTGCGGCTGACGATCGACGAGTACGAGCCCGGCGGCGTTTTCCACGCGCTGAAGGAATGGCTCGACGTGAACGCCGCACGTTACGGTTTCTTCAGGCCTTATCGGATCTTCCGCGGCGGCGTGCGGCCCGAGCCGTGGCACCTGAGCTATGCACCGGCGTCGGTCCCGGCGCTGAGCGCGATGTCGCTGGAGCTGCTGGCGGACGCCGTCGGCGCCAGCGACATCCTCGGCAAGGGCATCGTGCTCGATCGCTTGAGCCGGCTGTACGAGCGCTACGTCGCCAGCGTGGACGCGCCGGACACGCCGCTCACGGCTTAGCACCGCCCTGATGCCAGCGGTCGGCCCGATCTTTCTCTTCACCGATTTCGGCTCCGCCGACATCTACGTCGGTCAGGTCAAAGCGGTACTCCAGGCGGAGGCGCCGACGATCCCCGTCGTCGACCTTTTCAACGACGCCGCGCCTTTCGATATCGAGTCCGCGGCGCACCTGCTCGCCGCGCTCGCTCCGCGGCTCCCGCGCGGCGCTGTCACGCTGGCCGTGGTCGATCCCGGCGTCGGCAGCCCGCGCGCGCCGATCGCGTTGACCGCCGACAGCCGCTGGTTCGTCGGCCCCGATAACGGTCTCGTCTCGGTGCTGGCGGCGCGTGCGCGCGCGAGCCTCTGTTTCCCGGTCGACTGGCTGCCCGCGCCCCAGTCGGTCTCGTTTCACGGCCGCGATCTCTTCGCGCCGGCTGCCGCGCACATCGCTCGCGGCTCGATCGAGATGCGCAGTCGCGCGCCCCGTGCGCTCGACGTCGAGCTGGGCGGCGCGGATTGCGCGCGCGTGATCTACGTCGACCACTACGGCAATGCCATGACCGGAGTGCGCGCCCGCGCGATCGACTCGGCCGCTGCCGTCAGCGTCGCCGGACGCCGGATTTCCCACGCGCGGGTTTTTTGCGCCGCCGCGCCGGGCGAGCTCTTCTGGTACGAGAACAGCCTGGGATTGCTGGAGATCGCCGCGAACGCGGCCAGCGCCGCGTCACTGCTGGGCATCGACATCGGCGAGGCGATCGCGCTCGAATGATCTACACGATCGGGCACGGCAACCGGCCGCTCGAGGAGCTGGTCGCGCTGCTGCGGCGCTTCGGCGTGAGGTGCCTGATCGACGTGCGCGCGTTTCCGGGCTCGCGGCGGCATCCGCATTTCGGGCGCGGAGAGCTCGAGCGTTCGCTCCCGGCGGCGGGCATCTCCTACGTGTGGGAAGGCGCGGCGCTCGGCGGCCGCCGCAGACCGCGCGCCGATTCGCCGCATGTAGCGCTGCGCAATGCGAGCTTCCGGGCGTATGCCGACCACATGGAAAGCACCGAGTTCGCCGCTGGTGCGGCCCGCGTCGTCGATCGCGGCGAGCACGGCGCCGTCGCGATCATGTGCGCGGAGCGGCTACCGTGGCAGTGCCACCGTTACATGATCTCGGATTACCTCGTGACTCATGGCCACGAAGTGCGTCACGTAATCGACGAGAAGCCGCCGAAAGGCCATGCGGTACGCGCGGAAGCGCGGCTGGCGCACGGACGGCTCGTCTACGACGCGAACACCCAGGACGATCTCGACCTGCCGTGAGCCGCCGCTAGCCGGTGTGCCGCGGCCGCGCGAGCGGCAGCCGCACCGTGAACTCGCTGCCGCGTCCGGGGCCTTCGCTTTTGACCTGGACCGAGCCGCCGTGGAGCTCCACGAGGTTCTTCACGAGCGACAGTCCGATGCCGAGGCCGCCGCCGGCCCGCTCCATGTTCGTCGCGACCTGCGTGAAGAGCTCGAAGATGTGCGGCTGCATTTCCTTCGGGATGCCGAGTCCGTTGTCCATCACGTGCACGAGCGCTTCGTCCTGCTCCATGCTCGCGCGCACTTCGATCGATCCGCCTTCGGGCGTGTACTTGGCGGCGTTCGTAAGCAGGTTCACGAAGACCTGCTCGAGGCGTCCCGCGTCGGCCTTGACGATGATCGGCACGGCCAGCAGGTGCTGCGCGAGGCGATGGCTGCGCTCGTCGATCAGCGGCCGCGTCATGTCGACTGCGCGGGCGATCACCTCGCGAACGTCGAGCGGCTGCAGATCGATCTGGATCTTGCCCGCGCTGATGCGTGTGACATCGAGGAGATCGTCGACCAGGCGCCGGATGAACTCGACCTGCCGCTCGATGAGCTTGATCGGGTATTGAAGGGCGGCCGCCTCCGGTGCGGTCATGCGAATCAGCTGCAGCGCGTTCACGAGCGGCGCGAGCGGATTGCGGAGCTCGTGCGAAAGCGTCGAGAGAAAAATGTTCTTGTGCTCGTCGGCTTGCACGAGCGCGTCCGCGCGCCGGCGCAGCGTCTCGAGCTGCTCCTTCACGTCGGTGCGGTTGCGCAGCGTCTTGCCGAAGCCGGCGACCTCGCCGGCGTCGTCACGCAGCGCGGTGGTGGAGCCCATTGCCCAGAAGCGCGAGCCGTCCGCCCGCATGAGCCAGCGGTCATTGCTCATGTCGGCGCTCCGGCTCGCGACGTGCAGCTCGTAATCGGGCACGCCTTCCTGCACGTCCTCCGGTGTGAAGAGGCGGTGCACCGCCTGGCCGATGAGATCCTCTGCCGGATAACCGAAGATGCGCGCGGCCGTCGGATTGCACCACACGATCGTGCCCCGCCTGTCGAGGAGCAGCGTCGCCTGGTCGGTCGTATGCTCCGCCTGAAGGCGCAGCAGCGTGTTGACGTCGATGGCAGCCATGATGTGCAGGAACGGGGATGCACACGTTTCAGGCCCGGCGCTTCGCATGTCGAAAACCGGTGTGCATCCGCGGTTTCCGGCAAGTGCAAGATTCAGACCTCGTGCAGGCGCGGAGTCACTGCAGCACCCACTTGCCACCGCGAACGCTGAAGACGGAGAGCTGCGGGTTTTTCAGATCCCCGTTCGCTTCGAACTCGATATCGGCGGTAACGCCGGGGTGCCGGATGCGTGCGAGGACCGGCAGGTACTTCGCAGGGTCGGAGGAGTCCGCCTTTTCCATAGCCGCCGCGAGCACCATCACGGCGTCATAGAAGTACGGTGCGTACAGGCCGATCTCCTGCTTCCAGCGGGCGCGGTACGCTCGGTCGAACGCGGGACCGTTCGGCCGCCTGGACAGCGCCGCGCCGGGGGTCGACGCGATGTGACCTTCGGCGGCGGGGCCCGCAAGCTCCAGGAACTTAGCGGTGTTGATCGTTTCGCCGCCGAGCAGCACCGCCTTCACGCCCAGCTCGCGCATCTGCCGCGCGAGCGGACCGGCCTGCGCGTCGTACCCGGCGAAGAAGATCGCCTGCGGCTCCGCGGCTTTGAGGAGCGTCACCACGGCGCGGAAATCGAAATCCTTGTCGCTCACGTATTCACGTTTGGCGATGCTGCCGCCGGCCGCTTTCACCGCGGAGGCGAACGCGTCGGCCAGACCCTGACCGTAGGCGGTGCGGTCGTCGACCACCGCGATGCGCTTCAAGCCGAGCCGCCGCACGGCGTACTCGCCCAGCGTGGCGCCCTGCTTGTCGTCGTCGGCCATGACGCGAAAGGCCGTGCGGTAGCCCTGGCGTGTGTACCTGGGATTGGTCGAGACCGAGATCTGCGGAATGCCCGCGTCGTGGTAGATCGTGGAGGCCGGTATGGTGACGCCCGAGTTGAAGTGCCCCACCATGCCCCGAATCCCGCGGTCCACCAGACGCTGTGCGACCAGCGTGCCGGTTTTGGGATCCGCCTGATCGTCTTCGACGACCAGCTCGAACCTGAGCTTGCTGCCGCGGCGCGCGTTCAGCTCCTCCACGGCCATCTGCGCGCCGTTGCGATTGTCGATCCCGTAATGCGCCTGCGGACCGGTGAGCGGTGAAGCGAATCCGATGCGTACCGATGGCGCGCGTTGCGCCAGCGCGTCGGCGCCGACCAAACCGAACAGGAACAGACCGATCGCTAGCGCGCGCATCGAAAAATCATAGCATCGGACGCCGCACTGGACGCCGCGTCAGGTAATCAGGATCGCGCGATAGTCGTTCACGTTGGTGCGCGTCGGGCCGGTGACGACGAGCGAGCCAAGCGCCGAGAAGAAGGCGTAAGCATCGTTGTCGGCGAGTAGCGCGTCGGGCCGCAGTTTCTTTGCCGCGGCACGCTTCAGCGCGTCGGGCGCGAGGGTCGCACCGGCGTTGTCCTCCGAGCCGTCGATGCCGTCGGTATCGCACGCGAGCGCGTGTATGCGTTCGGCGCCGGCGAGATCGATCGCGAGCGAGAGCAGGAACTCGGCGCACCGGCCGCCGCGTCCTTCGCCGCGCACCGTCACCGTGCACTCGCCGCCTGACAGCAGCGCCACCGGCGCCGGCCATGGCTTACCGTGCGTGCGGACTTCGCGCGCGAGCGCACCGTAGACCTTGGCTACCTCGCGCGCTTCGCCCGTCACCGAATCACCGAGGATCACGGGCTGGACGCCGTGATGCCGGAAGAAATCGGCCGCGGCCTGGAGCGAGTCGTGGGCCCGCGCGATGACGCGATTCTCGACGCGCTGGAACAGCCGCTCGCCGGGCTTCGGTGTCTCGGGCAGCTCGCCGCGCGTCCCGCGCTCGAGGTGGGCTTGCACGGCCGGCGGCGTGCGCACTTCGTAGCGGTTCAGGATATCGATCGCGTCGCGGTAGGTCGTCGGGTCCGGTGCGCACGGGCCCGACGCTATGTGAGTGGGATCGTCGCCGGTCACGTCCGAGACGATCAGCGCGAGCACGCGCGCGCGCGTCGCGGCTGCCAGCCGCCCGCCCTGTATCGCGGACAGGTGCTTGCGCACCGTGTTCATCTCCTGGATCGGCGCGCCGGAGCGCAGCAGCTCGCGGGTGGTCGCGCTCAGATCCGCCGTGGTCAGTCCCTCTGCCGGCAGCGTGAGCAGGCTCGAGCCGCCGCCGGACAGCAGCACCAGCATGAGATCGTCGCGCGTGAGCGCTTTTGCGCGCCGCAGAATCTCGTGCGCGGCTTTCTCGCCGGCCTCGTCGGGCACCGGATGCCCGGCTTCGACCACCGTCACGCGATTGGTGAGTAGCCCATGCTGGTAGCGCGTGACGACGAGGCCCTCGAGCGGGGTGTCGGCGGGCATGCCCTGCTCGACGGCGAGCGCCATCGCTGCGGCCGCCTTGCCGGCGCCGACGACGAGCACGCGGCCGTTGTGTTGGTCCGGTAGCTTCGGCAGGTGCGCCGGTACGCGTTTCAGCGGATCCGCGGCGGCGAGGGCGGCTTCGAAGCTGCCGAGCAGGAGCTCGCGGGGCGACATTCAGCCAGCGCGCGAATGCGGGAACGGGTGCACGAGCGTGCCTTTCACTGCAGCACTTCTTTCAGGTAGCCGCCGGTGTGGCTCTCGGCGCACCGTGCGACGTCCTCCGGCGTGCCTTCTACGACCACCCGGCCGCCGGCGCCACCGCCCTCGGGTCCGAGGTCGATCACCCAGTCGGCGGTCTTGATCACGTCGAGGTTGTGCTCGATCACGACGATCGTATTGCCGTGATCGCGCAGCCGGTGGAGCACGCGCAGCAGCAGGTCGGTGTCGTGGAAATGAAGCCCGGTCGTCGGCTCGTCCAGAATGTAGAGCGTGCGCCCGGTGTCGCGCTTGGAGAGCTCGAGCGCGAGCTTCACGCGCTGGGCCTCGCCGCCCGAGAGGGTGATGGCGCTCTGACCGAGCGTGATGTAGCCAAGCCCGACGTCGAGCAGCGTCTGGAGCTTGCGCGCGAGCACCGGCACGGCGCTGAAGAACTCGGTCGCCTGCTCGACCGTCATTTCCAGCACCTCGTGGATGTTGCGGCCCTTGTATTCGATCTCGAGCGTCTCGCGGTTGTACCGTGCGCCGTGGCAGACATCGCACGGCACGTAGATGTCCGGCAGGAAGTGCATCTCGACTTTGAGCATGCCGTCGCCCTGGCAGGCTTCGCACCGGCCGCCTTTCACGTTGAACGAGAAGCGGCCGGCGCCGTAGCCGCGCTCGCGCGCCGCAGGCACACCGGCGAAAAGGTCGCGTATCGGCGTGAAAAGCCCGGTGTAGGTCGCCGGGTTCGATCGCGGCGTGCGGCCAATCGGGCTCTGGTCGACGTTCACCACCTTGTCGATGAGCTCCAAGCCGGCGATCGATTCATGGGGTGCCGGCTCGGTGGAGCTTCCGTAGAGCTGGCGCGCCACGGTGTTGTATAGCGTGTCATTCACGAGTGTCGATTTGCCCGAGCCCGACACGCCGGTCACGCAGACGAAGAGTCCGACCGGGATGTTGACGGTCACGTCTTTCAGGTTGTTGCCCTTCGCGCCGACGATCGAAAGCTGCCGCTTCGGATTCACGCGATGGCGCAGGCCCGGAAGCTCGATGCGGCGCCGGCCGCTCAAGTACTGGCCTGTCAGCGATTCCGCGTGCGCGCTGATCTCCTGCGGCGTGCCCTCGGCGACGACGCGGCCGCCGTGCTCGCCGGCACCCAGGCCCATATCGATGACATGGTCGGCGCTCATGATCGCTTCCTCATCGTGCTCGACCACGATCACGGAGTTGCCGATGTCGCGCAGGCGCCTCAACGTATCGAGGAGCCGGCTGTTGTCGCGCTGATGCAGTCCGATCGAAGGCTCGTCCAGCACGTACATGACGCCGGTCAGGCCCGAGCCGATCTGGCTCGCGAGCCGGATGCGCTGCGCTTCGCCGCCGGAGAGCGTATCGGCCGAGCGGTCCAGCGACAGATATTCGAGTCCGACGTTCACGAGAAACTGCAGGCGGTTCAGTATCTCGCGCACGATTTTTTCCGCGATCGCCTGCTTCACGCCGGGCAGCGTGAGGCGACCGAAGAACTCGATCGCATCCGACAACGGCAGCGCCGAAAGCTCGTAAATCGGCCGCTCCGCGACTTTCACGTTGCGCGCCGAGGTGCGCAACCGCGTGCCGCCGCATTCGGGGCACGATTGGGCGTTGAGATATTTCGCGAGCTCCTCGCGCACCACGGCCGAGTCGGTCTCGCGGTAGCGCCGCTCGAGATTCGGCAGCACGCCCTCGAACGGATGCTCGCGAAAGTGTTTGTTTCCGCGCTCCCCGACGTACAGGAAGCGGATCTTGTCGCGCCCGGAGCCGTGAAGGATCGCCTGCTGCACGGCTTCCGGCAGCTCGCCGAATGGACGCTCGAGGTCGAAGCCGTAGTGCGTCGCGAGGCCCTGCAGCATCTGGAAGTAGAACTGATTGCGTCTGTCCCACCCCTTGATCGCGCCGGACGCGAGTGAGAGCTCCGGAAAGGCGACGACGCGCTTCGGATCGAAGAAGCTGATCGTGCCCAGACCATCGCAGCGCGCGCAGGCGCCCAGCGGGTTGTTGAACGAGAACAGCCGCGGCTCGAGCTCGGGCAGCGAGTAGCTGCAGATCGGGCACGCGAACTTGGCCGAAAAAAGATGCTCGCGGTCAGTGTCCATCTCGACCGCAAGCGCGCGGCCGTCGGCGTGGCGCAGCGCCGTTTCGAATGATTCGGCCAGCCGCTGCTTTGCGTCGGCGCGGATCTTCAGCCGGTCGACGACGACTTCCACCGTGTGCTTCACGCTTTTCTTGAGCTTCGGCAGCTCGTCGAGCTCGTAGACCGTACCGTCCACACGTATGCGCACGAAGCCCTGCGCGCGCAGCTCCTCGAAGAGATCCGCCTGCTCGCCCTTGCGCCCGACGATCAGCGGCGCGAGCACCATGAGCCGCGTGTCCTCCGGCAGCGTGAGCACGTGATCGACCATCTGGGAGACGCTTTGCGCGGTGAGCAGGATCTGGTGCTCCGGGCAGTACGGGTCGCCGATGCGCGCATACAGCAGCCGCAGATAGTCGTGGATCTCGGTGATCGTGCCGACGGTGGAGCGCGGATTGTGGCTCGCGGCTTTCTGCTCGATCGAGATGGCAGGGGAAAGCCCCTCGATCAGGTCGACGTCGGGTTTCTCCATGAGCTGCAGGAACTGCCGCGCGTACGCCGACAGCGATTCGACGTATCGGCGCTGACCTTCGGCGTACAGCGTGTCGAATGCGAGCGAAGACTTGCCCGATCCGGAGAGACCGGTGATCACGACCAGCCGGTTGCGCGGCAGGTCGACGTTGACGTTCTTGAGGTTGTGCGTGCGAGCGCCGCGTATGCGGATCAGACCGTCGGTGCCGCTTCCCGCACTCGTATCACCGCCGGTCGCGGCACTCGCGGCGCCGCCTGTTCCCGCACCTGTGTCGCCGTCGCGATCACGATCGCTGCCGCGCGCGCGCGAACCGGTCAGCGGAACGAGGGAAGGTCGGCTTAACGTCATCGGGAGACAAGGGCAAACCTGCTAATATACCGAAGACCTCCTCGCATTCCCATTCGTTCCAAACCCCGCAGCACGATGTCCGCGCGCGACCGCATGAGTCCCGTTGAGCTTCGCGCGAGCGTGAGCCTTGCCGCGATCTTCGGGCTGCGCCTGCTGGGGATGTTCATCATCCTGCCGGTGTTCGCGATCTACGCGGAGCAGCTGCCCGGCGGCCACGATCTCACGCTCGTCGGCATCGCAATCGGCGCGTACGGCCTCACGCAGGCGGCGCTCCAGATCCCCTTCGGCTGGTGGTCCGACCGCTACGGGCGCAAGCCCGTGATCTACGTGGGGCTCGCGATCTTCGCCGCCGGCAGCTTCATCGCAGCCGCGGCAGCGAGCATCTACCTCGTGATCGTCGGGCGCGTGCTGCAGGGCGCGGGCGCAATCTCGGCGGCGGTGATGGCAATGGCCGCGGATTTGACGCGCGAAGAGCATCGCACGAAGGCGATGGCGATGATCGGCTCGACGATCGGGCTCGCGTTCGCGTTTTCGCTCGTCGCGAGCCCATGGTTGGCCGGTCTCATCGGCGTCCCGGGTCTGTTCGCCATGACCGGCGCGCTCGCGCTCGCTGCAATGCTGGTGGTGTGGCGTGTCGTCCCGGACATCGAAGAGACGCGGCGCCCGAGCCGCGGCAGCGCGCTGCGCGAGTTCTGGCATGCCTTGTCCGATCCTCAGCTTGCCCGGCTCAACTACGGGATCTTCGTGCTGCACGCGGTGCTGATGTCGCTTTTCATCGTCGTGCCGTTCTCGCTGCGCGACGCCGGCCTGCCGCTGCCGGGACACTGGAAGGTTTATCTGCCCGCGATGCTCGGCTCGTTCGTGCTCATGCTGCCTGCGGTCCTGGGCCGATCGAGCGCGCAGCGCCTGAAACCAGTCTTCATCGGATCGATCGCGGTGCTACTCGCCGCGCACCTCGCGCTCCCGTGGCTTGCCGGCGGCGTCGCCTCGCTCACGCTGTTCCTGCTTTTCTTTTTCACGCCGTTCAACGTGCTCGAGGCGATGCTGCCTTCGCTCACCTCCCGGCTCGCGCCCGCGCACAGCAAAGGTATCGCAATCGGCCTTTACAGTAGCGTGCAGTTCTTCGGCACTTTTTTCGGCGCCGCCGCCGGCGGATTCCTGTACGAACACTGGGGTACGACCAGCGTCGTAATCGCAAACGCGGCGCTGCTCGTTATCTGGATCATCGCCGCTGCAGGCATGCGCCCGCAGGGGGTGCTCAGCCTGCGCACGTACAGCGTGCCGCCGCTCGACGCGCAGCAGGCGCAGCGTCTCGCCGCGCGCTTGCAGGCGCTTGCGGGCGTGCGCGAAGCGCGCGTCATCGCAGAGGAGAGGACGGCATCTCTCATGGTGGACAGCACCGCCTTTGACGAACACAATGTGCTTCAAGCTATAGCATCGCAAGGAGAGCTCACATGGCCTCAGTCAACAAAGTCATCCTGATCGGCAACCTGGGCGCCGATCCGGAAACGCGCTATCTGCCGAGCGGCGATGCGGTCACCAATATCCGCATCGCGACGACCGATACCTGGAAGGACAAGAACGGCGAGAAGCAGGAGCACACCGAATGGCACCGCGTCGCCTTTTTCGGCAAGACGGCGGAGATCGCGGGCGAGTACCTCAAGAAAGGCTCGCCGGTATACGTCGAAGGCCGCATCCGCACGCGTAAGTGGCAGGACAAGGAAGGGCAGGAGCGCTATTCGACCGAGATCGTCGCGGATCGCATGCAGCTTCTCGGCGGGCGACAGAGCGGCGGCGCCGAACCGATGACGCGCGAGCCGGCGGCAGCCAGCGCCGGTAGCGCGAAACCCGCGCAACGCAAAGGCGGCGGTGCGTTCGACGAGATGGACGACGACATTCCTTTCTAGTGCCGGCTATCGCGGACACTAAAGAAACCTCATTACGAACAGAGGGGAACCTAGGTTCCGCTCCGTAACCTCCCTTCCTTCGGCTCGCTGCCGCTCGCTCCACTGCCTCGCACGTTAAAGGAGCGGAGGAGAATCGGTGATGGTTTCCCTCCGTACCCCCCCTTCCTTCGCCTGAGACGACGCCTTCTCCCTAGCGTGTAGGCTGGTGCGCTATCAGCGCACCCTACGCCGCACCGAACTCCGTGGCACCGGGCTTGCTTTAGCAGCACGCGGCTGCATTAATTCACGCACGCAAGCGCAAACAGGGGAGACGCTTGGACCTGCCGGAGCTACCGAACTGGCACGCGCTCGCCGTCATGCTGCTGACGGTGGCCGCGCTTTTTCTGTTCACGCGCGATCGCGTGCCGATCGAGGTCACGAGCATTCTCGTGCTCGCCGCACTCGCGGTGGGTTTCGCGTTGCATCCATTCGAAGCCGACGGCGCGCGGCTCGATCCCGAGGATTTCTTTCTCGGCTTCGGCAACGACGCGCTGGTTGCGATCAGCGCGCTCATGATGGCGAGCTACGGGCTGGTGCGCACCGGCGCGCTGCTGCCGGTGGGCCGCTGGACCGCGGCGCTGTGGAATGTCAGTCCCAACGGCGCGATGCTGGGAATGCTCTTGAGCACCGCCGTCATCAGCGCGTTCATGAACAACACGCCGCAAGTCGTCATGATGATTCCGATTCTGGTGAGCGTGGCGATGCGCACCGGCACGTCGGCTTCCAAGACGCTCATGCCGATGAGCTTCTCGGCGCAGCTCGGTGGCGTGCTGACGCCGATCGGGACGAGCCTGAACCTGCTCGTCATCAGCACGGCCGCGGACCTCGGCGTGCCGCGGTTTCACATGTTCGATTTCTTCGTGCCCGGGGCGCTGATCGCCGGCGCCGGCGTGCTCTACCTGTGGCTTGTCGCGCCGCGGCTCCTGCCCGAGCGTCCGTCGGACTTCTCGGACACGACCCCGCGCGTGTTCAGCGCGGTACTGCACGTGAAGGAGGGCAGCTTCGCGGACGGCAAGACGATCGCCGACGTGATGAAGCAGACCGAAGGCCGCATGAAGATCACGCGCATCGAGCGCGGAGAGAACCTGACGCTCGCCAAGCTGCCGGTCTCGGTGCTGCGCGCGGGTGACCGCATCTACGTCTCGGACAAGCCGGAGAATCTCAAGGAATACGAGACCGTGCTCGAATCGACGCTGTACGACGGCGAGGACACCGAGCCGGTCACGGAAGATCACCCGCTCGCGCCGCCGAAGCAGCAGCTCGCGCAGATCGTGATCACCGACAATTCGCCGCTCGTGCGCCGCACGCTCAACCAGTCGGGTTTCACCTATCGCTACGATCTGCTGCCGCTCGCGCTGCACAGCAGCCGGCGGCAAGTGCAGCGGACCGATGTGCCGATCGTCGATCAGGTGCTGTGCGCGGGCGACGTCGTGCTCGTGCAGGGCAAGGAGGAGGAGATCCGGCGCCTGAAGGACAGCGGAGAGCTGCTGGTCCTCGACGCGACGATGGACGTCCCGCACACGCGCAAGGCGCCGCTCGCGTTCGGCATCATGCTGCTCATCGTGGCGCTCGCCGCAGCCAAGGTGCTGCCGATCGCGGTCGCAGCCGTCGCGGGCGTCGTGCTGATGCTGGTCAGCGGGTGCATGGCGCTGCGTGACGCGCTGCGCGCGCTCGACGCGGGCATGATTTTTCTGACCGTCGCGAGCCTCGCGCTGAGCCTTGCGCTCATGCGCACCGGCGGGGCGCAGTACATCGCGGAAGTCTTCGTCGCCGCGAGCAGCGGACTTGCGCCGATCTGGATCATGAGCGGGCTCGTCCTGATGATGGCCGCGTTCGCCAACATCATCTCGAACACCTCCGCCGCGGTGATCGGCACGCCGATCGCCGTTTCGATCGCGAATCTGCTCGGCGCGGCGCCGGAGCCGTTCGTTCTCGCGGTGCTGTTCGGGGTGAACCTCGCCTTCTGCACGCCGATGGCCGACAATTGCAACCTGCTCATCCTTCATCCGGGCGGCTACCGTTTCATGGACTACGTGCGCGTCGGCGTGCCTCTGACGCTCGTCATGTGGCTCGCGATCACGATCGTGCTGCCGGTCTTCTTCCCGCTCATGCCGTGACTGCGGCTCGCCCGGCGCCATGAACGCGCTCGAGCGCTGCTTCGAGGAGATCCGCGGCCGCGGCCTGCGCGTGGTGCTGCCGGAAGGTGACGACGCTCGCATACGCGCGGCGGCCGATCGCCTGCGCGCGAACGGCCTCGCAGAGCCGGTGCTGCTCGATGCGCCGCCGCCGGCGGAGCGCGTTCGCGCGTATGCCGAGCTCTATCGCAGCGCGCGCCCGGACACGAACGAGGCGCTCGCGCGACGGCTCGCAGGCAAGCCGCTGTTCCACGCCGGTCTCATGGTGCGCGCAGGTGATGCCGAAGCGTTGGTCGCCGGGGTGAGCGTGCCGAGCGCGCGCGTGATCGAAGCCGGCATGCTGACGGTGGGCCTCGCCCCGGGCATCGCGACGCCCTCCAGCTTTTTTCTGATGCTGTGCGGTGAGCGCGTGCTCGTCTACGCCGACTGTGCCGTGAACGCCGATCCCACGCCGGAGCAGCTGGCGGACATCGCGCTTGCGTCTGCGGAGAGCTGCAGGCGGCTGCTGAAGGAAGAGCCGCGGGTCGCCCTGCTCTCGTTTTCCACCAAGGGCAGTGCGAAGCATCCGCGCGTCGACAAGGTCGCGCGCGCGGTCGAGCTTGCGCGGGCGCGCGCGCCGGGGCTCGCCGTCGATGGCGAGTTGCAGGCCGATGCGGCGCTCGTCCCGGCGGTCGCGGAAAAAAAGCTGAAAGACCCCGGCACAGTCGCGGGCCGCGCCAACGTGCTCGTCTTCCCTGACCTCGACGCCGGGAACATCGCCTACAAGCTCACGCAGTATCTCGGGCACGCCCGCGCGGTCGGTCCCGTCCTCCAGGGATTCGCGAGACCGCTCTCCGATCTCTCCCGCGGCGCAACGGTCGATGACATCGTTGCCACCGCCGCAATCGTGCTGGCCCAGACGCTGCCGTAAACCTACGACGCGGCTCCCCACCCGGTGTTGGTCGCCGCAAAAAATCGCTTAGCGCGGCAGCCGCCGCGCCCTTGAAATAGCTGGTTGCGCCCCAACATGGGCCGTACGTCGCTGCTAAGCGATTCAGGTATAATGGTTTTTTAGGGTTTGGGGACGCGACATGCCGATCTACGAGTATCGCTGTGCATCATGCGGGTTCGAAAACGAATACCTCCAGAAAGTAAGCGACCCGCGGCTGACCGACTGCCCTGACTGCGGCAGCTCGACCTTCGAAAAGCTCGTGAGCGCCGCTGGTTTCCAGCTTAAAGGCAATGGTTGGTACGTCACGGATTTCCGCGATAAAGGCAAAGCCAAGCCCTCCGATTCAAAAAAAGACGGTGCCGCGGACAAGCCTGCAGAAACCAAGAAGGAAGACAAGGCCGCCGAAGCCTGCGGCACCGGCGCCTGCCCGTCCTGCACCTGACGCGCGGTAGTCGGCATCAGACGCTGCCGCGCTTGTTTCGCCGGGCTCACGCGGCCGCGTAAATTTCCGGCCTGAAAAATGCCGGGACGCTTTTACCAGCCCCCTTTCCATGCCCCCCAAGAATCCCATCCGGCGCTACTTCATCACAGGCCTCCTGGTCTGGGTGCCCATCGTCATCACGGTGTGGGTGCTGTCATTCCTCGTCGGCACCATGGACCAGACGCTGCTGCTGCTGCCGTCCGCGTTCCGGCCGGAGACATGGCTCGGGGTGCATATTCCCGGCGTGGGCGCGCTGCTCACCCTGCTGGTGATCTTTCTGACCGGCGTCTTCGCCGCGAACATCATCGGCCAGCGGCTCGTGCGCTATTGGGAGCGCGCGATGGCGCGCATTCCGGTGGTGAACTCGATCTACAACGGCGTGAAACAGGTGAGCGACACCTTGTTCTCGCCGGGCGGACAGGCTTTCCGCAAGGCGCTGCTCGTGCAATGGCCGAGCCCCGGGATGTGGACGATCGCGTTTCTCACCGGGACACCGGGCGGTGACGTGGCGAACCATCTCGACGGAGACTACGTGAGCATTTACGTGCCGACCACGCCCAATCCGACGAGCGGCTATTTCATGATGGTGCCCAAGTCCGCGGTGATCGAGCTCGACATGACGATCGACGACGCGCTCAAGTACATTATCTCGATGGGTGTGGTGGCGCCGGGCCGCGGCCGCCGGCCCCGCGGTCCCGCGCCCAAGCTCGGCGTTCCCCCGTCGCCTTCGCCTACGACGGAAGCGCCGGCGCAAGTCGTCAATCGTTAGCTTTCCAAAAAGAATGCGTAGTGAATACTGCGGCCGCGTAAGCCGCTCCTATCTTGGTCAGACCGTAACGCTGTGCGGCTGGGTCCATCGGCGACGCGATCATGGCGGCGTCATTTTCATCGACCTGCGCGATCGCGAAGGGCTCGTTCAGATCGTGTGCGATCCGGACACCCCGGAGACCTTCGCGCGCGCCGACCGGCTGCGCAGCGAGTTCGTGCTCAAGGTAAACGGCAGGGTGCGTGAACGCCCCCCCGGTACCGTCAACCCGAACCTCGTCAGCGGCGAGATCGAAGTGCTCGCGAAAGAGATCGAGATCCTGAATCCGTCGGCGCCGCCGCCGTTCCAGATGGACGACGAGCACCTGTCGGAGACGGTGCGACTGGAGCACCGATTCCTGGATCTGCGCCGGCCCGAGATGCAGAAGAACCTGAAGCTGCGCTACCGCGCGGCGATGGCCGTGCGAAAGTTTCTGGACCGCGAAGGCTTCATCGACATCGAGACGCCGATGCTCACGCGCTCCACCCCGGAAGGCGCGCGCGATTATCTCGTTCCCTCGCGCGTGCATCCCGGCCACTTCTTCGCCCTGCCGCAGTCGCCGCAGCTCTTCAAGCAGCTGCTGATGATCTCCGGGTTCGACCGCTATTACCAGATCGTCAAATGCTTCCGTGACGAGGACCTGCGCGCCGATCGGCAGCCTGAGTTCACGCAGATCGATATCGAGACCTCGTTCATGGAGCAGAACGAGATCATCGCGCTCATCGAAGAGCTCGTGCGCGATCTGTTCCGCGAGGTGCTCGCCGTCGAGCTGCCGAACCCCTTCCCTCGCATGGGCTTCGACGAGGCGATGGCGCGCTACGGCTCCGACAAGCCCGACCTGCGCGTGCCGCTCGAGCTCACCGAGTTGACCGAGCTCGTGCGTGACGTCGAGTTCAAGGTTTTCCGCGACGCCGCTCAGTCGAAAGGCGGACGCGTCGCCGCGCTGCGCGTGCCGGGTGGCGGCGCGATGCCCCGCAGCGAGATCGACGGCTACACCGAGTTCGTGAAGGTGTACGGCGCGAAAGGGCTCGCGTACATCAAGGTGAACCAGCGCTCGAAAGGCGCCGAGGGGCTGCAGTCGCCGATACTGAAGTTCCTGAAGCCGGAAATCACCGAGCGCATTCTCGACCTCGCCGGCGCCGCGGACGGCGATCTCGTGTTCTTCGGCGCCGACAAGGCGAAAGTCGTGAACGACGCGCTGGGCGCGCTGCGGCTCAAGATCGGCCACGAGAAGGGGCATGCGCAACCCGGCTGGCGGCCGCTGTGGGTACTCGATTTTCCGATGTTCGAGTGGGACGAGGAGGGTAACCGCTGGTCCGCGATGCACCACCCGTTCACTTCACCTGCGGAAGGTCATGAAGACCTGCTCGAGTCCGATCCCGCGCGCGCGCGTGCCAAGGCGCATGACATCGTGTTGAACGGTTGGGAGATCGGCGGCGGCTCGGTGCGTATTCATCGCGCCGACGTCCAGTCGAAAGTATTTCGGGCGCTCGATATCGGCGCCGACGAAGCGCAGGCGAAGTTCGGCTTTCTGCTCGACGCGCTCAGCTACGGCGCGCCGCCGCACGGCGGCATCGCGTTCGGGCTCGACCGCATCGCCGCCCTGATGGCAGGCGCCGAGTCGATCCGCGACGTGATCGCATTCCCGAAGACACAGCGCGTGCAGGACCTGCTCACGCACGCGCCTAACACCGTCGACGAGCAGCAGCTCCGCGAGCTCCACATCCGGCTGCGGCTGCCGGAGACGAAAAAGCCCTAGCGGGGGTGTCGCCATGCTGGCGCGAGCCAGCATCCGCTTTCTCCCCGCGATCATTGGCGGGTTGATCCTGGCCGTGCTGCTCGCGGCGGCGCCGTCCGTGCTCGCGCGCGGCACACCGGAACCGGCGACTGCGGCGGTGCCGGTCGCGCAGCTCCCGGCCGAAGCCCGTACGACGCTTGCGTTGATCCGCGCGGGCGGCCCGTTTCCGTACGAACGGGACGGCATCATGTTCGGCAATTTCGAGCGTCGGCTGCCGCCGGCGGAGCGCGGGTACTATCGCGAGTACACCGTGGCGACGCCGGGACTGAAGCACCGCGGCGCCAGACGCATCGTGGCGGGCCGCGGCGGCGAGCTGTACTACACCGCCGATCATTACCGCACGTTCAGGCGGATCCTCGAGTGAGCGTCCCTACAGCACTCACGCCGGAGCGCAGCGGCGTCTACGCAGTCGCCGCCGGCGCCGTGGACCGAACGCAGGCTGCGCTATCCGCGGCGGTCTGGCTCGACGCGGACCTGGCTCGCGTTCAGGACAAACTGATCCTGTTGCAGACGCTCGGACGTGCGACCCGGTTTCCCGGCACGTTCGGCGATAACTGGGACGCGCTCGCCGACGTGCTGCAGGACCTTTCGTGGTGCCCGGCCGACGCGTACGTGCTGCACGTTGCGCATGCGGCGTTCGCGCGGCAGGCGCTGGGTGAGGAGTGGCGCACGTTCCTTGAAATTGTCTCCGAAAGCGCCATGTACTGGAAAAGCCGCGGCAAGACGTTCGTTGCGCTCGTCGAGGACGCGCCGGAGCTTCCGCAGTGGACGTGAGCGCGAAAACGTACAAGCTGCCGATATCGGTGCTCGTGCTCGTGCACACGCCCGCGCTGGAGGTCTTGTTGCTCGAGCGCGCCGATCGGCCGGGTTTCTGGCAGTCGGTTACCGGCAGCCAGCATGAAGGCGAGACGCTCACTCAGACGGCCGAGCGCGAGCTCAAGGAAGAGACGGGGCTCGATGCCGCGCGGTACGGACTCGTCGACTGGCGCAAACAGAATCTCTTCGAGATCTATCCGCACTGGCGCTATCGATACGCACCGGGCGTGACACACAACACGGAACACGTGTTCGCGCTGCAGGTGCCCGGGGCGGTCGAGATCACGCTCGCGCCGCGCGAGCACGTGGCGTATGCGTGGCTGCCGTGGCGTGAAGCCGCCGACAAGGCATTCTCGTGGACGAACGCGGAAGCGATACGAGAGCTACCGTCGCGCCTGGAGATCGCGCGGCGCGCGCTGCGGGGAACTTAGCGCCGCGGTGCGCGGTCGCATCGGACCTGGCACGTTTATGGCTCGAACTGAAGTGGATTTTTTACATCTTTATGGTATGGTCTAAGGCTCTGAACGCCTCTGCCGGCGCACATCCCGACGGAACCCCGATGGAAGTGAGCACGATCACATTCGACCGTTTCAGACCCCTCGCCGACGACGCGTGCGAAAAGCGCATCGTCGATGCGAAGCGCGCGCTCGGGAACCGCGCGGTAATACTCGGGCACCATTACCAGCGCGCCGACGTGTACAAGCACGCCGATCTCACCGGAGACTCGTTGCGGCTTGCCAAGCTCGCCTCGCAGACCGACTCGGAATACATCGTCTTCTGCGGCGTCCATTTCATGGCCGAAGTGGCGGACGTACTCTCCAAGCCGCACCAGAAGGTGATCCTGCCCGACCTCTCGGCCGGCTGTTCGATGGCCGACATGGCGAATCTCGCGAAAGTCGAGCGCGCGTGGCGGGAGATCGGTGAAGTGCTGGATCCGGACGAGAAAGTCACTCCGGTTACCTACATCAACTCCGCCGCGGACCTCAAAGCATTTTGCGGCGAGCACGGCGGCATCGTCTGCACGTCGACGAATGCGCGCGAGATCCTGAAATGGGCGCTCGCGCGACGCGAGAAAGTGCTGTTCTTCCCGGACCAGCATCTCGGGCGCTGGACCGGCTATCTCATGGACATCCCGCTCTCGCAGATGCTCGTGTGGGATCCCGACGAACCGATGGGCGGCCTCACGCCGCAGCAGATCAAGATGGCGAAGATCCTGCTCTGGAAAGGGCATTGCTCGGTCCACCAGATGTTCCAGGCGCAACACGTGCTGCGCTGGCGCCAGCAGAACCCGAGTGGAATGGTGATCAGCCACCCCGAGTGCAATTTCGAGGTGTGCAAGCTGTCCGACTACGTCGGCTCGACCGACTTCATCATCAAGACGATCGCCTCGAGCGCTCCCGGCACGCGCTGGCTGGTCGGCACCGAGTTGAACCTCGTGAACCGGATCGCCGAGGAGTTCAAGCCGCAGGGCAAGGTCGTGCAGTTCATGGCGCCCACGGTGTGCATGTGCTCCACCATGGCGCGCATCGACCCGCAGCATCTCGCGTGGAGTCTCGAGAATCTCGTCGCGGGCAAGGTCGTGAACCAGATCACGGTGCCCGCGCACGAAGCAGAGCTCGCGCGCGTCGCGCTCGATCGCATGCTCGCGGTGTCTTAAGGGGCTCCAGTCCGAGTCCCCGACGTGCGTGACGTGCGAGGCCGCGCGAGGCCATCGTGAATCGCAGCCTGCACGTCCTCACCTACAACATCCACAAGGGGCTGTCGCTTTTCAATCGCCGGCTCGTGATACACGAGCTGCGTGACCGCCTTCGTCAGGTCGGCGCGGATATCGTCTTCCTGCAGGAAGTCCAGGGCACCTGCGAGCGCAAGGCGGCGCGCCACGGCGACTGGCCGGTCGAGCCGCAGTACGAATTCCTGGCCGACACCGTCTGGGCCGATTTCGCGTACGGCCGCAACGCCGTCTACGACCATGGTCACCACGGCAATGCCATCCTCTCGCGGTTTCCGATCGCGCAATGGGACAACCAGGACGTCTCTGCGCACCGCTTCGAGAAGCGCGGGCTGCTTCACTGCCAGGTCGCGGTACCGGGCTGGGACGTGCCGCTGCACTGCGTGTGCGTGCATCTCGCCCTCACCGCGCGCGGTCGGAGCCGCCAGATCGAACGACTGCGCCAGCGCATCGAGCGGCTGGTGCCGCGGGACGCGCCGCTCATCGTCGCCGGCGACTTCAACGACTGGCATTGGCGTCACAAAGCCACGCACGAGCTCGCGCATCCGCTCAACATGCAGGAAGTGTTCGAGCTGATCCGCGGGCATCCCGCGCGCAGCTTTCCGGCGATGCTGCCGGTATTCCGGCTCGACCGCATCTACGTGCGCGGCTTCCGCGTAAGCCGCGCGCACGTGCATCATGGGCCCGTCTGGGGCCGTATCTCGGACCACGCCGCGCTCGCGACCACGCTCGAGCGGCTATGACCGAGCTCGTGGACGGTAACCGCCTCTCGTTACTCGAGAGCGGCCGCGCGTATTTTCCGGCGCTGGAGCAGGCCTGCGACGCAGCCGAACGCGAGATCCACGTCGAGACTTACATCTATGAGGACGACGCCGCCGGCCAGCGCATCGGTGAGGCGCTGTGGCGTGCGGCGCGACGCGGCGTCGCGGTGCACCTTTTGCTCGACGGTTTCGGTTCGAAGCGGCTCGACCGCGGGTTCGTCGCTGCACTCGAGGCCGGCGGGGTGAAGGTCCTCGTGTACCGGCCCGAGATCGCGGGCTGGCGCTCGCCGCGCCAGCGCCTGCGCCGCATGCACCGCAAGCTCGCCGTAATCGATGCGCGCGTTGCCTTCGTCGGCGGCATCAACGTGATCGACGACATGCACACGCCGGGGCACACGCCGCCGCGCTTCGACTACGCGGTGCGCATCGAAGGGCCGCTGCTCGAGCACATTCACGCGGCTGCCAAGCGGCTGTGGACCATCGTGCTGCTCACGCAGTTCGGCGGCGGCTGGCCTGACGCCGACGGGCCGCGTCCCACGGCCGCGGTATGCGGGCGACAGCGCGCAAGCTTTCTGATACGCGACAACCTGTGGCACCGCAATGACATCGAAGAAGCGTACCTGGAGGCGATCGGCCGCGCGCGCTCGGAGATCCTGATCGCAAGCTCGTATTTCTTCCCCGGCGTCGGCTTTCGGCACGCGCTGGCGGATGCCGCCGCGCGCGGCGTCAAAGTGATCCTGCTCCTGCAGGGGCGGGTCGAATACCGGCTGCTGCATCACGCGAGCCGCGCGCTCTACGGCTCGCTGCTGGAGGCGGGCGTGCGCATTCTGGAATACCACCGCAGCTTCCTGCACGCCAAAGTGGCGGTGATCGACCGCACGTGGTGCACGATCGGCTCCTCCAACATCGACCCGTTCAGCCTGCTGCTCGCGCGCGAGGCGAACATCGTGGTCGATGACGTCGAATTTGCCGGTCAGTTACGGGGAAGCCTCGAGCTCGCGATCGACGGCGGGGCGCGGGAGGTCCGCGCCGAAAGCTGGCGTCGCCGGCCCTTGCCGACACGGCTAGCGCACTGGGCCTGTTACGGTTTTGCGCGTTTTCTCACCGGCGTCTCGGCGTACGGGCAGGCGGGCGAGTTTGCGTGAGCGTCGGCGGTTCCCGGGATGTGCGATCAGCGTCTGCCCGGCACCGCAATTGCTACTTAGAGAGTGAAAGCGGCGGGGCATCATGCTCTTCCGTTTTCATCCTCCTCCTTTGGTACGTCTTCGGGCGCGCTCATACCGCGCCCGTTTTTTTTGTGCTGCAACGCTAGAATCGGCGCGCCCATGAACGCCGCCACCGATAAGGCAGGACCGCGGCGCACGCGCGAATGGCGCGTCGTTCCGATGCTGCTCCCCTATCTCTGGGAGTACAAATGGCGCGTCGTCGTCGCGCTCGTTTTCCTGGTCACGGCCAAGCTCGCGAACGTCGCGGTCCCGCTGGTGCTGAAAGAGGTCGTAGACGGCCTGACGCCGACGCAGGCGGTGCTCGCGCTGCCGCTCGCGCTGCTCGTCGCCTACGGTGCGCTCAGGCTGTCGACGACCCTCTTCGCGGAGCTGCGCGATCTCGTGTTCATCCGCGTAACACAGCGGGCGATCCGCCGCATCGCGCTCGGCGTTTTCCGGCACCTCCACGCGCTCTCGCTGCGCTTCCATCTCGAGCGGCAGACCGGCGGCGTCTCACGCGATATCGAGCGCGGCAGCCGCGGCGTCTCCACGGTGTTGTCGTACATGTTGTTCTCGATCATCCCGGTGGTGCTCGAGTTTGCGCTGGTGGCGGCCGTGCTGTTCGCAAAGTTCGACTGGCGCTTCGTGGCGGTGACGTTCGGTGCGGTTGCGCTCTACATCGCGTTCACCTTCTGGGTGAGCGAATGGCGCATCAACATCCGCAGACAGGCGAACGAGCTCGATTCGCGCGCGAACACGCGCGCGATAGACAGCCTGCTCAATTACGAGACGGTCAAGTACTTCAACAACGAGGAGTACGAAGCGCGTCGTTACGACGAGAACCTGCGGCAATACGAGGCCGCCGCCGTGAAGCAGGAAGCCTCGCTCGGCATCCTCAACATCGGCCAGGCGACCATCATCGCCATCGCGCTCACGCTGCTCATGATCCTGGCGGCGGAGGGCGTGGTGAACGGCACGCTCACGCTCGGCGATCTCGTGCTCATCAACGGGCTGCTCATCCAGCTCTACATCCCGCTCAATTTCCTCGGCATGGTGTACCGCGAGATCAAGCAGTCGCTCGTCGACATGGATCGCATGTTCCACCTGCTGGAAGAGCATAGAGAAATCGCAGACAGTGCGAATGCGATCGATCTCCCGGCGGCCCCCGCGTCGATCCGCTTCGAGCACGTCGATTTCAGCTACGACCCCAAGCGCCAGATCCTGTACGACGTCGATTTCGAGGTGCCGGCAGGGCGCAAGGTCGCGGTCGTGGGGCCGAGCGGCTCGGGCAAGTCGACCCTTGCGCGGCTCCTCTACCGCTTCTACGACGTGAGCGCCGGGGCGGTGCGGGTGAACGGCTGCGACGTGCGCGAGCTCACTCAATCGAGCCTGCGTGCGGCGATCGCGATCGTGCCGCAGGACACGGTGCTCTTCAACGACACGATCTACTACAACATCCAGTACGGCCGTCCGGACGCAACGCGCGAGGAGGTCGTCGCTGCCGCGCAGGCCGCGCACATCCATGATTTCATCGCGAGCCTCCCCGACGGCTACGAGACGCGTGTCGGCGAGCGCGGGCTCAAGCTTTCGGGCGGCGAAAAGCAGCGCGTCGCGATCGCGCGCGCGATCCTGAAGGACCCGCGCATCCTTATTTTCGACGAGGCGACCTCGGCGCTCGACTCGAAATCCGAGATCGCGATCCAGGCAGAGCTCGACCGCATCGCCCGCGGTCATACGACGCTGGTGATCGCGCATCGGCTTTCGACCGTGATGGAAGCAGACCAGATCCTCGTTCTCGATCGCGGCCGCATCGTGGAGCGCGGCACGCACCCCGAGCTGCTCGCCCGGCGTGGCGCCTACGCCCAGATGTGGGCGCTGCAACAGCAGCGTGACGCGGAAGCAACGCACGACGCGACGCTCGACTGGCGTCACTCGCCGCAGAAAATCGCTTAGTTAGCTGCGGGTGAGGGGGATGCTCACGCGCGCCAGCGTCCCGGCGCCGGTCGATGCCGGGAGAAGCTCGACGTAGCCGCCGTGGCTCTGCGCGATTTCCCGCACGATCGAGAGGCCCAGGCCGCATCCTTCGGCGCCGGTGCCGAGCACGCGGTAGAACGGCTCGAACACGCGGGCGCGCTCGGTGTCGGCGATGCCCCGCCCGTTGTCTTCGACCGACAGCAGCGCGTGGCGCGCATCCCGCTGCACGCGCACGGTAACCTGGCCGCCGCGCTGCGTATACCGGATCGCGTTGTCGAGCAGGTTCCCCAGCATCTCACGCAGCAGGAAGGCGTCGCCTTCGATGTGCGCCTGCTGCGAATCGGCATCGAAGCCGAGATCGACGTCGCGTTCGAGCGCGAGCGGCACCCACTCGGTCGTGACGCTGCGGGCGAGCGCCTCCAGATCGATGCGTTCGACGGACACGACGCGTCCCACCGGCGGCTCGGCGCGGGCGAGCGAGAGCAGCTGATTGACGAGGCGCGTCGTGCGTTCCGTAGCGGTGCGCAGCTGCTCGAGCGTCTGCCGCGCTTCTCCCGGCGGCGTCTGCCTCAGCGCGAGCTCCGTCTGGGTCTTGATCCCCGCGATGGGCGTGCGAAGCTGATGCGCCGCGTCGGCGATGAAACGCTGCTGCGCCGCGAGCGCGAGCGACAGCCGCTCGAGGAGCTCGTTCATTGCGCCGATGAGCGGTTGCAGCTCCTGCGGCGTTTGCTCTACCGGCAGAGCCGACAGGTCGCGATGCGAGCGGTTTTCGATCTCGCGCCGCAGCGCCTGCAACGGCGCCAGACCGCGGCCGACCGCGTACCACAGCAGGACCGCCGCACACAGGATCAGGAGCAGTTGCGGCAGCACCATGCGAACGAGGATCTGGCGGGCGAATTCGTTGCGCGCTGCGCGGTTCTCCGCCACCTGCACGGTGACGAGGCTCTCGGCCGCTTCGGAGATTTTGAGCGGCAGGCGCAGCGTGACGATACGCACGGGGCGGCCGCGGTACTCGTCATCGTAGTAGTTGACGCGCTCCGAGAGCGGGTCGGAAGGCGGTGGCAGATCGGGCTCCCCGGTGATGAACTCGCGGTTCGGTCCCGTCACCAGGTAGTACAGGCGGCCGGATTCGCGCGACTGCAACATCTGGACCGCGATCTCGGGCAGGTCGACATAGATGCGGTTGTTCAGCACCTTCACCTGGCGGCCGATGTCGAGCGCCGATTCCAGGAGCAGGCGATCGTACGCGAGATTCACGAAGCGATTTGCAATGTCGTAGTCGAAGATGCTGCTGATCGACCAGAGCACGACGAGCGGCCAGAAAAGCCACCCGAGGACCTGCCGCCGCAGCGTCTTCTGGCGTGACGGCCAGGTGCGTTGCGCTTGCGCCGCCGCGGACGATGACGGCTGCGGCGGCGCTGCGGATTCTGCTGCGACGGACGAAGCGACGCGCGCTTCAGGCACCGGGCTCTCTTTCGAGCAGATAGCCCAGGCCGCGGATCGTGCGTATGCGCACGCCAGCGGGCTCGAGCTTGCGGCGCAGCCGGTGCACGTAGACCTCGATCGCGTTAGCGCCGACTTCCTCGTCCCACCCGTAGAGCTGTTCCGCGAGCTGCTCCTTGTTGACCACGCGCCCGCTTCTCATCATCAGCACTTCGAGCACGCCCAGCTCGCGCGCGGAGAGATCGAGCGGCTCGCCCGCCAGCGTCGCGCGGCGTCCGGCGGTGTCGAGCACGAGCGCGCCGTGCGAGAGCACGGACGCGCCGCCCGACTGGCCGCGCCGGATGAGCGCGCGTACGCGCGCTTCGAGCTCGGGCAGATCGAACGGTTTCGTCATGTAGTCGTCGGCGCCGAGATCGAGGCCCTTCACGCGGTCCGGCAGGGCATCGCGCGCGGTCAGGACGAGCACTGGCACCGCGGCCCCGCGTCTGCGCAGCCGCCGGAGCACCTCGAAACCGTCGATTCCGGGCAGGCCCAGGTCGAGGATCACGACGTCGTAGGCCTGCATCGCGAGCACGTGATCGGCCTCGGTGCCGCTGCCCACGCAGTCCACGGCGTAGTCGGAGTGCCGCAACGAACGCGTGAGACCGTCGGCGAGCACTGGGTCGTCTTCGACGATGAGAACGCGCATACGCGAACGAGTGTAGCGCGCGCTCGCAACGATCCCGAGTGTAAGTTTCATGTAAGGCTGCATTGCTACCGTCGCTTCATCCCGCGAGTGATCGAAACGAAGCTCGCAAGCAGTCGTAACGACTTTCCTCCTCGGAGGCCTGGCAGTTACAAGCACCTGTGCTGAGCGGGTTCTTGTATGGCCTCTTTCAATCCCGCCGGGGCACCCCACACTGCCCCGAGCGGGGTTTTTTTTGAGTGACACGTCACGGCCATCATCAAAATCCGCTTGAAAAAGCGGTGCTAACCCTGTATTTTTCGGCGTAATTTGGCCATTGCCTCCGGTGGAGAAGCGTTGAATAAAATGACCGTCGCCATTCTCGCGTTGCTCATATCCGCGCTGCTCGTGCCGCCCGCGGAGGCGGCGACGACCAAGCGCTCGGCGAAGCCGGCCGCGACCAAGGCCAACCGCACGGCCAAAGTGACGCCTCGCCCACGCGCGCGGGCCGCGAAGGTCGCGCCGCAGCGCCTGCGCGCGACCCGTGTTTCCAGAGTGGCGCCTGCGGCGATCGATGAAGATCCGACCCATCTCGAGGTGAAGTCCTCGGCGGCGCTGGTGCTCGACACCGACGGTCGCACCCTGTACGCGAAGAACATCGAATCGGTGCAGCCGATCGCCTCGATCACCAAGCTCATGACGGCGATGGTCGTGCTGGACGCGCGGCTCGACCTGAACGAGCCGATCGCGATCACCGAGGACGACATCGATCACCTGAAGCACACCCGCTCGCGGTTGAAGATCGGCACCGTGCTCACCCGCGACGAGCTGCTGCGGCTCGCGCTCATGGCGTCCGAAAACCGCGCGGCTTCGGCTCTCGGTCGGAGCTTCCCGGGCGGTCTTGCGGCGTTCGTGGCAGCGATGAACCGGAAAGCCGCCGACATCGGCATGGTCCGCACCCGCTTCGTCGATTCCAGCGGACTTTCGAGCGACAATGTCTCGACGGCGCAGGATCTCGCGCGCATGGTGACGTCGGCCTATCGTTACCCGATCATCCAGGAATACACGACGCTGACCGAACACGTCGTGCGCACGAACGAAGGCCGGCCGCTCGCGTTCCGTAACTCCAACGGTCTCGTGAAAGACAGCACGTGGCACATCGACGTGTCGAAGACCGGCTACATCCAGGAGGCGGGGCGCTGCCTCGTCATGCAGGCGCGGATCGCCGCGAAGCCAGTCATCATCGTGCTGCTCGATTCATGGGGCAAATACACGCGCATCGGCGACGCGAACCGCATCAAGCGCTGGATGGAGAGCGCGCTCGCGCAGCACACGCCGGGCTGATCGTCCCCGCAGGCCGCGCTTCGCACATCCGGCGAAGCGCGTTTGAAAGCAACGTCTTTTCGCGATGCCATCGAGCGGCCGCTACGAGTATCACGACCTCAAGCCCGCCGCGGCATCCTTCCTCGACGACGTGATCGCAGGACTGTCGGCGCCGTGCAAGGCGCTGCCGCCGAAATATTTCTACGATGCCCGCGGCTCGCGATTGTTCGAGGAGATCTGCGCGCTGCCGGAGTACTACCTCACCCGCACCGAGATCGCCTTGGTGGAGGCCCGCGCAGGCGAGATTGCGGCGCGCGTCGGCTCCGGCACGACGCTGATCGAGTACGGGATCGGCTCGGGCCGCAAGACTGCGCTGGTGATCGGCGCCACGCGGCCGCACACGTTCGTGGCGATCGACATCTCCGCCGAGCAGTTGCGTGAGGCAGTCGGGACTCTGGCGTCGCAATTCCCCGACGTGCGGCTCGCGGCGGTATGCGCGGATTACACGAAAACGGCGCATGCGCCGCTCCTGGAAGCGCTCGGCGGGAGCCGGCGCACCTTGTATTTCCCCGGCTCGACGATCGGCAACTTCACGGTCGATGAAGCCCGCGATTTCCTGCGCAACGCGCGGTCGGTGGCGGGCGCGGGCGGTGCAATGTTGATCGGTGTGGATCTGAAGAAGGACCCCCGCATGCTGCACGCCGCCTACAACGATGCGCAGGGCGTCACGGCCGCGTTCAATCTGAACGTGCTGCGGCGGATCAACAGCGAGCTCGGAGGAAACTTCGACCTCGACGCTTTCGCGCACCGCGCGTTTTACGACCCGGCGCACGGCCGCATCGAGATGCACCTCGAGAGCGCGCGCGCGCAGCAGGTCACGATCGCCGGGCGCCGCTTCGCTTTCGCGCCGGGTGAGACGATCCATACCGAAAGCTCCTACAAGTACTCCGTCGAGGAGTTCCAGTCGCTCGCGCGCGAGGCCGGTTTCGCACCTGCGCATTACTGGAGCGACGCGCAAGACCTGTTCTCGATCCATTACCTGACCGCCGCGGCGTGATCGCTGCGGTCGCTGCGTCGTAGCGCCCGGCATGGTCATACACCTGATCGTGCTCATGTGCGCGCTCTCCCATTCGGGGTTCGGCGGCAGTCGCGTCGCCGTGTCCCTGTACGCGCTGCACCAGGGTGCGAGCCAGCTCACGATCGGCCTCCTGATGGCGGTGTACTCGATCGTTCCGCTGCTGCTCGCGGTGCAGGTGGGAAAGCTCGCCGACCGCGTCGGTCCGCGCATGCCGATGCTGATCGGCACGGTGGGCGTCACGATCGGGCTGCTGCTTCCGCCGCTTTTCCCGGGCATTGCGGTGCTCTATGTCTCGGCGCTCGTGCTCGGCTCGACGTTCCACTTCTTTTTCATCACGGTGCAGGGGATCGCCGGCGGGATCGGCGGGTCGGAGCACCGCGCGCGCAACTTCGCGCTGGTCGGAATGGGCTTTTCCGCCGCGGGCTTCATCGGTCCGTTTCTCGCCGGTCTCGCGATCGATCACCTCGGCCACCTCGCCGCCTTTCTCGTGCTGTCCGCCTTTCCGCTGGTGCCGGTGCTCATGCTCGTTTTCATGCCGGGCTTTCTGCCCAAGGCGCGCAAGCTGTCCGGCGCGCAGCCACAGCGCAGCGCATTCGAGCTCTGGCGCGTCGGCGGACTGCGCAGGACCTTCATCGCGAGCGGCATCATCTCGTCGGCGTGGGATCTGTTCCAGTTCTACTTCCCCGTGTACGGCCATCACGTCGGGCTCTCGGCGTCAGCGATCGGCGCCGTGCTGGGCGTATTCGCGCTCGCCACGTTCGTCATCCGGTTTTTCCTGCCGCCGATCGCGAGACGCTTCTCGGAGCCGCAGATCCTCACCGCGGGTATTTTCGTAGCCGCATTCGCGTTCGTGCTGTTCCCGTTCTTCGCGAACGGCTACGTCCTGGCGGCCATCGCCTTCCTGCTGGGGCTCGGCGTCGGCTGCGGGCAGCCCATGTCGATGTCGCTCATCTATGCGCTCGCGCCGCCCGGGCGCGCGGCAGAATGCGCGGGGCTGCGCGTGACGGTGAACAACCTGATGCACCTCTTGATACCGGTGCTCTTCGGAAGCCTCGGCACGGCTTTCGGTTACGTGCCGGTGTTCGTCTCGAACAGCGCGCTGCTCGTCGCGGGCGGCGTGCTCATGAGCAAGGCGCGCATCGCGGTTCCCGGAAAATAAAACCTGCGACGCGCCTACAGGATCGTGCCTCTCGGCGCAAACGATGGCTTGACGCGTTCAAAAAAAACGGCCCCGCAGGGCCGTTCTTGTGCGTGCGCGGAGCCGGTTCAGCGCTGGCGCCTGCCGACCTCCGAACCGACCACACCGCCCGCAACCGCGCCGCCCACCGTTCCGAGCGTGCTGCCGCCGCTGAGTGCGCTGCCTGCCACGCCGCCGGCGACCGCGCCGAGCGCCGCCCCTTGCGTTTGTTTCGAGAGCGGGATGCTGTCGCACGCGTTCAACGTCGCGAGCGCACCTGCCGCCAGGGTTATCACGATGAAACGTTTCATGGCTGATCTCCTGATTGAAGCCGTGATGTGCTACTTGGTTTCTTTCGCCTTGTCGGCGTCCTTGCGGCCTTCCTTCCGGCCTTCCTTCTTCGGCTCGGCCGCTTCGCGCTCCGCCTTGGCCTTCTTCTTGGCGTCGTCGCGTGCGGCTCGTGCGTCCTTCTGACACTGGTCCTTGTCCTTGCCCTTCATGTCATCGCACTTTTCCTTGGCGATGTTGTATTCCATGTCCGCTTTCGCGGCCGCTACGTCGTAGCGGTTCTTGGGCGTGTCCTTCTGCTTGAGCGCGAGCTCCGACTTCGCGACTTTCTCCTGGCCTCTCGCCTCGGCCATGCAGAGGTCCTTGGCGTTGCCTTTCATGTCCTTGCACTTGTCTTTCGCCGCCTTCGCTTGCTGCTCGATGCGCTGTTTCTCCGCGTTGTTCGCGTCCTTCGATGCGTCTGCGGCGAACAGCGGACCGGCGCACGCGAGGCTCAGCGCCGCCGCGGCGATCGCGATCCTGGTTCCCGGCATGTTCATCTCCTTGGTGTTAAATAGGCCGCGCCGCGGCACGATGCCGCGGACGACATACACGCGGACACAGCAACGACTGTGCCCGCGGGCATGTGCCCGTGGCTGAGCGGGGGCGCGCAGGAGACGCGCAAGCATCGTGGCGGGCGCAGCCGAAAGGAGGAGGTTACGGAGGGACACGGCCCGCGCAGAAGCGGGCCGTGCATCATCGGTTCCCTCTGTTCGTCAGGACGGCGAGGCCCGGAGGCTTTAGCCGAGCGCCGTCCTCACCGCGCGCGCAGCGCGGCGATGCGAACGCGCAGGTTACGCATCTCGCCGCCACGCAGGATACGCAGCTCGACGTCCTCGCCGACCGGCGTAAGACCCAGGCGCGCGCGCAGCTCCGCCGCGCTGACGAGCGGACGCCCGTTCACGGCGAGCACGATGTCGCGCTCGCGCAATCCGGCCTTCTCGGCCGGGGAGCCGGGCTGGACGCCCGCGATTACCACGCCTTCGAGGGTCGAGACGCCGAGCAGCTTCGCGATCTCCGGCGTGATGTCCGCCATCTCGATGCCGAGCCGCCCGCGGCGCACCTCGCCGAATTTGACGATCTGAGTGAACACGGCGCGCGCCATGTTCGAAGGCACGGCGAAACCGATGCCGACGTTGCCCCCGGAGGGCGCCACGATTGCCGTGTTGATGCCGATCAGCTCACCGCGCAGGTTGACGAGCGCGCCACCGGAATTGCCGGGATTGATCGACGCGTCGGTCTGGATGAAATCCTCGTAGCCCTCGGGTGTAAGGCCGCTGCGCCCCAGCGCGCTCACGATGCCGGAAGTCACGGTCTGGCCGATGCCGAAAGGATTGCCGACCGCGAGCACGTAATCGCCCACGTGCAGTTGGTCCGAATCGCCGAAGCGCAGCGCCGACAGGCTGCGCGGCTCGATCTGGAGCACCGCCACGTCGGTGCCGGGATCGGAGCCGACGAACCGCGCACGGAACTGGCGCCGGTCCTTGAGCGTGACGATCACCTGCTCGGCGCCCTGGATGACGTGATGGTTGGTCAACACGTAGCCCTGCTGCGCATCGACGATGACGCCGGAGCCTGCGGCCTGCTCGCGCCGCGCCGGCCGGTCCGGCAGGTTGAAAAAACGCCTGAAGAACGGATCGCGGAACAGCGGGTTGTCTTCGAGCGGCGAGCGCGTGATCACCGAGATGTTCACGACGGCCGGCGTCACCTGGTTCACGATTGGCGCGAGCGTAGGGGCGCCGCTGCGATCGAGCGGCACGGCCGCGAACCCCGGCACGGCCATTGCCATCACGGCGACGAGCAGCAAAACGAAAACAGGCCTCATTTCAGAATGCGAAAAAGGTTGTTGTAGTCATCGGTCCATACCGCAAGACCGGGGATTGTCTCCACCGGTTCCGTTGCCGACGCGATCTCCTTGCGGGCGAGCACCTTCGCATCGCGCGCGACGAGGATCCAGTCGGTCTTTGCGAAGTCCGACTCTTCGGCCTCGTCGACGATCAGCGCGCTCGCGAGGCCGGCTTCGTGCGCGATCGCCTTCACTACGGGCGCGAGCCGCAGGAACCGGTTCGTGACGTGGAACGCGATGAGGCCGCCGGGCTTCAAGTGCTTGAGGTACACCGCCAGCGCTTCGCGCGTCATGAGGTGGACGGGAATCGAATCGCTCGAGAATGCATCGATCGCGATCAGGTCGTAATTCTGCGCCGGCTCACGCTCCATCGTTAGCCGCGCGTCGCCGAGCACGGTCTCGACGCTTGCAGGCGTGTCGGCGAGATAGGTGAACTCGCGCTTCGCGACGTCGATCACCTGCGGATTGATCTCATAGAACCGGTACACGTCCCCGGCACGGCCGTACACCGCGAGCGTGCCGGTACCGAGACCGATCACGGCGACACGCTTGGGTCCGGGCCCGAGCGCCGCCATCGCGCGCCCGATGCCCGAGGTCGGCCCGTAGTAGGTGGTCGGCTGGTTGCGGCGCGCCTTCGACAGATACTGCTCGCCGTGCATGATCACGCCGTGCGTGAGCCGCCGCGCCGCGCTGTCGCCGGAGCCCGCATCGCGCACGCGCAGCGTGCCATAGAAGTTACGCATCATCACGCGTGCGCGGTCGGTGAGCGATTCGACGTAGTGATAGACGTGATAGCCGGTGAAGCCGATGCAGGCGATGACGAGCAGCGGCACGAACGCCGGCATGCGCCGCACGACGTAGAGCGCCAGCGCGAGCGTCACGATGAGTCCCAGCGCGAACTCGTAGTACGTAACGAAGATGCGCGGAGCGACGAAGCCGACGATGAAGCCGCCGAGGGCGCCGCCCAGCGATACCATCAGGTAGAAGCTCGTCAGGTAGCGAGGCGCCGGTTTCATGTTCGCGAGCTCGCCGTGAAAGAACATGCAGCAGACGAACAACCCGGCGGAGAAGAGCGCCACCGATTCCTTGATGTCGTGTATGCCGCGCTCTTCGTGCAGCGACCACGCCATCGCGGCGACGGCGACCAGCACCGGCCCGAGAAAGATGTGGCGCTTGTACCAGCCGCGGCCCTCGAAGCACAGGATGAACGTGACGAGATAGATCGTGAGCGGCAGTATCCACAGGAACGGCACCGAGGCGACGTCGTGCGTGATGTGGTTCGTCACCGCCAGCAGCAGGAACGAGCCCATCGCCGAGAAGACGAGCCACAGCGTGAAGTCCGCGGCGCGCGGCACGGGGCCCGTATTCATCGCGTCGAGCGTCGCGGCGGCCGGGACCGAGCTCGGGCGTGAGCGCACGCTGTAGACCGCCGAGGCGATGCACAGCGCGACGAAGAGCGCGTAGCCCGCGCTCCAGCCGTACGACTGCTGCGCGGTGGTCACCCACGGCTCGAATACGAACGGATAGGACACCAGCGCGAGCAGCGACGCGAAATTCGACAGCGCGAACAGGCGATACACCGTGCCTGCCGGGAAGCTGCGCGCGAACCACGCCTGCACCAGCGGGCCCGTCGTGGAGAGCAGGAAATAAGGCAGCCCGATGGTTGCGCCGAGCAGTCCCAGGATGCGCAGCGTCGGATCCTCGTCCCCGGTCGGCTTCCAGGCGGCGCCGGCGACGATCGGCAGCGAGGCGAGGCTCGCGACGAGCAGCACGACGTGCAGCGCGACCTGCGTGCGCGGCTTCATGTGCCGCGTGGTCCAGTCCGAATACGCGTAGCCGAACAGCAGCAGGAACTGGAAGAACACGAGGCACGTCGTCCACACCGCGGCCGTGCCGCCGAACCACGGCAGGATCTGCTTCGCCATGATCGGCTGCACCAGGAACAGCAGGAACGCGCTCGCGAAGATCGTCAGCGCATACAGGACCATCGGCGACTCCGGATCAGCGGCCGGCCAGCTCGAGCAGCGCCGCGGTCAGCACGCGCGCGCCGGCCGCGAGGTCTTCCGGCTTCGCGTTCTCCGCCTCGTTGTGGCTCACGCCTTTTTCGCACGGCACGAAGATCATCCCGGTGGGGCATACGCGCGACATGTACATCGCGTCATGGCTCGCCCCCGAAGGCAGGCGCATGTGCGTCAACTCGAGCGTGCGCGCGGCCTGCTCGATCGTGCCGACCACCTCTGCGTCGAACAGGCATGGATCGTCGTGCAGCGTGGGTGTGACCTTGACGTCACACGGTGCCGCTGCTTCGACGGCGAGCCGCTCGACCGCTTCACCGAGACGCTGTACGGTCGCGCGATCGGGATGGCGGATGTCCACCGAGAAGAGCACGTGGCTCGCCACGGAGTTCGGCGAGTTGGGTGTGACCAGCACGCGTCCGACGGTGAAGCGTGTGACGTCCTGCGCATCGCCTGTGAGCGCCTGCAGCGCGTTGATGATGGACACGGCTGAACGAAAGGCATCTTTGCGGACCGCGAGGGGCGTCGTGCCGGCGTGGTCGGTCTTTCCGAACACTTCGACGTTGAACCAGCGCAGGCCCTGTATGCCGGTGACGACGCCGATCGTCTTCTCGTGCAGCTCCAGGAGCGGCCCCTGCTCGATATGCGCTTCGATGTACGCCGCCGCCGGCGTATTGAGCGCGCGCGGTTGGGCGTCCGGCATCGCCGCGAGCGTGCGGGCGAGCGCATCGTTCAGCACGATGCCCTCGTTGTCGGTCACGCCGAGCACCTCGTCGAGCGCACGCGCGCCGGTATGGACCGCGGAGCCCATCGTGCAGGGCTGGAAACGGCCGCCCTCCTCGTTGCTCCATGCGACGAGCTCGATCGGGCGGCGCGTCTTCACGCCGGCCGCATCGATCGCTTCCAGCGCTTCGAGCGCCGCCAGCACGCCGTACATGCCGTCGAAGCGTCCGCCGCGCGGCTGGCTGTCCATGTGGCTGCCGCTCATGACCGGCGCGGCGCCGGCCTCCAGTCCCTCGCGCCGTACGAACAGGTTGCCGATCGCGTCCATGCTCACGCTGAAGTTGCGCGCGCGTGCCCACTCGACGAGCAGCGCCCGCGCCTGGATGTCCTCTTGCGAGAATGCCGCGCGATTGACGCCGTTGCCGGAAATCGCGCCGATCTGCGCCATCTCCATGTGGCGCCGCCACAGCCGCTCCTGATCGACGCGGGAGACCGCGTCCTGATGGTCTTCCCTCATTCGGCCTTGATCCCTGCCGTGCGCACGACGCGCGCCCACTTGGCGACATCCGCTTTGACGCGCGCCGCGAGCTCGGGCGGACCGCCGGGCGTGACGAAGCCCCCGACCGCGAGCAGCCGGTCCTTCACTTCCTGCTGACCGAGCGCCTTCTGCACGTCACCGTTCAATTTCGCGATCACGTCCCGCGACGTGCCGGCGGGCACCATCAGGCCGAACCATGAATCGGCTTCGAACCCTTTCACCGTCTCGCCGATCGCCGGCACGTCCGGCAGCGCGGGCGAGCGGGTGGAGGATGCGACCCCGAGCGCGCGCACCCGTCCCGTTTTGACGTGCGGCAGCGCCGACGGGATGCTGTCGAAGAACAGCACCACGTGTCCGGCCATGAGATCGGCGATGCCTGGGGCGCTGCCTTTGTACGGCACGTGCAGCGCCCTGAATGCCGCCATCTGCTTGAGCAGCTCCTGCTCCAGATGCGAGAGCGTTCCGGGTCCCTGGGAGGCGAAATTGAGCTCGCCGGGACGCGATCTCGCGAGCGCGATCAGCTCCTTCACGTTGCGGGCCGGCAGCGTCGGATGCGCGACGAGGATGTGCGGCACGTTGCCGACGAGCGACACCGGCGCGAGATCGCGCTCGAGGTTGTAGCCGAGCTTCGCGTAGGTGCTCATGCCGATCGCGTTCGTGGTGACCGCGGCCATCACCGCGGTGTAGCCGTCGGGCGGCGCCTTCGCGACGATCTCGAGGCCGAGGTTGCCGCCCGCACCGGGCCGGTTGTCCACTACGAGCTGCTGACCCCATGCTTCGCCGAGCTTCTGGCCCAGCGTGCGGGTGAGCAGGTCGGCCGCGCCCGACGGCGGGAACGGCACGACGACGCGCACGGGTTTGACCGGATACGCCTGCGCATACACCGGCAGTGCGGCGGCAGACGCGCAGGCGACGAGCGCTGCGAGCGAGAGCGAACGGACCATCGTGTCTCCTGGAAGGGTGCCGTAGATTAACTCAAGCCGCCTGCGCTGCCGTCTCGACCGCGCCGACCGAGCGCCGCCAGAGCTCCGCGAACAGCGGCTCGCGCGCGAGCAGCTCGTCGACGCTGCCGCTGTCGATGACCGCGCCGTCCTGCATCAGAACCACGCGATCGAAGTGTCCGAGGAGGCTCAGGCGATGCACGGCCGCCACGACGCAGGCGTTCGGGAACGCCTGGCTCAGGGCGCCGAATACGCGTGCCTCGGTCATCGCGTCGAGGCTGCTCGTCGGCTCATCGAGCATCACGAGCGAGCTTTCGCGCGCCGCGAGTATGCCGCGCGCGAGTGCGAGCCGCTGCTTCTGCCCCCCTGAAAAATTGAGGCCGCGCTCGGAGATCGCCGTGTCGAGGCCGTCCGGCAGGGCCGTTACGACCGCCTCGAGCTGCGCGATACGCACCGCGTCGGCTATCGCGTCGGCGGGGTAGGGCGCGCCGAAGGTGATGTTGTCGCGCAGCGACGCTTCGAATACTTCGGCGTCCTGCGGGATCAGCGTCGCCAGCGGCCGCAGGTTGCGCAGCCCCAGATGCGCGATGCCGTCGATCTCGAAGCGGACGCGATCCGCGTCGTACAGCCCGGCGAGCACCCGCATGAGCGTGCTCTTGCCGGATCCGCTCGGGCCCACGAGCGCGACCCTCTCGCCGCGTCGCAGCTCGAGGGAAGCGCCTTTGAGCAACGGAGCGTCACGGCGGTTGCGGGCGTAGCTGAACTCGAGGCTTTCGACCCGGATCCGCTGCCAGTCGCGCGGCAGCGCACCCTGCGGCGCCTGACGCTCGGTCGCGGACCAGATCGGATCGGCGCTCGCGTAGTCGGCGACCATGCGGGAGAAATTCTGGTAGTTCATGGCGACCGAGGCCATCACGCCGTGCGCTTGCGTCGCGTACTGGTAAACCATGAACAGGTTGCCGAGCAGCAGCGGCCCGCCCTCGTGATGCGCGCTCCAGGCGTACGCGGCGACCATCGCCCACGTCGCACCGATCATGAGGAGATCCATCGCGCACCACTTGACCTCGTTCACGACGATGCTCCGGCGCAGCGGCTCGAACACCAGCGCCAGCCGCGAGCCGAGGAGCGCGCGCGTCGCTGACTGCAGACGCAGCGCGAGCACGGTGGAGATGTTGCCCAGGGCGTCGACCAGCACCGCAGAATAGCGGCGCTCCGCGTCGTTCTGCGCGTGTACGAGCCGCATCAGCGCCTTGTCGAAGCGGATGATCACGAGTGCCACCGCCAGATAGCACGCGATCGCCATCGCGCCCGTGACGCTCGAGAGCAACAGGAGGGCGCCGACCGGGCCGATCAGGTTCACGCAGTTCTGGAGATAGATGAACTGACTGCCGGCGAAGTCCGACAGCGCGTGCGTCGTTTTCTCCACGCGATGGAGCGTTTCACCCGAGTGGTGCTTTTCGTGCCATGCGAGCGGCAGGCCGGTGACGCGCTCGTACAGGCGGTCGGACACCCGCTGCCGCACGTGCACGGCGACGGTGCGCTCGATGACGCGGCCCGGTCCGTGCATCGCCCACGAGAGGACCGTCGCCAGCACGATCGCGAGGATCAGAACCGCGGCGCGCGCAACGCTGCCGGTGCCGTGGAGCTGGATCGCGTTGATTGCCTGTGCCGTGAGCCACGGAATCGCGAGCTTTACGAGCTGAGAGCCGATGAGCAGCGCGTGAGAGACGACGACGTGCAGGCGGCGCCCTTTGGCGTAGTGCCAGAGCGCGCGGTAGAGATCCAGAAATCCGGGGGTGGTGCAGGCCTGTTCGGCTCTAGTCATGGTGGTGACGTGCGTGACGCCCCACCCGCTAACGCACCGCCGCGCGGCGGGTGCACACCCGCGCGCAAAAATTTCTAAGGTCTCGCGTTAGGCCGCGAGCAGCCGGGCGATCTTCGTCGCGTCCTCGAGCTTCTCGAGGCCGAGCATCGCGTCGCGCAGTTGCTCGACCTGCGGCCGCGGCAGCGCTTTCGACGCGAGCTTCTCGAACTTTTCCACGATGTCGGCTTCGGAGGCGAACTTGTACTCGCTGCCGCGGGCGGACTCCATCGTGCGCTCCATGCGCGTGCCGTCCTTGAGATGGAGCTCGACGCGCACCATGTGGCGGTATTTCGGTCCTTTGCGGGTGATCTCCTCGTCGTGGTGCACCTCCACGAGCTCGCCGTAGCGCATGCGCTCGGGGTCCGCCACCTTGTCTTCGGTGAAGTGCTCGGCGCTCACGTCGCCTTCGATCAAGTACGTGCCGATGCAGTACGGGAGATTCAGTTGCGCCGAGGTGAGGCCCTGCGGCACGTATTTCCAGCCGACGTGGTCCATCGTCACCTGCGAGCCGCGCACGACGATCTTCTGCACATCGTCGGCCTTGTATGGCCGCTCGGCACGCATCTCGCGCAGCGCGTCGAGCGTCGTATGATTGCTGCCGACACAGGCATAGAACTTGAGCGCGACGCCCATCGTCTGCCAGACCTCGCCGAAGCCTCTGGTGAGCTCCTCCAGGTTGAAGCGGTCTTTCGAGCGCGAGAAGGTCGTGCAGTAGCCGCCGTATTCGCTTTCGAGGACATTGACGATGCCGGTGAACCCGGCCTCCGCGAAAAGCGCGCCGTACAGACCCGATTGTGACGAGCGTCCGGCGTGCATGCGCTTCACCATTGCCCCGTACTGCGCCGCCATGAGCCCGGCCGCCTGCGTGCCGGCGATGCCGAGCGCGTGCACCGTTTTCGCGACGTCGAGTTTGAGCCCGCGCGCCGCGCCCGACGCGGCGGAGAACACTCCGAGGGTGGCGCCCGAATGCCAGCCCTGCGCGATGTGCTCGGGCCCCATGCACAGACCCACGCGCGGCCCGATCTCGTAGCCGGCGACGGCGGAGGTGATGAATTCCTTTCCGCTCATGCCCGGCTTGAGCTCGGTGAGGGCGACGAGCGCCGGCAGCACCACCGCACCGACGTGCAGCACGCCCGCGCGATGGACGTCGTCGAGCTCGAAGCCCTGGACCTGCGTGCCGTTGACCAGCGCGCTGTGCGGCGCCGACAGCTTCTGATCGGTGCCCCAGACGGCGCAGGCGCGGGTCGTGTCGATACTCCGAAGCTTGTCCTGCAGAATGCGCGTCCACTCGAGATCCGCGCCGTACAACGCGCAGCCGAAGGAGTCCAGCATCAGCAGCTTGATGCGGCTGCGGACGTCCTCGGGAATGCGCTCGTACTGGAGACCCGAGACGAACTCCGCGATGCCGCGGGTGTAGGGATTGTCGGTGCCGGCGTCGTGCGCCATCGAATACTCCTGAAGCCGTTACCTTGGCGCCTTGGCGCCTTCGTGTGTCGGCGGTTGATCCTCTAGACCTTGGCGGCCTGTCCTGCGCCGGTGCCGGCGATCCGGCCGAACACCGCGCCCGACACGAGCCCCGTGCCGCTGGGATAGTTGAAATAGAAGAGGCCGCCGACCATCTCGCCCGCGCAATACAGGCCCGGGATCGGCTTGAAATGGACGTTCAGCACCTGCCCGGTCTCACGGTTGATTCTCAAACCGCCGAAGGTGAAGGTGATGCCGCACGTCGTCATGTAGGCATCGAACGGAGGGGTGTCGAGCTTCTGCGCCCAGTTCGATTTCTGCGGCTCGATGCCCACCGTCGACTTGCCGTCCTTGATCGTGTGATCGAACTTCACGTCGTCGCGGACGGCGGCATTGAATTCGCGCACCGTCTTCACGAACTGCCCGGCGTCCACGCCTTCGAGCTTGGGCGCGAGCTCCTCGATCGAGTTGGCGCTCACCTTGGTCACGAACTTGATGCGGTACTCCGAGCGCAGCAGCTTCGTCACCTTGGAATCGAACACCTGCCATGCGAATTGCCCGGGCTGCTTGAGCACCTCTCCGCCGTACTTCGCATACGTGAACGAATGGAAATCCCAGCCTTCGTCCACGAAGCGTCTGCCGGTGGCATTGATGAGGAGGCCGAAGATGTAGCTGTGCTTCTGGAACTGGTCGCCGACGTTCACGTCGCCGAACTCGGGCGCATAGCGGTCCCACCCGGTGGCGTGGCAGCCGGACCAGTTGCCATAGGGCGCGGCGCCGATGTCGAGCGCCATCTTGAGCCCGTCGCCTTGGTTGAACCGGGTGCCGCGCACCTTGGCGAGCTCCCAGCCGGGCCCGAGGTAGCGCGTGCGCATCTCCGGGTTCGCTTCGAAGCCGCCGCACGCGAGCACCACCGCTTTGGCGCGGAACTCGACCGGTTGGCCGTTCTGTTCGGCGCGCACACCCTGCACTTTCGCTGCGTCGTAGATCAGCGAGGTCACGCGCGTGTCATAGAAGACGTCGATGCCGGCTTTTTTCACCGCCGCGTCGAGGTTCTGCACCAGCCCGGCGCCGCCGCCGGAGGCTTCGATCGGCATGCGCCCGAAAAACTTGCGCTTGCCATCGACCAGACCGGACTGGCGTCCGAAATTGAGGTTGAACTTGACACCCTTGGAGCGCAGCCAGGCCATCGCATCGAGGCTGCCGGTGACCAGCGTCTCCGAGAGATCCGGGTCGGTGCGATAGCTCGTGAGCCGGAACAGATCGTCGAAGTATTCCTCGCGCGTATTGGTGCCGAAGTCGCTCCCCGCGATCTCTTCGTCGGTGACGTCCGTCACGCGCTTGAGATCATCGACCGTCTCGTACGCAAAGCGCATGACGCCGCCGGCGAAGCGGCTGTTGCCGCCGGATTCGTCTTCATTCGCGGCTTCGAGCATGGCGACGCGGACACCCTGGTCGCGCGCGGAAAGGGCGGAGCACAGGGCCGCGTTGCCCTTGCCCACGACGATCACATCATAGGTATGCACGGTCTTGAACGTCCTTCGAAATGCGGGGCGATCCGGCTAGGAAGTGAGGCTCGCGCCGGCGCGCTGGACTGTAGCACGAGGCGATGGGCTCTCCATCGCATCGTTCACCGCACGGACATCGACCAGCGTCTCCAGCGCCGTGATCGCTGCATGCACCCGCGCCGTCGCATCGGCCGGCAGCACGCGCAGCGCGCAGTTCTCGAACTTCTCCTTCAGGCGCTCCGGCGGCAGCGCCACCTCGACCGTACGGCCCGCGGGCTGGTCGACCTTGGCCGAGAGCACGGTGCCGCCGTGCAGCGTTACTTTGACTTCGGCGCCGAAGTGGTTCTCTGCCGGGAACTGCTCGGTCGTGTACGGCGCGACTTCGATGCGTGACATGACCGCGCGCACCGCGGGATCGGTGTACGCGTCGCCTTCGAAGTGCTCGATGGTCACCTTGCGATCAACGAGCGCGCGGGCGAGACAGTACTGCACGCTGAATTTCGCGTCCTTGGTGCTCTGCGGATCCGGACGGTTCGTGTGCTCCAGGCGCCGCTCGTGTGTCCAGCTCTGGATGCGTCCGACCGCGTCCCGCTTGAGGTCATGCGTACGCGCGAGCGCCAGCATCGCGTCGATCGCGGGATGCGTGCTGCCGCAACACGGGTATTGCTTGATCGCGATGCCGGGTTGCACGATGTCGAATGGCTTGCCCCATGCGGGCAGTATTCTGCCGGCGTCGTAGTTGCCGGCGCCGTTGAACACTTCGAAGTAGCCCTGCTTGTGCTCGAACGCGACGGGGCTCGCGGTGTAGTCCTCGCGCGCGAGCAGCGCGGCAAAGAGGCCGCTGCGCGCGCAGTGGCCGATGTGCAGCGGCTTTACGTACGTCCCGAAGTTCGATTTGATTCCCGCCGCGAGCGACGCCGCGATGGCGAGCGCGGTTGCCGTGCGTTCGGCATCGAGCCCGAGCAGCTTCGCGCACGCGGCCGCCGCGCCGAACACGCCGATCGTGGTCGTGGGATGCCAGCCGCGCGTGTACTGGTAGAAGTTCACCCCGAGCGAGATCTTGCATTCGGTCTCGAAGCCGGCGACGTATGCGGTGATGAAGTCGCGGCCGCTCGCGCCGGTTTGATCCGCCAGCGCGAACAGTGCCGGTAGGATCGGCGCGGACGGGTGTCCGCCCAGCGTGTTGTTGCAGTCGTCGAAATCGAGGGCATGCGACGCGGTGCCGTTCACGAGCGCGGCATCGAGCGGGCCGACGCGATTGCCCGTGCCGAGCACGAGGCTCGGGCCGCCGGAGGAGATCACGCGCGCGACGAGCGTGGCCGATGGGTCGGCGCTTCCGGCGAGCGTCACGCCGACCGTGTCGAGTACGCCGATCTTCGCCCAGTGCACGGCTTCCGGCGGCAGGTCCTCGTAACGAAGCCCGGTGATGCGTCTTGCAAGCTCAAGCGCGAATCCCATCAGTTCATCCTCACGTTCATTCACGGGATCTCGATGTCCATGAGCGGCGCGTACTGCTGCCCGCCATGGCCGTCGGCGTCGTACAGATCGCCCTGTACCGCCGGGCGCGGAATCGTGGCTTTGACCGCGAGCGCGTTGTCGCAGTAGAAGAACTTGACCCGCTCGGGCGACAAGCCATAGCGCTGCGCCACTGCCTCGCGCGTGAGCGCGCCGGAGCGCTTCACGCGCTCGTAGCGCGCGGCGTCTTCGAACATCACGTCGAAGGTGAGCTCGAACGGGCCGGCGTTCTTGCTGCGGATCAGCCGCGCGAGCTCGGCGAGCATCGTCATTCGGGAATCTCTTCGAACAAAGCGCCCTCGACCGCGTACCAGCGCGTGCGGAACATCTCGAGCGGATCGTCCGGCTCGACGACGTGATTCACGTTGAAGCGGTAGACGGCGCCGCGATCGAGATGCGCCGGGTTATAGGGGCAGGCGAGCGCGGTGATGAGCCCGCTCCATTCCGGAATCGGCAGGTGCAGCCCCTGGTGGCGGACGATGCCGGCGATCGAGCTCGCGATCTCCTGCGTGGGCGCAGTGATCTCGATGATGAGGCACAGCTCGTGCGACCGGATCTCCTTGACCGGCTCCAGCGGACCCATCGTGCCGTTCTTGCCGTAGACGCGGATGTGCACGACGTAGTCGGCGCGTTTGAGCGTCTCGCCGTAGACCTGATTGACGCGCGCATGGATGCGCTCGGTCAGCCGCCCGGTCCAGTCGTCGATCTGCCGGATGATGAACGGATCGCGCACCGAGCCGATCACGATGCTCTGGTAACCGGCTTTTTCCGCGCCTTCGAGCTTCACCGTGTAGCGCGGCGCGGGAAGGAAGCGGCTGCCGCTCACTTTCACCGCACGTTCGCCGTGCTGCTCGTATCGGCTTTCCGTCAAGTCGAGGGTGCCCGAAGATTCGATGAGCCGGAAGGGATCGGCGTTTTCGTACAGGCTGTGCGAGGCGATGCTCTGCGGCGTGCACATGAGCGTTTCGTCCGGTGCCTCGACGATGAAGTGGTCCTCGCGCACCCACGCGAACATGCAGTCGGGCGTGCGGCGGTTCACGACAGCGGCCGCGCCGCACTCCAGGATCTTCGCCGCGTGCCACGCGATGCCCTCGGAAAAATCGCGCATCACGGGCATGGCGGCGAAGATCGCGCAATCGCTCGCGCGGCCGGCGACGACCACGTCGGCACCCAGCTCCAGCGCGCGCATGAACGGCTCGGCGCCCATCATGCCGACGATGCAGGCGCTGCGGTCGATCGTCGCCTCCTCGAACGGCGGCGCCGGATCCAGCGGCTTGATCCGGCCCTCGCGCAGGCGCTTCTTCAGATAGGTCTTGTCCTGCTGTGCATGCACGACCGCGAGACGAAATGCGAGGGCCTCCTCGTGCGCGATCTCTTTCACGATGTCGCAGAACCACTCGACGTGCGGATCGCCGCCGGCTGTGCCGGCGGAGCCGATCAGGAGCGGCACGCCGATACGGCGCGCGCCCTTGAGCATCAGGCGCAGGTCGCGTTTCACCGCCGCGCGCGGAAACGCCGCTTCGCCGGTGCCGAGATGGCTGGGGCCGGGATCGGTCGAGCCCGCATCGCAGCCGATGAAGTGCGGCCGCAGTGCAAGCGCTTTCTCAAAGGAGGATTCGAGGAAGCCCGATCCGCAAACGCCTGTGGGAGAAAGGATGCGGATCTCGTTCATGGCTTAAAGGCGCCGCGGGCGAGCGCCCGTGATCGGCGACCTATAATGAGCGGCCGATAATATCATCACGAGGAGAAATCATGAATCGCGCAAGATCGTTCGCGTATGCCGCACTGGCGTCGCTCTGCCTTGCCGCCGCCGGTGCGCAGGCGGCGGGCTATCCGGACAAGCCGATCGAGATGGTGGTCGCGGGCAGTCCCGGTGGCGGGCTCGACCTGCTCGGACGCGCGCTCGACAACGCGCTGCACGAAACGAAGTTGCTGCAGCAGCCGTTCGTGATCAAGAACATGGGCGGCGCCGGCGGCAACGTCGCGAAGGCCTACATCCACCAGCGCAAGGGCGACCCGCATTTCGTCTACGTCGAGTCGAACCGGATCTACGTGGCACGCATCGTCGGTACGACCCCGCTGACCTATGCGGACGTGACGCCGCTCGCGCGGCTCATGACCGAGTATCTCGTCTGGGCGGTGCGCGCCGACTCGCCTTTGAAGAGCGCGAAGGACGTGCTCGCGAAGGCGAAATCGAACCCGGCTTCCGTCACCTTCGGGGTTGGCACGGTGCCGAGCAACGACCAGATGAATATCCTGCGGCCGGCGCTCTCTCAGGGCATCGACGCGAAGTCGCTGAAGGTCGTCACGTTCAAGAGCGGCGGCGATCTGATGATTCAGCTCCTGGGCGGCCATGTCGACGTGATCTCGACGGGGCTTTCGGAAGCCATCGAACAGGCGAAAGCCGGGAAGGTCCGTTTGATCGCGGTGTCGGCGCCCGCTGCGCTGCCGGGTGAGTTCTCGAAAATCCCGACGTGGAAATCGATGGGTATCGACGTGGAGATCCTGCACTGGCGGGGACTCTTCGCGCCGCCCGGCATTCCGGCCGAAGCCGTGAAGTTCTGGGACTCGACGCTCGCCAAGCTCGTGAAAACCGCCGCGTGGAAGAAATACCTCGAGCAGTACCAGTGGTTCGACGCCTATGCGGACTCGGCGACGTTCACGCGCGATCTGCAGCGCGAGAGCGACATCTACGCGAAGATCCTGACCGATCTCGGTATGGCCAAGGGTCTCGCGCAGAAGAAATAGTGGCGGAAGAGAGTGGGAGTCGAACCCACGCAGGACCGCCTGCGGCCCCTACCGGGTTTGAAGTCCGGCCGCCCCACCGGGAGCGATTCCCTTCCTCGGGTCGAAAAGCCCCCGCATTTTAACGGCTAAACCGTAAGGAAACGAGGTTACGCAGGGAACACGGAGCGCCGAAGGCGCGACCTGCATGGGTTTCCCTCTGTTCGTAGGGCTGCGAGGCCCGAGCCTACTGCAAGCGCAGCCCGAATACCGCGCGCTTCGCTTCGTCGAGCGCGTGCTCGAGCGTGCCGCCGAAGCCACTCCTCACCGCGCCGATCGCGGAGATGCGCGGCGCGGCGGTCGCGAAGGCGTCGTTCGTACGCACGAAACCGTAGTCGTCGCGCTCGACCTCATGCGGCAGGAACTCCGCATTGGGCGCGAGGCCGATGTAAGCGAAGACGCCGGCGCACGGCAGCTCCTCGATGCGGCCGTCCGTATGTCTCACGCGAGCCTTCTCGACCATTTTGCCGCCGAGAATCGCGTCGAGCGTCGCCTTGCGGATGATCGTCACCTTGCCGTTCGCTTTGACCTGCTCGACGAAATGCGGGCTCGCGCGGAACGTGTCGCCGCGGTGGACGAGGATCACGCGCCGGCAGTATTGCGCGAGCACCAGCGCTTCCTGGAATGCCGAATCGCCGCCGCCGACGACGATCGCGTCCTCGTTCTGATACATCGGACCGTCGCAGTCGGCGCATTGCGACACGCCACGCCCTTCGAATTCGCTCTCACCCGGGATGCCGAGCTTTTTCAGCCGCGCGCCCGACGCCACGATCACGTGGCGCGCGGTATGCGAGCCCGATTCGGTGACCACTTCGACGCAGTCGCCGACGGCGCGCACACCCGTCACGGTTTCCGGCATGCTGGTCACGCCCGCCTCGCCGTTCTGCTGCATCATCTCGGCCGCGAGCTCCGCGCCCGAAGTCGGCCGGCCGGGCGGGGCGGGCTCGAGCTCGTTCACGTTGATCACGAGGCCGCCGAAGAGCTGCTGCTCGATCGAGGCGACCTTCAGCCCCGCTTTCGCGGCTTCGCCCGCCGCGGCAAGGCCGGACACGCCTTCACCGATCACGATTACGTTGTAGGTTGCCTGTGCCATCGCTTCGAGCCTTTCATCGTCTGTAGGTTGGTGCCGGCCGGCGCGCTGGCGCGGGTTTCGGCGCGGGCTTGGCCGTCGCCGGCGGACGCGCGGGCGCTGTCGCGGCGCCGAGTATGGGTACGAAATCCTTGCGCATCTTGCGGGCGTCGCCTACACGCTGCGTGATGCCGAGGCCGTCGAGAAATTCGAGGATCTCGATGGCGAGGCTGCGTCCGACGCCGGTGGCATCGCGATACTGCGCGGCGGTGAACTGGCCGTTCGGCTGCGCCTGCGCGGTGGCTTGCGCGATCGCCGCGAGCGTCGCCAGTGTGGCGCGCGGATAGAAGCGGTCACCGGTCACGCGCATGACCTCGCCGGTCTTCGCCTTGCGGTACAGAAAATCCTTGACGATCGGTTCCTTCAACTTCAGCTGCGCGGCGAGGTCGCGCAGCGGCGGCGCATTGAAGCCCGCGCCTTCGAGCGCGGGACGCACCGTCTGCCACAAGCGGGCGTCGGCTTCGTTGGCGGTGGCGTTGTGGCCGGGCAGCCGCGCGGTGGAGCCGCTCGCCTCGATCCTGCGTTCGTCGGCGAGGCGCCGCAGCACCGAACCGAAGGCGTCCGCGTCGAGGTCCGGCGCGATTGTCTTGCGCAGCGCCTCGATCTCGTGTCCGGGCGCCTGCGGATTTGCGCGGTGGAACTCGCCCAACGCACGCACGATCGCTTCGCGCACGGCGTCGATCCGCGCTTGCTTGACCGCCAGCCGTCCGTCCTTGCCGAGCCGCGCGATGCCGGCATGCTCGTACAGACGCGCGGTACGTTCCGGCGCGAGGTTGTAGACGAGCTCGAACCGCGCGAGGTCCACCGGTTGACCGCTCTCCAGCATTGCCGCCAGGGCGTCCTCGGCCGCGTCGTGCTCCAGCGCCGCAAGTTGCGCCGCGCGCTCCCGGCTTGCGCGTCGGCTCGCGGGGGCGAACGGATCGAGCACGAAGCCGCCGCCGAGCGTGCGGATCGCCGACTGATCGCGCACGATGAAGCGGTCGCCGCGCAGCGCGCAGATCGGCTGATCGAGAACGAGCTGGACGTAGGCGCTCGCGCCGGGCGCGATGTCTTCACCACGGCGCGTGGCGATGCGTGCGGTGACGTCGCTCGTGGCGAGATGCAGGTGCACCGGCGTCCAGTGCTCGAGCGCGCTCGCTTCGGCGTCGAGCACTTTCAGGCGCGCATCGATGCGGCTCGTCGGATGGTGGAGCTCCGGCGCGAGCACCCAATCGCCACGGCGCACCGCGTCGAGCCCGGCGCCCGTCAGATTGAGCGCGCAGCGCTCGCCGGCCTGCGCGGCCTGTGCCGCCCGCCCGTGGATCTGAATCCCGCGCACGCGCACCGGCAGCCCTGCCGGCGATATCGTCAGCCGGTCGCCCGGTTTCACCGTGCCGTTGAACACGGTGCCGGTGACGACCGTGCCGCTGCCCGCGACGCTGAACGCGCGATCGATCGCATAGCGCAGGTGCTGGCCCGGTGCGTGGCGCGCGGAGTGCCGCTGCGCTTCGGTGACGAGGCGCTCGCGCAGCGCATCGATGCCTTGCCCGGTCAGCGCGGACACCGCGAGCGTGGGAGCGCCAGCGAGCTGCGTTGGCGCGAGCAGCGCGGTGACCGCATCCTCGACTTCGCGCACCCGGGCGGCATCGACGCGGTCGCACTTGGTGATGACTGCGGCGCCGCGCGCGACGTGCAGGAGATCGAGAATGTGCAGGTGTTCGATCGTCTGCGGCATGACACCGTCGTCCGCCGCCACGACCAGCAGCGCGAAATCGATGCCGCTCACGCCCGCGAGCATGTTTCGGATAAAGCGCTCGTGACCCGGCACGTCGACGAAACCGATCAAGCCGCCGCCTTCGAGCGGCAGGTACGCGAATCCCAGATCGATCGAGATCCCGCGCGCTTTTTCCTCCGGCAGGCGGTCGGTGTCCACGCCCGTGAGCGTTTTCACGAGCAGCGTCTTGCCGTGGTCGATGTGGCCTGCGGTCGCGACGATCATGGTTACAGCTTCAAGTGCAGGAGTTGCGCGACGAACCCGGCTTCGTCGTCGAGACAGCGCAGATCCATGAGGAAAGCGCCTTCGGTGACGCGCCCGATCACCGGCATCGGCAGTGCGCGGAACGCGTTCGCGATGCGCTGTGCGGCCGAGCCTTTCGTTTTTCCGGAGATCTCGACGGCAATGCCGGCGCTCGGCAGCGAATCCACGGGCAGCGAGCCGCTGCCGATCTGACTCTTGCACGCGCTCACCCGAGCCTGCGCGCGACTGCCCAGCGCCGCCTGCACCTGCGGCAGCAGCCGCGCCGCCTGCGCGTCGATATCGTCGAGGTCCCGCGTGAGAAATCGCAGCGTCGGCAGCTCTTGCGCGAGCTTATCGGGGTTGGCATAGAGCTTGAGCACGCTCTCGAGCGCCGCGAGAACCATCTTGTCCACCCGCAGCGCGCGTTTCATGGGGTTTTTCCGGATCCGCTCGACGAGATCCTTGCGCCCGACGATGAGGCCGGCCTGCGGACCGCCGAGCAGCTTGTCGCCGCTGAAGGTGACGATGTCGGCGCCGCTCGCGAGTGCTTCGCGCGGCGTCGGCTCGTGTGGCAGGCCGTACTCTTCCAGATCGACGAGCATGCCGCTGCCGAGATCGACCAGCATCGGCAGCCCGTGGTCGTGCGCGAGCTTCGCGAGCTCGGCTTCGGACACCGAAGCGGTGAAGCCCTGGATCGCGTAGTTGCTCGTGTGCACCTTCATGAGCGCCGCTACGCCCGGCCCGAGCGCTTCGGCGTAATCCTTGAGGTGCGTGCGGTTGGTCGTGCCAACCTCGCGCAGCTTGCAGCCGGAGCGCGTCATGATGTCGGGGATGCGGAACGCGCCGCCGATCTCGACGAGCTCGCCGCGCGAGACCAGCACTTCCTTGCGCGCCGCGACCGTGTTGAGCGTGAGATACACCGCGGCGGCATTGTTGTTCACGACGGCCGCACTCTCGGCGCCGGTGAGCCGCGTAAGCCAGCGCTCGACATGCGTATCGCGCTCGCCCCGCGCGGCGCCCTCGAGGTCGAATTCCAAATTGACCGGCCGCGTCATCGCCTGCATCACCGCTTCGGCGGCGGCCTGCGGCATCGGCGCGCGGCCAAGGTTCGTGTGCAGCACGGTGCCGGTGAGATTGAAAACGGCTCGCAGTGAAGGTTGTGTCTCGTGCGCGAGCCGCGAAGTGCACGCGGCGAGGAGCACTGCATCGTCGAAATCGCCGTCGGGCGTAGCGTGCGCGAGCCGCCGGCGCTCTTCCTCGAGCAGCGCGCGCAGCGTATCGGTGACATGTGGACGGCCGTAGCGGCCGATGAGCGGTTCGACCCGGCTGTCGTTCAGCAGCCTGTCGATGGACGGCAACGCGCGACGCGCGGCGGGTCCGCCGTTCAGCACGGCGGCCGTCCCGAAGTAAAGCGATAGATCATGAGCCTTTCTATTCGAACAGCCGCTCCGGCAGCGGAAGCCCGGCGAGGTCGTGCTGCGACAGGCGCTGCGCAGGCGTCACGCCCCAGCGCTCCTCGAGGATGTGCGCGAGCTGCCGCGCGTGCTGTGCCGAGTGCCACGTCGAGCGCTCCAGCACCTGGTGCAGCGGCTGGGGGCCGTAGAAGGTCGCCATCTTCTGCGCGCCGGATTTGTCAGCGAGCTGCGACCACCACGCTTCGATTCGGCGCACGACCTCATCGCCATACTGCGCGATCTCGCCTCCGGTCAGGTACGTGCCGTCTGCCGGCGGCACGTTCGCGGCCTGGATCGCGTATTCCTTCCCGTCGATGGCCGATTCGAGGAACGCCTCACCGATGCGGAATACGTGATGCGCGAGCAGACGGATCGGGCGGTCGCGGTTCGGGATCACGCGCTCGCTCATCTTGTCGCCGGGGATCTGCGCGATCAGCGCCTGCGAGGTGCGCAGCACGTTAACCCATTTGCGAACGAGCTCGTCAGGCGGCAGCGGAGTGTGTCCGGTGCCCTGCAGGCCGACGAACTCCGCGACGTCTTCGAGGTTCTGGCCGAAAACGTAATTCTCGCCGCGCGCGACGACGGGCACGTTGCGTACGCCGAGCTTGAGCAGCCGCTCGCGGCCTCCGGTGTCGTTCAACACGTCCACGTGCTCGTACTCGATACCTTTACGCGAAAGAAACTCTTTCGCCCGGAGACAACTGCTTCACCCCGGTTGTGTGAATAAAACGAACTTGTCTGCGACCGTGTTCATGCGCGCTTTCGGGAGTGACGGCGAGGGGAATCGGGAGGCTACTCCGCGCCTCATTCGAGCGTCAAGGCGAGTATAATGGCGCGCCGCCCGCAGCCCACGCGAGCGTCACGCCACGTCATCCCGCCGCGAGAATGAAGCTCATAGGCACGCCCACCAGTCCTTACACGCGCAAAGTGCGTGTCGTTCTCGCGGAGAAGCGCATCGACTATGAATTCATCGTCGACGTGCCCTACGAAGCGACGACGCGCGTGCCGTCGTACAACCCGCTCGGCAAAGTGCCTGTGCTCGTGCTCGACGATGCGACGACGCTCTTCGATTCGCGCGTGATCGTGGAGTATCTCGACAGCGCGAGCCCGGTCACGAAGCTCCTGCCCGACGATACGCGCCCGCGTATACAGACGCGCCGCTGGGAAGCGCTCGCCGATGGATGTGTCGATGCCGTGGTCGCCATACTCATGGAAAAACGGCGGCCACAGGAGCTCCAGTACGATCAGTGGTACGGCCGTCAGCGCGAGAAGATCGACCGCGCCCTGCACGCGATGTCGGACGAGCTCGGCAGCCGCAGCTTCTGCTGCGGTGACTTCTTCAATCTGGCGGACGTCGCCGTCGGATGTTGTCTCGGCTTCCTCGATCTGCGTCTGCCGGAGATCAACTGGCGCTCGCCCTACTCGAACCTGGCGAAGCTCGCCGAGAAGCTCGGCAACCGGCCCTCGTTCAAGGACACGGTTCCACCGCAGACGTAGCAGGGTTCACGCGCGCCGCCATCGATACCGCGGCGCCGTGGCCAGTGCGCAGCTTGCGGCAAGCTACGACTCCGGAGCGACTGCTCCTGGCGGACACTCCGCCGGCGCGGCGGAAGCAGACTCTTTCTGTGCGGACTCGATGATGCCTCCGCCCAGGCAGACGCGGCTTTCGTAAGCGACGACCGACTGACCGGGCGTCACCGCCCACTGCGGCTCCGCAAAGTCGATCGTGCAGCGGTTCGCGTCGCATTCCACGAGCGTGCACGGTGCGTCCTTCTGCCGGTAGCGGGTTTTCGCGCTGTAGACCCACGCGCAGTGGGGCGTGCTGCCGCTCACCCAGGAAAGATTCACCGCCGTCAGCCGGTTCGAATACAGCGCACGGTTCTCGCGTCCCTGCACGACGATCAGGCGATTTCGTTTCAGGTCTTTGTCGACCACGTACCAGGCATCGCGCTCGGCCTCGCGCATGCCGCCGATGCCGAGCCCCTGCCGCTGGCCGATCGTGTAGAACATGAGGCCCATGTGGCGGCCGACGAGGCGCCCGTCGAGCGTATAGATGTGGCCGGGATCGGCCGGCAGGTAGCGGTTGAGAAATTCGCGGAATGGACGCTCGCCGATAAAGCAGATGCCGGTGGAATCGCGCTTGTCGTGGTTGGGGAGCCCCTCGCGCCGCGCGATCTCGCGCACTTCGCGCTTGTAGAGCCCGCCGAGCGGAAAGAGCGTTTTCGAGAGCTGCCGCTGATCGAGGCGGTACAGGAAGTAGCTCTGATCCTTGCTGCCGTCCTCGGCCTTCAGAAGCTGGAACAGACCATCGCGTTCGCGCACCTGCGCATAATGCCCCGTCGCGATGTAGTCGGCGCCGAGACCGAGCGCATGGTCGAGGAACGCGCGGAACTTGATCTCGGCGTTGCACAGCACGTCCGGGTTTGGCGTGCGTCCGGCCTGGTACTCGGTGAGGAACTCGTTGAAGACGCGATCCTTGTACTCGGCCGAGAAGTTGACCACGTCGATCTCGATGCCGATGCGCTCGGCGACAGCGACCGCGTCGATCAGGTCCTCGCGCGAGCTGCAGTACTCCTCGGTATCCTCGTCCTCCCAGTTTTTCATGAAGAGACCGATGACGTCGTGTCCCTGCTGCTTCAGCAGCAACGCGGCCACCGACGAATCGACGCCCCCGGACATGCCGACGACGACGCGGTTACGGGCGGGCATGGCGGTGCATGGGATGACAGGAGAATGACGGCTTGCGGGGAAGCTTTATTTTACCGCCTGCACCCGACGCACTCGCGGCGCGCAGCACCAACAAAAAAGGCAGGGCCGAAGCCCTGCCTTTCGTTCGCCTGGGGCGAGATTACTGCTTTTTCTTGTCGTCGGACTTCTTGCCTTCCGACTTCTTCTTGTCGGCTTTGCCTTCTTTCTTCTCCATCGCGGTGGCTTCGCCTTTCTTTTCTTGTGCGAACGCCGGGGTCAGCGACGCGACGGCGAAGAGAGCGGCGACGAGAGCGGACAGGAGCTTGGTCATTGAGTGGGTCCTCTTTTGGTTGATCAACGATGACCGGATGATTTCGGTCACGGCAGTTAACGAGGCAATTGCGGCGCGGTTGACACCGGCTGCACGCGCCGGCATTCGCCAATAAAAAAGCGGGCCGCGGCCCGCTTTTCTGTCGCTGACTGGCGACTATTTCGGCGCGGCCGACGACGCGGCGCCGGACTTGTTCTTGCGCGCTTTCCGCGGCGCTTTGGACTTCTTCGCCTTACGCGCTTTTTTCTCGACTTTCGGCGTATCCGCAGCCGGTCCGGCCGGTTCGGTGGCGGCCTGGGCAGTGAAGGTGACGGCTGCGAACAGCGCCGCGACTGCGGCAGATACGATGCTCTTCATGGATCCCCCCTGTTTAGGATGACGTGAGAACTGCGAACGGTCTAACGCTGGCGGCGGCGAACGGTTGACGGCACCGGCGCCGGCGTGCCGCGGCCGCTGGCGCGACGGCTCGGGGCGGACGTCTCGACCGCGGTTTCACGCCACGAGCCGGGTGCAAGCCCGTCGAGCGTCCAGTTGCCGACGGCATAACGGACGAGGCGCAGTGTCGGCAGCCCCACCGCTGCCGTCATGCGCCTGACCTGCCGGTTTTTCCCTTCCGTCAGCACGAGCTCGATCCAGCTCGTCGGAATGTGCTTTCGCACCCGGATCGGGGGATTGCGCGGCCACAGCCATCCGGGCTCGCTGACGGCGCGCGCCGCCGCTGGCGCCGTCACGAAATCGCCGAGGTCCACGCCGCGGCGAAGCGGCGCGAGCGCGGTGTCCGTCGCGATCCCCTCGACCTGAACGAAATAGGTCTTGGGCTGCTTCGAGCGCGGATCGGTGATGCGGTGCTGGAGCGCGCCATCGGCGGTCAGCACGACGAGGCCTTCACTGTCGGTATCGAGGCGGCCGGCAGGGTAGACGTCGCGCTGCGGCAGATAATCGCGCAGCGTGGCGCGCGCGCCCTCGCCGCTGAACTGGCAGAGAACGCCCGCAGGCTTGTTGAAGAGGATGAGGGTCGCAAGTCGCGCTTCGGGCACGCTATAATTTACGTTTTTCGCGGGCCGGTAGCTCACCAGCGCCCGCAAATGCCCCGGTTACGGCCTGCGGCCGTCGGGCGCATCCCCAGATCGAAGCCACGGAGACCGACACTCATGACTGAACGACTCGACCTGCTGAAGATCGCGCAGGAAGAACAGAACGGCGACCTGTTCAAGTATCTCGACAGCATCTACAAGCGGTCGAAGGTCCAGCCGACGGGCATCAGTGACGCGGTGATCTGGGAAGGCGGCAACGCCGCGGGCGGCGTGAAGCCCGTTGCGCACGCGTTCACCGACATGTTCTCGTTGAACGGAACGATCATGGCGCTCGACGTGCTGGGGCTGCCGTTTCTCGCGGTGGCGATGATGGCCCAGTACCGTCACGACACGAAGCT
>DASPNJ010000069.1:0-27589 GCA_035626595.1 Burkholderiales bacterium
TCGACGACCAGCTTCGGCTCGAGCGGCTGCCACTCACCGCTGCGCTCGGTGCTCCAGCGACTCGGGCCGCCGGGTGCATTGCCGGTGAATCCCGGCGCTTTGACGAGTGCTTCGAGCTTTTTCGTCAGTGCCGGCTTCTCCGCGGCTTTGATGTTCGCGCTGAAGCCGACGTGATCGAGCTGACCCGCGCGGTTGTAGAGCCCGAGCAGCAACGAGCCGACAACCCGCTCTTTCGCGCCGTAGCGGAAGCCGCCGACGACGCAGTCGGCCGTGCGCATACGCTTCACCTTCTGCATGCCGGTGCGTTCACCCGATTGATACGGGAGGTCAAGACGCTTCGCCATCACGCCGTCGAGCCCGGTCCCGAGCGCTTCGAGCCAATCGACTGCTCCGTCGTGTTCGGTCGTGTACGGCGAAAGCCGCAACAGCGCGTTGGCGCGCCCGTGCTTGCGCATGAAGCGCTCCAGCGCGCGGCGCCGGTCGAACAGCGGTTTCTCGACGAGGCTCGCGCCCTGTTCATCCACGAGCAGGTCGAATACGACGAAGAGCGCGGGATGCTCGCGCGCAAGCTTCTGCACGCGGCTCGCCGCCGGGTGGATGCGCATCAGGAGCTCGTCGAACGACAGCGCGTCGCCTTCCGGCACCACGAGCTCACCGTCCAGCGCGAAGCACTTCGCCGGGAGCTTCTCGAGCACAGCGACGACCTCCGGAAAGTAGCGGTTGAACGGTTGCCCCGATTTCGACCGTAGATCGACGGTGCCGCCATCCTTGAACGCGATGCAACGAAAGCCGTCGAACTTGGGTTCGTATTGCCAGTGCGCTCCCGCCGGCAGCGCCGCGACGAGCTTCGCCTCCATCGGCGGGTAGTCTGTCGCGAGCGGAAGCGGCATGCGACCTACTTGAGCATGCGCGCGAGATCGAAGCGCCCGGTGTTCGCTTCGAGCGGCGCCCACAGATCTCCGAGCTTCGCCACGCGCGCCGGCACGTTGTCCATGCGAAAGTCTTCGGTGGTCACGCCGCGCTCGAGCTCGTCCCACGTGACCGGCGCCGACACCGTGGCGCGCGGTTTCGGCCGCGGTGAGTACACCGACGCGAGCGTGCGTCCCCAGGCGTTCTGGTTGTAATCGACCAGCACACGACCGGCAGGGCGTTTCGCGACGCGGTATTCCGCCGTGATCAACGCGGGTTTGAGCTTCGCGATGTCGAAGGCGAACTGCTTCGCGAACCGCCACACGTCCTTCTGCGTCGGGCCGCGTACGATCGGCACGTACACGTGTATGCCTTTGGATCCCGTCGTCTTCGCGAAGCAGCGCATCCGGAGACCTTCCAGCGCGGTGCGCACGAGCAGCGCCGTCTCGCGCACCGCTTCGAACGCGGCGCCCGGCACCGGGTCCAGATCGAAATGGAGATAGTCGGGGCGGTCGACGTCGTCGCATCGCGCGTACCACGGGTTCAGGTCGATGCAGCCCAGGTTGACGACCCACAGCAGCGCGGCGAGGTCCTGGATCATCGGAAAGTCGATGACGTTCCCGGACGCGTGCTCGATCGAGCAGGTCTCGATCCAGTCCGGCCGGGGGCTCGGCGTGCGCTTCATGAAAAAAAACTCGCCGTACGCACCGTTCGGATAGCGCTTCATGACCATTGCGCGATCGACAACATGCGGCAGCAGAACGGGCGCGATGTCCGCGTAGTACTGGAGCAGGTCGCGCTTGGTGAGTCCGAGATCCGGCCAGAACGGCTTCGTGAGATTCGTCAGGCGGACCTTGCAGCGCCCGATCTCGAGCTCGGTGTCTGCGACATCGGCGGGGATTTCAACCCGCGCGGGCGTACGCTTCACTCGCCGCGTCTTCGGTTCGGAAGCGCGCGCGGGGTGATGCGTCCGGGTTGCACGTCGGGCGGGCTGCGGCTGCACGAGCCCCCCGAAGCAAGGCCTGGTCCCGCCGCAAGCCGCCATTACTCCTGCTTGATGCCGGCCGCCTTGACCACGCGCGCCCATTTGTCCGTTTCGCCGCGCAAGTACTTCGCGAACTGCTCCGGCGAGCTCGCGACGATGACAGCGCCCTCGTTCGCGAGGTGCTGTTTGAGATCGGCCGAGCGCAGCCCCGCCACGATCTCCTTGTGCAGGCGGTCGACGACCGCGCGCGGCGTTCCTGCCGGTGCGAGCACGCCGAACCATTGCGTGGCTTCGTAACCGGGCAGCGCGGCTTCGGCGATCGTCGGCACTTGGGGGAGACTCTCCGCGCGCACGCTCGTCGACACGCCGAGCGGGCGCACGCGCTTCGCCTTGATGTGCGACATCGCCGTCGGCAGCGTCGGAATGAGCAGCGCGACCTCGCCGCTGATGAGGCCGATGATGCCCGGGCCCGATCCTTTGTACGGCACGTGGACGACCTCGATGCCCGCCATCGATTTGAAGAGCTCCAGCGACAGGTGCGGGTTGGTGCCGACGCCTGCGGAGCCGCCGACGATCTCGCGCGGCCGCGATTTCGCGAGCGCGATCAGGTCCTTCACGCTGCGTACCGGAAGCGACGGATGCACGACCAGCACGTTCGGCACGCTCACCGCCTGCGAGATCGGCACGAGGTCCTTCAGCGCGTCATAGCGCATCGTCTTGTGCACCGCCGGCAGGATAGCGAGGGTCGAGAGTCCCATCAGGAGCGTGTAACCGTCTGGCGCGCTTTTCGCAGCGATCTCGTTTCCGATCATGGTGCCGGCGCCGGCACGGTTCTCCACGACGACCTGCTGCCCGAGCAGCTCCGTGAGCTTCTGCGCGAGCGCGCGCCCGACGATATCGGTGCCACCGCCGGGGGACGATGGCACGATCAGGCGGATCGGTTTGACCGGATATGTTTGCGCGGCGCAGGGCTGCAACGCGCCCAGTGCGACGACGCCTGCGATTGCAACGAGTTTGGGTCGCATACTCTCCTCCATCGTTCTAGTGATGTCCGTAGAGCCGCTTTCCCGCGACGGGCAGGCGCGCGGTCAGGATCTCCCCGGTGAGCGCCTGCACGATGTACAGCGTGCGCCGGTCTTCGCCGCCGAACGCGATGTTCGCGAGATTCAGGTGTTTGGGATCGTCCGAGTACACGAGATGCGTCGGCAGCATGCGCGCGTCGAAGCGATAGACGCCGACACCGAGATGGCACACGAGCAGGCCGTCCTCGGCATCCATTTCGATGCCGTCGGGCCCGGCAATGCCGCCGCTGAACTGCAGCGCGACACGGCTTTTCGTCACCACGCCGTTCGCCATGAGCGGAAGGCGCCATACCTGCTGTACGCCGGTCGCCGCGACGTAGAGCTGCCGGTCGTTGCCGCTCAGCGTGATGCCATTCGCGCCCGGTACGTTCGACGCGAGACATTCCAGCACACCGTTCGCCCGTAACCGGAATACGCGGCCCGTCGGATCGATGCAGCCGGTCTGGCCCTGGTCGGTGAAATAGAGGTCGCCGTTCGCCGCGAAGTGCAGATCGTTCAGGCCCTTGAAGCTTTCGCTGTAGAAGGTGACGAGAAGAGTCTCCAGGCGAGCGCTCTTCGGATCGAGCGCGAGGAGACCCTCGCGGTAGTCGCAGACGAAGTGACGGCCGTCACGGTGGATCTTCATGCCGTTCGGCCAACCGTCGTACTGCGTGACGAGATCCCATTCGCCGTTCGGGTCGATGCGGAAGATGCGCCCGAACGGGATGTCGACGACCCACAGGTTGCCGGCGCGGTCGAAGCACGGTCCTTCGAGAAAGCACTCGACCTCGATACCGCCGCGGTTGGCCTCGGTCCACTCGTTGCGGCCCTTGCGGCGAAAGCGCTCCGGCAGACGCGTGAACACGTCCGCCTTCACGAGCTCGACATCACGTTTGAATGGATGCTGCATCGACGCGCTCCTCGCGCCGGGCAGTTTTGCGGTTTCCGGGGGTGATTGCAACAGGTAGAATGTTCTGTCGAATTAAGCACATTCCCTGTTTTTCCACACATGCCTGAAGCGCCCGGCCGAACGCTCGTCACCAGCGTGCTCTTTCTGGACATCATCGGCTATTCGAAGAAATCGGTCGCCGACCAGATGGCCGTAAAGAAACAGTTCAACGAGGCGCTGGCCAAGGCGTTGAAGCCGATTCCCATCCAGGAGCGCGTGATTCTCGATACGGGTGACGGCGCCGCGGTGACCTTCCTCGGCAATCCGGAGGATGCGCTTTTTGCGGGACTCATGCTCCAGCACGCCAATGCCGCGCCGACGCGCATGGGCATCAATCTGGGACCGGTGCGCGTCGTCAGGGACCTGAACGGTCAGACGAATATTCTCGGCGACGGCATCAACGTCGGCCAGCGCGTCATGAGCTTCGCCGACGAAGGCCAGCTCCTCGTCTCGCGCTCGTTCTTCGAGGTCGTATCGCGGCTCTCCGAGCAGTACGAAAATCTCTTCACGCACGTGGGCGAGCGTAAAGACAAGCACGTGCGTGCGCACGAAGTCTACAGCGTCAACGTGCCGCCGGAAGCCCTGCCCGAGCTCGTGGAAGATACGTGGGGCGAGCAATGGGCCTCGGCGGTCGGGCTGCCGACGCGTTCGGATCGCGCGGCCGAAGCCGGTGCCGATCAGCCGGCGCAGGTGTTCGACACCGGCGACCAGCTCATGGTGTCGGGGCCGAGCCGCGCCAGCGTCATGGCAACGCTCGCGGAGCTCGAGCAAAACGGTTGCCAGGTGCTCTCGCCCGTGCAGAAAGTCGGCCAGAAATGGATGGCGACGTGCTCTCCGGCGCCGACACCCGACAGCGGCTGCAGGGTGGAAGAGCTCGGCTTCATGCGTATCGTGACCGGTCCGACCCGCGAGGCCGTCTCCGACAAAGTGAACGAGCTCGTCGACCGCGGCGCCCATCTCGTGCACGACCTCGAAGAAGCACGCGGGGTGTGGACCGCGGTCTGCGAAGTCAACCCGCGGTAAAGCCTACGACGCGCCTTCGAGCCTGCGGCTCTCGTCGCAAAAAGTAGCTTAACGTGGCAGCCGGCGCGTTCGAACAAACGATCACGCGCCTCGCGCGCCTGCGGCTCTCCGCGCAAAACATCGCTTAGCGCGGCAGCCACCGCGTCCAAAACCACGTTACGTCAGGGCGGTGACGGCGGAGAACAGGCGCTCGACCATCGCGCGATCGATCTTGCGTGTGATGAACACGAGTCGCGTCGCCCGATCCTCACTGGGCCAGTCCGCGAGCTCGATCGGCGGATGGAAGAGGTGCTGCACGCCCTGCACGATCAGCGGGCCCTTGTGGCCCTCGACGTTGACGAGACCCTTCACGCGCAGCAGGTCCGGGCCGCGCAGCGCGGTCAACACCTCCAGGCACTGCGAGAAAGCCGACCACGTAAACGGCTTGTCGTAGCGCAGGCCGAACGAGGTCACGAGCGGATCGTGCCGGTGCACATGACCGTGCTCGTCATGCGCTTCTGCCCCCATCCAGCGTTCCACTTCCTCGAGGCGGGACCGCGCATTCGTGAGGCCGACGTCGATCAGGAACGCGAGGTCGATCTCGCCGTTCACTGCGCGCTTGATCGGCGCGTTCGGATTGAGCTCGCGCAGTCGCGCCTCGAGCGCGCCGATCGCTGCTTCGTCGGCGAGATCCGATTTCGTGATGACGAGCCGGTCGGCGAGCGCCGTCTGCTTGAGCGCTTCCTGCATCGTGTCGAGCTGGCCCATGCCGTTCACCGCGTCCACCAGCGTGACCACGGCATCGAGCCGGTACTGCCCCTGGAGCATGGTGTCGGTCATCAGCGTCTGCATGACGGGCGCCGGGTCCGCGAGGCCGGTGGTCTCAATCACGACGCGATCGAAATCGATGATCTCGCCGGTGCGCCGCCGGACGAACAGATCGCGCAGCGTCTCCTGGAGATCGCCGCGCAGCACGCAGCACAGACATCCGTTGTTGAGCAGCATCATCTGCTCGGAAGAGGTTTCGACGAGATCGTGGTCGATGCTCTGCTCGCCAAACTCATTGACGATGACCGCCACCCGGTTCATGTCCGGGCGCTTGAGCAGCTTGTTGATGAGCGTCGTCTTGCCGCTGCCGAGGAAGCCTGTGACGATGCTGACCGGTAAACGGCCCGCGATGGGGTCGCGTGCCTGCGCGGCCGGTTCGGTCTGAAGTGTCATGTTCTGGTCTTTCGGGACTTGGGAGTGGCTTTCCTGCGGGACTTCGATGCAGGACCGGTGCCTGCCATCGCCTCGAGGACCGCGCAGATCGCAGCGGTGTCGTCCTTCGCGTGGCCACGGGCATGGGCCGCGGCATAGTACGCCTTGCTCGCTTCGAACAGCGGCGTCGGACAGTGCAGAGCCGATGCATACGCCCCGATGATGTCGATATCCTTCTGGTAGACGTCGACCTTCATCGTCGCCTCGCCGTAGTCGCGACGGATCATCAGCGGCGCGCGCACTTCGAACATCCGCGACGTGCCGGCACCGTCGCGTATCACTTTGTACAGGAGGTCGAGATCGAGGCCCGATCTCCTGCCGAGCACGATCGCTTCAGCCGCCGACAGATTGTGGATCGTCACCAGCAGGTTCGCGATGAACTTGAGCTTCGAGCCGCTTCCGAACTCGCCGCAGTAATGCATGCTGCGCGCGAAGCCGGCGAAGACAGTCTCGCATCTCCTCACGGCGGCTCGAGGTCCGCTTGCATATACGGAAATATCCTTCGCCGCAGCCTGTGCACCGGTGCCGCTGATCGGGCAGTCGAGCACGATCAATCGGCGCGCCGCGCACCGGTCGCGCACGTCGAGCTTCACCTCGAGCGGCAGTGTGCTCGTCTCGATCACGATCGTGCCCGGCGCTGCACGCTCGGCGAGCCCGCCCGGACCGAAGAACACCGCCTCCACCGCACGCACGCTCGGTAGCGACGTGATGATCGTCTCGCAGCGCGCGGCGACATCGCCGATCGAGGTTTCCGCCTTGCCGCCGAGTGCTTCCAGCACCTTGCGGCGGCGCGCATCGAGATCGAATCCGCTCACCTCGAAGCCCGCCTCGCGCAGATGCCTTGCGAACGCGCCGCCCATGATGCCGAGGCCGATCTGGCCTACGCGGCCCGCGGAACCGGCTGACTTTCTACGTTTCATGTTCTCGCCCGGTCTTGATCGACCCGCGCCTCGCTCCTCGTCGCGGCCACTATAGCCGTGCGGCGCGTCCCGCTGCAACGGCTGAGATGTCAAGCATGGGCGCTCGCCGATCCGATATTTGTCACGCGCGGGCGGCGCTCGCTAACATGAGCGCGCGAATGCACGCGCCCGCCAGGTGCGCGGCAAACCCTTCCCAGAGGAATCGAAGTGAGACAAATCAACGTCGGCATCGTCGGCACCGGCTGGTGCGGCGGCATCCGTGCCGAAACCTGTGCGGCGAGCCCGCTCGTGAAGGACGTTCATGTCGTCGAGTCGAAACCAGAGCGCCTTCAGGAAATCGCCGCGAAGACGAACGCCCGCAGTGCGGGCAGCGACTACCGCGAGCTCCTGAAGAAACCCGACATCGACGCGATCATCATCTCGGCGACGCCGGAAACGACGCATTACCCGATGGCGCGCGAGAGTCTCCTCGCCGGGAAGCACGTATTTCTCGAAAAGCCCATCGCGATCGAGCTGCACGAGGCCGACGAGCTGATCGCGATCGCGCGCCGCAACAAGCTCAAGTTCACGATCGGTTACTCGCAGCGGTTCAACGCGAAATACGCATACGTCAAAAAAGCGATAGAGGAAGGCACGATCGGCAAACCCGTGAGCGCGCTCGTGAGCCGCCATATCACGCGCGGCCTGGGCACGAAGATCACCGGCCGCACCAAGCTCTCTCCCGCCGCCATGGAGGCCACGCACGACCTCGATTTCGTGCTGTGGTGTCTGGAGCCTGCCCGGCCGATTCGCGTGTACTCGCAGGTGAATTACGGCGCGCTGCGCGAGCAGACCGGCGGCGACGTGCCTGACAGCCAGTGGATTATGGTAACGATGGACAACGGATTTTCCTTCGTCGTGGGCGGCGGCTGGAGCCTGCCGCCGGGCTATCCCAACTTCTCCACGACGTGGATCGAGATGATCGGCACGGAAGGTGCGCTGATCGTCGACGACAGCCATCGCGATGTCGTGCTCAATACGATGAAGAGCGGCATGCAGCTCCCGATGTCGTCGATGCCCGGTGAGTTCGTGAATCACACGTACGCGGGGCCGATGGAACGCGAAACCGTGCATTTCCTGGAGGCGGTCGCCTGCGACCGGCCCGTGCTCGTTACCGGAGAACAGGCGCGCCAGGTGATGGAGCTCTATATCGCGGCAGACATCTCCGCCGAGCGCAATGAGCCGGTGGCGTTACCGCTTCCGGAATCGCGAGCGAGTGCGGCCGCATGAAAAAGACACCACAACGCATCGGGCTCGCCATCGTCGGCGCGGGCCGCGTCGGGCTGATCCGCGGGGAGCTCGCGGCGCGCCATCCGCAGGTGGACTGGATCGGCATCGCGGAGATCAACCGCGAGCGCGGCGAGCAGGTGGCGGACAAAGTCGGCGCCGATTTCGTGACGGCCGATTTCCGCGAGCTTCTGAAACAGCCGGAGGTGACCGCCGTCGTCGTCTCGACCGACGAGCACCTCCACGTCGATCCGATCATGGCGGGGCTGGAGCGCAAGCTCCCGATGATGGTCGAAAAGCCGCTCGCGACCGACCTCACCGAATCGGCGAGCGTGCTGGCGGAGATCGAGAAAGCGGGCGCGGACGTCGTGATCGGATATACGCAGCGTTTTCGCAGGCGCTGGCTCGTGGCAAAGGAAAAGGTCCGCACGGGCGCGCTCGGCGACGTGACGATGGTCACTTCGCGCGCGTTCATGAATCGGCTGGTTGCGATCGACAACTACAAGCGCTCGGACAATCCGGCCGAGATCTCTCCGATGGTGATTTCCGGCACGCACGCACTGGATATCGTGATGTGGCTCATGGAGACGAAGAAGCCGGTCGAGGTCTATGCGCGCTCGGTGGACAAGGCGCTCGGGCCGGCCTGGAAAGGCATCGACGGCACGGGCTACGTGATCACGTTCGAAGACGGCGCGATCTATCACGGCGTCATCTCTTGGGCGCTGCCGGAGGTCTGGCCCGGAGCCGTGTACAGCCTGGAAGTGGGCGCCGTGGGCACCGAAGGCGTGCTCACGATCGACGACACCCACCGCGACATCGTCCTCGCGGTGAACAAGGCGCAGGGCGAGGGCTACGCGCCCCACGAGTCACGCCGCGTCGACTTCCTCACGAGCTATCCGGTCGGCGACATCGCGCTCGGCGAGCTGCGCGGCCCGATGCGCGAAGAGACCAACTCGTGGCTCACGCGGCTGTCGCTCGGGCTCAAAACCCAGCACGCCACGGCCGCGGAAGGTCACAACCGCCTGATGCTCACCAAGGCGATCGACCTGTCGGCGCGGCTCAGGCGGCCCGTCAAGCTGCCGATCACGCCCGACGACGAAAAGCAGCGCTAACCCATGACTCGTTGCGCCAAGCGTAGTGCTGATTGACTTCGTAGGGTGCGCTCGTCGAAAGCGGGCGCAGAAGTGGCGGAAAGTGGTCGCCGAAAAACAACGTGAAGGCGAACTAAGGAGGGACGTAATGAAGCCACGGAACATCACACTTGCTGCACTGATTGCGGCGCTCGCGCCGGCGGCGGCTCCCGCAGCGGAGCGCACCGACTATCCGGCGCGGCCGCTGCGCATGATCGTGCCGTTCGCGCCGGGCGGCGCTTCCGACACCGTCGGACGGATTCTGCAGCCGGCGCTGGCCGAAGCGCTCAAGCAGCAGGTCGTCGTCGACAACCGCGGCGGCGCCTCGGGCATGATCGGCGTGGAGGTCGCGGCCCGCGCCACACCCGACGGCTACACGTTCCTGCTGGGCAATATCGGCACGATGGCCATCAATCCGAATTACTACAGGAAGGCGCTGAAGCCGCAGAACGAGCTGATCGGTGCCTCGCAGGTGGTGGACGTTCCCGGCTCGTTCGTCGTGCACCCTTCGCTCCCGGTGAAGAACGTGAAGGACGTGGTGGCTTACCTCAGGGCGAACCCCGGCAAGCTCAACTACGGCTCGCCGGCGCCGAGCAGCGCGAACCGCCTGGAGATGGAGATGTTCCTGCACGCGACCGGGACCAAGGCCGTGCAGGTCAACTACAAGGGCGGCGCGGGTCCCGCCGTCGTGGGGCTGCTCGCGAACGAGGTGCAGATCATGTTCGTCACCTACTCCTCCGTGGTCGGTCACGCCAAGGGCGGGCGCATCCGCATGCTGGGCGTGATCACGCCCAATCGCATCCCGCAGACGCCGGACGTGCCCACGATGCGCGAGCAGGGTTTCGACATGGTCGTCGGGTCCTGGCAGGGCGTGTTCGTGCCGAAAGGAACGCCGAACGGCGTCGTCAACACATTGTTCAAGGCGGCACACGAAACGATGAAGCATCCGGAAGTGGTGAAGCGCCTCACCGACAACGGCATCAGCATCGTGACGAGCGCGTCGCCCGCGGCGTTCAGGAAATTCTGGGAGTCGGAGATCCAGCGGTTCGCACGGGTCATCAAGGAGGCGAATATCGAGACCGAGTAGAATTTTCCAATCCCCGCAGTACGCGATTCGCCCAAATCAACGACACGGAGAGGCAACATGGCAAGTTTCGGCATGGTCGGTCTGGACTGGCAGGAGCGCATCAACTGGGATCGCATGCGCAAGTACCGGCTCGAGCGCGCGCGGGAGCGCATGAAGGCGGCAGGTCTGGGCGCGATGCTGCTCATGTACGACGAGAACGTGCGCTACGTCACCAGCACGCTCACGCCCGGCTGGAACCGGCTGAAGCCCGGGCTGCGCTACGCCATGCTGTGCGGAGACGATCCGCCGGTATTGTTCGAGCAGGGCGACATCGGTCACCAGATCGAGCGCCACTCGCCATGGATCCCCAAGGAGAACGTGCGCTGGTCGTACGCCTGGATCAAGGGCGCCGCGGGTCCTGCATCGCTCATGCAGGTGAGGAAGTTCACCAACGCGATCAAGCAGGAGATGAAGAAGAGCAACGTCTCCGGCATGAAGCTCGGCGTGGACTTCATCGACATCAACATGATCCAGATCTTCCAGGAAGAAGGCATCCAGTGGAGCGACGGGATGACGCCGATGATGGAAGCGCGTTCCATCAAGAACGTCGACGAGCAGGAGGCGCTGCGCATGGTCGGCGCCATTGGCGATGCGGCACACTGGGAGTTCATGAAGTTCCTGCGGCCGGGGCGCACGGAAAACCAGCTCACGGCGCACATCATGGAGTACCTCTATTCCATTCCCGGCATGGAGGACGTCGAGGACGTGATCGTGTCCTCGGGCCCGAATACGTGGCCGAACTGGCGCAACTTCTCCGATCGCATCGTGAAGCCCGGCGACATCGTTTTCATGGATCTCGCCGCGCTCACGTGGAACGGCTACAAGTCCTGCTACTACCGCACCTACTGCGCCGGCAAGGAGCCCACGCAGGAACAGAAAGACATTTACGCCACCGCGCTCAAGTGGCTGTACGACTCGATCAAGGAAGTCCGGGTCGGCACGACGACGCGCGAGATCGCCTCCAAGTGGCCGTCTGCCAAGGAAGCATGGGGCTATAAGGAGGAGGATCAGGCCGCAGCGAACCTGTGGGGGCACGGGCTCGGACTCGCGCAATACGATCCGCCCGTCATCTCGCGCATCTGGTCGCTCGACCACCCGGTCGAAATCAAGGAAGGGATGGTGTTCGCGCTGGAAACGCAGCACGGCAAGATGCTCGAATGGGGTGTGCGCATCGAAGAGATGCTCATCGTGCACAAGGACAAGATCGAGATCATCTCGAACTTCCCGGTCGAGCAGATCTGCGTCGTGGACCCGATGCCGGGGTACTCCACCCTGGCGGGACGCTGAAGCGCCGCCAGGGTGGAGCGCCGCTGCATCGGCGGCGGCGCTTTACGAACAGAGGGAAACCGGTGATGCATGGCCCGCTGCCGTGTGGGCCGTGTTCCCTCCGTAACCTCCCATCCTTCGGTTAATTGCCTCGACCCCGATCCAGTGGCTGATCTCTCACGCACCGCGCTGCTCGAGCGCCCCCGCCGCTTTCAGCTCGTCGATCGCCCGCTGCCTGCGGCAGGCGTCGACGAAGTCGTCGTGCGCATCGCGGCGACGGCCGTCTGCCACACCGATCTCGGTATCTACACCGGCGACCATCCCGGTGTGCGGTATCCGGTCGTGATGGGGCACGAAGCGACGGGTGTAATCGAAGCAACGGGTGACGAGGTCGCCGGCCTCGAACGCGGCGATCCGGTCATCATCAACCCGATCATCTCGTGCGGCGAGTGCGATTCGTGCCGGCGCGGCGCCGAGCATCTCTGCCGCAACGCCGGTCTTTTCGGCCGCGAGGTCGATGGCTCGATGAGCGAGTACGTACGGCTTGCCTCGCGCTACGTGTACGCGCTGCCGCGCGCGCTGCCGCTCGCGAACGCGACGCTCATCGAGACGCTCGCCACGGTGCGTCACGCCCAGGAGCGTCTCGCGCTTGCAACCGGTGAGGGCGTGGTCGTCCTCGGGCAGGGCACGACGGGGCTACTGCACACGCGGCTCGCAGTGCTCGCCGGCGCAAACCCGGTGATCGCCGTATCGAGGAGCCGCTGGAAGCTCGAGCTCGCCGAGCGTATGGGCGCGCACCACGTGCTCGACACCGGCGCCGAGGACGCGGTTCAGGAAGTCGTGCGCCTGACCGGCGGTGCCGGCGCGGACATCGTGATCGATACCGCGGGCAGCGCGTCGAGCTTGAGAGCGGGAATCGACATGCTGCGCCCTGGCGGCCGGCTCTCCCCGTACGCGGTGAGCCACGAGTGCTGCAGCGAGTTCACGACCTTCCCGCTGTACTACAAGGAAATGAGCATCATCGGATCGCGCGCGCTCACGCACGCGGACATGCCGCCCTCGATCGATCTCGTCGCCTCGGGCCAGATCGACGTTTCGGATTTCGTGAGCGCGACTTACCCGCTGGATCGCGCGCCGGAAGCTTTCCAGGATTATGAGGCGCGGCCGAACGACGTGCTGCGCATCGTGATCGCGAGCGGCGAGCTCGCCGCCCGCGATGCGCCGATCAACACCACGGCGGCAGACCAGAGTTTCCGCCCGTAACCTCCTTTCCTTCACGTATGACGGCTCTTATCCTTCCCACTACAGCACCCGAAGCTGCGGACGCCGAGCGCTTTGGACCCAAGGCTGCGAATCTCGCCGCGCTCGGGCACGCCGGTTTTCCGATCCCGGACGGTTACTGCGTATCTGCCGAAGCCTACCGTCGACAGATCGCCGCGCTCGGTCTGGAAGCAGACGCACGCGGCGTCTTCGGCGCCGATGACGGCCCGCAGGCGCGGCGCCATGCGCTCGCCATGAAGCTCGGCCTCATGGACCGGCCGATTGCGGCGGAAATTCTGGATGCGCTGCTGGCTGCGCGTCGCAAGCTCATCGAGCGTACCGGCGCGCTGGTTGCCGTACGCTCGTCGGCGCTGGTGGAAGACCGTTTCGGGTCGAGCTTCGCCGGGCAATTCGAAAGCTTTATCGGTCTCGAGAGCGAAGAAGATTTCGTGACGGCGGTGAAATCGTGCTGGGCGGCGTTGTGGTCCACCCGGGCGCTGCGCTACATGGCGACACACGACGCCGACCCTGCGGATACGGCTATGGCCCTTCTCATTCAGCCGCTCGTGTCCGCGATCGCTTCCGGCGGCGGTCTCAGCCGGACCGCCGAGGGCGGCATGCTGGTTTCAGCCACGTGGGGCCTCGGATCGGCGATCGCCCAGGGGGAAGTCACCCCCGACCGCTACGAGCTCACGGCCGAGGGCCGGCTCGCGCACATTGCCGCCGGACGTAAAGACCATCGCGTCGGCTGCGTACACAAGGCGGAGCCGATCGCGCAGATCGTCCCGAAAGCGCTGATCGAGAAACCGTGTCTTTCCCGTGCGCAGGTCGAGGAACTCGCGGCGCTCATGAAGCGCGTCGAGGCGCAGATGGACATACCGGTGGAGATCGAGTGGGCGCTCGATGAGCGCGGCTTCAAGCTGCTCCAGGCGCGGCCGCTGCACATGGAGACGGCGGAAGTGCCCGACGATATCTGGCTGCACCACCCGCGCTTGAACGGCCATCCCGCGGGGGTGGGCTGGGGATCAGGGCGCGCGCGCGTCGTGAATTGCGAATGCGAGCTCACGACGGTGAGGCCGGGGGACGTGCTCGTCACGAGATCGGCGGGACCTGCGCTCGCGCACATCCTGCCGCGCGTCGCCGCGGTCGTAGCCGAACGCGGCGGCAGCACTTCGCATCTCGCCTCGCTCGCGCGCGAGCGCGGCATCCCCATGGTGCTGGGCGTGCACGAAGCGACTCGCAAAATTCCGGACGGGGCCATGATCGCGGTGGACGGCGTCGCCGGCATCGTCCGGTGGACACCGTCGCTCTGAACCGCGGGCAGGGCTGAGCCTTGCGTGCGCGCATCTACATCACGCAGCCGGTGCATGCGAGCGCGATCGAGCGCCTGCAGGCGATAGCCGACGTCGAGTGGAACCGCGATCCGCTCCATATCCTCTCGAAGGAAGAGCTCGGGGCCGCCGTGCGCACGACAGATATCCTGTTCTGCCTTCTGCACGACCGAGTCGATGCCGACGTGATCGCGTCGAATCCGAAGCTTCGCGCAATCGCCTCCATGACGATCACGCCCGCGGATATCGCGGTCGCGGCAGCGAGCGCGCGCGGCATTCCGGTAACCGTTATCCCGGCCGCCCTGCTCGACGAGGCGACGGCCGATCTCGCGTGGGGACTCCTATTCGCGGTGGCGCGGCGCGTCGCGGAAGGCGACCGCCTCCTGCGCTCGGGCGTATTCCCGGGCTCGCAATCGTGCTACATGGAAGGGGCTGGCGTGTCCCGCAGGACGCTCGGTCTGATCGGCATGGGCGGCGTCGGCCGCGCAGCGGCACAGCGTGCGCGCGGCTTTTCGATGCGTGTTCTCTACTATGATCCGCGCCGGATCGCGGCGGACGAAGAACAGCGCCTGGGCATCGTGTGGACTCCGCTCGACCGGCTGCTTGCGGACTCCGATTTCGTGTCGCTGCACGCCCGCCTGACGCCGGAAACGCGGCACATGATCGGCGCGCGCGAGCTCTCGCTCATGAAGCGCAGCGCCTATCTCATCAATTCGGCGCGCGGTCCGCTGGTGGACGAGAGCGCGCTGGTGCACGCGCTCGCCGAAAGGCGCATCGCCGGCGCGGGGCTCGACGTGTTCGAGCACGAGCCGCGGCCGCATACGCGCCTGCTGGAGATGCCGAACGTCGTGATGACGCCGCACGTCGGCAGCGCCGTCACCGAGTTGCGCGCGGCGATGGCGAACACCGTCGCGGACAACATCATTGCGATCCTGGAACAGCGCAGGCCGCCCAACTGCTGGAACAGCGAGATCTATGACCGCTAAAGCCAAAGTCGTGCTGACCGATTACGTCTGGGAATCGCTCGACGTCGAGAAGAGCACCCTGTCCGGGGTCGCCGAGCTCGTCGCCCTCCAGACGAAGAAACCCGACGAGTTCATCGAGCACGCCGCCGACTGCGATGCGCTGCTCAACACCTATGCCGGACCGATCACGGCCGAGGTCATGGCGCGCATGCCGAAGTGCAAGATCATCGCGCGCTACGGCATCGGCGTGGACACGATCGATCTCGACGCGGCGACAGCCGCCGGCATCATCGTCACGAACAATCCGAGCTACTGTATCGAAGAGGTCGCGGAGCACACGATGGCGCTCGTGCTCGCGTGCGCACGCAAGGTCGTGTTCTACGACCGGCTCGTGCGCGCCGGCCGCTGGGACGTTCCGCCGGGCAAGCCGATGTTTCGTCTCGCCGGCTCGACGCTCGGGCTCGTCGGTTTCGGCAACATCGCGCGGCAGGTCGCGGCGCGCGCCGCCGCCTTCGGCATGAAGGTGCTCTACAGCGATCCGTTCGTGCGAGACGGCCAGTTCGACGCGCCCGGTGCCGCCGCCGACTTGAAAACCGTGCTCGCGCACGCCGATTTCGTCTCGCTCCATCCGCCGCTCACGAAAGACACCCGCGGGATGATGAGCGACGCGGCGTTCTCTATGATGAAATCGAGCGCGTGGCTCGTGAACTGTGCGCGCGGGCCGATCGTCGACACCGATGCACTGGTGCGTGCGCTGGACGCGGGCCGCATCGCAGGCGCGGCACTGGACACGACCGATCCCGAGCCGCTGCCGAACCCTCACCCGCTGCGCAATCGCGAGAACGTGGTGATGAATCCGCACGTCGCCTGGTACAGCGAGCAGGCGATGGTCGGCCTGCAGGCCGGCGCGCCGGGGGAGGTGCGCTGCGTCCTGACCGGCGAATGGCCGGTTAACGTCGTCAACCGCGCAGTCAAAGGCCGCAGCCGGGCCGGGCTGTAGCGACGCTCCGCGCATTCACTTCATTCACCCGTTCACTTCTTCACGACTTTAAGAAACTCATGAAGCTCTGCCGCTACGGAAATCCCGGCGCCGAAAAGCCGGGGATCATCGACGCCGCCGGGAAGATCCGCGATGTCTCCGGCATCGTCAAAGACATCGATGCCGCCGCGCTCTCACCGGAGAATCTGCAGAAGCTCGCGCAGACGAAAGCCGAATCGCTGCCGCTCGTCGAGGGCACGCCGCGGTACGGAGTACCCGTTTGCGGCATCTCGAAGTACATCGCGATCGGGCTCAACTATTCGGACCACGCGGCGGAAGCGAACATGGCGGTGCCGACGGAGCCCATCATTTTCATGAAGGCGCTCTCGAGCCTCTGCGGTCCCAACGACGACACGGTCCAGCCGAAGAACTCGACCAAGCTCGACTGGGAAGTGGAGCTCGCGGTGGTGATCAGCCGCAAGGCGCTGTACGTCTCCGAAGACCGGGCGCTCGACTACGTCGCCGGCTACTGCGTCGCCAACGACGTCTCGGAGCGCGCGTTCCAGCTCCAGTCCTCGCAGTGGGACAAAGGCAAGGGCTGCGACACGTTCGGCCCGATCGGGCCGTGGCTCGTCACGCCCGACGAAGTGCCCGATCCGCAGGACCTCGACATGTGGCTCGACGTGAACGGCAAGCGCATGCAGAGCGGCAACACCAAGACGATGATCTTCGGGGTGAAGAAGCTCGTCTCGTACTGCAGCCATTACATGAGCCTCTTACCCGGCGACGTCATTTGCACCGGCACCCCGCCGGGCGTGGGCATGGGCAAGAAGCCCGAGCCGGTGTGGCTCAAGCCGGGTGATGTCGTGACGCTCGGTATCCGCGGCCTCGGCGAGCAGCGCCAGCGCGTCGTCGCCTACCGCGGCTGATGGGTCGGTGTGAGAGCCTTCGTAGCCGGCTACTTTCGCGCGTTCGACGAGCTTGTGCGAAAGGGAGCGGTCGGGCCACATGTAGAGCTGGACCCACAGCGTCCCGCCAAGCTTCCGCCGCGGCCTTTTCCATCGCGGTTATCGAGCCTGTCGCGAGCGTGAACGGAATACCCGCTTTGGGCCCCGGCGCGCGCGAGCGCGATCTCACCTTCGTACCACGTCAGCCCGGCGGAGCCGGTCGGCGCGATCGCGATCGGCATCGCGTGGCGTTTGCCGAAAGCATGATTGCCTGACTGCGGTCCGATACGTCGACGAGCGTGCGCGGCCGGAATCGGATCCGGTCGAGCACGGCGGCATTCTCGCGTAGCGACAGCTCGTCCTCGGTCCCGCGGTCCACGAACTCGAACACGCCGCGCGGCAGCCGCCGCCGCGCGATGTCGCGCAGCTCCGCGATGTTATATGCGTCCATATCCGGCGATGACGGTGTGGTACTGCGCCCGACGTGTCATGCGCCGCCGCCTCGGGTGCGCGTTGTAGGTTTTTCCGATATTAGCGTATCGTTCGTGTGAAGGAGGATCGATTGACCGCGCATAACGACGCGCTCGCCGCCGCCATGGATCGCGCGCGCAGCCTCGTTCCGGTGCTCGCGGAGCGCGCGCGCCGCGCCGAGGAGCTGCGGCGCATACCCGACGAGACGATAGCCGATCTTCATGCCGCAGGCTTGTTGCGGATCCTCCAGCCGCGCCGGACCGGCGGACTGGAGCTCGAATACGACGCGATCGTGCGCATCACCGCGATGCTCGCGCGCGGCTGCGGCTCGACCGCATGGGTCGTGGCGAATCTCGCGAACCATGCGTTCATGCTCGCGCTGTGGCCACGCGAAGCCCAGGACGAAATCTGGGGGCCCGATCCTCATGCACTGATCGGCTCGGCATTGATGTTTCCGCCGGGCCACGCGACGCGCGTTGCAGGCGGTTACCGGCTGAGCGGCCGCTGGAAGTTCTCCAGCGGTATCGATGCGTGCACGTGGACGATGCTCGGCGGCATCGCATCGGCAGACGGCGAGCTCCCGGACTACCGCGTTTTCCTGCTGCCGGCGAGCGACTACCGGATCGTCGATACGTGGCATGCCGCGGGATTGCGCGCGACGGGCAGCAACGATATCGAAATCGAGGATGCGTTCGTCCCGCAGCACCGTGCGCTGAGCGTCGAGCTCATGAAAGGCTGCAGCGCGCCCGGCTCCGCCGTGAACCCGGGGCCGCTGTACCGCCTGCCGGTGTTCGACATGTTTCCGTATGTCGTGGCGGCGACCGCGCTCGGCATCGCGCAGGGCGCGGTGGATCAGTTCACCGAAGACACGCGCCACCGGGTGACGTCTTACACCTCGACGCTATTGGCCGATCACGCGACGACGCAGGCGCGGCTCGGCGAAGCGGCCGCGGCAGTGGCCACGGCGGAGCTGGTGCTGCTCGAGAACTGCTCGCTGGCAATGGCCGCGGCCGCGGATACGCGAGTGCCGTCGCGGGAGGAAAAGATCCGGCTGCGGCGCGATGGCGCCTATGCCGCCCGGCTGTGCACACGCGCCGTCGATCTGCTCTTCGAAGCAGGCGGAGGCGAGTTCCTCTACGACGCACAGGTCATGCAGCGCTCGTTTCGCGACGTTCATGCCGCGCAAAGCCACTATGCGCTCGCGTGGGACGTCGCCGCGTCGATGGCCGGCAAGTTCATGCTCGGCATCGCGCCGGATCTGCCGACCCTCTGAAATGGCGAGCGCGACCGGCGACACGCCCGAACATTTCGATCCGCGCGACTTCCGGAACGCGCTGGGCACTTTCGCCACCGGTGTCGCAGTCGTCACCATCGCAGGGCCGGACCGCACGCCGATCGGACTCACGTGCAACTCGTTCAGCTCGGTGTCGCTGTCGCCGCCGCTCGTGCTGTGGAGTCTGTCGTTGCGATCGCCCAACTTGCCGAATTTCCTGCAGGCGCCGCATTTCGCCGTGAATATCCTCGCGGACGACCAGCTCGCGCTCGCGCGTCGTTTCGCGCAGTCGATGCCGAAGAAGTTCGACGGCGTCAGCTACCGGGCGGGGACCGGCGGCGTACCGCTGGTGGACGGTGCAGCCGCGCAGCTCGAATGCCGCAACGAGACCCGCTACTACAGCGGCGATCACGTGATCTTCATCGGTCACGTGCTCCGCTATGCCTGGCGCGAGTGCACGCCGCTCGTGTTCTGCCGCGGGCGCTACAGCGTGCCCGACGCCGACAAGACGCTTTGATTGAAAAAGCGCGGCGGCTGCCGCGCTAAGCGATTTTTTGCGCGACGCGCGTTGTAGGTTTGTCTGCGGCGGCTGCCGCGCTAAGCGGTTTTTTGCGCGACGCGCGTCGTAGGTTTGTCTGCGGCGGCTGCCGCGCTAAGCGATTTTCTGCTCGCGTCGTAGATTTTACGCGACGGCCTTTTCCAGCTCTTCGCGCTTCGCCTCGAGCTCCTTCGGCAGACGGTTACGAAGCGTGTCGAAAAGCCGGTCGTGGTCTTTGACTTCCTCGCGCCACGCGGCAGGATCGACGTTCGTCAGCTTCTCGAAGGTCTCGCGGCTCATGTCGAGCCCGCGCCAGTCGAGGTCTTCGTAGCGCGGCATGCGGCCGATCGGCGTGTCCCTCGCGCCCGCCTTGCCTTCGCAGCGCTCGACGATCCACTTGAGCACGCGCATGTTCTGACCGTAGCCCGGCCAGATGAACTTGCCGTTCTCGTCCCGGCGGAACCAGTTGACGCTGAAGATCTTCGGTTGCTGCTTGATCGAACGGCCGATCTCCAGCCAGTGGCGGAAGTAGTCACCGAAGTGGTAGCCGCAAAACGGCAGCATCGCGAACGGATCGCGCCGCACCACACCGACCTTGCCGACGATCGCGGCCGTGGTCTCGGAGGCCATGGTCGCGGCCATGTAGACGCCGTGCGTCCAGTCGTACGCTTCGGCGACGAGCGGCACCGTCGTCGTGCGCCGTCCGCCGAACAGGAATGCGCTGATCGGCACGCCGGCTGGATTGTCCCAATCCTTGTCGAGCGACGGGATCTGTTCCGCGGCGACAGTGAAGCGCGCATTGGGATGCGCAGCCGGCTTGCCGCTCGTGGGCGTCCACGGATTGCCCTGCCAGTCGATCAGCTCCGGCGGCGGCTCTTTCGTGAGGCCCTCCCACCAGACGTCGCCATCCGGCGTCATCGCCACGTTCGTAAAGATCGTGTTCTCGTGCAGCGCCGCCAGGCAGTTCGGATTCGTTGCTTCGGAGGTGCCGGGCGCGACTCCGAAAGCGCCGGCTTCCGGGTTGATCGCGTAGAGGCGCCCGTCCGTACCCGGTTTGATCCAGGCGATGTCCTCCCCGATCGTTTCGACTTTCCAGCCCTCGAGCTCGACAGGCGGGATCAGCATCGCGAGATTGGTCTTGCCGCACGCGCTGGGGAAGGCGGCGGCGATGTAATGTTTCTTGCCGCCGGGCGGCTGGATCCCGAGGATCAGCATGTGCTCGGCAAGCCAGCCCTGCTCGCGCGCCATGATCGAGGCGATGCGCAGCGCGAAGCATTTCTTCCCGAGCAGCGCGTTGCCCCCGTAGCCGCTGCCGAACGACCAGATGGATTTGTCGTCGGGAAAATGCACGATGTACTTGTGCTCCTTGTTGCTGGGCCAGCGCACGTCCTGCTCACCCGGCGCGAGCGGCGCCCCGACCGAATGCAGGCACGGCACGAAGTAGCCGTCCGCGCCGAGCACATCCAGCACCGCTCGCCCGATGCGCGTCATGATGCGCATGTTCGCGACGACGTAGGGCGAATCGGTGAGCTCGACACCGATGTGGGCGATGTGCGAGCCGAGCGGACCCATGCTGTACGGAATCACGTACATCGTGCGCCCGCGCATGCACCCGTCGAACAGCCGGTTGAGCGTAGCCCGCATCTCGGAGGGTTCCACCCAGTTGTTGTTAGGCCCGGCGTCTTCCTTGTTGCGGCTGCACACGAACGTGCGGTCTTCCATGCGAGCGACGTCGTCCGGATCCGAGCGAGCGAGAAAACAGCCGGGGCGCTTGGCTTCATTCAGCTTGATCAGCATTCCGGAATCAACCATCTCCTGACAAAGACGGTCGTATTCCTCCTGAGACCCGTCACACCAGTAGATCTGCGCCGGCTTGGTGAGCTGCGCGACCTCGGCAACCCATGCGATCAACTTCTCGTTCTTCACATAAGCGGGCGCTTCGATCGCAGGTGCGCGTTTCGCCGCGGCGGCAGGCTGGTTCATGAACGTTGTCCTCGTTACGCTGCAGTGCAGTGATTCTTGTCGGCAGAAAAAAGGACGGCAAAGCAGGTTGAAAACGCCTGCTCTGCCGGGGAACGGAATTTTACTGTACTTCCCGATCACCGGGATGCCTGCGCACCGAGTGCAAGGGCGAGGTGGCTCCCGCAACGCATCATGCGTTGTTCAACGGGGGAAGCTGCGCTTGACATTGGGATAACGCGCGCCGTGATGCACGTGCGCGGGCGCGGTGCTTGCAGCGGCCCGTCAGTGACTACGCCGATCGAGCGGCCGAAGCTGGAGGTGTCATGAATACGTCAGGACGCGTGTGGCGGGTGGTCGCAACGAGTATCGGGTTTGCCCTCTCCGGTCTCGCGCAATCCGCCGATGTATCCACCAGCCGTACTTCGCTGCCGGACTATTGTTCCAACCGCGATGTGACATGCGTGGTGCCCGATGGTCCGCCTCCCCCTGTTCGCGCGGGCGCGGTTGTGCCGGGCACCGGCAGCAGCACTCCGCCACCGACGACGGGACTGCCCCAGACGCCACCGGGCGTCGCGACGGTTCCGGTCGTGCCGTCGCTGAGCGGAAATCTGCCCGCGCTGCCCAATGCCGTGCCCGGCGTCCCGGGGCCGGTGCCATCACTGTCCACCTCGGGATCCAGCACCGCGAGCGGCGGAACGGCAGGCCCCCACGCCGCCCGCGCGTCGGGTGGTGCGGCGGCGGCCGCGAACAGCGGCCATGCAGGTTCACGCGGCGGCGCCGGCAAGTAGCGCATCGTCTGTCGTAGCAGCGAAACGGCGACCTAGGCGAAAGGCGTCCTATTCGCCCGTGGCGCCGTCGTGGAGGCGCGGACGGAAGCCCTCCGCATCGAGCGCTGCCATGACCTCCTTCACGTGCGCGTGATTGCGCGTCTGCAGCACGAACTGCACTTCCGCCGTCTGTAGCGGCAGTTGCGTGAAGGTGCGCTGATGGTGAACCTCCTCGATATTCGCGCCGAGCGCCGCGAGCTTCGCGGTGACCTGCGCGAGCGAGCCCGGCAGGTCGCGCAGATCGACGCTCAGACGCACCAGCCGGCCGGAGCGCGCGAGACCGCGCTCGGTGATGAACGCAAGGTTCAGCGGATCGATGTTGCCGCCGGTGAGGACGAGCCCGGTGCGGCAGCCCGCGAAACGTTCCCGGTCTCGCAGGATCGCGGCGACGCCCGCCGCGGCAGCGCCTTCGGTCACCGTTTTCTCGATCTCGAGCAGCATCACGATCGCCTGCTCGATATCGCCCTCCTCGACCAGCACGACATCGTCGATGAGCGCAGCCGACGCACGCACGATCTCGCCAGGGTGTCGCACCGCGATGCCGTCGGCGATCGAGCTCGCGCCGAACTCCGGCGTCGAGCCTTTACGGGCGCAATACACCGCCGGAAAGCGCGCGCTCTGCACGCCGATCACCTGGATCTCGGGCTTCAGCGCTTTCGCCGCAGCAGCCAGTCCGGAGATGAGGCCTCCGCCACCCACCGGAACCACGAGGCTCTCCAGGTCCGGCTGTGCCGCGAGCATCTCGAGCGCGATCGTGCCCTGCCCCGCGGCGACGTGCCGGTCGTCGTAGGCATGGACGAACTCGAGCCGCGCGCTTGGCGCGAGGTCGAGCGCATGCGCCTGCGCGTCGTCGAAGCCATCGCCGGCGAGCAGCACCTCGGCACCCAGCGCGCGCGTGCGCTCCACTTTGACCGAGGGCGTGTACCGCGGCATCACGATGACGCACGGAATGCCGAGCCGGCGCGCGTGGTACGCGACGCCCTGCGCGTGATTTCCGGCCGACGCGGCGATCACGCCGCGCTCGCGCGTCGGCTGATCCAGAGCCGAGAGCTTCGCCAGGGCGCCCCGCTCCTTGAACGACGCGGTGAACTGCAGGTTCTCGAACTTGAGCCAGACCTCGGCCCCGAGCACCTCGCTTAGCGTGCGGGAGTACAGGCAGGGTGTGTCCACCACCTGCCCGGCGATAACGCGCGCCGCGGCCCGTACCTCCTCCAGTGTGATGGCTTGCACGCTCATCGCACTATAATCGGTCGGTCCGGTGAAACCACATGAATAAAAGACAGGTTCTCGTCGATGACTTGCAGCTTGGCATGTACGTGGTCGAGCTCGATCGGCCGTGGCTCGGCACCCCGTTCGATTTCCAGGGCTTTCCGCTTACCGACGAAGAACAGATCAAGGCGCTCAAAGTCTACTGTAAATCGGTTTACGTAGATCCCGAGCGGGAGCGCTGGCATCCCGACCGGCCGCGAGCTCCGGCAAAGCGCCCGCAGCCGCTGCGCGGCTCGGTCATCTATCGCGAGGTGACGCCGGTCGAGCAGGAAGTCGTCGTCGCCAAGGAGATCTACGCTTCCTGCGAGCATGCGATTCGGCAGTCGCTCGAGAACCTGCGGCTCGAGGGCGAAATCGATTCGCAGAAGCTCACCGGTGCCGTCACCAGCATGACGGAAAGCATCCAGCGCAACCCGGACGCGATGATGCTGCTCAACACGCTGCGCCAGAAGGGCGGCTACGAGCTGGGGCGCGCGATGGACACGTCGATCCTGATGATCACGTTCGGTCGCTTTCTGCAGTACCCCAAGGATCGGCTCGAAGTGCTTGGCCTTGCCGGGATGCTGCTGGACGTCGGTAAGACGCGCCTGCCCGACGCAGTGCTCAAGAAGCAGGATCTCCTGAGCCCCGACGAATACGAAGACGTCAAAGCGCACGTGCTGCATTCGGTCGAGCTCGTGCGCGGGGCGAAAGGGCTGCCGCGCGGCGTAGACGAGATCGTATTGACGCACCATGAGCGGCAGGACGGTACCGGATACCCGCAGGGGCTGAAAGGCGACGAGATCCCGATCGATGGCGCAATCGCAGCGCTCGTGGACAGCTTCTCCGCGCTCACCTCTTCGCGGCCCTACGCCGAGCAATCCTCGCCATCGAATGCGCTCTCGCTCATGCACAAGTTGCGTGGAAAGCTCTTCCACGAAGCGCTGGTCGAGCAGTTCATCCAGTGCATCGGCATCTACCCGGTCGGCAGCGCTGTCGAGCTCAACACCGGCGAGGTGGCGCTCGTGATCGCGCAGAATCTGGTGCGCCGGCTGCAGCCGCGGGTCATGGTGATCCTCGATGCCGAGTGGAAACCGCTCTACCCGCAGAAGATCCTCGATCTCGTGAAGGAGCCGAGGGCGAGCGCGGACGAGCCCTACCGCATCAGGCGCACGCTGCCGAAGGACAAGCTTCCAATCGATCCGAGCGAGTTTTTCCTGTAGGCCCGACGATGGCCGGCGAATCAGAGCTCGACGCGCCAAGCCCCGACCGCAACCCGGTCGTCGACCGGCTCCAGGTGTCGCTCTCGGAAGCCGAGCGCGCCGGCGAGTCGGTGGGGCTCCTCCTGGTGCACGCCGGAGCGGTCGATCGCATCGACGCGCTGCATGGGTTTCATGCCGGCGACACGATGTCGAACGCGATCGCGCAGACGCTCAGGACGAAGGCGCTGCGCAAGCGCGACCTGATCGAACCGATCGGCCGCGACGAATTCGCATGCGTGCTGCGCCCGGCTCCATCCGAGGGCATAGCGATGCTCGCAGCCAATCGCGTCATGTCGCTGCTCGCGCTGCCGATGACTTTGAGCGGCATCGCGGTCACGCCCGACGCCGCCGTCGGCATCGCGATGTTTCCGGAGCAGGCCGATGACGCCGGACAGCTGCTGCAACGCGCAAAAAGCGCGGTGCACGAGGCGCGGGGCCGGCGCGAGCGCATCTGGCTCTATCAGCCGCCGGCGGGAGAAACCGCGGCTTTCGATCAGCTCCAGTACGAAAACCGGCTGAGGCAGGCGATCGATCAGAACGCTCTCGCGCTGTACTACCAGCCTCAGCTCGATATGCGCACCGGGCGTGTCGGCGGCGCCGAGGCGCTGCTGAGGTGGCACGATGAAGTGCTGGGAACCGTGCCGCCGCACCTCGCCGTGCGGGCCGCGGAATCCGCGGGTTTGATCGATCACCTCACGATGTGGGTGATCACGAGCGCGATTCAGGCTTGCCGCGAGTTCCAGCAGATCGAGCCGGACTTCACCGTCAGCATCAACATTTCGCCGTCCAACCTGCGCGAAGCGGATCTCCCCTACTACGTGGACCGCGCGCTGCGCACGTGGAACGTGCGCGGCAGCAGCATCGTGATCGAGATCACCGAAACCGCCATGATGGTCGATCGTGCGGTATCGCACGAGGCGCTGCGCCAGTTGAAAAGCCTCGGCGTCAAGATCTCGGTCGATGATTTCGGGACCGGGTACTCGTCGATGCAGTATCTCGCGCAGCTTCCGCTGGACGAGCTGAAGATCGATCTGTCGTTCGTTCGCGCAATGCTCGAGCAGCCGCAGAACGCGAAGATCGTGCGCTCGCTGATCGACCTCGCACACAACCTCGAGCTCAAGGTGGTCGCGGAAGGCGTCGAGAACCCGGCGATCCTGTCGGCGCTGAATCAGCTCGGGTGCGATCACGCGCAGGGCTACGACGTCGGCAGACCGGCGCCTGCACAGGTTCTGCTGGAGCGCTTGCAAGCGTTCAAAGCTGCGCGCTCCGACGACCAGGTCCGGTGATCAGGCGCGCGAAGCGTCCGCGGGATCGTTGCGATACCCCCAGCGCAGCGCCACGCGTGCACGCCTGAGGGTGTCTTCGTCGGCGCTGTCGCTCAAAAGCACGACATGGCGCGCCGAGCGCCGACCGGGCAGCCGCACGTTCAAAATCGTGACTACGGGTGTTACGTACGTCGTCCCGAGCACGCGGGCCTTGAGCCAGTCACCGCCGCGCATGCGCACCGCGGCGCGATCGCCTTCCCGCAAATCAACTTGCATGATCGCCGCGCGGCTGCGCAGGAGGGCATGACAGCGCAGCGAGCGAACGAGGCTTGCGCAGACGACCAGCGCACCGGCGAGCTTGAACCACCACGGAAGATCCAGAGGAGCGAGCGCGGCCGCGGCGAAAAGGTGCGCCGCCACGAGCACTGCCGCGAGGCGCGGCGAAGGTCTGAGCTCGATCCGTACCATGGGCGCTTAACGCGCCGGCTGCGCGTTAAGCGCACGGCGTACCCCGAAAGCAGGCCGTTGAGCTTCGTCGCGGTGGGCATAGTAACGAACGCGGAGCCGTGATTGCAGAGCCGTTGCTGCGCTCCAGTTAGGACATGGAATTGCGCAGCCAAAACGAAAAAGCCCGGCGCTCTCACGAGCGCCGGGCTTTTCGTTCAATGGGTGCCTGACGATGTCCTACTTTCGCACGGGGAGTCCGCACTATCATCGGCGCTGAGTCGTTTCACGGCCCTGTTCGGAATGGGAAGGGGTGGTTCCAACTCGCTATGGCCGTCAGGCATAGAGGGTTGAGAGAACCGGGGTCAGGTCCGAATTTCTCGGCCTGAAGATCAGGGGGAGGAAATTCGGACCTGACCCCGATTTCTCGAATTCGGAAGAAGCAAAGTTGGATCGATCGTATCTGGCAAACCCGATCCACTTTCGCTCGTGCTGACTTAAACAGCGCTCACGATTATAGGATCAAGCCGCACGGTCAATTAGTATCGGTTAGCTGAACGCATTACTGCGCTTACACACCCGACCTATCAACGTCGTAGTCTCCGACGAACCTTCAGGGGGATCGAGTCCCCGGGAGATCTAATCTTGAGGCGAGTTTCCCGCTTAGATGCTTTCAGCGGTTATCTCTTCCGCACTTAGCTACCCGGCGATGCCACTGGCGTGACAACCGGTACACCAGAGGTGCGTCCACTCCGGTCCTCTCGTACTAGGAGCAGCCCCCCTCAAATCTCCAACGCCCACTGCAGATAGGGACCAAACTGTCTCACGACGTTTTGAACCCAGCTCACGTACCACTTTAAATGGCGAACAGCCATACCCTTGGGACCGGCTACAGCCCCAGGATGTGATGAGCCGACATCGAGGTGCCAAACTCCCCCGTCGA
>DASPNJ010000070.1:0-2363 GCA_035626595.1 Burkholderiales bacterium
CCTTGAGAGATTCTATGGTTTACGTCAAGCGCGACTGGCGATGCGACATGGGTTGAATGCGTCGGCGTTCTTGTACAGCGCGAAGGCCACGCGGAGCATCTTGCGGGCGAGGATCGTCGCAGCAGCGGTGTGGCTAAGTCCTTTAGCGAGTTGAGCTTCGTAGTACGGCCGCCACAGCTGTGTACGAGCAGCCGCTCGAGCGCAGTTGAAGAGAATGCGACGCTCTTCGGCCGGCCCTCGTTTGCTGAGTCGGCGCCGGCCGCGCTTGGCGCCTGAATCGTCTGGTCGGGGATCGAGGCCGCTCGCTGCTACAACCGCATCGCTGCTCGTATATGGGACGCGTGTAAAGCTGTGTGCCAGCCAGGTGCTGCCCAGTGGGCCGAAGCCAGGAATCGTGGCAATGCGCTGAGCTGCCTCGCGCGCGGCGGGCGTTTTGTCCAGGCAGCGTTGCATCATTAATTCCAGGCGCGTGATGAGGCGCTCAATGTCGGTAACCAATCGTTTCGCCTGAGCGTGCAACCCCGTTAAGCCACGTAGGCTCTGTTCGATGGCTGCTTTCGTCTCGACGAGCTTCGCCCGACGACGGATGAGCTGCGCGAGCTCTCGTTGTGACTTGGTCGGTGGAACATAGGCGTGCAGCTCGCCGTGTTCGCGCGCGACATAGCGCGCGATCACTTCTGCGTCCATACGATCGGTCTTGCCACGGCGCCCAAGCCCCTCAGCGTAGCGACGTAGGTCACGCGGATTGACGACGAAGACCTGCAAACCCGTTTTGTACGCGAGCTCGGCGAGCAGATCTTGATGACCGCCCGTCGACTCCATGGCCAGACGACTGCCGCGAGGCACCGTCCGCAGCCATGTGAGAAGTGCTTTGCGTTCATTGCCTATGCGACACGGCCGAAACGAATCGGCCGCACACGCCACTACGACGAAGCGGCTGTCGACGTCCGCACCTAAATTCATGATCGATTGCATGGCGATTCCCTCCGGTGTTAGCGTGAACCGTCGGGGTGGACCACCCACTCACGTTACCTTGCGTCCAAAATCGGCGGTCACCTTCGGTGCCGCTAGATTCCTCATCGACGTTAGTGAGACGGGTGGGGGATTACTCTCAATGTCTGTTCGGAGAACGCCGACAGATAGGCGCCGAGTCCCTCCACCCCGGCGCCTCGCCATTACGGCAGAAAACGCCGAGACTCACCATACAAGGTGCCGAGTAGCGCAGCCGAGGCCGGGAATTCGACGAGGACTGTCGAACCACACTACCGTTACCAGTGGCAGAGCCTCACCGCGTCGCTCACGTATCCAAGGAAAGGAGCGGCGCGTGAGTTCCGCAGGAGCCGGCCTCGGCGAGCAACGCAGGGGACCGCTACTCGCTTCGGAAGCTCCGCGGTTCACGTCGCGTGGTGCATGTTCTCGCGATGATCTGATGAAGGCCGAGTAGCGGCGCCGAACCAGGACGAGAAGAGCGCGGCCCAAGCCGGCGCGGGGAGACTGGGAAAAACCGATGGTATGCTGATCGTGCTCGGCAAAGCCGTCGGTGCAATCGCTTAAGCCTCGAGCTGCATGCCCAGAGGGGACAGCCCTCGGCCAATTAGATCGAGACACCAAAGAGGAGAGCTCGCATGAAACTATTCAAGACGGCATTGGCCCTTCTGCTCGCCGCATGCGCCCTCAGCGCGTGGGCGCAGCAGAGCTACCCGAACCGCCCGATCCGCTACATCGTCCCCTGGCCGCCTGGCGGCGGCGCGGATCTGATGTCTCGCATCCTCGGCCCGAAACTCTCCGAGGCGCTCGGTCAGCCCGTCGTGGTCGACAATCGCGGCGGCGCGGCCGGCAACATCGGCGCCGAGATGGCCGCGAAATCGCCGCCCGACGGCCATACCATCGTGTGGGCGAATGCAGGCACGCACTCAGTGAATCCCAGCATCTACACGAAGATGCCGTTCAAGGAGAGCGACTTCACTTCGATCGTCTGGATCTCGTCGATCCCGCAGTTGGTCGCCGTGAATCCCTCGTTACCGGTCAAGAGCGTGAAAGACCTGATTGCGCTCGACAAGGCGCGTCCCGGCGCGATCAGTTACGGATCGAGCGGCGCGGGCAATTACAACCATCTCGCGGGCGAGCTGTTCAACCGCATGGCCGGCACCAAGCTCGTGCACGTGCCTTATCGCGGCGGCGGACCTGCGGCGATCGCGCTGCTCGGCGGTGAAATCGGTTTGATGCTCACGGATCCCGCTTCGATGATGGGTCCTGTGAGAGCAGGCAAGTTGCGGGCGATCGCGGTTACGAGCGCCAAGCGTTCGATCGCCATGCCCGATCTGCCGACGGTGGCCGAAAGCGGCGTGCCCGGCTATGAGGTC
>DASPNJ010000071.1:0-37865 GCA_035626595.1 Burkholderiales bacterium
GAACGACGTGCTCGTCGGTGACAATGCCGCGAACGTACTCAGCGCGCTCGGCGGTAACGACTATCTTCAGGGACGCAACGGCGCCGACCTGCTTCAGGGCGGCGACGGCAGCGACCGTCTCGAAGGTGGCGCCGGAGCCGATCAGCTCCAGGGCGGCGCGGGGTCGGACTTCGCCGCTTACTACTATGCGTCCGTCGGCGTCACCGCCGACCTGCTGTCTGCCGGCGCCAACACGGCCGACGCGGCCGGTGACAGCTACCTCGCCATAGAAGGGCTCATCGGCTCTTCCCACGCCGATACGCTCAACGGCGACAACGCGGCCAACCACCTCCTCGGTCTCAACGGCAACGACACGCTGAGAGGCCGCGGCGGCGCTGACAGCGTCGACGGCGGCGCCGGCAGTGACTCTCTGGAAGGCGGCGCCGACAACGATGTCTTCCGCTTCGCAGCCGGCCAGGCGAACGGCGATCTCGTGCTCGATTTCCAGGGTAACGGTGCGCTCACCGGCGACATGCTGATCTTCCACGGTTACGGCGCGGGTGCGACCTTCGTGCAGGCGAGCGCGACCGTGTGGAACATCAACTACGGCGGCGGATCGGAAAGCATCACGTTCGCGAATGCAGCGGCGATTCAGACTTCCGACTACGCGTTCATTTAGCGATCCGCATCAGGCATTCTCGATAGAGAGGTAGACAAGTGGCGACCGAACAGAACGCACCGATATTCAACGGCAGCGGCACCAGCACGATCCCCGTAAGCGCTTCGGGAGATCTGCGTATCGACGGCTTGCTGAGCGGCCTCAAATGGGCGTTGGCCTTGATCACCTACAGCGATCCGGACGCGGCGGCCGACTATCAGGTCGGCTACTTCAGCGACGTCGACGCAGACGGCTTCAGCGCGCAGAGCGAAGGCTTCAGCCAGCTCTCGATTACCCAACGCGTCGCGGTGCACTTCGCGCTCGACGCCACGACCTTCACACAGCCTCCCGGCGCGGCCGACTTCTCCGTCGAAGGTTTTACGCAGTTGGATCTCAACTACACCGGCGCTGGCGAGTCGACCGGCACCATCCGTGTCGCGAACACGAGCGACACGTCCACGGCGTACGGTTTTTTGCCCGATAGCGGGATCTTCGGCGGAGATGTGTGGGTCGGTCCCTCCGCCGCCACGCCGATCGCCGGAAATTTCCCGTGGTATGCGATGCTGCACGAGCTCGGCCATGCGCTCGGTCTGAGCGACGGTCACGACGCGGACGGCTTCGGCGCGCTGCCCGCGGACGTCGACTCGATGGAATACTCGGTGATGACGAATCGGTCGTACATCGGCGATCCCGTCGCGGTCACGTTCGACAACGAGGCGGCAGGATACGCGCAAAGCTTCATGATGCTGGACATCGCCGCGCTTCAGTACGTGTACGGCGCGGACTACACCGTCAACAGCGGCAACACGGTGTACACGTGGAGTCCCGGCAGCGGCGAAACGTTCGTCAATGGCAGCCTCGCCATCGACCCGGCCGACAACCGCATCTTCGCGACGATCTGGGACGGCAACGGGATCGACACGTACGACCTGTCGAACTACACGAATAATGTCAGCATCGACCTTCGGCCTGGCGGTCAATCGCTCTTTGCCGCGGGCCAGCTCGCCTATCTCGGCGGCGGACCCAACGGGGGTTACGCGCGCGGCAACGTCTTCAACGCGCTGCTCTTCGACGGCGACACGCGCTCGCTCATCGAGAACGCGATCGGCGGCTCCGGCGCCGATCGGCTGCAGGGAAATCAGGCGGCCAACGCATTGACCGGCAACGACGGCAACGACACGCTGATCGGAGCCGGCGGCAACGACAATCTCTTCGGGGGCGCCGGTGACGATACGTTGTATGGCGACTCCAACGCCGGACCTGTCACATCCGGCAACGACTTTCTCGACGGCGGCCTCGGCGTGGATACCATGATCGGGGGCGCCGGCGACGATACCTATGTCGTCGCGCAGCTCGACGCGTCGCTCGCGCCGGAGCCGGTGATCGAGCTCACCGGTGAAGGCACCGACACCGTCAGGAGCGCCTTCGATTACACGCTGCCGGCGAACGTCGAGAACCTCGTGCTCACCGGATCCGCATTGAACGCGAACGGAAACGCGCTTGCCAACGTGCTGACCGGAACCGGCTCCGCGAACGTGCTCAACGGCGGTGCCGGCGCGGATACGCTGCGCGGGGTCGCGGGCAACGACGCGCTGAATGGCGGCGCGGGCGGAGATGCCCTCGACGGCGGCACGGGCGTCGATTTCGCCACTTACGAGCACGCGGCCGCCGGCGTGCTGGCGAGTCTTGCCTTCCCCGCCGCCAACACGGGCGAAGCTGCGGGCGATACCTACGCGTCGGTCGAAGGGATCATCGGCTCCGACTTCAGGGATACGCTCGTCGGCGACGGCGGGTCGAACACGCTGCGCGGCGGCGACGGCAACGATTATCTTCAGGGCGCCGGCGGGCTCGACACGCTCGAAGGCGGCAGCGGCAGCGACCAGCTCGAAGGCAGCGCCAGCCCCGACGGCCTGGACGGCGGTGTGGGACTCGACTACGCGGCGTATCACTATGCCGCCGCGGCCGTCACCGTGGATCTCGCCGCGCCGGCCTCGAATACGGGGGACGCGGCAGGCGATATTTTCACGGCGATCGAAGGCGTGATCGGCTCGGCTCACGCCGACACGCTGCTGGGCGACGGCGCGGCCAACCAGCTCCTGGGTGCAGGCGGCAGTGACGCGCTTTTCGGGCGCACAGGTAACGACGTGCTGTTCGGGATGGACGGCAACGACACGCTCGACGGCGGCGCGGGCGCCGATCAACTGCGCGGCGACGCCGGCATGGATTCCGCGAGCTATGCCACTTCAATGATCGGCGTGGTGGTGAACCTCGGAAGCTGGAGCCAGAACACCGGCGATGCCGTAGGTGACACGTATCTGTCGATCGAGGGGCTGGTGGGATCGAACCTGAACGACGTGCTCGTCGGCGACAACGCCGCCAACGGGCTCAGCGGGCTCGCCGGCAACGACTATCTGCAAGGACGCAACGGCACTGACCTGCTGCAGGGCGGCGACGGCAGCGACCGTCTCGAAGGTGGCGCCGGCGCCGATCAGCTCCAGGGCGGCGCCGGATCGGACTTCGCCGCTTATTACTATGCTGCGGCCGGCGTCACCGCCGACCTGCTGTCATCCGGAGCCAACGCCGGCGACGCCGCCGGTGACAGCTACCTCGCGATCGAGGGGCTCATCGGCTCGTTCAACGGCGATCTGCTGAATGGCGACAACGCCGCGAACGGCCTCCTCGGCCTCACCGGCAATGACACGCTGAGAGGCCGCGGCGGCGCGGACACTCTCGATGGCGGCGCGAACAGCGACACGTTGGAAGGCGGCGCCGACAACGACGTCTTCCGTTTCGTCGCGGGCCAGGCCAGTGGCGACATCGTGGTCGACTTCCAGGGCAACGGCGCCGGCGCGGGCGACGCGCTCATCTTCCAGGGCTTCGGCGCCGGGGCTACGTTCGTGCAGGTGAACGCGACGCAGTGGAACATCAACCACGGCGGCGGGACCGAAAGCATCGCGTTCGCCAACTCGGCGGCGATCCACGCCTCCGACTACACGTTCCTGTAAGCAACGTCGGCTGGGTGGTAACCCACCGACCTAGCCGACCCGCTCCAGGATGTGCAGGCCGCGCACGCGATCGAGCAGGTAGATCAGACCGCGGTCGTCGACCGTGACATCGTTGCTCTGCACGCGGTCCGAGCCCTGCGGCACGTCGGGCATGTAGTACGCCACTTCCTTCATCGCGTGCGGGTTCGAGATATCGACGATGCGCAGCCCGTACGCGAACCACGCGACCGGGATTTCGGTGCCGGTGACGATCTCGCAGGGCTGGTGGCAGCCGGTCATGCGCGGCTGCGGCGTATCGGGCATCTCTTCGATCTGGTAGGTGGAGACCACCATCGGATGCTTCTCGTCCGTGATGTCGACGAGCCACATGAACGATGCGGGATAGCCGAAGTAATCCTCCTGCCGGAATACGTCCTCGTCGGTGACGACCATGAAGTCGCGGTTCTTGATCTTGAATGGGATGCGCAGGCACGTGTGCGTAGGCCACGGGAACGGCGGGCTCCAGTCCATGCCCGACACGCGCTTCGGTTTCGACATGTCCTCGATGTCGAGGATCACCCAGCCGCCCTGCCAGTAGCTCGTGTACAGGCGATTGCCGTGGCGCATCGGGTGATGGCACTTGTGCATGTCCCCTTTCCACGTCGGCGTCTCGCCGCCGCCGACCCATTGCCCGGGCATCCACCAGCGCCCGACCTCCTCCGGCTTCGCGGGATTCTTGAGGTCGAGAATCATCACGATGTTGCCGACGTAACCTTCCATCGTCGGCGAGATGTACGCGTAGCGGCCGTCGAAATCGAAGCGATGCACGCCGCGCGAATGGCGCACGTCCTCGCTCAAAGACGCGTCCCAGTTCGCGATGAGCTTCGGCTTCTCGGGATTGGATACGTCATGGATCGCGAGCCCCCCGGTATAGCCATCGGGCGGCACTTCACCCTTACGCGCGTGCTGTCCGAGCACTTCACGATTCGTCACCATGATGTCGCCGGAGACACGCACCTTGTGCGAGTGCGTGCCTTCCGGCATCGAGAGCGTCGAGAGGAGCTTCGGGCGCTTCGGATCCTTCACGTCGATCAGCATCGTGCCGTGCGGGTTGTGCATGTTCCCGACGTAGGCGATGTGGCGCTGGTCGACGACGACTTGCCCGCCGCCGGCACAGTCGAACCAGTTCATCGGGTGCAGGTGGCCTTTGCTGCCATGGGCGTGCGCGCCGCCGCCCTGCTTGATGTCCACGTACGCGACTTCCTTGATGCCTTTTGCTCTCATGTCCGCTCCTCTGTGGTGCGCTTGTTTTGGCGGATGGTAACAGCAGCGGTGCTGGTTGGGCCGCGGCCTTGCCGCCCCCCGATCCGGCGCCGCGCCGCTGATTGGCGGATGCCATTGCGGGAGCACCGATCCCCGTGTGTCCTGAACCTGGCGGTCGGCCGGAGGCTGTCATGGCAGGCGAAGATCTCGAGGCGGCATCAGTCCTCGTCCATCCACCGCTTGCGCACGTTCGCGATGAAGGCATCCCGATCCTTCTGCATCGCGCGAACCACTGAACGCGGCGCCTCGGTGGTCTCGTGCCGGGCCGACCAGATTATGAGTTCGACGAGTATTGGCGCCAGATCGATTCCTTTTTTCGAAAGGCGGTAGATGAAGCGGCGCCCGTCCGACGGGTCACGCCGCTTCTCGATGATGCCGGCACCTTCCAGCTTGAGCAGTCGATCCGCCAGGATGTTCGACGCGATACCCTCGCCGCCGCCCAGAAAGTCGTTGTAGGTCCGCCGGGACTTGAACATCAGGTCGCGCACGATCAGCAGTGACCACGCGTCCCCGAGCATCTCCAGCGCGATGCTGATGGGGCAGCCGGACCGTCGGCCGCGCGGTCGTGTAGTCATCGTGGCGCTCGCCTATCGGAACTCACTTGCATATTGCAAGTTACAAAGTATACTGGAAGCGTCCTGACGACCAACGGAAAGACGCCGTTTGTCATGTCTCGTGACTCACGAAGGGGGGTGGATCATGGCTAAATCCTTCTGGCTGGCCGTGCTGGCTTATCTGCTGCCGACGTTTCCACTCGGCTACCTCTGGCACCTGGTGGTGTTCGCCGATCGCTATCATCAACTCGCGATGTATCGCGACGAGGTGATCATCCCGCTTGGGCTCACGTCGATGGCGATTCAGGCGGTGCTGTTCGCCTGGGCTTATCCGCGGCTCTTCAGCACCGCTCCTGCGCGGTGGTGGCGCGATGCGCTGCGGTTCGGCACCGTCTGCGGCGCACTGGCATGGTCGTTTGCGGTCGTGCCTGTCGCGGCGAAGTACCGCATGTCTTCGGTCCAAGACTTCCTGATCTTGGAAACCGGCTTCACGGTCTTGCAGTTCCTGATTGTCTCCCCGCTCATCGCGCTGGCGTATCGCGCCGCTGCGGTAAAGGCGGCGCGAGCGGCCGCGGCCCGACGGGTTTGAACGCTGTCGCCTCGCGGAACAGATGTGGGTCGCGTTGCGATCGCGCAAATCGATCGGCCGTAAAGAAGATGGTCGGTGCTTACTGCGCGACGCTCAACGGCAACATGGTGTGTGCGCCGAAGTCGTACGAACGTCGAGAACACCGATGGACAAGGAGAGAAAAGTGAAAAAGTTTATGTTTCTGCATTTCGGATTTGAAAAACCGACCCCGGAAATCATGAAGGCTTGGCACGACTGGTTCGACTCCATCTCCGCCAGGCAAGTGGACCAGGGTGGTTTCACGGGCGGCCGAGAGATCTCGAAAAGCGGAACCCGAGACCTTCCATGGAACATGGAATCCATTACCGGTTACAACATCATCGAAGCGGAGAACCTTGATGCTGCCGAGAAACTCGCGCAAAGCAATCCATTCATCGCGAGTATTCGTATCTACGAGCTGAGGTCGATGTAGACGCGTTCGGCTTCTCGGACGGCAAGCTACTGCGCGTAGCGCTTCAGAACCTCAGGATCGAATTCGAGGCCGAGCCCCGGCTTCTGCGGCACGATCAGCATGCCGTCCTCGATCTTGGGCGTTTCCTTGTAGAGCCGCAGCGCGCGCGGCATGTATTCGACCGTGAGGCCGTTCGGCACCGCCGCGACGAGGTGCACGTGGATCTCGGGCACGAGGTGGCTCACGATCGGAAGATTGAACGCTTCGGCCATGCCCGCGATCTTCATCCACTGAGTGATGCCGCCCGCGCGCATGAGATCGACCATGACGATATCGACCGAGCGCGCTTCCATCATGTGCCGGAACGGCACCGGACCGTAAACGTATTCACCGCCCGCGACGGGCGTGTCGAGCGCGTCCGCAACGCGCGCAAGCCCCGCGAAGTCGTCACACGCCGTGATGTCTTCGAGCCAGTAGAGGCCGACGTCCTCGATGCGGCGGCCGATCGAGATCGCCTGCTGCACGCTCCAGCGCTGGTTGATGTCGCACATGAGGTCGATGTCGGGCCCGATGCTCTCGCGCACGAGGCGCACGCGCTCGATCTCCTGCTTCGCCGAGGTTTTTCCCGGCAGCGCGAGCTGCGTCTTCATCTGCCTGAAGCCCTTCGCGACGAGCTTCGGTCCGTTCGCCACGACCTGCTCGAGCGTGAGGTCGCGCGTGAGCGCGCCGCTCGCGTAGGTGGGCACACGATCGCGAAAGCCGCCCAGAAGCTTCCATACCGGAACTCCCAGCGCCTTGCCTTTGATGTCCCACAGCGCGATATCGATCGCGGAAAGCGCCAGCGTGAAGATGCCGCCGGGACCGGCGTTCTTCGCAGCGCCGCACAGCTTCTCGACGACGGCCTCGGGCCGCAGCGGGTCCTCGCCGACGGTCAGCGCGGCGAGCTGATCGACCGCGCTCTTGAGCGTCGCCGAAAGCGCGGCGCCGAAGAACGTCATGCCGACGCCTTCGACACCTTCGTCGGTGCGGAGCTGCAGCGTGACGAAGGTGTATTGGTCAGCCTTGTCGGGAACGTCCGCGAGCGTCGGCTGCCCCGGCAAGCGCACGAGATGTGTCTGAAGGCCCGTGATCTTCATGTGATCCCCTCACCCGCACCCTCTCTCCGCAACGGGAAGAGGGAAGCTATTCGACCTTGATGTTCGCAGTCTTGATGACCTTCGCCCATTTGGCGATCTCGCTCCGCACCTGCTGCTGGTATTCAGCGGGTGTATTGCCTTCCGGGTCGATGCCGAGCGCGGTCAGCTTCTCGCGCAGGTCCGGCCGGTTCACGATCGCGGCGATCTCCTTGTGCAGCCGCTCGACGATCGCCTTGGGGGCGCGCGCCGGCAGCATGATGCCGTAGGACGACGTCACGTCGTAGCCCTTCACGGTTTCGCCGATCGTCGGCAGATCCGGCGCCGCGGCGAGCCGCTTGGGCCCGGTCACGCCGAGCGCGCGCAGCCTGCCGGACTTGATGTGCGGCAGTGCGCTCGAGTAGCCCGAAATGAGCATCTGCACCTGGCCGCCCATCACATCGGTCAGCGCGGGACCCGCACCTTTGTACGGCACGTGGACGATATTGATGCCGGCGAGCGTCTTGAAGAGCTCGCCCGCGAGATGCGCGGTCGAGCCCGTGCCGGACGATGCGAAGTTGATCGCTCCGGGCTTCGCTTTCGCAAGCGCGACGAGGTCCGCCACCGACTTTGCCGGCACCGACGGGTGGATGACGAGCGCGAGCTGGCTCGCGCCGATGCGGCTTATCGGTGAGAAATCCTTGAGCGGGTCGTACGGCACCTTGCGCAGGTTGGGCGAGATCGCGATCTCGCCGTTCGCGACGAGTCCGATCGTGTAACCGTCCGGCGCCGCGGTCGCGAGCGTCGCCGCGGCGACGGTTCCGCCTGCGCCTGCGCGGTTATCGACGACGAGCTGCTGCCCGAGCGCCTCGCTCAAATGCGGGGCCACGAGGCGCGCGGTGACGTCCGTCGGACCGCCCGGTGGATAGCCGACGAGAAAGCGGATGGGACGGCTGGGATACTGCTGTGCCGCCGCTGATGCCGCGATCAGCAGCGCGCCGAAGAAAGCGAGATAACGCAATGCAAGCTCCTCAGAGTACGTTGTTATGTGGGCGGACGATTATCGCACCACGCGATGCTATGATCGCCGGCCATGCCGATGAAGCCGTGGCTCGCGCGGCGCCTGCCATTCCTGCTCGTCGTGACCGCCGCCGCGACGCTCTGCTCGGCGCTGGCGGAGCTCAACTGGTTCCTCGAGCTCTTCAGCCACTTCACGCCGTATTACGTTGTCGCCGCGCTGCTGCTCGCGCTGATTTTTGGGGTGCTCGGGCGATATCGATACGCAGGCGCCGCCCTGGCGCTCACTGCGGCCAACGGTGTCCTGATCGCACTCGCGTTCACGCCGCCGAAGCTGCCCGCGCCGGGCCCGGCCGGCACGCAGCTCACGATTTTCCACTTCAACGTCGGCTTCCGGCACTCGGATGTGGGTCGGGTCATCGCGCACGTGCTGGCGCATGCCGCGCGTTACGACGTGGTCGTGCTGATCGAAGCGGGCACGGCGTGGGAACGGGAGATCGAGAAGCTCGAGACGGCGTTCCCGTATACGCTGCGCGCCCTCGATGACACGCCTTTCGGGCTCGCGGTTTTCACCAAGAAGAAGCCTGCCGCTGCAACACTCGTCGAGGCGCCGCCGGGCTACAAGCGCGCCGAGGTGCGGCTCGTGATCGACGGTCGCGCGCTGACGGTGTACGCGATCCATCCGCCGCCGCCGATCGACGCACAGCTCGCAGCGGACCGTAACGAGAGTTTGATGCGCGTCGCGCGCGCCGTGGCGGCCGAGCGAACGCCCGCCGTCATCGTGGGCGATCTCAACCTGACGCCGTACTCACCGTACTTTCGGAAACTGGGGGAGGTGGCCGGCGTGCAGCCTGCTCGAGCGCAGACGTTCCCGCGTCCGACATGGCCGACACCGCTCGCGAACGCGTGGCTCGGGATCCCCATCGACCACAGCTTTGTCTCGCGAGATATCGCGGTCGCCGCGCACGAGATCGGGCCGGATCTCGGATCGGACCACCTGCCCGTCACCTTGACGGTCGTGCTGCCCGCGCAGCGCGGGAGATAACCACCGGGCGCGAAGACACTGCAAATGGAGCCGGAAAGACCCGAATTACACGCCCGCGGTTCTCGCGTGCCTACCTGGAGCGGTTACGCAGAAGCGCTGACCGCGACCACCGTGAGGTCCTGCTGGCGGTCGAGGAAATGCGGCTCGTAGCCGTGGTGCCGCGCGTCTTCCAGGCAGTCGAAGAACAGGTCGAACGTCTGGTGTGAATGGGCATCACCGTCGACACAGGCCCATTCCCACGCATAGCCATGGCCGTAGGCGGTAGCGATCGGATAGATCTCGCACGGGCGCAGGACGGCTTCGATAGTGATGCCGATGAAGGGGGTTTGGCTGCTGACGTCAGGCATGATCGACTCTCGCCGAAAGGCGTTATGACTCGTCTGCAATCGACGTGCCGAATTGCGCCGACGACGGGCCGCGCGTGTTCCTTCCCTTATCATTTCGGCCACCGTTCCGCCCGGAGGATGCATGGATTTCGACCTCGACCGTATCTTGAGCACCGCGACCGCGCTGCTCACCGCGTTCGGCCTGAAGATAGTGGGTGCGATCGTCGCCTGGTTCGTCGGGCGGTATCTGATCAAGCTCAGCGTGCGCCTGATGTCTGCCGCCATGCGCCGGCAGCTCATCGACGCAACGCTCACCCGCTACCTTGGCAACATCATCAACGTCGCGCTGACGATCGGTCTCATCGTCGCGCTGATGGGGTATTTCGGCTTCGAGACCACCTCCTTCGCCGCGCTGATCGCCGGCGTCGGACTCGCGATCGGCGCCGCGTGGGCCGGCCTGCTGGCGAACTTCGCGGCCGGCGCGTTCCTGATCGTGCTGCGGCCGTTCAAGGTGGGCGACTACGTGAAGATCTCGAACGTGGAGGGCACGGTGAAGGAGATCGGGATTTTTTCCACGATGATCGAGTCCGCGGACCACGTGGTCGCCTACATCGGTAACAACAAGATTTTCTCGGACATCATCCACAACTTCTCCGCCAGCCCGACGCGGCGCGTCGAGCGCACGGCGCAGCTCGCGCACGGCGTCGACGTGAACGACGCGATCCGGCGGCTCAAGGAAGCGATCGTGAAAATCCCGAACGTGGCGAAAGCGCCCGCGCCCGTGGTCGAGATCGTCGATTTCACCACGCGTGGGCCAGTGCTCGCCATAAGGCCATACACGCACAACGACAACTACTGGCAGGTGTACTTCGACACCAACAAGGCGATCTGCGATACGTTCGGCGAAGCCGGTTATCCGATTCCGACGGAACACGTGCAGAACGTGCGCAACGATCGACCCGCCGCTCCCCAACCCAGTCTTCCGAGTGAGGTCAAAGCATGATGAGCGAAGAAGCCAGAAACATCTCCATCATCGTCGGCGGCTCGATCGGCATGTTTCTCGTGCTGATCGGCGGCTTCGTCATCCTGTGCACGCTCTCGTGGGCGATTCAGTGGTGCATGGACTGGGGCTTCAATCAGCTCGGGTTCGGGCCGCGCTTCGGCAACGAGCAAGGGCCGGCCGGGCTCGAAATTCTCATCGGCGCTTTCCTGCTGCTGTCGCTGCGCCGGCTGAGCCGCATCGCACGTCCCGAAGACTAGGATTTATATATGGATTTCTCGTTACCCGAAGAGCTGCGCATGCTGCGCGACACCGTGCAGCGGTTCGTGCGCGAAGAGCTGATTCCGCTGGAACCGACGGTGATCCGGCGCGAAGCCGAGCGCGGCCTCACCGACAACCCACTGATTCCGCCCGAGGCGGAGGAAAAGCTCACCGCGAAAGCGAAGGAGATCGGCCTCTACGGCATCGACGTGCCGGAGGAGTACGGCGGTCAGAATCTCGGCATGCTCGCGAAAGCGGTCGTGATCGAAGAGCTCAAGTACAGCATCGTCCCGTTCGTGCTCCCGCCCGACAGCCCCAACCTCTGGATGCTGAAAGAGACGTGCAAAGGCGACCAGGTCCGCAAATACCTGATGCCCTACGCGAGCGGCGAGAAGAAGAGCGCGATCGCCATCACCGAGCCCGGCGCCGGGTCGGACCCGGCGAACATGAAGACGCGCGCCGAGTACAAGAACGGCAAATGGGTGCTCAACGGTCAGAAGATTTTCATCAGCGGCGCACGCAAGGCGGATTTCATCATCGCGATGGCGGTGACCGATCCGCAGAAGGGCTCACGCGGCGGCATCACCGCTTTTCTCGTGGACAAGGGCACGAAAGGGCTGTCGATCCCGTCGGTGTTCAGCACGATCGGCGAGCATTCGCCATACGCCGTGTTCTTCGACAACGTCGAGCTTGGCGACGAGCAGGTGCTGGGCGAGATCGGTAAAGGTTTCGCGCCGATGCAGAATCGACTCGGCGTGCGCCGCATGGAGATCGGGTGCCGCGCGCTCGGCTATTCCCGCCGCTGCATGGACCTCATGATCCCTCAGGCGAACGAACGCAAGACGTTCGGCGCGCCGCTCGCCGATCGCCAGCAGATCCAGTGCTTCATCGCCGACAGCTTCCAGGAGATGGAGATGGTGCGCTGGATCACGTGGCGGCTGGCGTGGAAGATGGATCAGGGCGACACGAACTGGCGGCGCGACGCCGCCATGGTCAAGCTCCAGGGCAGCGAGATGGTTGCGCGCGTGACCGACCGCGCCATCCAGCTCTTCGGCGGCATGGGCATCACCAAGGACCTGCCAATCGAGTACATGTACCGCGCGTGCCGCGCCTGGCGCATTTACGAGGGGCCGAGCGAGATCCACCGCTGGTTCATCGCGCGCGACCTGCTGCGTAATGGCATGCCCTCCGCTTAAACGAAGTACGGACAAGAGGGCTCCGATTTATCGCTAAAATCGCCGCTTACCCGACCCTGGCCCTTTTTTGCTGGAGACCCTTATGCCGCAGGTAGTTGCCTTCGAAGACGTCAAACACATGCGCAAGCACCGCGTCGCCGAAGGCGGCAAGTCCGCATGGCGGACGGATTTCATGCGGCCCGAAACCGACGCACCCGGTCAGCCGCAGGCGTTCCTCGCCGAAAGCAGCGGGCATCGGCTGCTCCGTACGCACTTTCACGAGAACGATCAGTTCCAGATTTTCGTGCGCGGCAGCGGCGGCAACATCGCGAAACATGCAATCGAGCCCTTCCAGGTGCATTTCTCGCGCGCTTACACGCCGTACGGCCCGATCGTCGGCGCCGACGAGGGGTTCGCGTTTTTCACCTTGCGCTCGCGCAAGGATCCCGGCGCGCAGTACCTGCCTGAAAAGCGCGACGTGCTCCTGAACGTCGAAGGCCGCAAGCCGTGGCAGATGACGAGCAAAGTGCGGTTCCCGAAGCCGACGGCGCCGATCGCGGTGACGCCGCTCGAGGGGCTGCAGAACGACGATGGCCTCTCCTGCCACGCGATCAGCATGCAGCCGCACGCGGAAGGGCAAGCGCCGGATCCGTCCGGCAGCAACGGGCAATACATCGTCGTGCTGGGCGGCAGCCTCGTCTATCAGGGCCGCGAGCACAAGGCGACCACCGTCATCTGGGTTGATGCAAATGAAGGCGCGTTCAAGCTCGCCGCCGGCAGCGAAGGGCTCGAAGCGGTGTCGCTCAAGTTCCCGCGGTCGCAGGGGGAGAGCAAAGTCGTGCCGCCAGCCGCTCAGGAAGGCGAGTACAAGGTGTGGGCGTGCGTGCTCTGCTCGTTCGTCTACGACGAGGCCGCCGGCCTTCCGGAAGACGGCATCCCGCCCGGAACGCGCTGGGCGGACGTGCCCGAGAGCTGGGGCTGTCCTGATTGCTCCGCGAAAAAAGCCGATTTCGAGATGGTCGAGATTTAGCTTCCCCGCACCGCACTCTCTCGCGCCTCCGTGAGGAGGGAGCGCAAACAAAAACCCCGCCTGCGCGGGGTTTTTGTTGGATCTTCCCCGCTCCCCGGGGAGAGGGTCAGGGTGTGGGGCTACTTACCATCTTTGTCGAAGTCGCCGGGCATCGCCCGCTCGATCCGGTCCCACGACGCGCGGGTCGCATGCTTCGCGTGGTCCCACGACAACCTCGACTTGCCGCGGTGTTTCGTGTCCCAGTCGCGGCCGAGCTCGGTTTCGAAGTCCTCGAAGCGCTTGCCGGCGTAGCGGTTGCGCGACTCCCAGCCGAGACGATATGCCGGCTGGTAATCGTCGTAGCTCATACCGCTCTGGTAGTACGGCTCGCGCGCGTAAGCATCTCGCCAGTAAGCCTCTTCCGCCGTGGGATCGAAGTGTTCCGCCACCGCTTTGCCGGCGAGACCGCCTGCCACCGCGCCTGCGGCGCTCCCCACCAGGGTACCGACCGGCCCTGCCGCCACGGTTCCCGCGGCTGCGCCGGCTGCGGCGCCGCCGGCCGCCGCACCGATTCCGGTGCCGACCGGATGGGAGCCGGGTGCTCCCGTAATCGGATCGCGATTCTCTTCAGGTTTCTTGGTGCGCGTGTCGCTCGTCATCGATGTCTCCGCAGGTGGTTGATCAGCCTCTACACCGAGGCAAGCGACGTGCCCCGCACTGCGCCTTTGCCCACCACGGGCGGGAAGTCGCGACGAAGATAATTCACGCCGTGAGCTCGCCCGCCTGGTAATCGCGGATCGCCTGCTCGATCTCCTCGCGCGTGTTCATCACGAACGGCCCGTACTGCACGATCGGCTCGCGCAACGGCTTGCCGGCGAGCAGCAGGAACCGCGCGCCCTCGCCGCCGGCTTTCACGCGCACGACATCGCCGTCGGACAAAACGCCCGCGCTGCGATGTTCCAGCGGCCGTGCGGATTCAGGATCCCCGACAGTGAGCGAGCCCTCGTACGCATATATGAATGCGTTGTGCTGCTTCGGCACCCGCAGCGACGTTTCTCCGCCGGACGGAAGCTCCACGTCGAAATAGACCGGCTCGGTGCTCGTCGCGCGGATCGGACCGTCGGTGCGCGCGCCATCGATTTCGGCAGTCCCGGCAATGACTTTCACGCGCCCGCCGCCGGGGAGCGCCACGACCGGGATCTCGGAAGCCTGGATGTCTCGATAACCCGCCGCCTTCATCTTTTCGCGCGCCGGCAGGTTGATCCAGAGCTGGAAGCCGCGCATGCGGCCTTCGAGCTGCTGCGGCATCTCGGAATGGATGATGCCGCGCCCGGCGGTCATCCATTGGACGCCGCCGCTCTTCAGGTCGCCCCGATTGCCGAGGTGATCCTCGTGCAGCATATGGCCGTCGAGCAGGTAGGTCACCGTCTCGAAGCCGCGATGCGGATGCGCCGGGAACCCCGCGATGTAATCGCCGGGATTCTCGGAGGAGAACTCGTCAAGCATGAGGAAAGGATCGTGGTAGAGCCCGCGCGACTGGCCGATGCTGCGGCGGAGCTTGACGCCCGCGCCGTCGGAAGTCGGCATCGAGCGGATGACGCGTTCGAGTGTGCGTGTGGTCATGTTCTGGTTTCCTCTTCTCAAGCGGCGAGCGCAAGTTGCGCGCCCGCAAGCGCATCCGCGCGCACGCGCGCTCCGGCGAGCGCCTTTTCGCGTGTCGCCTCGTCGATCGCAAGGCCTTCGGCATACACGAACTCGACTTCGGTGATGCCGAGGAATGCGAGCATGTATCGCACGTACGCCGTCTGCGTATCGGTGGACGTGCCGGCGTAGTTGCCGCCGCGCGCGGCGAACACGTACGCCTGCTTGCCCGTGAGCAATCCGACGGGACCTTTGTCGGTGTAGCGGAACGTCACGCCGGCGCGCGCCACGTGGTCGATATAGGCTTTGAGCGTCGAGGGGATCGCAAAGTTATAGAGCGGCAGGCCGATCACGATCACGTCGGCGCGGCGCAGCTCGGCGATCAACGCGTCGGAGTCGGCCACGACCGCCTGCTGTTCCGGCGTTCGCACCTCGGGCTTCGCAAGCAACGCCTGGAAGCGCTCCGCCGTGAGGTGCGGCACTTCCGCTCTCGACAGGTCACGCCGGAGCACGACGCCGTCCGGGTTCCGCGCTTTCCAGCCCTCCGCGAAACGGCTCGCCAGGCGGCTCGACTGGCCGGCGTCGCCGTAGAGACTCGTATTCAGTTGCAGCAGCGTTTTCATGTGGTTCTCTCTGAAAGTGTGTTTTGACGCCGCCATTCAATCATTTACGCAGTAGATCGGACACATCAAAATATCGGCCTTATCAATCGAACCTGTCGATCATGGCCCAGCCCCGGATTACGCTCGAGCAGTGGCAGGCACTGGTGGCGGTCGTGGAGGCGGGCAGCCACGCCAAGGCCGCCGAGGTCCTGCACAAGACGCAGTCCACGATCACCTACGCCGTGCAGAAGGTCGAGTCGCTGCTCGGTGTCAAAGCTTTCGAGATCCGCGGCCGCAAAGCCGTGCTGACGCCCACGGGACAGCTTCTCTACCGCCGCGCGAAGGTGCTGCTGGAGGAGGCCGCCGGTGTCGAGACCGCCGCGCGCCGGCTCTCCGCAGGCTGGGAGGCCGAGCTTCGGATCACCGTGGAGCACGTGTTTCCCAACGCGGTGATGTTCAAGTGCCTCGAGCGCTTCGCCGCCGAAAGTCCGCACACGCACATCGAGCTCGTCGAGACCGTGCTCGCCGGCGCCGAATCGCTCGCCCGCGCACAGGTCGATCTCGCGATCCTGCACGCCATCCCCTCCGGCTTTTTCGGCGAGCCGTTGATCCGCATGCGCTTTCTGCTGGTCGCGCATCCGGCGCACCCGCTGCACCAGCTCGGGCGTCCGGTTACGCAAAACGACCTGCGCGCAAACCGGCATCTGGTCGTGCGTGAGTCGAGCTCAGCGCGCACGACGAGGCTCACGCTGGAAGCGACGCAGCGCTGGACCGTCAGCCACATGGCGACCTCCATCATGGCCGCGCGATCCGGCTACGGATTCGCGTGGCTGCCCGAAGAGCGCATCCGCGAGGAGCTGGCCGCAGGCACGCTCGCCGTGCTCCCGCTGCGTGAAGGCGGCGAACGCTACGTGCAGCTCTACCTCGTATTCGCCGACCGCGACGTGGCAGGTCCGGGCGCGGTGCGGCTCGCGGAGATTCTCAGGCAGACGACCGCGGAAATGTGCGCGGCGGAAGAAGCGCGGACGACGAACTCACGCTGAAGCGCCGTCGCGCTCTGTACGCGTGAGCAGATGCCGCGAGAAGAACATGAAGGCGATGAGGATCGCCACCACCAGCGCGACCACCCAGTAGTTGATTTTCGACGGATCGTCGAGCGCGTTGCTGATCTCGTTCGCGAAAACCGAGGTGGCGACGGTGCCCGGCAGCATGCCGACCGCGGTGCCGGTCAGGAAATGCCAGAGCCTGATGCGCGAGGCTCCGGCAACCATACCGACCACGACGAACGGAGCGACCGGCGCGATGCACACCGCGATCGACGCCGGGAGACTGTTGCCGCGCCACGCGTTCGTCACGCGCTCGAACTTCTCTCCGGTCAATTTGCGCAATCGATCTTCGCGCATGAAACGCCCCGTGTAGTACAGCACCAGCGCCGAGACGGCGATGCCCGTCATCGCGAGCGTGAATCCGAGCCACGGTCCGTAGCCGAGCGCCGCGAACAGCGTGATCAGCGGACGGGGAAACATCACGAAATTCGCCGGCGTGTAGCTCAGGACCAGCAGGATCGCCGGCCAGATCGAATGATCGATGCCGTCCGCCAGACCGACCACGACCGCGACCGTGACGACGTCGGCGACTGCCGTATAGCGCCAGAGCAGATACAGCCCGAGCAGAGCTATCGCGATTGCCCCGAGCTTCGCCCATGCGGGGCGTCTGCGGCCGCGCTGTCGTTTTGGCTTCGTCACACGCTGGCCTACGCAAGGCGTGTGCCACGTGCGTCTTCACAGGAGCTGCGCGAATTTTCTGCGTTACGTTCGACGCTTGAGCGGCATCTCTCCTCCCGCTCGCCACATCACGCGCTCGCCAATCGCTCCTTCAGCCGCGGGTACACCTCGAGCGCATTGCCGCTGTAGATGCGCTCGCGCTGGCGCGCATCGAGACCTGTGGCGTTGTCGATATACCGGCGCGTGTCGTCGAAATTGTGTCCGGTCTCCGGATCGATACCTTTGACTGCGCCGACGATCTCGGAGGCGAACAGCACGTTGTCGGCCGGGATCACTTTCAGCAGCAGATCGATGCCGGGCTGGTGATAGACGCAGGTGTCGAAATAGACGTTTTTCAGAAGCTCGGTGAGCGGCGGCCGCTTCATGTCCTGCGCGAGCCCCCGATAGCGGCCCCAGTGATACGGCACCGCGCCGCCGCCATGCGGAATGATGAAGCGCAGCTCGGGGAAATCCCTGAAGAGGTCCGCCTGGATGAGCTGCATGAACGCGGTCGTGTCGCCGTTGATGTAATGCGCGCCGGTGTGATGGAAATTCGGGTTGCACGAGGTGCTCACGTGAACCATGGCGGGTACGTCGAGCTCGACGAGCTTCTCATATAGGGGATACCAGGACCGGTCGGTGAGCGGCGGCCCGCTCCAGTAGCCGTCCGAAGGGTCGGGATTCAGATTGCAGCCGACGAACCCCAGCTCTTCCACGCAGCGCACGAGCTCGGGAATACAGCTCGAGGGGCTCACCCCCGGCGATTGCGGCAACTGGCACACGCCGACGAAGCTCTTCGGATAGAGCGTGCACACGCGGTGGATCATGTCGTTGCTCGCGCGCGTCCAGTCGCGGCTCGTCGTCTCGTCGCCGACGTGGTGCGCCATGCCGCCCGCGCGCGGCGAGAAGAGCGTCAGATCGACGCCGCGGCTGCGCTGGATGCGGAGCTGGTTCTGCTCGATCGTTTCGCGGATCTCGTCATCGGTGACGGTGAAATCCGGCGCGAGCGCACGTCCCTCCGTGAACGCGGCGATCTGCCGCTTGCGATAGTCGAGCAGCGGCTTCGGTTCGGTCGTGTAGTGACCGTGGCAGTCGATGATCATATGTTCAGGCGTTGCGCCACGGGATTGCTTCGTCGCGCCGTGCGCGCTCCTCGCAAAGACACGCTATCCGTCATCGCGAGGAGGCAGCAAGGCCGACGTGACGATCTCGTGGCGCACGAGGTTAATTCGACAACTTGCGGCCCATCGCGAGCGCTTCGTTCGTGCGCTCCGGCTTGGGCATCAGCCACTTGAAGCCCTGCTCGATCACCGTCTTCACGTTCTTCTCGTCGACGTGCGGATGGCCGCACGCGACGTTGTGCTCCTTGCAGATCGCGAGGATCTCGTTGATCGCGCCCGCGACGGTCGGGTGGCTGTACTGCCGCGGGAAACCGAGGTTCTGCGAAAGGTCGCCCTCGCCGATGATGACCGCGCCGATGCCCGGGACTTCCTCGAGGATCTTCGGCAGGTTCTTCATGCCGATCACGTCTTCGCACATGATCGCGACCAGGATCTCCCCTTTCGGATCGAGCGGCCACACGTCGGCGCGCTCGTAGTATTCGGGCTGCGTGAGGCCCCAGTAGCGCGCCGCCGCGGCGGGCGCATCGCCTCGCTGCCCGCGCGGCTCGAAGCGCGGCACGCCATCCGGCCGGGCATAGCGGCACGACGCGACGGCGTTGTACGCCTCCTGCACGGTGCTCACGTGCGGCCAGACGATTCCATACACGCCGCTGTCGAGCACCTGTTTCGCGACCCATTGATTCATCTCCGCGCCGTTCGGCGGGATGCGCACCATCGGCGTGACCGCGGGCGCGAGGCTCTTGGATTCGACGATCTGACGGCGGTTGAGCAGGTACTGGAGGCAGTGACGCAGCGCCGCGATGTCGTAGGCGCCGTGCTCCATCTCGAAAACGATCCCGTCATACGGCTCGGTGGCGGCCGAGATCGTGTAGCCGACATCGGCGGGCGCGAAGCTCACGAAGGTGTTCCTGCCCTGCTCGAGTTGTTTGATGATGCCGTTCAGGCGTGGTATGTCCATTCACTCTCCTGGCGTTACGGATGTCCGTAGGGTGCGCTGGTAGCGCACAACGCGGTGGGCCACTGGCCCAGCTTACGTTTTCTCGAAGACCACCCCGCCGGCGACGAGGTTGTCGTACGTCGCAGCGTCGATGCCGATCTCGCGCAGCAGCGCGCGGTTGTGCTCGCCGAGCCGCGGCGCAGGCGTGCGGATCGTTCCCGGGGTGCCGGAAAGCCGCGGCACGACGTGGTGCATCGGAAACGTCTCCATGTCCGTGTCCGGGTAGTCCGCGACGAGCTCGCGCTCGGTCATGTGCGGATCTTCCAGAATCTGCGAGATGTCGTAGATCGGGCCGATCGTCACTTCCGCCTGCTCGAAGAACGCGACGTTCTCGGCCTGCGTGCGCTGCGCGACGAACGCGCCGATGATCTCGTCCAACTCTTCGCCGTGCTTCACGCGCTCTTCGTTGGTCGCATAGCGCGGATCGTCGATCAGCTCCGGATGTCCGATCGAGCGGAACACGCGCTCGGCCATCTTCTGCGTGGACGCGGACAGACATACGTAGTGACCGTCCTTGCAGCGATACGCGTTACGGGGTGCTGCGTTGGTCGAACGGCTGCCGGTGCGCGGCTTCACCTTTTCCGTGAGCCGGTAGTTCGCCGCCTGCGGCCCCAGCACGACGAACATGGGATCGAGCAGCGGGAGGTCGATCACCTGACCGCGACCATCCTTCTTCTCCGCTTCGCGCAGCGCGATCATCACGGCGCTCGAGCCGTACAGTCCCGCGAGGGTATCCGCGAGATACATGGGCGGCAGCACGGGCTCGCGATCCTCGAATCCGTTGAAGGATGCAAAGCCGGACATGCCTTCGACGAGCGTGCCGAAACCCGGCCGTTTACGATAAGGCCCGCTCTGCCCGAACCCGGAGATGCGCACGATGACGAGCTTCGGATTGCGTTCGAGCAGCACGTCGGGGCCGATGCCCATCCTCTCCAGCGTGCCGGGACGGAAGCTCTCGACGAGCACCGAGGCGCTCGGGACCAGACGCAGGAGGAGGTCGCGCGCTTCGGGCTTGCGCAGCTCCACGCACAGGCTCTTCTTGTTGCGCGCGTAGATCTTCCAGTTGGTCTCGACGCCGCGAATCTTCCAGGCGCGCAGCGTGTCACCCGCCGGCGGCTCGACCTTGATCACCTCCGCGCCGAAATCCCCGAGCACCTGCGTGAGCTGGTTGCCCGCGACGAGCCTGGAGAGATCGAGCACGCGGATGCCTTCGAGCGTGCCGGGCGCCGCGGGCTCGTAGTCGCGCTTAACGAGCGCCATTCGTCATTTTTCGTACGTCGTTTTAGCCGGTGCGCTGCCAGCGCACCCTACGTCACTTCGTCACTTCGTCACCGCGTCACCGGGTTCAATGCGGGATGGTCCAGCCCATCGCATCGTGGCCGGCGTGATAGTCGCGGTTCGTCTGCGCGGGATTACGGTTCACGAGCGGCCGCGCGTACAGCGGATGCGTGACGCTGCGAATCTCGTGCTCGAGCTCGTACACCGGCTCGCCGCTCTCCGGATCGACGAGCTGCTTGAAGCGGTACTGCCACTGGTCGCTCTCCTCGAACACGAGGCCGCGCTCGGCGAGCTGGCGATGCGGACCGGAGAAGTTCGCGAGATAGAGCTGGATGTGGTGCCCGTCGTACGCCGGCAGATCGCCCGCAATCTCGTTGAATACGAGGTATTGGTCCGTGCCGACCTTCACACGCACGCTGGCGCCGTTAGTGCCTTTGCCCTGCTCGACCGGCGCGCCGATCACTTTCTGATAGAAGCGACCGATACCGGCGGCCGTGCCTTTCTTCGTATCGAACGCGAGGTACGGCAAGCCCAGCATGACGCGTCCGAAGCGCTTGGGATCCGGTTCGTAACACCGGAATGTGTTGCCCCACGGGCACGTCGCTTCGATATAACCATCGCCGCGCGAGTACGAGAACTGCGTCTGCGCGAGCGGCTCCTTCACCTCGGCGAGCCGCTTTTCCAGCGCCGCGAGGTCGGGAACGACGAGCCCGACGTGGCCGCGCATCTTCTGCGGCTTGCCGATCGGCAGATGGATCTGGCTGCGGCCCATGTTGACCCACATATTGCGCAGGCCGACCTGTACATACGGATCGCGGGTGTAGCCCAGCCCCATGATGTAGAAGAGGATGGCCGGCTGCTGGTCCGGGACCGTGAGGTTGAGATGCTCGAGGGCGACTGAGTTGCCGAGGTCTTCTGCTGCGCGGTCGAACGTTTTCATGTGTTCCTCCGGTTGCGTTACTTGTCCTGCTTCAAGCCAGCGGCCCTGATGAGCTTGGACCAGCGCTTGGTCTCGGTCTCCGTATAGCGCTTGAGCTCCTCCGGGCTCATCGTCGTGGGCTCCAGCCCCTGCGCCATCATCGGATCGCGGCTCGACGGATCGGCGAGCACTTTTGCGATCTCGGCGTTGAGCCGCTTGATGATGGCCTGCGGCGTTTTCGCCGGCGCGAAAACGCCGTACCACGTGACGAGCTCGAACCCGGGCACCGTCTCCGCGACCGGCGGGGTTTCGCTGATGACGGCCGAGCGCCTGGTGCCGCCGGTGCCCAGCAGCTTGAGCCGGCCGGCTTTCACGTGGGCGAGCACGGTGGGCATGCTGGTGAACATGATCTGCACGCGGCCCGCCACGAGGTCAGTCATGGCCGGCGCCGTTCCCTTGTAGGGCACGTGCACGATTTTCGTGCCGGTGAGCGACTGGAAAAGCTCTCCGCCGAGGTGCGGTGAGGTGCCGGTGCCGACGGAGGCGAAATTGAGCGCGCCGGGCTTTGCCTTGGCGAGCGCAACGAGCTCGCGTACCGAATTCGCGGCGACCGACGGATGCACGACGAGCACCTGCGGGCTGACGACGAGCATCGCCACGGGCGCGAAGTCGCGGTGCGGATCGTACGGCACCTTCGGGAGCATGAGCGGCGTGAGGAACGTGCCGCCGCCGGTGCCGAAGAGCAGCGTATAGCCGTCGGGCGCCGCACGCTGGACGAGCTCGCTCGCGATGATCGTGCCGGCGCCCGGCCGGTTGTCCACCACGACCTGCTGGCCGAGATGCTCGGAGAGCTTTTGCGCGACGGTGCGTGCGACGAAATCGGTCGGGCCGCCGGGGGGATACGGCACCACGAGCCGCACCGGCCGCACCGGATACGACTGCGCGTACGCGACCTGCGCGGGGACGAGCGACAGCGCCAGCGCAAGCGAAAACTTCCACGGCATTGCTTTCTCCTCTTTGGAGCGATGTTAACGTTCGCTCAGCGCTCCGGCGAGCAGCTCGAGCGCCGCGGTTGCGAACGCGTACATATTGCGGACCCGGTCCGGGCTCGCGGTCTCGACGGTGCGCGCGCGTTCGACGGGACCGCTCACGGCGACGCAAGCGTGACCCGGCGCGTAGCCGTAGCGGCTTCCGGTCGGCCCTGCGACGCCGGTTTCACTGATGCCCCACGTCGTCTCGAGCCGCTTGCGGATGAGCTGCGCCCTGAAGAGCGACGCCGCTTCGGTGCCGGGGGTGAGTCCCGCGAGCGCGTCGGGTTCGACAGCCGTCAGCGCGAGCATGGACTTGCGCGTGTAGAGCACGGCACTGCCAATGCAGTATGCAGAGGCTCCGGGCACGGCGAGCAGCGCCGCCGTAATGAGTCCTCCCGCCGAGGACTCGGCGATGGCGATGGTTTCGTTGCGGGACTTCAGCAGCGCAGCGATCTTTTCAGCGTACGGCAGCAGCTCTTCCATGTCGTCCTCCGCCCGCAATAGTAATCCAGGTCATGGCACAGTCTTTGCGAAACATGCGGCATGACGTTTCTGTGGCGCGAGGCGCTCTGGCTCCTCATCGTCCTGCCGGCCGCGGCCGCGGCCTACGTGCTGCTCGTGCGGCGCAGGCGCGCAGGCCTGCGCTACGCGAGCGTCGGGCTCGTCAAGGCTGCCGCTCCGCATTTGCAGCGCTGGCGGCGCCACGTGCCGCCGGCATTGTTCGGCATTGCGCTCGCCGCGATGCTGCTGGCGATCGCGCGGCCGACCACCGTCGCCTCGATACTCTCGGAGCAGCGCACGATCATGCTCGCGATCGACGTCTCGTACAGCATGGCCGCCGAGGACGTTGCGCCCAGCCGGCTCGCCGCCGCGCAGGCCGCCGCGAAATCGTTCGTACGCTCGCAACCGCGCGACGTGCGTGTGGGCGTGATCGCGTTCGCCGGCTACGCCGATCTCGTGCAGCGGCCGACGACCGATCGTAACGCGGTCTACAAGGCGCTCGACACGCTTCAGCTTCAGTACCACACCGCCATCGGTAGCGGCCTGGTCGCGGCGCTGCTCGCGATCTTTCCCGATATGGACGTCGGCAATTACGACATCTTCGGGCTCGGCCGCTCGCCCGTGAAGCCGCAGCGCGTCGAGCGTCACACCGGGATCGCTTCGCCCCGCGTCGCGCACCCGACGGTGCCGCCCGGATCCTATAGCCCGGCGGCGATCGTGCTGCTCACCGACGGGCGCAGCAGCTTCGGCATCCCGCACGAGCGCGCGGCGCAGTTCGCCGCGGAACGCGGCGTGCGCGTATTCACCGTGGGCTTCGGCAGACCGGAAGAGATCGAAGTCAACATCGAGGGCGAGACGATCACGGTCGATTTCGACGAACAGGCGTTGAAGGAGATCGCCGCGGCGACGCGCGGCGCCTACTTTCAGGCCGGCAACGCCGAGGAGCTGAACCGGGTGTACCGGACGCTTCGCGGCGAAGTGGTGCTCGAGCGCCGGCAGCGCGAGCTCACGCCGCTGCTCGCCGCACTGGCGGCCGTTCTGCTGATCTCGTCCGGCGGGCTTTCGCTCGCATGGTGCGGCCGCTTCGCCTGAGCGGCGAGATACCGTATAAACGCGCGTAGGGTGGGTCTGCGACCCACCAACAATACGGAGTCTTCATGCGCGCTCGTCTCGCCGTCGTCGGTCTGCTGCTGGCTGCGTGTCCCGTACTCGCGCAGCAATATCCCGCCAAACCCGTACGCCTGATCGTCCCATTCGCAGCCGGCGGCCCGGTGGACATCACCGCGCGCATCCTCGCGCAGAAGCTGAGCGAGGCGATGGGTCAGCAGTTCGTCGTCGAGATCCGCTCCGGCGCGACGGGCATGATCGGGGCGGAAGCCGTGGCCCGCAGCGCACCCGATGGGTACACGGTGCTGGTGAGCGCCGCCGCCACCGTGCTGGTGCCGCATCTCTACAGCAAGATGAGCTACGACCCGCTGCGCGACCTTGCTCCCGTGAGCGTCGTGTTGAGCTCACCGCTGCTGCTCACGGTGACGCCGACGCTGCCCGTGAAGTCGGTCAAGGAATTCATCGCGCTCGCGAAGGCGCGGCCGAACCAGCTCTCGTTCGGCTCGTCGGGCCCCGGCTCATCCACGCATCTCACGGGCGAGCTCCTGAAAACGGTGACCGCCACGAAGATGACGCACGTGCCGTACAAGGGACAGGGACAGGCGATCACCGACGTCGCGACCGGACAGATCCAGGTCATGTTCCTGAGCCCGCCGCCGGCACGTTCGTGGGTCGAAGCGGGCCGGCTGCGCGCGCTCGCGATCACGTCCGAGCAGCGCTTCCCGCAGTTTCCAGGCGTGCCGACGTTCGTGGAGAGCGGCTACAAGGATCTCGTGACCGGCTCGTGGTACGCGGTGTGGCTTCCGGCAAAAACACCCGAGGGAATCGTTTCGCGCCTGAACAGCGAGATCGTGAAGATCGTCGGCATGGCGGACGTGCGCCAACGCATCGTCGATCTCGGCGGCGTGCCGGTCGGCAACAGCCCGGCCGCTTTCGACGCCTTCCAGCGCGAGGAGAGCGCGCGGTGGGGCAAGATCATCCGCGCTGCGGGCGTGAAGCTGGAATAGCGTCGCCCTTACCGTTGGGGTGCGCCGGTGGCACCGCGGTGCGCTATCAACGCACCCTGCGAACACCGCGGACGCAGCCTTCCTAACGTAGGGTGCGCCGATGGCGCACCGCTTTACAGCATCGGCGCGTTCGCCGGGATCAGCAGATCCTTCGTCATCTCGTCGAGATTCTTGATCCCGAGCATCGCCATGTCGCGATCGATCTCTTCCCGCAGCAGCTTGACCGCGTGGCGTACGCCCTCGTCGCCTGCGATCACGGCCGAATAGAGGAACGGCCGGCCAACGAACACGAAGTCCGCGCCGAGCGCGAGCGCTTTCAGCACGTCGGTGCCGCGGCGGATGCCGCTGTCCATCATGATCGCCATGTCGCCGGCCTCGGCCTTCACGGCCGGCAGCATGCGGAGCGGCGCCACGGTGCCGTCGAGCTGCCGGCCGCCGTGATTGGAAATCATGAGGCCGTCCACACCGCTTTCGCGCGCGATGCGCACGTCGCCGGGCGAAAGCACGCCTTTCAGCACGAGCTTGCCTTTCCAGATGCGGCGCATGAGCTCGAGGTGCTCCCACGCGAGCCCGTCGCGCGCGAGCCGCGGGCGCTCCATCGATCCCGACAGCACCGGGATGCGCTCGAAACCCATGTTCTCGAGATGCGGCATGCCGTGGCGCTGGATCGTGCGCAGGAACGTGCCGAAGAGCCACCGCGGGCGGATCGCGCCGTCCCACGCGAGCCGCAGCGAGGGCTTGAGCGGCGAGCTGTAACCGTTGCGGAAGTTGTTCTCGCGGTTGGCGGCGACCTGCACGTCCACGGTCAGCACGAGCGTTTCGAAGCCGGCGCGCTGCGCGCGCTCCACCAGTGGCGTGATGATCTCGTTCGAGCCTGGCAGATAAGCCTGGAACCATGCAGTCGGACCGACTTCCCGCAGCTTCTCCAGCGGCGTGAGCGACGCGCCGCTCTGGATCATGGGGATGTTGAGCGCCGCGGCGGTGCGCGCGAGCACGCGATCGCCCTCGAACGCCGCGAGCGAAGTACCGCCCATCGGCGGGAAGCCGAACGGCAGGTCGTACGTGCGTCCGAGAAGCGTGCGCTTCTGCGTGCGACCGCGCGTGCTCACCAGCACCCGCGGCACGAAATGAAGCTCCTGAAACGCGGCGCGGTTGCCGCGCAGCGACGAGTCGGTCTCGACGCCACCGGAGATGTAGCCGAAGATCGGCCGCGGCAGGATTTTCTTGGCCGCCGGCTCGAAGTCGTCGAGGCACAGAAGATCGCGCAGCTTGCGCGGGGTTTCCTTCTGCGCCGGCGTTTGCGGCCGCACCATCACCTGGTCTGCGGACGCGACGTTACTCAGTTGTTCTGGTGTCGTGGACATGGGAGGACTCGCGGAAAGAGGCGCATATTATATGTGGACGGAATAAGGCCACGGCGTGCGGCGTTTATAGCCGGCCCAGCGTTCACATAACGGGCTTTAACCAGGGAGATCCCATGAAGCGTATAACGCTCGCCGCTCTCGCAGTCGCTCTATCGACGGCCGCCCTGCCGGGCGCCGCCCAGACCGGCGCCGACAAGCCTCCGGCCGCCGCGCCCGCGCAGAAGCCGGCGTACGAAACCCGGAAGGTGGAGGGCACGGACAATGTCTATGTCTTCCGCGCCGGCAACGTGCAGGCGATGTTCGTCGTCACGCCGGCCGGCGTGATCGCCACCGATCCCATCAGTTACTCCAACCCGAAAGCCTCGGCCGTGTACCTCGAGGAGATCCGCAAGATCACCAAGCAGCCGATCCGCTATCTCGTCTACAGCCATCACCATTACGATCACATTGCGGGCGGCAAACCGTTCAAGGACGCCGGCGCCACGATCGTCGCTCATCAGCGTGTCAAGGAACGCCTCGCGGTGCTCAAGGACCCGAGCACGCCGCTACCCGACGAGACCTTCACGACCTACCGCACGATCGAGCTCGGCGGCACCACGCTCGAGCTCCACTATCTCGGCCTCAACCACGGCGACACCACCATCGTCATGCGCCTCCCGAAGGAACGCATCGTCTTCACGGTCGATTGGGTGCCGGTGGGCTCGCTGCCCGGACGCGGCATGATCGACTCGTATCCGCTCGAATGGGAGGAGTCGCTGAAGAAGCTGATCGCGATGGATTGGGAGAAGCTCATCCCGGGGCATCCCGGTGCACCGGGCGGGCGTCTCGGCACCAAGCAGGACGCCCACGACATCCTCACGTTCCTGCAGGAAGCCTCGGCGCAGATGCAGAAGCTCGCCCGTGAAGGCAAGTGCTGGGACACCGCCGAGAAGGAGTTCGCGATGCCGAAGTACGAGAAGTGGCCCGGTTATGCAGGCGCGATGCACTTCGTCGCGCGACGCTACTGCGGACTCTGGGGCCGGGGAACGTAGGGTGGGTAGAGCGCAGCGAAACCCACCGTCGGGTGGTGGGTTGCACCCACCCTACGGTTCCACCGATCGGTTCACCGAAATCAACGGATTGCGCATCCATTACCTCGACTGGGGCACGCGCGGCAGACAGCCGCTCGTGCTCCTGCACGGCATCGCACGCACCGCGCGAACGTTCGATCACCTCGCGCCCCGCTTCGCCGACGATTACCACGTGATTGCCGTCGATCTGCGCGGGCACGGCGATTCGGGCTGGTCCAGTGACGAGGCGTATCTCGTGGACGACTACGTGAGCGACGTCGAAGCGCTCGTGCGACAGCTCGGCTTGCGCGACATCGTCTGGTGGGGCAATTCGACCGGCGGACGGGTCGCGCAGGTGATGGCCGGCCGCCATCGCGAGCTCACGTCAGCCGTCATCGTGGAAGACGTCGGTCCCGAGCGTCCCGCATCGATCTCGAGCCGCCGCGCGAGCCGCATGGCGCAGGAAGAATCCGGCTGGGCCTCGGTGGACGAGCTCGTGGACAGAACGCGGGCGAGCTATCCGCGCACCCCGGAAGCGATCCTGCGCAATTTCGTCGAGCACGGCTCCAAGCGGCGGGCCGACGGCCGGATCGTCTGGAAACGCGATCCGGCCATTCTCAAAGGCTTCGTGCCGACCGAGCTGTGGAGCGACGTCGCGAAGATCGAGGCGCCGATCGTCTACATCCTGGGCGGCGCGAGCGACATCGTGCCGGCGCAAACCCAGGCGCGCCTGAAGCAGCTACTGCCGCAGGTCGCGATCGTCACGATGCCGGGCCTTGGGCACTATCCGAGCGACGAAGACGCTGACGCCTTCGTGAAGCTCGTAAAATGTTTTCTTGCCTGAAAACAAGAACACCGCCGCACCCGCCGTAACCGTCACCCGCGAGCAGTTCCTCAATCTATTCATCGCGGTCTTCCTGCCGATGTTCATGGCCGCGATCGACCAGACGCTGCTCGCCACGGCGACGCCCGCGATCGCGCTCAGTCTTGGAGGTTTGCGCGACAGCTCGTGGATCATGGTGGCGTACCTGCTCTCGGCCGCGGTGATCGTGCCGGTGTACGGCAGGCTCGGCGATATCCGCGGCAAACGCAGGATGCTGCTCGTCGCGCTCGCGGTCTTCGCGGTCGGTTCGATCGCGTGCAGCGCCGCGCAGACCATGCCCCAGCTCATCGCGGCGCGTGTGATACACGGCCTCGGCGGCGGCGGCCTGATGATGCTCTCGCACGCGCTGGTGGGTGAGCTCGTGCCGCCCGCCGAGCGGGTGCGCTTCCAGGGCTGGTTCGCGCTCATGTTCACCACCGCGAGCGTCGCCGGTCCGATCGTGGGCGGCGTCGCGGTGACGTACGTGAGCTGGCGGTGGCTGTTCATCGCGAATATCCCGCTGGTCGTGTTCGCGGCGTGGCGTCTGGGCAAGCTCCCCCCGGGCGAGCGGCACCCGCCGGCGCGCGCGGGCATGGACGTGGCGGGCCATGTGCTGTTCGCGATCGGCACGCTGAGCACCCTCTTCTGGCTCACGTCCGGCGGCCATCGGTTCGAGTGGATGTCCTCCACCAGCGCGGCGCTTTCGATCACCGCGGTGGCATCGCTCGCCGCGCTGGTCATGCACGAGCGCCGCCATCACGCGCCCTTCCTGCCGCTCGATCTCCTTGCGCAGCGTGCGATCCGGTTCTCGTCTTACCTCGCGATCATCTTCGCCGCGTGCCTCTTCGCCGTCATCTTCTTCCTGCCGATCTATCTTCAGCTCGGGCATCGCGTGAGCCCGCAGGTGTCGGGCTTGCTGCTGTTGCCGCTCACCGCGGGGCAAGTGACGGGCAATCTCGTGTGCACGCGAATACTCCGGCGCACCGGTTACCCGTACCAGATCCCGATCATCGGCATGGGCGTCACGACCGCCGCGCTGCTGCTGCTCGGCGTCGTGTATCCGGCGATGGTGCTCGTCGCGCTGCTGGGGTTCTTCGTCGGCGCCGGCTTGGGAACGATCATGCCGGTCACGATGCTGACGGTGCAGACCGTCGCGGGCCGCACGAAGCTCGGCACCGCCACCTCGACGCTTTCGCTCGCGCGCTCGACCGGTGGAGCGGCGGGTGCGGCGCTCTTCGGCGCGATCGTCTTCGCGATCCTGCCGGACGTGGACCGGCATACGTTCGCGCAGGAAGTCGCGGGAACTGCGTCGGAGCGCGTGCTGCACGCATTCCACGTTGCGTTCCTGTGCGCCGCGGGTGTCGCGGCACTGGGCATCGCGATCGCGGTGCGAATGCCGCGGATAAAGCTGTGGGAGAAACCCGGGTAGCTTCACCCCCCGTCAAGGGGGAGGGCTTATCGCGCGTCGTGGGTGCAGATCGCGAGCCGCGCCGCGCTGTTCGCCCGATTGCTCCACGCGTGATTCGTGCCGCGCTGGATGACGATGTCTCCCTGTTTTAGGGCGACTTCCTGCGTGTCGAGCACGAGCACGATCTCGCCTTCGAGCACCATCGCGAATTCGAGCGTGCGCGTCTTCTGCATATAAGGATGCGGCGCGAGCGGTGAATAGGTCGATGCGTCAGGCGCACGCATCGCCTCGAACCACGCTTTGACTTCGGCCGCGCCGACTTCGCCTTTCCACGTATCGTCCGGCGGGATCGTCAGCACCCGGCAGATGCTGCCGCCGCGCGGCGGCACCAGTGCATCCGGAATGTGCAGCGACTCGTACACGACTTTCGCGGGATGCTCGTCGGTGACCCACAGGCGCGCGGATGCGAATCCGGGCCGCGCCGGGTCGAGCTTCACGTCCGGCGCCGGTCCGTCGCTCACGAGGCTGCCCTTGCCGCTCTCGCGGTCGATCGTGACGATGCGGCGGGCCGGCTTGATCCCGGCCGGAAGGGGCGACGCTTCGCGGATCGGCCGGTCGTTGCCCTGCGCGAGACCCGCCGCGCCGTCGACAAAGCGCGCCGCGAACATGTCGAAGGCCATCAATGAGCCTTTAGGATTGCTCCACCGGTGCCACGCGCCGACCTGCACCACGATGTCGCCCGGCTTCATGACCACCGTGGTGTCATCGAGGATGAGCTCGCGCTCGCCTTCGAGCAGGATCCCGTAGTCGATCGTCTGCGTCTTGTGCATGGCAGAGGAAAAAACGTTGTTGCCGCCGCGGTCCCACACGCGCGCGCCCGGGTGCCGCGGCCTCGCGGCGTGCGGCTCGATCGCATCCGCGTCTTGCGAGGGGTCGTAATCGGCGGGACGCGGTGCGCCCTGCACGACGCGAAGGTGTCCGCCCTCAGGCGGACAGGGGAATTCGTACGAGCCGCTGCCAGGATCGACCGATTCCGAAAGCGGCGCCGGCGTTTCGTTCCAGATCCATAAATCGGTATGGCCCTTGCGCGAGCCCATCGAGGACTCGTGCGCATTCGGTGCCGGACCATCCCATGTCACTTTCGATCGGCCGCGCTCGTCGTTTCCGGTGACTACGCGGCGCAGCGGTTTGAGGTTCGAGCGCATTGAAGGTCTCCTGTGCGGTGCGCGAGCGGCGCACGCGTTTGCCGGTGCCATCGGTGCACCCTGCCAAGTTTCGCCGATGATTATGCCATCCGGCTGCTTGACGGCCGTTCATGCATGGCGGAGTCTTCCCAAGCCCCAGGGAGAAAAAATGAAAAAGGCAGTGCGCCTCGCAGCCGTCGTGCTCGCCGTGAGCGCGCGCGCAATCGCCGCTCCGCACGAAATCGAGATCGAGACCGACGATATCGCCGGTGTGCGCGAGCAGGCGCTCGCGCTGCACGCCAATGTCGGACGGCCCGGCAGGAACGACGTCGATCGCGAGCATCGCATCATTCGCGTGATGCCGGAATACGCATATGGCTTCTCGCACCACTGGCAGGTGGCGCTGCAGCTTCCGGCGTCCCGGATCGCCGGAGACCTCGAGGCCAACGGCGCGCGCGCCGAGGTGAAGTACGTCGCGCCGCATAACGACGCGCGCGGGCCCTACTGGGGCGCGGCCGCGAAGATCTCGTATTCACACGCGCTGCCTGACCAGGGACTCTGGGGCCTCGAACTGACGCCGATCGTCGGCGCCAGAATCGGCGATTGGCATTTCGCGGTGAACGCCGGGCTCTCGCTGCGGCTTTCAGGTACGCAGCGCGAGGTGGAGTTCGCGCCGGCGGCGATGGCGATGTTCGAGCTGAACGAGCGGCATCAGGTCGGGCTCGAGTACTACGGCTCACTCGGCCCTATCAAGCGCTTTCTGCCGCGCGAGGAACGCGGTCATGTCCTCTTCGCGGCCTGGAATTACGATGCCGGCGCTCTCGGCCTGAACGTCGGCGTCGGCCGCGGCTTCACCGATAGCTCGGATAGCTGGGTCGCGAAGATGATCCTGGGCATGAAGCTCAAGTAGCTGCGCGAATGCTCGCAGGGTGCGCTGCTAGCGCACCGCTAGCGGGGCTTCGTCAGGTACTCACTGTTGACGCAGTTGGCGAGCTTGCCGTCGCGCAGATAGAAGTACGCCGTCTCCATCGCCTTGCGCCGCAGGTCCTCGAACGAATCCGGACTGTAGTACGCGGAATGCGGATTCAGCAGCACGCGCCCGCGAATCCATGGCTCGTTCGCCTGCCACGCCGCAACCCAAGGATCCTCGGTCGATGCCGGTTCCTTCGGCAGCACGTCGAGGCCGACGCACGCGAGCTTGCCGCTCTTGAGTCCGTCGAGCAGCGCCGTCGTATCGCAGATTTCGCCGCGCGCGGTGTTGATGACGATCGCGTCCTTTTTCATCGCCCCGACTGCAGAGGCGTCGATCAGGCGCCGCGTCTCGCGCGTGAGCGGCGCGTGGATCGACACGACGTCCGCCATGCCGAGCAGCTCGTTGAGCGACCACGCGCGCGTGAAGCCGAAGGGCAGCTCCGCGCCGTTCGGCAGGTTCGGATCGTAGAAGGCGACGTCCATGCCGAACGCGCTCGCACGCAATGCCGCCGCAGTACCGATGCGTCCGAAGCCGACGACGCCGAAACACATCTTGCGCAGCCTGCGCGCGGTGGTGTTCGCCGTCTGCGACCAGTTGCCCTGAAGGTTCTCGCGCAGCGCCCCATCGAGCTTCGCGATGCCGCGCGTGAAGGCGAGCATCATCGCGATCGCGCTGTCGGCGACTTCGGTGGTGCCGTAATCCGGAACGTTGCACGCGGGGATGCCCGCTTTCCCGAGCGCCTCCAGGTCGAGCACGTCGAAGCCGACGCCGTGCCGCACGACGATGCGCGCGCGCTTCAGATGCGGGATGACGGCGGCGTCGACGGGCATGCGCGCCGTGATGACCGCGTCGCAGCGTTCCCAATCGCTCAATGGAATCGCGTCGAAGCTTCGCTGCCGCGGATTGAGCAGCTCGACGTCGCCGGAACCGACGGCTGCTTCGATATCGAGCTCGGGCGCCCGGCTGTCGGTGTAAAGAATCGTGAATTTCTGAGCCAACTGTGTTCTCCTGAATCAGCGCTCGCGCGGCTCGCGCCCGCGCTCTCGCTGCTGTTGCTGACGTTGCTGCTGGCGTTCGATCTGCTGCTGCTGACGCTGTAGCTGTTGTTGCTGCCGAAGCTGTTGTTGCTGCTGACGTTCGAGCTGCTGCTGACGCTGGCGTTCGACCTGCTGTTGCTGGCGCTGCTCCTGCTGCTGTTGAAAACGCTGCTGCCTTTCACTGGGCTGTTGCTGCCGTGACTGCTCGCGCGCCGGGTCCTGCTTTTTCCTGCCGTCCGCGCGCTCCTCCGCCGCTTTCTTGCGCGCTTCCTGTTGCGCCCTGCGTTCCTCGTCCCGGGTCTTCTGCGCGCCGTTTCTTTCCTCGTCCCGCTTCTTCTGCGCGTCCTTTCTTTCCGCTTCGCGCTTCTTCTGCGAGTCCTTGCGCTCGTCTTCACGCTTTTTCTGCGCGTCTTTCTGTGCGTCTTTCTGTGCGTCCTTCTTCGCCTCCCGCTGCTTCCCGCGATCGTCGTCGGCCGTTTTGCGCGCATCCTGCTGCGCCTTGCGCTCGGCCTCGCGTTTCTGCTGCGCGTCCTGCCTGTCCTCCTGGCGCTGCTTCTGCTTTTCCTTGCGATCGTCCTGCTGTTTACGACGCTCCTCGTCGGCTTTCTTCTGCGCATCCTGCCGCTGCCGGCGCTGCTCCTGCCTGCGCTGATGCTGCTCCGCGAACTGCCGCTGGAACTCGACGCGGCGCTCGACCGCGCGCCGGTCCACCTGCGCGTGCCGCTCGTAAAACGGCGGCGGCTTCGGCAGCAGCCGCGGCGGCTCCTGCACGTTCTGGTGTGCGAAGGCCGTCTGCCCGCGCCGCACCGGCACCTCGCCCGTCGCGCGCCGGATCACCGTCTCGCCTTCGTTGACCTTGTCGTAGGTCCCGGGCTCGCGGTCCGCTTTCTGGCCCGGCGGCGGCGGCGGATAGTATGCAGGCTCGTGGTCGGTCCCGCGAATCCCGATCGTCGCCGTCGGCGTCCTGACCTGGTAGGCCGCAGGGTTCGATTGGCCGATCAGTCCCGTGATCGAGCGCAGCGCACCCCGCACGAGCGCGAGCGTCGCCGAATTCTGCTGCGGCTCGCCGTCCGGATCGTAGCGATAGATGTCGAACCGCAATTCGGTTTCCGGACGCACCGTGATCGTCGCACCGTCGTTCATCGCGAGCAGCGCCCAGGCATCGGTCGCGACTCTCACGATGTCGCCCTGTTCGAGGATCGCCGCGGGCTGTGCACGCCGCTCGCGTCCCGCGGTCCAGATGCGCACGTCGCCTTCCATCGAATGAACGCGGCCGATCCCGGTAGGCGCCGCGGAGGTGTCCGGCCCCGAGCCGGGCGCGGACGACGTACCCTCGTCGCGGCCGCACGAAGCGAGCAGCACGAACGCCAAAACGCACGCAGCGAGCGTGGCGAACGAACATCCGAACCGCCCCCATGGGTGTCTCACCCCATCTGCCCTCTTTTTCCGCACGAGTATATGCCACGGACTCCCGCGCGCCGCCTTGACCGCGCCGCGGCGTCAGTGGAAGCTTTCGCGTCCCCCGTCACGGAGCACCTCATGACTTCCGAAGCGCTCAAGCTCGTCACACCGTCGGTCCGGGAGCGCGTCAGCGCCCAAGAATGGGAGGCGCGCGTCAATCTCGCCGCGTGCTACCGGCTGGCGGCGCACTACCGCATGACCGATCTCATCTACACGCACATTTCGGCGCGCGTGCCCGGCCCCGAGCATCACTTCCTCATCAACGCGTTCGGCCTCACGTGGGACGAGATCAGCGCATCGACGCTGGTGAAGGTCACGCTGGACGGCGACGTCGTGGACGATCCGTCCGGCTGCGGCATCAACCGCGCGGGCTACGTCATACACGGGGCGATTCACCGTGCGCGGCCGGACGTGCACTGCGTGATGCACACGCACACCGCCGCGGGCGTCGCGGTTTCCGCGCAGGACCAGGGACTGCTGCCGCTCTCGCAGCACGCGATGCGCTTCACCGATTGCATGGCGTATCACGATTACGAAGGCCTCGCGCTCGATCTCGACGAGCAGGCGCGGCTCGTGCGCGACCTCGGCCCGCACAACGCGATGATTCTGCGCAACCACGGGCTCATCACGTGCGGCGGCTCCGTCGCGGAAGCATTCGACTACATGTATTACCTCGAGCGCGCGTGTCAGTCGCAGGTCGGCGCGATGGCCGGCGGGGCGAAGCTCCGGATGCCACCCGGCGAAGTGACACGCAAGACAGCCGCGCAGTTCGCCGCGCTCGCGTACAAACAGCACAGCATCGAGTGGAAAGCGCACCTGCGCATGCTCGATCGCCAGGACCCGAGCTACAAAACCTGACAAACACCGTCATTGCGGCGAAGGCCGGAAACCAGAACTGGACCTCGGCCTGCGCCGGGGTGACGAACTGAAGGAGCCTCGAATGACCAAGCACGTCGTACGCGCTGGCGCTCTGGCGCTCGCTGCGCTCTGCATCGCTTCCACCCACGCTGCCACGGCCTGGAAGCCCTCGAAAGCCGTGGAGCTCATCGCGACGAACGCGCCGGGCGGTGGCTCCGACCGCATTCTGCGCATCATGGCGACGGTGTTGCAGGACAAGAAGCTCCTCAGTGTCCCGGTGAACGTCGTAAACAAGCCCGGCGGCGGCGGTGCCATCGCGTACGCGTATCTCAATCAGCATCCGGGCGACGGTCACTATCTCGTGCTCGGCAGCAAGACGATCCTCACCAACAACATCCAGGGACGCGGGCCGCACTATGGCGAGTTCACGATCGTCGGACTGCTGTTCAGCGAATACATCTCGATCGTCGTGAAGCCCGATTCTCAGTTCAAAACCGGAAAGGAGCTGATGGAGCGCCTGAAGAAAGATCCGTCCGCGCTCGCGTTCGGCATCGCGACCAGCATCGGCGGCGGCAATCATCAGGGTGCGGCGGCGGCCTTCAAGGTGTCCGGAATCGACGTGCGCAAGATGCGCACGGTGATCTTCCCTTCGGGTGGCGCGGCCACGACGGCGCTCCTCGGCGGCCACGTCGACGTCGTTCCGATCAGCGCCGCGTTTGCAGGCTCGATGGCGAAGCAGGGTCAGGTCCGCGTGCTCGCGGTGAGCTCGCCGTCCCGGCTGCCGGGCGCGCTCGCCGACGTGCCGACCTATAAGGAGCAGGGGCTGGACACCGTCGTCACCCAGTGGCGCATCGTCGTCGGGCCCAAGGGCATGAGTGACGCGCAGGTCGCCTACTGGGAAGACGCGTTGCGCCGATTGCGCGAAACAGACGAATGGAAAAAGGAGCTCGAGGCGAACGCGTGGAAGGCCGAGAACCTGACGAGCGCCGAAGCGCGCAAGTTTCTCGAGCGCGAGAACGGCGAGATGCGCACGTTCCTCGGCGAGCTCGGTCTCGTGAAATAACGGCGGGCGTGGCGGACAACGGGGGAAAAGATCACATTAGAATGGACCGGTCATAAAGACACGCAAATCCATGGAACTCAAATCACGCCGCCACACCGCGAATGACCTCAGCGGGGCCATCGAGCTCTGCTATACGAACGGCTGGACCGATGGGCTGCCGGTGATCCCACCGACCGCCGAGCGCATCGAAGCGATGCTCAACGCCGCCAGTCTCGAAGCCGACCGGCAGCTCGCGTTCATCGAGAACCGCCAGGTCTCCGTCACGGCGGAGAAGGTGGCGATCAACGCGGTGATGGCCGGCTGCAAGGCCGAGTACATGCCGGTGATCGCCGCGACCGTCGCGGCGCTTGCCGATCCGCTGTACGGCTACCACGGTCCCGCGACGAGCACGGGCGGATCGGCGGTATTCATGCTCGTGAACGGGCCGATCGCGCGCGAGATCGGGTTGAATTCCGGCGACAACCTGTTCGGCCCCGGCTGGCGCGCGAACGCGACGATCGGACGCGCGATCCGGCTCGTCATGCGCAACGTGATCGGCACGCTGCCCGGCGAGCTCGACAGAAGCTCGCTCGGGCACACCGGCAAGTACACCTTCTGCATCGCGGAGAACGAAGTCGACAGCCCGTGGCCGCCGTTCCATACGACGCGCGGATTTCGCGCCGACCAGAACGCCGTGACGATCTTTGCCGCGCTCGCGCCGCACCAGTATTCCAACCGCCTCAGCGCCACGCCGGAAGGTGTTCTGGACACGGCGTGCGGCACGATGAAGATTTCGGCAGGCAGCGGGCGGCAGCCGCAGTACGCGATGGTTTTCGCCGGCGAGCATCAGGAGATCTTCAGGAAAGCCGGCTGGGCGCGCGAAGACGTGCAGCGCTACGTGTTCGACCGCTCGCAATCCACGCTGGCGGAACTGAAGCGTCTGAATCTGATCGCCGGCGCGGTCACGGCCGAAGACGAGCGCACCAAGTACCCGCTGGTGCAGCAGCCGCAGGACCTGCTGGTGATCGCGGCCGGCGGTAAAGCCGGCGTGCAGTCGGCGTTCATACCGGGCTGGGGCGGCAAGGAAGGCTCACAAAGCGTCACGAAAGAAATAGTGACGCAGTGACGCAGTGACGCAGTGACGCAGTGACGCAGTGACGCAGTGACGCAGTGACGCAGTGACGCAGTGACGCAGTGA
>DASPNJ010000072.1:0-35474 GCA_035626595.1 Burkholderiales bacterium
TAACCGCGTCACCGCGTCACCGCGTCACCGCGTCACCGCGTCACCGCGTCACCGCGTCACCGCGTCACCGCGTCACCGCGTCACCGCGTCACTTCGTCACCGCGTCACTTCGTCACTCCGTCACTCCGTCACTCCGTCACCTCATATGGCCGACATAACCAGCAAACTTTCGCAGCCGAAAGACTACAAGCTCGTCGTCGAAAAAGACGTGCGCATTCCGATGCGCGACGGCACGCTCCTCTATGCAGACATCTTCCGGCCCGACGGCGGCGCCGAGCGCTTCCCGGTCATCATGACGATCGGGCCGTACATGAAGGACAAGCTGTGGATCGTGCCGCCGGATCTGGAGGAGCCGCAGAACGAGTACATGAACTGGGAGACGCCGAACCCGCTGTGGTGGTGTCCGCGCGGATACGCGCTGCTGCGCGTCGACAGCCGCGGCTCGGGGAAGTCGCCGGGCAAGTCCGAGCCGAGCTCGTATCAGGAGGCGCTCGATGCCTACGACTGCATCGAGTGGATCGCGAAGCGCGGCTGGTGCAACGGTAACGTCGGCGCGCTCGGCATCTCGTATCACGCGAATTTCCAGTGGCGCGTCGCGAGCCTGCAGCCGCCGTCGCTCAAAGCGATCATGCCCTGGGAAGGCCGCGCCGATCAGTATCGCGACCAGGCGTATCACGGCGGCATCTTCGCGATGGGCTTTCTCACGCAGTGGCACCACATGCAGACCGCGCATCACCTGCTCGGCGAGGCGTCGAGCTTCAATCCCGACGCGTTCAACAACAACCTGCTGTGGGAGTACATGCGCCACAACCTCGACAGCGAGTTCTGGCGCGCGTGCAGCGCGCGCTGGGACAAGATCACCGTGCCGGTGTACTCCGTCGGCAACTGGGGCGGTTTCGCGATGCACCTGCGCGGCAACACCGAGGGCTACTTGTGCGCGGCGTCGAAGAACAAGAAGCTGCGCATCCACACCGGCTCGCACTATCACCCCTTCCACGCCGAAGAAGCGCGCGCCGATCAGCTGCGCTGGTTCGACCACTGGTTGAAGGGCAACGACACGGGAATCATGAACGAGCCGCCCGTGAAGCTCGAGATCAGGACGGGCGGCTCGATGAAACGGTATGCATTCCGCTTCGAAGACGATTGGCCGATACCGCGCACGCGATGGACGAAGCTCTATCTCCAGCCGCAGCGTGAAACCCCCTCCATGGGCGAAGCCGAAGGCCGACTGTCGAGCGAAGCGCCGGCGGCGAGCGCGAAGGTCACGTACGAAGCGTCACCGGGCGGCCGGCACTATCACGGCGGCCGCACCGGCGTGTCGTTCGAAACGGCGCCGATGCCCGAGGATACCGAGATCACGGGCCCGATCGTGCTCAACGTGTGGGTCTCCAGCACCTCGAAGGACATGGATATCCTCGCCACCGTTCGGAATATCGGTCCTGACGGCAAGGACGTGTGCGAAGTGGGCCAGCGCGGCGAGCCGGTAGCGTGCGTCACGAAAGGGTGGCTCCGCGCATCGCACCGCAAGCTCGACGAGGCGAAGTCCCTGCGCTACCGGCCTTATCACGCACACGACGAGCGCCAGTGGCTCAAGCCCGGCGAGGTCGTCGAGTGCCGTGTCGAAATCTGGCCGACCTCGATGGTGTTCGGGAAGGGGCACAAGCTCCGCCTAGACATCCAGCCGCGCGACGGCGCCGGCACCGGTCACTTCACCCATTACCACGCCGATTACAACCAGGGCGCCCACAACACCATCCACAGCGGCGGCGAACGGGCGTCGTATCTCCTCCTGCCGGTGATCCCCGCCGGATAGAATGCTCCCCATCCGAGGGGGAGAACAACGGATGAGATTGAAATTTTTCTCGATCGCGTTTCCGGTCGCGACGATGACGTTCCTCGCGGCGATCGGCGCCGCCCTCTGGTTCGTCGCCGCGTCTTTCCAGGAGGTGAGCCAGGCGCTCGATCAGCGCAAGACGACGCTCGCGCTCACTTCCGAGCTCTCGCGCCTCACGCAGACGATGAACCGCCTGGTGCGCGCGTTCGCCGCGACCGGCGACACACGATATCTGCAGGAGTACTACGCGCTCACCGACTATCGCACCGTGATGGGCGGCAGCGGGTTGCGTGAGTACCTCAAAGGTGAAGACGGCGGCGGTGCCAAATCGATCACCGAGCGGCTGAAGGAGGCCGGCGCCTCCGAGGCCGAGCTGCGCACCCTCGACAAGGCGATCGACACCAGCGACACGCAGCACAAGCTCCAGCAGATCGCGTTCGCAGCGATGCAGGGGCTCTACGATCCGGCCAAGAACGAATTCGTGACGAGCGGCGACCCGCATCCCGAGTTCGCCATGAAAACGCTCTACGGTCCCGAGTACGAGAAGCTCCAGGCCGGCCTCATGTCGGACGTGAACGGTCTCACCGACATGGTCGATGCGCGCACGGCAGCGACGGTTCAGCGGGCGACGGACGACCTGTGGCGCGCGATCGTGCTCGCGAGCGTGGCGATGGTCGTGCTGCTGCTGCTCACGGTCGCGGGGTCGCTGTTCATCAATATGTCCGTGCTGCGCCCGATCCGTCGTATCGCCGCGAGCGCCAATCGCATCGCGGCGGGCGACTACGCGGCGCGCGTGGAGCCGGGCAACGCCGTCGCCGAGCTGAAGACGGTCGCGGGCGCATTCAACAACATGGCCATCGCGATCGAGCAGGATATCCAGGACCGGATCAAGACTTCGCAGGAGCTCGAGGACGCGCGTGCCGCGGCGGAATCCGCCACAAAGGCGAAATCGATGTTCCTCGCGAACATGAGCCACGAGATCCGCACGCCGATGAACGCGATCATCGGCATGGCCTACCTCGCGCTCAAGACCAAGCTCGATCCGCGGCAGAAGGACTACGTCGGCAAGATCCACGAGGCGGCGAAAGCGCTGCTCGGCGTGATCAACGACATCCTGGATTTCTCCAAGATCGAGGCCGACAAGCTCGATCTCGAGCTCGTGCCGTTCGACCTGCAGCAGACGATCGCGAATAGCCTCTTCCTCGTGCGGCAGAAAGCGCTGGAGAAGGAGGTCGAGCTGCTGCTCGACCTCGATCCGCTGCTCGCGCGCGAGCCGCACGTCGTGGGTGACGGGCTGCGTCTGGGGCAGATCCTGATCAATCTCCTGTCGAATGCCGTGAAGTTCACCGAGCGCGGTTACGTGCGGCTCTCCGCTTCGCTCGTCGAGGCGCGCGGCCAGGAGGTGGTGCTGCGCTTCAGCGTGACCGATACCGGCATCGGCATGACGCAGGAGCAGCAATCGAGGCTCTTCGCGGAATTCACCCAGGCCGACGGCTCGACGACGCGCAAGTACGGCGGCACCGGCCTCGGCCTCGCGATCTCGAAGAGGCTGGTCGAAATGATGGGCGGCGAGATCAGCGTGAGCAGCGAGCAGGGGAAAGGCTCGTGCTTCCAGTTCACTGCCCGGCTCGGAAAAGCGTCCGTACCCACGCCCGCGACGTGGACCGGGCCGGCCGGCGACCGCGCGCTCGTCGTGGACGATCTGCCGGAAGCGCGCATGGTGCTCTCCGGGATGCTCCAGGCGCTCGGCTTCAAGGTCGACGAAGCCCCGGACGGGCAGCGCGGCCTCGCCGCGCTCGAGCGCGCGGCGGGGAAAGGCGAGCCGTTCGCGATCGCGTTCATCGACTGGGTGATGCCCGGCATGGACGGCGGCGAGTTGATCCAGGCGATCCGTACGCGCCTGGGCGATGCCGCGCCGCAATTGATCGTGATCTCGGCCTACGACACCGAGGACCTCCGCGGCTCGATCGAAGAGCTCGGGGTCGCGCACTTCCTCTCCAAACCCGTGCTGCCGGTCGCGCTGCAGCAGGTGCTTTCGGAAGTCCATGGCGAGCAGATCGCAGCGGAAGGCGGTACCGAGGAGGAGCAGGCGCCATCGCTCGAAAACATGCGGCTGCTCGTGGTGGAAGACCATCCGATCAACCAGCAACTGGTGATGGAGCTTCTGCGCGGCATGTCCGTGCAGGCCGATCTCGCGCAGCATGGCCAGCAGGCGATCGAGATGCTCGATGTGCACGAGCCTGATTACTATTCGCTGGTGCTGATGGACCTGCAGATGCCGGTGCTCGACGGTTACGAGACGACCAAGCGCCTGCGCGCGAATCCGCGCTACTCATCGCTGCCGATCGTCGCGATGACGGCGCACGTCATGCTGGAGGAGCAGGAGCGCTGCCTCGCGCTCGGCATGCGCGGACACATCGGCAAGCCGATCGATCCGGACGAGCTGTACAGGGTGGTGGCGAGTTTCTGCAAGCGGCCCCCGAGCGAGAAGCCGAAGTCCGCGGAGAAGGGACGCGAGCCGGTGCTGAAGACGGTGCCGCTGGACAAAGGGGGAGGGGGCGTTCCGGCCGTCGAAGGTCTCGACACCAGGGCGGGGCTCAAGCGCACGCGCGGCAACGAAAACCTGTACGTGAGCCTGCTGCGCCAGTTCGTGATCGGCTTTGCCGCGTTTCGCGAGGAGCTCACGCTCATGCTGCGTGAGGGCAGGCACGACGAAGCCACGCGCCTCGCGCATTCCCTCAAGGGCGTCGCGGCCAACATCGGCGCGACGAAAGTCGCCGACGCGGCGGCCGATCTCGAGCAGGTGCTGAAGAAAAACGAGGGCCCCGACGTGGCCGTCACCGCGGTGGACCGCGAGTTGCGCCCGGTCGTGGCCGCCCTCGCCGATCACCTCGAGATCGATACCACGATGACGACGCCGCCGATCGACAGCACGTCCGCGGACGTGGATCTTTCGAGCGTGACGCTGCCTTCCTGGGTCGATGACTTCCGCAGGCTCCTCGGCGAAGGCGACGTCGCGGCCCAGCAACTCTGGACCGATCGCGGACACGAGCTGAGGGACGTGCTGCCCGCAAAGCTGTACGCGCAGGTGAAGCGCGCCGTGGACAATTTCGAGTTCGATGCGGCGCTCGCGGCGCTGACCGCGGAGAAGGCGGACACGTGAGCGCAGCCGAACAGCAGACGATCCTCGCCGTCGACGACACGCCGACCAATATCTCGCTGCTCGCGGGGTTGCTCGGCGAGCAGTACAAGGTGCGGGCGGCAACGAACGGCGCGAAGGCGCTCGAGCTCGCGGCGGCGAATCCGCCGGACCTGATTCTGCTCGACATCATGATGCCGGGCCTCTCCGGCTACGACGTGCTCGAGCGGCTGCGCGGAGACACGCGTCTGCGGCACATTCCGGTCATCATGATCTCGGCGATCGACGAGATCGAAAGCGTGATCCGCTGCATCGAGCTCGGCGCCGAGGACTACCTGCCGAAGCCGTTCAATCCGACGCTGCTCCGTACGCGCGTGGGCGCGAGCCTCGAGAAGAAGCGGCTGCGCGACGACATCGTGCGCCACCTCGACCAGATCGAAAACGAGCTGCGGCAGGCGCGCGAGATCCAGCTCTCGATGGTGCCGCTCGATTTCCAGTCGCCGGGTGGCGCACACGCGCGGCTGGAGGTGTTCGCGACACTGGAGCCGGCCCGGGAGATCGGCGGCGACCTCTACGACTTTTTCTGGAGCGACGACGGGCGGCTCTACTTCGTGGTCGCCGATGTCTCCGGCAAAGGCGCGCCGGCGGCGCTCTTCATGGCGCGCATCAAGACGATGATCCGGCTGGTGGCGACGCTCTACCGCGAGCCCACCGGCACGCCGGTCGAGCCCGGCCGCATCGTGCGCAAGATCAACGAGGACGTCTGCGCGGACAACCGGCAGGACATGTTCGTGACCGTGTTCTTCGGCATCCTCGATCCGCAGAGCGGCGTGCTCACGTACTGTAACGCCGGCCACAACACGCCATATGTGATCAGCGGCGGCGGCGCGATGCGGCTGCAGGGCGCGCACGGCATTCCGCTCGGCATCGAGGGCGCGTTCGACTACCACACCGAGACGCGCCAGCTCGCGCGCGGCGACTGCATCTTCGTCTACACCGACGGCGTGACCGAGGCGATGGACGGCGAGAGCTCGTTCTATTCGGACAAGCGTCTGGAGGACGTCCTGAGGCCACTCGCCGGTGCGCCCGCGCGCGCCGTCGTGTCGGAAGTCATCGCGAGCGTGCGCGACTTCGCCGCGGGCGCGCCGCAGGCGGACGACATCGCGGCGATGGCGATCCGCTTGCTCGACGAATAGCTCGTCATTCCCGCGAAGGCGCGAATCCAGTTCTGGGTCCCTGCCTGCGCGAGGACGACGAGCACTTCAATTCGGTTTGATGCCCGCACGACCCTGCGCCCCCGCTGCCGAGCGTCATGCCGTGCCGGTGGAGCGGCATGCTTGTTGCAGCAATGCACTCCGCGGCTTCGTGGCCGCCACCATGTTCACTTTCCTTGGAGGACGTATGAACCAGCAAAGTCGCAATCAGGGCCAGCAGGGCCAGCAGGGCCAGCAAGGCCAGCAGCAGAGCCAGAACCAGGAGAAGGACCGCCAAGGGCAACAGGGTTCGCAACAGGGCGGCCAGCAGGGCAATCAATCCGGGCAGCAGGGCCAGAAGAACCAGCAGGGCCAGCAGCAGGGCAACAAAGGTGGTCAGCAAGGCGGTCAGCAGGGTGGGCAGCAAGGCAGCCAGGTCGGCCAGGGCGAAGGCCAGCGCAATCAGGGCCAAGGCGGGCAGGGCGGGCAAGGCGGCCAGGGCGGGCAGGGTCGCTAATTGCCTTGATCCCCGCGGCTTGTACAGCGCGAGCAGCAGAAACCGGGAGCCGCTGCTCCCGGTTTTTCATTTCTTAGGGCGTCGCGCAGCGGCGGCCGCCCGGCATAGCGGTTGCAGCAGCCCACGCCGTTCTTGGCCTCATTCAGCGAAAGGGAAAGCGATCATGGCGACCACGCGCAGGAAAAAAGAGGATGCGATCCAGTTGCTCAAGCAGGATCACCGTGAAGTCGAAATGCTGTTCAAGGAATTCGAGAAGCTCGAACAGGAAGGCGGTGGTGCGGTCGAGCCCATCATCGCAACCGCGTGCACCGAGCTGAAGATCCACGACAAGCTGGAGACGGAGCTGTTCTATCCGGCGATCCGCGAGGGCGCGAGCGAAGAAGAATTGGCCGACGTGCTCGATGAAGCGGAGGTCGAGCACACCAGCGTGCGCGAGCTCATCCAGAAGATCGAAGGTATGAGCGGCAGCGACGAAAAACGCAACGCGCATTTCACGGTGCTGATGGAATACGTGAAGCACCACGTGAAGGAAGAAGAAAAAGAGATGTTCCCGAAAGTGAAGAAGCTCGAGGTCGATTTGAAGTCGCTCGGCGCGCGCATGAAAGAGCGCAAGATGGAGCTCATGGAAGAAATGGGCGTCGCCGTGGAGGAGCTCGAGGAGCAGGACGAGACGGCCTGACCGGGTTACGGCAGAAACGCCGCCCGCAGCGCATCGAAGGCCGGGCGGGCCTCAAGCCAGAAAGGGCGCCAGGTGCGCCCTTTTTGTTTGAGGGGCGCGCGTAAGTCGCAGTCGCGGCGACAAAATCCGCAGGTCCGTGCGCGCGTTCGTTGGTATGATCCCGCCAACGTGTAAGGTTGTTCCTGACGATGCCAGCGGGTATGCCGGAATTCCAGAATCGGACCCTGATCTGCAGCGTGCTGTTCATCGACATCGTCGAGTATTCGCGCAAGCCCGTCGTCGAGCAGAGTTACCTGAAGGACCGCTTCAACGGCCTGCTCTCCGAGGCGCTGCGCGGCGTCGCGCTCAACGATCGCATCATCCTCGACACCGGCGACGGCGCCGCCATCAGCTTCATCGGCGATCCCGAGGACGCGCTGTTCGTCGCCACGGCGTTGCGTGACGAGATCTCGCGACTCGCCGACGACGGCTCGCAACCGCAGCTTTCCACGCGCATGGGCATCAATCTCGGGCCCGTCCGTCTCGTCAAGGACATCAACGGGCAGCCGAACATCATCGGTGACGGCATCAACGTCGCGCAGCGCGTGATGACGTTCGCGAAGCCCGGCCAGGTGCTCGTCTCCCGCTCCTATTACGAGATCGTGTCGCGGCTCTCCGAAGAAGCTTCCAAGCTCTTCAGCTACGAGGGCGCGCGCACCGACAAGCACATCCGCGAGCACGAGGTGTACGCCGTCGGCGCGTTTCCGGGCGCGCGCAGGCGCTACGAAGGCGCAGCGGGCGCAGTCCAGTACAACGGCGACGCCGCGGCCTCGCAGCGCGCGCGCGCCCCCGGCGCATTGAACGGACTGTTCAGCCGGCCGCGCATCGCGACCGTGCTCGCGGTGTTCGGCATACTCGCCGTCGCACTCGCGGCGCGCGCCTATCGCGGCTCGGATGAGATGACGCAACCGCCCGTGCAATCGGCCGCAGTCAGCGCGAAACCCGCGCCTGCGTCCGTTGAGACGGTGCCGCTTCCACCCATCAAAGGGCTCCCGCCGGAGCCACAGAAGGCGCCGCCGGTGGACGTGCAACCGGCGGAGGCCAAGGGCGCGCCTGCCGCCGATAAGACCAAAGCCGCCGAGACGTCCGCGCCCAGGGAGCAGATCGTCGTGCGTGAAGCACCGCCACGCCAGACCGGCGCCGCCGAGAGCACGGCGGTTGCGATCGCCGCACCGCCTGCGCTGGTCAGCTTCGCGGTCGCGCCGTGGGGCGAGGTGTACGTCGACGGCAAGATGGTCGGCGTAAGCCCGCCGCTCCAGGAGCTCGAGCTCGCGCCCGGTCGGCACCGCGTCGAGCTGAGGAACAGCGGCTCGCAGCCGCACGTCATGACGGTCAACGCCCGGCCCGGCGAACGGGTCCGGATCAAACACAAATTCGACTGATCTCATGCGAACAGCAACCTGTCTTCTGGTCGCCGTGCTCGCGTCGGGTGGCCTCGCCGGCTGCGCGCAGGGCCCGCTGAAAGACGTCTCCCGCCTCTTCGAGCGTAAAGGGGAGACTCAGCTCAAATCCGGGATCAAGAACTACGAGGACGGCAGGCTCACGCAGGCTTCGCGCGATTTCGAAAGCGCCCTGAGCGCGGGCCTGGGCGATGCCGACCGGGTGACGGCGCACAAGTACCTCGCGTTCATCCATTGCGTGTCGAAGCGCGAGCGCCAGTGCCGCGGGCATTTCAGGGCGGCGCTCGACATCAATCCGAATTTCGAGCTCGAGCGCGCCGAAGCCGGCCACCCGATGTGGGGGCCCGTTTTCCGGTCGGTCAAGGCGGGCCGTTGAACGCAGGCGTCCCGGAGCCGGCCATGATCGACGTGCGCAAGCTCGGCCGCTACGAGATCGTAGCGGAGCTGGGGAAAGGCGCGATGGGCACGGTCTACAAGGCCGTGGATCCGATGCTCGAGCGGACGGTCGCGATCAAGACGATCAGCATCTCCGCCGACGACCCGGAGATGGCGGAGTACGAGGCGCGCTTCTACAACGAAGCGAAAGCGGTCGGCGGGCTAAACCACCAGAACATCGTCACGGTCTACGACGTCGCGAAGAACGGCAACATGCCGTACCTTGCGATGGAGTATCTCGAGGGCCACGAGCTCGGCAGCCTCATGCCGAAGGGCGAGCCGCTTCCGGTCGCGCACGCGCTCGACATCGCCGCGCAGGTCGCCGACGGTCTTGCCTACGCGCACGAGCACGGCGTCATCCATCGCGACATCAAGCCCGCCAACATCATGGTCACGAAGGACGGGCTGGTGAAGATCGCCGACTTCGGCATCGCGCGCATGCGCTCGGTCGAGCGCGGGCAGGACAATGCGCCGATCGTCGGCTCACCGCGCTACATGTCGCCGGAGCAGGTGCTGCGCAAGCGCGCAGAGCAGCGCTCGGACCTTTTCTCGCTGGGCGTGGTGCTCTACGAGATGGTGACCGGCACGCCGCCTTTCGCCGGCGCCGATTTGAACGCGATTCTCTTCCAGATCGTCAATCTGGTGCCGCCGGCGCCGAGCACGATCAATCCGAACATTCCGGAGATGCTCGACTTCATCCTGGCGAAAGCGCTCGCCAAGATTCCGGACCAGCGTTACGAGACCGCGCGCGAATTCGCAGCCGACCTGCGGGAGTGCCGCAAGAAAATGGATGCGCCGGCGCCGCTGTCGACGCTCGACATCTTCAAGCCGTCGGTGCCGCGGCTCGACCCCTACGCCGCGACGCCGCTGCTGTCAGGCTCGTATCCCGAAGCCCGCCACGGTGACGACCGGCCGCACGTGCCGGAAGCCGAGCAGACGCTGCGGTTGGCGAAGGAGTTCGATTCGTTCTCGGCGACGGCGCGGCTGGCGGTGCACACCGGCGTCGCGGACGAGTTCACCGACCTCGTGCAGACGCAGCAGGTGAGTCCCAACGATACCGAGACCGTTTACGGCACGCTGGTTCGCGATCAGTCGTCGCCGCGGATCATCCCGGGATCGAGCGCGCGCTGGGAAACACGCGATCGCATGATCTTCGGCGCGAGCATCGCGGCGGCCGTGCTCCTCGCCGCGCTCATCGTCATCTTGTGATGAGCCGGTGCGCCATTGGCGCACCCTGCGCATCGCCGTTCCGTAGGGTGGGCCAATGGCCCACCAACCTTAGCCGCGCAGCGGCAGCGGCTGCTCCGCGAGCAGCTCTTTTTCGATCACGGCACGCACTTCATCGGGCGCGAGTCCGTGCTCCTCGACGAGGTCCATCACCTCAGCGAGGATCGCGTCGGCGTCCTGCATCTTCTTCAGCCGCTTGTAGTGGTCTTCACGGCGCACGCCCATGCTCTCGCCGACGAGCTCGAGGAAATTCACGACTTCGAACGGCCAGTCGCGCTCGTGGCTGCAGAGCTCGCGGTGGCACGCGTGATAGACGCCGGCGAGCGTGTCCACGCCCGCCCGCGCGGCCGAGTCGAGGATCTGCTGGTGCACGCCGCGCTTGTATTCCGGCAACGGCTGCAGCGTGTTGCACATGTAGCCGACTTTCGTCTGCTCGAGCTCGACGTACTCGACGCCCGGAATCGCCTTGATGATCTCGATCGCAGAGTCGCAGACACCGGCGACGCCCGGATGCTCGTGCAGCCCGACGCGTTTGTCGACGCGATGTTTCAGATGTGGCCTGAGCCGCTCGAGGTTCTTCGCCACGAACACCACGAACGGGTCGAGCTCGAACCCGCCTTTCCCCTTGACCGGGGAAGGTTGGGATGGGGGTGAAACCCGGCCCGGAAGCACGTTCTCCCCGAGCTGTATCGTGCACGTCGGACACCACGCCAGCACCTGCCTTGCGCCCGTGGCCGCGAAACTGTCGGTGGTGCGATACGCGATCTTGCCGGACGCGTCGAGATCGCCGGTGCGCCACTGCAGCACGCCGCAGCAGTCGCCGGGGCCGCCCATCACCTGATACGACGCGCCGATCGCATCGAGGATGTCGAGCGCGAGCAGCACGATGTGCGGCGTCTTGAGCACGTTGCAGCCGGTGTAGAAGATCACGTCCGGCCTGCCGTTCGCGGGTTTTTCGCTGCGCAGCCGTCTCAACACGTCGCTCGAAAGCTGGAGCCGCGGAATGACGCGCACGCCCCGGCCCATCTTCGCGAAGGCCGCGCGGCCTTTCTCGCTCTGCTCCGCTGCCGGCGCCCGCCGCTGCATGGCCACGCGCGCGAGCGCGAGCATGAAGCGCGGATTGACGCTCTCGGGGCAGGCGGGAATGCAGTGCCCGCTGCCGGAGCAGACCTGCGCCCACCGTTCGGAGTCCGCGGGTCCCTGTTCGCCCTGGATCACCCGCAGGATGCCGGCCGCGACGTCTCGCGCGCTCGCGCCGGCGATGCCGGCCGGCGCCGGCATCGGACAGACTTCGTAGCACTTACCGCAGCCCGTGCAGCGGTCGAGCACGTCCTGCGTGCGGGCTTCGAGTGCGTCGGTAAACGTTTCGCTCATGACTTTCACCCGTCGTACCCGCGAAGGCGGGTACCCAGAAGATCGCGCTGGATTTCCCGCCTGCGCGGGAATGACGTCCTTTGCCGAGGGATTTTACAGCCGGCAGAGCCTCGCCTTCGCGCTCTCGTATTCCCGGGCGATGCGGTCCACCAGCTCGCCCGCCGGGACGATCGATTCGATGTTGCCCACGCCCTGTCCCGCGCCCCAGATGTCTTTCCAGGTTTTCGGGCGTTCGTCGCGCGAGGTGTACTTGACCTTCTCGCCCGTGGGCACCGGAAGGTTGTCCGGGTCCAGTCCCGCCGCGCGGATGCTCGGCTTGAGATAGCTCCCGTGCACGCCGCTGAAAAACGGGGTGTACACGATGTCCTCGGCGTTCGATTCGACGAGCATCTGCTTGTAGCGATCGACGGCCAGCGATTCCTTAGATGCGATGAAGCGGGTCCCGATGTACGCGGCATCGCAGCCCATCGCTCTCGCGGCGAGCACACCCGAGCCGTTCGTGATCGCGCCGGCGAGGATGAGCGCGCCGTCGAAAAACCGGCGGATCTCGTTCACCAGTGCGAACGGGCTCAGCCGGCCCGCATGTCCGCCCGCACCGGCGCATACGAGGATGATGCCGTCCACGCCGGCCTCCAGCGCTTTCTCGGCATGGCGGACCTTGACGACATCGTGGAACACGGTGCCGCCGTATTCGTGGACGCGCTTCGCGATTTGAGTCGGCGCGCTGAGCGAGGTGATGACGATCGGCACCTTGTGGCGCGCGCAGACCTCGAAATCCTGATCGAGCCGCTTGTTCGCCTGATTGACGATCAGATTGACCGCGTACGGCGCGACGATACCCGAGGGGTTCTCGCGCCGATGCGCCTCCAGCGCCGTTTCGATCTGCGTAAGCCACGTGTCGAGCACCTCCTGCGGGCGTGCGTTGAGCGCCGGGAAGCTGCCGACGATGCCGGCCTTGCATTGCTCGATGACGAGGTCCGGCCCCGACACGAGAAACATCGGCGCGCCGATCACCGGCACGCGCAAGCCTTCCAGCACGCCGTGCGCGCTCATGCCGAGGCGCGGGTTATCGGGTTGCGCAGGATGCCGATATCTTCCTGGATGATCTCGCACACGTCGCCGTCCTCGAGATCGGGAACGGTCGCGTTGTCGGTGCCCAGCCACAGGACGTCGCCGGGCCATAGCGTCATGTATTTCGTGATCTCCGCAATGTAGTGCTGCGCGGAGAAGAGCATGTTGCTCGTGGAATACTCGGACACGATCTTGCCGTTCACCTTCACCGCGATCGTGAGGTTCATCGGGTCGAGCCCCGGCACGATGAACGGTCCCATCGGCTTGAAGGTGTCGCAGTTCTTCGCGCGCCACAGGGTGCGGTCGGCGGCCTGCCACCCGCGTTCGCTCACGTCGTTGCCGAGCGTGTAGCCGAGGACGCACGAGAGCGCGTCCTGCTCGGACAGATTCTTCGCTTTCCTGCCGATGATCGCGACGAGCTCGCCTTCGTACTGCACGGGCCCTTTCGAGTCCGCGGGAATCACGATCGTCTCGTCGGTCGCGATGATTGCATTGGGCGAGCGGTAGCCGACGTCCGCTTTCGACGGCGGCTTCGCGTTCGTGCCCTTGCGCGCATTCGCCCAGTCGAGGTGCGCCTGGTAGTTCAGTCCCGCGCAATAGAAATTCTGCGGCATGCACGGCGCGAGGATCTTCAGATCCGACAGCGCGTGCCGCTTTCCGCCAGGCTTGGCGCCATCGAAGATCGAGCCGTCGAGCTCGTTCACGCTATCGCCTTCGACACTTCCAAAAAATACACGCCCCCGCTGCTCGAATCTGCCGTACTTCATAGCCGGTCCTCCGAAAGAGCGTCGATGCTACCGCGTCCGCCTCGGGTATGGAAAATGCACGGCGCGCGGGCCGCGGTTGTGTTCCCACGGCTTCACCGTTTAGGATGACATCATGGCAGCGGACGACAGAACAACCACGATCGACGAAGAAGCAGGTCCGAACGAGCCCGGCATGGGCTCGGCGCTCCTTGCAGTGCTGGTGATGATTCTCGCCACCGGCATCCTCGCGGCGCTGATCTGGCTCATCATGGTGCCGATCCAGTCGCTGCCGCGGCACCACACAGCGGTGCAGCCCGCGCCGCTCGCCTCCACGCACGCAACGCTTCCGGCGCCGCGCCTCTAGCAGCCGCGGAAGCACCGCGATGTTCCAGTACGCGACGCGCGTTGCCATCGCCGTCGCGCTCGCGCTCGGCGCGGGCGGCTGCAGCACCGTCGTGAACACGGGCGCAGGCGAGCTCGCCGGCATCGCCGGTGCCGCCATCGCCGGCGCGGTCACGCAGAACCCGGGTGTCGCCGCCGGCATCGGTCTGGGCGCACAGGCCGGCGCGCGCGCGGGCGTGCATTACTGGCAGCGCGAAGTGCACCGCGCCTCGCAGGAGCGCATCGCGGACGCCGCGGGGCCGCTCGACGTCGGACAAGTCGCGACATGGCAGACGGAGCATCGCGCGCCGCTCGAGCGCGGCGAGCAGGGGCGCGTCACCGTAAGCCGGCTCGTGAGCACGACGCTGCTCGAATGCAAGGAAGTGGTTTTCTCCGTGGATGATGCGGACGAGGAAGGAACGCCGCGCAGCGCGTTCTACGTCGCGATGCTCTGCCGCGATGGTGCACGCTGGCGCTGGGCTTCCGCGGAGCCTTCGACGCAGCGTTGGGGCGGACTGCAGTGATTGTCGCCGGGCGAGGAAACGGTTCGCGTCTGTGTGTAGTGCTCCTGCTCGTGGCGACACTCGCCGGCTGCGAATCGGTGGCCGATCTCGCCGGCGCCGGCGCCGGTATTCTGAGCGGTGCCGCGACGGCGAACCCGGCGGTCGGCGTCGGCGTCGGGGTCGCCGTGCGCGCCGCGGCGAACGAGGGCATGAAGCGTGTCGCGAAGGCCCGTCAGCGCAACGAGCAGGAAGCGATTGCCGCGCTCGTCGCCGACATGGAGGTGGGCGAGACGCGTGCGTGGGCCGTCGACCAGCGATTCGTCGGCGATCACCAGGGAGAAGTGAGCGTGATCCGCCTCATCGAGACACCACTCGCCGCCTGCAAGGAAATCGCGTTCTCGGTCCTTGACAACGACGGCAACGCGGAGTGGTTCACGACGACGGCATGCGAGGACGGCGGCCGCTGGCGCTGGGCGGCGGCGGAGCCTGCGGTGGCGCGGTGGATCAACCTGCAGTGACGTTCTGGATTCCGCCTTCGCGGGAATGACGCCGGGATGTTCTGGATTGCCGCCTGCGCGGGAATGACGATGCGCCGAGACGGAAGTCACATGGCAGCCATCCGGGGATATGGCACCATGCCGTGCCGTGCGCTCAGACACCCTCATACGCGCCATCGCCGGCAGCATCTTCCTGCTGCTCGTGTGCGCGTTCGTGCTCGTCGCATCGTCTGCCGAAGCGGGGCTGCGCGATTACCCGTACCGCCTCGAGACCGTCAAGAACGGCCGCTTCTACGAGCTGATCGCGCACAACGAGGGACCGGCGACGATCACGCTGCATCTCACCGTCGGCGGCGAAAACGTCGGATCGGACGTGAAGTGGCCGGTGACGCGGGCGCTGAAGGCGCATACCGCCACGGCGATCGCGAAGCTGTTCGCCGAAGACCGCAGCAAGGCCGCGCGCTTCAATTACACCGAGAGCATCCAGTTCGGCGATTTCCGCGCGATACACGCATCGGAGACCGCTTATCGCCTGCCGTATGCCGAGGGCGCCGCTTTCCGCATCACGCAGGCGTACGGCGACTCGCTGACGACGCACGTCGGACACCAGAGCGAGCACGCCGTCGATTTCGCCACGCCGGAAGGCACGCCGATCGTCGCGGCGCGCGGCGGCACGGTGATCGACGTGACGCTGCGCTACGAATCCGGCGGCCTTTCGACCGACCTGCGCGACAAGGCGAACGGCATCGCGATCCTGCACGAGGACGGCACCGTGGGCCAGTACGGGCATCTTGCGAAGCGAGATCCGCTCGTCAAGGCCGGTCAGCGCGTCACGGCCGGTACCGTCATCGGCTATTCCGGGAATACCGGCTACTCGTCGGGGCCGCATCTGCATTTCGCAGTCACCCGTCCGGAGATCATGGCGGACGGACGCGTGGGACACGTGTCGTTGCCGGTGAAGTTCTACGTCGACACAGCGACCCTGCCATTCGAGCCGCGCCGCGGATTGCTGGTGACGGCCTCGTACGCGCAAGACAGCGCGCCGCGCATCGCGTCGGCGTCGCGGCCCGAGCCGCACCAGGGCAGCGCGGTGCCGACGATCGAGCATGCGCTACAGGTGGCGAGCCTCTACGAGACCGGGCCGGCAACGGTGGACCGCACCGCGGCGACACAGCCGCTGCGATCTGCACCGATGCTCGAGCTTCCCGCCCGCGACGCGTCGGACGATGACTGGGCCGACACGCTCGTGCAGGCGCTGCTCGCGGCGCTCGGCCTCGGCGTCGTGTTGTTCGTCTTGGTACGTCAGGCCCTGAGCGGCGGAATCAGCTAGCCGAGCAGCCGCTCCAGCTCCGTGCGCACCACGCGATAGCACTCGCAGGTGCAGGACTCGAGCCCCGTGCGGTTCAGCACGGTGATCACACCCCGGTTGTAGCGGATCAAGCCCGCTTTCTGCAGCCGCCCCGCAACGACGCTCACGCTCGCGCGTCGCACCCCGAGCATCTGCGCGATCATTTCCTGCGTGAGGGGCAGCGCCTCGGCGCCGACTCTGTCGTGCGACATCAGGATCCAGCGGCACAGCCGCTGCTCGACGGCGTGCAGCCGGTTGCAGGCGGTCGCCTGCGATACCTGGGTGAGATAAGCCTGTGCGTAGCGCTGCACGACCTCGCGCAAGGCGCCGTGCTTCGCGAGCTCGTCCACGAACATCCGCGCCGGCATGCGCAGCGCCTCCCCCGGTACCTGGTAGAACGCGCGGTTCGGACTGCGCTGGCCGCCGAAAAGAAGCGGCAGCCCGGTCACGCCTTCGTTGCCCACGGTTCCCGCTTCCGCGACGGCGCCGTCCTCCATGACGACCGCGACCGAAACGACTGCGCAGAGCGGAAAATGAACGACGACGATCGGCTCGTTGCGCTCGAACACGAGATCGCCGAATTTCGTGGTTATGCGCTCCGTCGCCGCCACCAGGCGCTCGCGCTCTGCTCCCGGCAACAGCTCGAGCAGCCGATTGCGGCCGCGCACGTGTATGGATGAGGCTTCGCGCATGTTCGCTCGCCGGCTTACGCCGGCAAAATTGCAACGCCTGTGCCGCTGCAGGTACGGTGCCGTACGGACGTAACGGCTTTTGGCTTGCACTATGCGGCATATGACCGCCTTACATCGTCACCCCCTGCTGAAAAACCGCGACAGCGCCGCAATTGCGCCGATCGCCAAGCGCACGATCCTGTGCGTCCAGCCCAACGAGGATGTGCGCCCCGCACTCGAGCTCGCCCTCGTCAAATACGACCTCGTCATGGTCTCGTGCGCGCTCGATGCGATCCGGGAACACAATGCCGCCGCCTTCGATGGCTACGTGCTCGATTACTGGCTGCCGGACTGGTCCGGTGTCGCGCTCTGCCGCCAGATCCGGCAGACCGAGCCCCACGCGCCGATCTGTTTCTTCACTGCCGCCGAGCGCGACGAGCAGAAACGGCGCGCACTGAGAGCGGGGGCCAACGTCTTCTTACACTTCTCGGTCGGCGCGCCCGCGCTCGCCGCGCGGCTGCGCACGCTGCTGCACGTTGCCGACTCGCAGAGCCTTCACGCGCGTGTCGAGGAAGAGCGGGCGATTCAGGAAGAGCTCATGCGCCGCGCCGCCGCCGCGCGACAGGTCGCCGATGGGGCGCGGGAGCGCGCCGCCGCCGCAATGGAGCGGGCTGTCCAGACGCGCGCGCGTAAAGCGTTTGTCGAGGCCGGCGGGAACCTCGCGACGTTCGAACGCTGGTGGGCGCAAAGCTACGCCGGCGCCGCCGCGAACGTGCGCATCGGGTTGGAGCCGGCACTCGCGACAGCGACGCAGCCGGCGGCCGATCCACGGGAATGACGTTTGCACAAACGCCCGCGCACAACAGCCGGAGGCAACGATGGCACAGCGTAGCCGCACCCGCGCCGTCAAGCCGGCGCCGCCGGACGTGCCGGTTCCGCCCGCAGGCGAGGCACGCACTGTAAAAAGCGACTCGGAGGAAAGGCATCGCCGCATCTCCGATGCCGCGTATTACCGGGCGCAGCGCCGCGGATTCGAGGCCGGAAAGGATTGGGAGGACTGGTTCGAGGCCGAGCGCCAGATCGACGGCATCTAACCGTCCTTCAGCGCCTTCAGCGCCAGGTAATAACCGAACACCCCGAAGCCGGCGATGCTTCCGCGCGTCACGCGCGCGATGTCGGACGTCGCGCCGCGCTTCGCCGGATTGGACACGTGGACCTCGATCGTCGGGAACTTCACCTGCGCGATCGCGGCGCCGAGCGCGGGATGTCCCGTCGTGTAACCGGCCGGATTGATGATCGCGCCGTCGAACCCGGCTTCGTGCGCGTCGTAGATCCGGTTGATCACCTCGCCCTCGATGTTGGAGTGGAAGGTCTCGATCTCCACGCCGAGCTCGGCGGCGTATTTGCGGATGTGCTCGTCGTACTGCGGCAGGGTCATCGGTCCGAACACCTCCACCTGCACCTTGCCCCGCATGTTCATGCCCGCCCCGTGTATCACCAGGACCTTCATCGCGCGCTCCTTTGCTTCGCTTCGCTGCGTCATATGGCCGCCGACTCACGCTATCATCGGGACATGATCGAAATCAACGAACGCATAGAAGTGCCGTCCGCGGCGCCGCGCGTGGTATGGGACCTCCTCTCGGATCCGCACGACGTGGTGGGATGCGTCCCCGGGGCCGCCCTGGGCGAAGAGCACGAGGACGGCACCTTCGACGGCAGTCTCACGGTGAAGTTCGGCCCCGCGCGCGTGACCTTCAAGGCGCGCATCGAGCTCGACCTGGATGAAGCCGCGATGAGCGGCCGCGTCACCGCGCGCGGCAAGGACAATCAGGGCGGGACGCGGTTTCGCGCGAGCATGGGCTTTCAGGTGGTGGAGCAGCAGGAGCCGCCCGGGTCGACCGTGCTGGTGAAGGGTGAGAACGAGATTTCCGGCAAGTTGGCCGGCATCGTCGAAGCCGGCGCGAAAATCGTCATCAAGCGCATGTCGGCCGAGTTCGCCGAGAACCTTGCCGCGCGCTTGAACGGCAGCGGCTCGCAACCTACTTCCGAGTAACTCCCGCGGGATCGACGATCGTGCCTTCGGCGGGCGCCGCACCCGAGCGGTCGAGCCCCGGTGGCGTGTTGCCGCGCTTCTCCTTCTCCTCGTCTTTGTCTTTGGGCTCGCCCGTCGGCGCCTCCGCGTCCGCGCTGAGCGGCTTGGGCGGAGGGCTCTTTTTCGTCGGACCGTAGTCGGGCGGGGCGGGCTTCGCCGCCTGGCCGGATGATGCGGGTTTGCGCTGCTCCTGCTCCTGCGCCTGCGAGCCGCACGCGGCCAGCACGCTGGCGCTGCAGAGGACGAGGACGCGTAGCGATATCATGCGTCTCACGCGTGCAACCGCCGTACCGCGGACATCTTGTCCGCCACGCGAACGGAGACGACATTCCGCGCGAAGAGCGGCGCTTCATGAACGACGGACAGCTTTCGCCCGACGAACGCCGCGCGCTCGGTAACCAGCTCGACAATCTCGCGCGCGAGCTCGACCGGCAGCTTCGGGACGCCGACCGGCGCTGAGCCGTCGTCATTCCCGCGAGGGCGGGAATCCAGTGCCATAATCGTCCGGCATGTTGCAATCGAATCGTCTCGAAGGACCCGACGACGCCGCGGCGCTCTTCACACACATGGTTGCGCTCGGGATCACCGACGGTCTCCCCGTCATCCCGCCGACGGAGCGCAACGTGCAGGAGATGATCGACTACGTTCGACTGCCGGCCGACGCAGTCATCGCGACCATTCCGCCCGAGAACGGCGCCGCCACGGTGGAGAAGCTCGCGATCAACGCCGTCATGGCGGGCTGCCTGCCGGAGTACTTCCCGGTCGTGATCGCAGCGGTGCGGGCCGTCGCCGATCCCGCGTTCGACCTGCTCGGCATCCAGACCACGACCAATCCTGTCGCGCCGGTGCTGCTCGTCAACGGCCCCATCCGCAACGAGATCGGCATCGCGTGCGGCCGCGGCTGCATGGGTCCCGGCTTTCGCGCGAACGCGACGATCGGACGCGCGCTCAAGCTTGCGCTGCTCAACATCGGGGCGTGCCCGCCGGGTGAGGTATCGAAGTCGATCCACGGTTATCCCGGCCGCTTTGCGTTCTGCTTCGGCGAACTCGAGGAGGAGAGCCCGTGGGAGCCGTTCCACGTCGAGATGGGCTTCGACGCGAAGCAGAGCACGGTGACCGTGTTCGGCGGCCAGGGCACGCAGAACCTGTACGCCTCTTTCACGACGCCGGAAGGCATCGTGCACATGACCGCCGACGGCATGCGCTGCTACGGCAACAACGGGTATCTCCGCGGTGTCGGCACGCCGGTGGTGGTGATCACGCCCGGCCACGCGCGGATTTTTTCGGCGGCGGGCTGGGACAAGCGGCGCATCAAAGAGGCGCTCTTCAAGCTGACGCCGATTCCGCTCTCGCACGTCAGCTCCGACCGGCAGGTCGCGCATCCGGTCTATGAGAACTGGGAACGCGACCGCATGCTGCAGGTGTGCAGGGACGCAGCCAACATCGTGATCGTGGTGGCGGGCGGCGCCGAGCCGTATCACCTCACGTACATCCCCAGCTTCACGCATCCCGATAAAGTCATCATCAAACCCATAGAGTGATCATGCAATTTCTCGATCCGCGCAATCCGCAGCCCCCGAAGCATGTCGCTGTGCCGCGCGTGGAAAGCCTGCGCGGCGCGCGCATCGCTTTTCTCAACAACGGCTGGCTCAGCATGCGCCGGATCGGCGAGCGCGTGCGTGCGCCGCTGCGCGAGCGCTATGGCGTAGCCGAAGTGTGCTACTACGACGTGCCGCGCAACACCGAGCCGCCGGGCGGGCTCCTGAACCGCGTCGCGCAGGAGTTCGACGCGGCGATCGTGGGGCTCGCCAACTGAGGCTCGTGCACGTCGTGGAGTGTCCACGACGCCACGCAGCTCGTGCGCAAAGGCTTGCCGACGGTCATCGTCGTGACCGAGCAGTTCGAGCGCCTCGCCGGCGTCATCATGCAGGCGCAGAACGTGCCGGCATCGATCATGATCCTCGTCGAAGGCAATCCGGAGTTCGTTCCGGACGAAGTGCTGAACGGGATCGCCGAGCGCGTGCTCGAGGAAAGCGTGGCGAGACTGACTGCCACTCGCGCCGCAAATGACGGGGAGAGCGCAGGGTGAACGAAGGAAAGATGCGAATTGCGATCGCCACTTTGCTGCTGGTCTATTCCTGCGCGGTGTCGGCGCAGACCTATCCGACGAAACCGGTGCGATTCATCGTGCCGTACGCGCCCGGCGGCGGCGCGGACGTCATGGCACGCATCGTCGCACCGCGGCTCGGCGCTGCGCTCGGCCAGCAGATCATCATCGATAACCGCGGCGGCGCCGGCGGCAACATCGGATCGGAGGCCGGGGCGAAAGCGCCGCCGGACGGGTACACCCTGCTGCTCGGTGCGGCGGCGCTCACGATCAACGTGAGCCTCTACAGCAGGCTCAACTTCGATCCGGTCAAGGACCTCACCCCGATTGCGCTGCTCGCGAAGTCGCCGAACATCGTCGTCGTGCATCCGTCGCTTCCGGTGGCGTCGGTGAAGGATCTCATCGCGCTCGCACGCGCCCGGCCGGGCCAGCTCAATTACGCGTCCGCCGGCAGTGGCACGACGCCGCATCTCGCCGCGGAACTCTTCAAAACGATGGCGAAGGTGCAGATCGTGCACGTGCCGTACAACGGTACGAGCCCGGCGATGGTGGCGCTGATGGCGGGTGAAGTCACGCTGGCGCTGGCGCCGGCGCTGCCGGTGCTGCCGCACGTGCAGAGCGGGCGCTTACGCGCGCTCGCGATCACGAGCGTGACGCGCATGCCGTCGCTGCCGAACCTGCCGACGGTGTCCGAAGCGGCGCTTCCCGGTTTCGAGTCCGCGCAGTGGTACGGCGTGCTGGTTCCCGCCGGCACGCCCGCGGCGATCGTGTCGCGGCTAAATGCCGAGATCGTGAAGATCATGCGGCTGCCGGACGTGAACGAGCAGATGACGCGCCAGGGCTCGATCGTCGTCGGCAGCACCCCGGAAGAGTTCTCGGCCTACATCCGCGCCGAGATCGACAAGTGGGCGAAGGTGGTGAAAGCGTCCGGGGCCAAGGTGGAGTAGGACGGCGGTTCTCGATTCCCGCCTTCGCGGGAATGACGACTTAACGCCGTCATCCCGGCGCAGGCCGGGATCCAGTGCCGTTTTCGACGTCGGCAAAAAACATCTCGGTGAGCCGGTTGAAGATCTCCGGCTCCTCGAGATTTACGAGGTGCCCGGTCGCGGGGATCACGCTGAGCCTCGCCACCGCACACGTGCGCTTCACGAAAAGGCTGGGCTCGATCGCGCCGGTGTCTTCATCGCCGACGACCATGTGCGTCGGCACCTTGAGCGCGCGCAGCTTCGCGCCGAGCGTGGAGATCGGCGGGCGCACCGCCTGGATGCCGCGCTGCACGTTCGCGCTGCCGCGTGCGGAGTGCTCCACAAAACGCTTGCCGAATTCGTCCCACGCGCGCGGGTTCTTGTGCTTGAGCCGGACGCGATTCGGCGCCTTGCGCAGCCGCGCGAGGATGGCCTCGAGGCCGTCCTCCTCGTAACGGCGCGCGTTTTCCATCGCCGCGCGCTTCTGCTCCGCGCGGGTCGCGTAGTTCGATCCGCTGCCCGCGCCGATGCACGTGAGCGAGATCGCCATGCGCGGGTAAGTGAGACCGAAGTGCAGCGTGGACTGCGAGCCCATCGAGCAGCCGACGACGTGCGCTTTGCCGATCTTCAGATGGCGCATCACGGCGGCGATATCGTCCACCGCGTTGCGCGTCGAATAGCTCGAGACGCGCTCGGGCACGTCGGACGGCGGATAGCCGCGCGCGTTGAACGCGATGCAGCGGTAGCGCCGGCTGAAGTGCTGGATCTGCGCTTCCCAGCTTCTCAGATCGCCGGAAAACTCGTGCACGAACACGACCGGCGTGCCGGCGCCGGCTTCTTCGAAATAGAGACGAACGCCGTCGGGAGTCGTGACATATGACATGATGCTGGAACATAACACAGCACACCTGCACACATGAACGCTCCACATGACCTCGTACTGCTGCGCATCGACGACCGCGGTGAAGCCGGCCGTGTCGCTCACGTCGTCGCCAACAATCCCGCGAAGCGAAACGCGGTAGGCATGCCGGGCAAACGCGCGCTCGCCGCGACCTTTCAGCAGCTTGCCGACGATGACGCGTTGCGCGCGGTGGTGCTCACCGGCGCGGGCGACAAGGCCTTCATCGCGGGCGCCGACATCGCGGAGATGAAGGACCTCACGCCCGAGCAGGCGGAGGAGGAGCACACGCTCACGCACGTCGCGTGCGACGCGGTGCGCCGCTGTCCCGTGCCGGTCATCGGGCGCATCGACGGCTATTGCCTCGGCTTCGGCATGGAGCTCGCCGCCGCCTGCGACATGCGCGTTGCATCGGATCGTTCGAAGTTCGGCATGCCCGAAGTGCGGGTCGGCATCCCGTCCGGCATGGAAGCCGTGCTGCTGCCGTCGCTGGTCGGATGGGGCAAGGCGGCGGAGCTCGTGCTGACGGGCGACGTCATCGACGCCGCCGAAGCGCACCGCTGCGGCTTCCTGCAGAAGCTCGTGACCGCCGCGGAGCTCGATGCCGCGGTCGGGAAGTGGATCGAATCGATACTCGTGAGTGGGCCGCGCGCGGTGCGGCTTCAGAAGAAGCTCCTGCGCGACTGGGAGCGCCTGCCGCTCGAAGGCGCGATCCAGGCGGGCATCCGCGCCTGCGTGGAAGCGCGGCGGACGGACGAGCCGCGGCGGCTCATGCAGGCTTTCCTGGACCGAAAAAAGAAAGCCTGATCCGGTCCGCGCCGCCGCGCGGGAAGCGGGCAGGATGCCGGAAACCGGCACGCGAATTGCGGCACTGGAGCGTTGCACAATCCCCAGGAGGTCCCGCATGAACAAAGCACTCTGCATTACCGCCGCGGTCGCTCTGGCGCTTTCCAGCTCCGCCTTTGCGCGGGGTGGCGGCGCGAAGCATGGCGCCAAAGCGCAGTCGTCCACGGCCGCCGAGGCCCAAATCTCGCTGTCCGACTGCAGCGCGCTCAGCGTCGAATCCGCTCGTAACGAGTGCATGCGTCACGCACGCGCGAACGGCAGCATCAGCAGCGACAGCGCCGTCGGAGCGACTGCCGGCAGCGCTGGCGGCTCCGTGGAAGGCAGCGCCAGCGCCAGCGCCAGCGCCGATCCCGCCGGCAGCGCCGACAACCAGACGAGCGGGAAGGTAAGCGACTAGCTTCATCCCCCGTCCTGTCCCTCCTCCGTCAAGGGGGAGGGGATTTGGCTTACCATCCTCCGGTCAAGGAGGAGGTAAGCCATGCTGTCCCGCGAACAACTGGCCGCGTACGAGCGTGACGGCGTTCTGCTCGTCGAAAACGTCATCGACGAGGCGACGCTCGACACGATGCGCGCAGCGCTCGCCGACCTGATCGCGCAGTCGGCATCCGTCACGACGCATAACGAGATCTTCGATCTCGAGCGCGATCACAGCCCGGCGCATCCGCGGCTACGCCGCATCAAGCAGCCGCACCGACATCACCCGGTCTTTCGCGAGCTCTGCGCGCGCGAGCCGCTGCTCGGAATACTCAAGCAGTTGCTCGGCCCGAACATCCGCATGCACAACTCGAAATTGAACGTGAAGGCGCCGAACGGCGGCTCGCCGCTCGAATGGCATCAGGACTGGGCGTTTCATCCGCACACGAACGCGAGCCTGCTCGCCGTTGGCGTGATGGTCGAGGACTGCTGCATGGAGAACGGACCGATGCTCGTCGTGCCCGGCAGTCACAAAGGCACGGTGCACGACCATAACGCCGACGGCCGCTTCTGCGGCGCGATCGATCCGAAGCGCGTGCCGCTCGCTTATGAAACCGCGATTCCGTGCGTCGGCAAGGCGGGCACGATCTCGATCCATCACACCTTCGCCGTGCACGGCTCCGCCGCGAACACTTCGCGCTTCCCGCGGCCGTTCCTGCTCTACGAGCTCATGGCCGCCGATGCGTGGCCGCTCATGGGCGTGCGCAATCTCGACGAGTTCGACAGCCGCATGATCTGCGGCGAGAAGACGTACTCGCCGCGGATGGAAGCGGTGCCAGTGCGCCTGCCGCTGCCGCCGGCGGACAACCTCGGTTCGATCTATGAGAACCAGACCAACATCAAGAACCGCTATTTCACCGCGGCGCTCGTCGCGAATTGATCGTAGGGTGCGCTGGTAGCGCACCGCGCGGTGCGCCATCGGCGCACCCTACGAAGCTACGATGCGGCGACGAAGGGTGGGTGGAGCGCAGCGCAACCGCCGACATTGACGCGGGCTGTGGGCCTCACGTATTCTCATGTATACACGTGAATCCGCAGGCCTGCAGTCGTCCCTGATGAGCATCCAGCAGTACGACGTCGTCGTAGTCGGCGGCGGCAATGCCGCGCTTTGCGCGGCCCTTTCCGCCCGCGAGCACGGCGCGCGCGTCCTTGTTCTCGAACGCGCGCCTGAAGACCAGCGCGGCGGGAACAGTGCCTACACCGGCGGCGGCTTCCGCATGGTCCATCACGGCGTGGAGACGGTGCGCAGCGTCGTGCCGGATCTTTCGCAGGGCGAGATCGAGAACACCGATTTCGGCGAATACACCGCCGAGCAGTACCTGGACGACCTCGGGCGCGTGACGCAGTGGTATTGCGACCCCGATCTCGCGGAGACGGTGGTGCGCCAAAGCACCGAGACCGTCCAGTGGCTGCACGGCCGCGGCGTGAAGTTCGTGCCGCGTTTCGGGCGCTACGCGTTCAAGCACGAGGGAAAATTCAAATTCTTCGGCGGAACCGTGGTCGAGGCTGCCGGCGGCGGGCGCGGCCTCGTGCAGGCGGAATACACGGCGGCCGCGAAGCACGGCGTGGAGGTCCGCTACAACGCGCAGGCCATCGCGCTCCTGCGTGGGCGCGGCGGCGTTCGCGGTGTGCGCATCGTCGATGACGGGGTCGAAGAAGAGATCCTCGCGAAAGCCGTGGTGCTCGCCGCCGGCGGGTTCGAAGCGAATCGCGAGTGGCGCACCCGCTATCTCGGTCCGGGCTGGGACATCGCGAAGGTCCGCGGCACGCGCTACAACACCGGCGACGGCATCCGCATGGCGCTCGACATCGGCGCTCAACCTGCCGGGCAATGGTCCGGCTGCCACTCGGTGTCGTGGGAACGCTACGCGCCGGATTTCGGCGAGCTCGACCGGCCGATCACCGCGAGCCGCAACGGCTATCCGTTCAGCATCATGGTGAACGGCGAAGGCAAGCGCTTCGTGGACGAAGGCGCCGACTTCCGCAATTACACCTACGCCAAGTACGGGCGCATCGTCCTCGAGCAGCCGGGCAGTTACGCGTGGCACGTTTTCGATTCGCAGGTCGACCACCTGCTGCACGAGGAATACCGCTCGAAAGGCACGACCAAAGTTCACGCCGACACGCTGGAAGAGCTGGTCGCGCGCATGGAGGACGTGAATCCGCGTGAGTTCCTGAAGACCGTGCGCGAGTTCAACGCGGCGATCACGCGCGAGGTGCCGTTCAACCCGAACGTGAAAGACGGCCGCCGCACAACGGGTCTCGCGATCGACAAGTCGAACTGGGCGAACGCGATCGAAAAGCCCCCGTTTTCCGCGTATGCGGTGACGTGCGGCATCACGTTCACGTTCGGAGGGCTGAAGATCGACACCGCCACGCACGTGCTCGACATGGCTGATCGGCCGATCGGTGGCCTGTATGCCGCCGGCGAGCTCGTGGGCGGACTCTTCTATTTCAACTATCCCGGCAGCTCGGGCCTGATGGCGGGGTCGGTGTTCGGCCGCATCGCCGGGCGCGAAGCCGCGAAACAAGCCAACGACGCGCCGCAAGCCTCCGGCTCGCAGCGCAAAAAGTAGCTTAGCGCGGCAGTCGCCGCGTCTTTATATATGGACGCTGGTCAACAGTGCGTGTCACGCAATGAACGACGGTAGGGTGCCCCAGTGGCGCACCGGCGCATCGCCGTCGCCGGTTCGCGAATACGCATCCCGCAGCGAGCTCGCGTACCAGAAGCTGCGCGACGCGATCGCGAGCGGCGAGTTGAAGCCCGGGCAGCGCGTGATGGAAGTCGAAGTCGCGCAATGGCTCAAAGTGAGCCGCACGCCGGTGCGCGAGGCGCTCCGGCGGCTCGAAAGCGAAGGCATGCTGGTCATGGAGCCGCGCACCGGACTCGTCGTCGGGTCGATCACGCGCCAGGCGATGCTCGAGCTCTACGTGATGCGCGAAGTACTCGAGAGCACGGCGGCGCGCCTGTGCGCCCGGCAGGCATCGGATCTCGAGATCATGGAGCTCGAGGAGCTCGTGAAGCGTGAAGAGAAGCTCCAGGGCGACCCCGAGGCGCTCGCGCGTCTGAACCGCCTGTTCCACGACGCGATCCACCGCGGCGCGCACAACCGTTTCCTCGAGAAGAGCCTGAACGCGGTCAACGATTCCATGTGCCTGCTCGGGAAAAGCCAGATGCTGATCCCCGAGCGCGCCAAGGAAGCGAAAGCCGAGCACGCGGAGCTTTTCGATGCGATTCGCCGACGTGAGGCCGAAGCGGCGGAAACAATCGCGCGGCGCCACGTGCAATCGGCTCAGAAACAGCGTTTGAAGCAATTGTTCCCGGAAGCAGACTGATGGCACAGACGATCGCCGAAAAGCTCTTTACCCGCCACAACCTCGGCGGCACGCCCGTTCACGCCGGCGACATCCTCGAAGCGCGCATCGACGGCGCGATGGTGCATTACCACGCCAACGAGCCGATGCACGATCTCGCGGTGCAGGCTGGCTTCAAGGACGGGCTCCCGCGCGTGTGGGACCGCGAGCGCGTATTCGTGCTGCTCGATCATCACCAGCCGACGCTCTCGCAGAAGCAGGCCGACGAAAACGCACTCATCCGCCGCGAGGTCGATCGGCTCGGCATCCGCTGCTTCCACGATTCCGAGCCCGGCATTGCGCACCAGATGATGGCGGACTACGGCCTGATGCGTCCGGGCGAGCTCGTCGTCGGCAATGACTCGCACACCATCAGCTACGGCGCGCTCAACGCCGGAGGCACCGGCATCACGCGCGCCGACATGCTGTACGTGCTGCTCTTCGGCGAGCTGTGGTTCCAGGTGCCGGAGTCCATCCGGGTGGTGCTCAATGGTCGGCAGCCGAATTACCCGATCGCAAAAGACATCATCCTGTACCTCGCGGGGAAATATGGCGATGACTTCGCCGGCAACATGTCGATCGAGTACGGCGGCACGCTCGTGCCGCAGCTTTCCATCGACAGCCGCATGTGTCTCTCGGCGCACGGCGTGGAAGTCGGCGCCAAGCTCGCGATGTTCCCGTTCGGTGAGACCACACGCGAGTTTCTGAAGACGCGCACCGATAAGCCATACGAGCCGGTCGCGCCGGACACCGACGCCACGTACGCGAAGGAGATCGTGCTGGACGTGGACGCGATGCCATTCGTCGTCGCGAAGCCGCATCAGTTCGGCAACGTCGGTCCGGTGGACGAAGTCGCCGGACGGCCCATTCAGCAGGCGATCATCGGCTCGTGCGCCAACGGGCGGTTCGAGGACATCGAGATCGCCGCGCGCGTGCTCAAAGGCCGCAAGGTTGCCAAGGGCGTGCGCTTCCTCATCTCGCCCGCCTCGCAGCAGGTGTATCTTCAATGCGTGAAAGCCGGTCTCGTCGAGACGCTGCTCGAATCCGGCGCGCAGGTCGTGACCCCCGGCTGCGGCGTGTGCCAGCCGAAGGTGGGGTTTCTCTCGGACGGCGAAGCGTGCATCACGGCGACTACGCGCAACTTCAAGGGACGCAAGGGCAGCATGAAGGCGGACATCTATCTCGCGGGACCGCTGACGGTCGCCGCCGCCGCGGTCGCAGGCGCGATCGTCAATCCCAAGGAGGTGTTTGATGTCGCTTGATCTCGATCGCGTGGTTCGCGGCCGCGTGTGGAAATTCGGCGATTCGATCGAGACCGATGCGATCAACCCGTACTACCGCTATCCCACGATGGACGAGCTCAAGCAGCACACGATGGAAGCCTATCGGCCGGAATTTCCCAAAGAAGTGAAGCCGGGCGACATCCTCGTTGCCGGGCGCAACTTCGGCTGCGGCTCGAGCCGGCCTGGGCTCGTGCTGCGCGAAGTCGGCATCGTCGCGATCATCGCGGAGTCGGTCGCGCGGCTTTTCCTGCGGAACAGCATCGCGCGCGCGATCCCCATCTTCATGGCGCCCGGCATCACCGGCATCGTCGAAGACGGGCAGATGCTGGAAGTCGATTACCCCGCCGGCCGCGTGCGCAATCCCGCAACCGGAGCGAGCGTCACGCTGCGCAAATTCCCGCCGCTGATCGAGCAGATCTTCGAAAGCGGCGGTTTGCCGGAGTTCGCGTACCAGCGTTACCAGCGGGAGGCGGCGCGATGAAGCCAACCAGCCGTCATTGCGAGAAGCCGCCAATGCGGCGCCGAAGCAATCCCGGAGCATCCGTACAAACGTGCGCCACGGGATCCCCACGGCTCGCATTGGCGAGCCTCGCGATGACAGCGCTTGCGTATTGCGGTGTCGCTCACGCGCAGGACTACCCCACGAAACCCATCCGCGTCATCGTCGGCCAGGCGCCCGGCGGCGCGACCGACATCGTCGCGCGCCTCGTCACGAGCAAGATGCAGGAAGACCTCGGCCAGAACCTGTTCGTCGAAAACCGCACCGGCGCGGCCGGATCGATCGGCGCGGCGGCGGTCGCGAAAAGCCCGCCGGACGGCCACACGATCCTGTGTGTCTCCAGCAGCTACTCGATCAACCCGAGCATCTACGCGAAGCTGCCGTTCGATCCGCAGAAGGACCTCGTGCCGGTGTCGCTGCTCGCCGAGGCGCCGTTCCTGCTCGTCGTGCACCCGACGGTGCCGGCGAAAAACGTGAAGGACCTGATCGCGCTGGCGAAGGCGCGACCTGACATCCTCACGTTCGGTTCCGGCGGCACCGGCAGCTCGGGCCATCTCGCAGGCGCGCTCTTCGAGCTCGGCTCGGGCGTGAAGCTCACGCACATCCCATACAAGGGCGCAGGGCAGGCGCTCGTCGACGTCGTGTCGGGCCAGATCACGTTCATGTTCGCGAGCGTGCTGTCGTCCGGACCGCACCTGAAGCAGGGCCGGCTGCGCGCGCTCGGCGTCACGAGCGCGAAGCGCTCGACGGCATTCCCGCAACTGCCGACGATCGCCGAAGCGGGTGTGCCGGGCTATGCGACGACGACGTGGTACGGCCTGCTTGCGCCGGAAGGCACGCCGCAGGCGATCGTCGAGCGCCTCGCCGCTGCCGCGAACAAGGCGGTGATGTCACCTGACGTTCGTAATCGCATCCTCGCTGACGGCGCCGAGCCGATCGGCAGCAGCCCCGCCGGGTTCCAGAAGCATCTCGCGGCGGAGATCGCGAAGTGGCGCAAGGTGGTGAAGGCCGCCGGCGTCAGCATCAAATAACCGTAGGGTGCGTCAATCACGCACCGGCATCGACAGATGATTACAACCAAACTCGCACAACACGCCTCCACCCTCGACTACGACGCGCTGCCCGCGCGCCTCGTCGAGCGCATCAAGCAGTGCGTGCTCGACACCCTCGGCGTCTCGATCGGCGCGACCGCCGTCTGTGAAGAAGCGAAGATCGTGTGCGAATACGTGCGCGATCTCGGCGGGAAGCCCGAGAGCCGCATCCTCGGCTTCGGCGGCCGCGCGCCGGCGGCCTGGGCCGTCTTCGTCAACGGCAGCCTCGGCCACATGCTCGACTACGACGACGTGGGCGCCGGCGGTCACGTCAGCATCGCGACAGTACCCGTCGCGTTCGCGCTGGCGGAGAAACACGGCCGCGTGAGCGGGCGCGAATTCATCGCCGCGATCGCAGCGGGCACCGACATTCACGTGCGGCTCAATCAGGCGGTCGACATTCCCGACTGGACGATGGCCGAAGGCTGGTTCGCCACGCAGCTCTTCGGTTTCATCTCCGGCGCGGCGACCGCGGCGCGCCTGCTGCATCTCGACCTCGAACAGACGCAGAACGCGTTCGGCGTCGCCTACACGCAGTTGAGCGGAAGCCGTCAGATGGCCGTCGGCACGGCCACGCACCTGCGCTCGATGCAGGCCGGTTTCTCGGGGCAGGGCGCGGTGATCGCCGCGGAGCTCGCGCAGCGCGGCATCGTCGGCTCGCGCGAGATCATCGAAGGCCGCTATGGTCTCTTCAAGAACTACGTGCGCACCGGCAAGCCGGACTGGGACGCGATCGTCGGAGGTCTCGGCGAACGCTTCCCGATGATGGACGTGCACGGGTTCAAGGTGTGGCCCGCGTGCGGCTACACGCGTGCGCCGAACACCGCCATCATGGAGCTCAGGCGCGAGCACGACATTCGCCCCGACGACGTCGAGGCGATCACCGTGATCGGCGGCACCGGCGCGACGAAGCTTCTGTCCGAGCCGCTCGAGCTCAAGCGCCGCCCGAAGCTCTCGATCGACGGCAAGTACAGCATTCCCTTCACCACTGCGGTCATGATGGTGAAAGGCAACGTCACGCTGCGCGATTACACCGATGAAGGTTTGCGCGATCCGCGCGTGCTCGCGATGGCGGACCGCGTGAGCTATCGCGAAAACGCGGATGACGCGCTGCCGGTCGGCGGCAATTCCACGCTGTCACGGCCGACCGTTGAGGTCCGGCTGAAGGACGGCCGCTCGTTCTCGCGGCGGGCGGCCGGCGTGCCGGGCGATCCGCAGCACCCGGTCACCCGCGACATGATCGAAGCCAAGTTCCGCGACTGCGTCGCGTTCTCGGCGCAGCCGCTCGACCCCGCGAACATCGAGCGCGCCATCGCACTGGTGCACGACCTCGAAAACGTCGCCGACGTCGCCGAAATCATGCAACTCCTCACGCCGAGCCCCGCGCAATGAGGCGGACCGCATGAGTGCGTCCCGCGCATCCTCTGAAATTTCGTTTCTCGCCACGGGCGATTGCGGGCCGGTGCACGGCCCCGCAGACGGTTTCCCGATCGAGCGCTATACGGAGCTCGTGCGTCCGACGCTGGAGCGCGTCGACCTGCGCTTCAGCAACTGCGAGCGCCAGTACTCCCGGCGCGGGACCGCGAGCGAGACGGCCCCGCACGGCTGCCAGCCGCCCGAGATGGCCCAGATCTTCACCGACTGCGGCTTCGACGCGGTGACGGTCGCGAACAACCATATGTACGACTTCGGGCCCGAGGCCCTGCTCGACACCCGTGCGCTCCTGCTCGAAAAAGGCATCGCCGTGACGGGCGCCGGACGCGACCTCGACGAAGCCCGCAAGCCGGCAATCGCCGAGCGTCACGGCGTGAAGGTGGGTTTCCTCGGTTACTGCTCGGTTATTCCGGACGGCGGAGAGGCCGCGCCCGGCAAGGTTGGCATCGCGCCGCTGCGGGTGAAGACGGAGTACGAGCCGCGCGGCCCGCATGCCACACCGCGCGTGATCACGCGGCCTGACGACAGGGACATGCAGATGATCCTGGACGACGTGGCGGCCCTGCGCCGGCAGGTCGACATCGTGGTGGTCGCGTTCCACTGGGGCATCGTCTGGATGCCGCGCGTGATCGCCGATTACCAGGTGATCGCCGCTCACGCATGCATCGACGCCGGCGCCGACATGATCCTGGGTCACCATTCGCACGTGCCGAAGGCGATCGAGATCTACAAGGGCAAGGCGATCTTCTACAGCCTCAGCAACTTCTGCATGACGAAGCCGTTCCCGTCGCCGAAGTGGAAGGAGGCGCCCTGGATGCACGGCGCGCTGCGTAACTATACAGACCAGGATCCGGAGTACCCGCTGCTTCCGTACGGACGCGATGCGAAGCGGACGTTGCTCGCCAAAGCGGTGTTCACGCCCGGCGGGGTGAAGAGCGTTTCGTTCCTGCCGATGATGATCGACAAGCAGTATCGCCCCGAGGTGCTGCGCGCAGGCGATCCGCGGTTCGACGACATGGTTTCGTACATGGAGTGGGCCTCGGAAGGCTTCGAGCACAGGTTCACGCGACAAGGGGACGAAGTGCTGGTCACGGCGACGTACGCTGCCTGATGTAAAAGAGAGGCTCTCGGCAGACGGCGCCGAAGCGGTGCCCGCGCATCCGCCCGAGCAGTTCCGGGCGTGATCGCAGCCGAGATCAAACGCTTGGGACGCCTCCCTCAACGAGGCCAAACTGAGACTGGATTAATCATGAAAAACGGCTACAGGATCTTCGACTCCGATACGCACGTCGGCCCGTTCATGGAGGTGCTGGAGAAGTACCTCACCGACGCCGAGAAATCGCGGCTCACGGCCTGGGAGAAATTCAGGACCCTCAATCGGAAAGGGAACGTCACCTACACGCGAGGACAGCGTGTCTACCGTCGCCGGCTCGGCGACGCGAAGGCCGACGAAGCGCCCGCGGGCTACATGGCGGGATTCACCGGCGTCAACAAACGCGAGCGCGATCCGTCGCCGCGCGTCGATCACGACGTACGCGAGCGCATCGCGGACATGGATTACGAGGGCGTGGACGTGAATCTCACGCTGCCTTCCGGCTGGTTCGGCACCTGGACCGCCGGCGACGATGTTGCGCTCGAAGCCGCGATGTACCGCGCGTATCACCGCTGGATGCAGGATTACTGCAGCGATTATCCGCAGCGGCTCGGCGGCGTGATCCTCACGTGCGCGCGCGACGTGCAGGCGGGGCTCGAAGAGATCCGCCGCTGGGGCAAGTCGCGCTGGGCGTGGGGCGTAATGGCCTACGCGCCGTACGGCATGCCGCTCGATCATCCGGATCTCGAGCCGATCTGGGCCGCGGCCGCGGAGCACGATCTGTGCGTGGTGCTGCACACGTTCACGGTGATGCCGCCGTACGCGCCCGGCGGTCTCGACACGTGGGAGAACCTCTTCATCCAGCGCTCGGCGGCGCATCCGTGGTGCGGCATGCGCAACATGGCGGCGATCATCGGCAGCGGCGTGATGGACCGTTATCCGAATTTGCGCGTCGGCACGCTCGAAGCCGGCCATGGCTGGCTCCCGTTCTGGATGAAGCGCCTCGATGAGCACTACGAGACGATCCGCGCCGCGCTGCCGCCGCTCAAGATGAAGCCGAGCGAATACGTCACCAGCGGCCGCTACTTCCAGAGTATCGAAGTGCCGGAAGGCGAGGGCCTTACGAACGCCGTAATGGATCTCGTCGGCGACGACGTGCTGATGTATGCCTCCGACTATCCGCACGGCGAGAGCCACTTCCCGGAAACGGTGAAGCTCGCGATGGCGTGGAACATGTCGGACGCGCGGCGCCGCAAGCTCATGTGGGAGAACGCGGTGAAGCTCTACGCGCGTGCAGGACTCAATTAACGCTCATTGCGAGCGCGGTGCGGCAATCGTCGTCGCTTCGCTCCTCGCAATGACAGCGCTGGCGGCGAACGCGCAGAGCGACTATCCCGTCAAACCCGTGCGCGTCATCGTCGGGCAGGCGCCCGGCGGCGGTAACGACATCCAGACGCGGCTCTTCGCGCAGAAGCTCACCGAAGCGTTCGGCCGCCCGTTCGTGGTCGAGAACCGCACCGGCGCCGGCAGCGTCGTGTCGTACCGTACCGTCGCCTCCGCGACACCGGACGGCTACACGCTGCTCGGGGTCTCCGGCGGCTTCACGATCGCCCCGGCGGTGCACGCGAATCTCGGCTATGACCCGGTGAAAGATCTCGCGCCGATCTCGCTCGTCGTGCAGGCGCCGTTTCTGCTGATGACGCATCCGGCGCTGCCGGTGCGCACCGTGAAGGAGCTCGTCGCGCTCGCGAAAGCCCGTCCCGGCGCGCTCACGTACGGCTCCGCGGGTCACGGCTCATCGACGCATCTCGCGTTCGCGCTCTTCACGACGCTCGCGCGCATCGACATCACTCACGTGCCGTACAAAGGCACCGGCCCCGCGCTCATCGATACGATGTCGGGACAGGTGCAGATGCTGATGGGCAACGTGCTGTCCAGTCTTCAGCACGCAAGATCCGGAAAGCTTCGCGCGCTGGCGGTCAGCACGACGAAGCGCTCGGCCGCCGTGCCGGAGCTGCCGACGCTCGCCGAAGCCGGCGTCGCCGGCTACGAATCGAGCACCTGGCACGCGTGGTTCGCACCGGCGGGGACGCCTGCGGCGATCGTCGACAAGCTGAGCGGCGAGCTCGCCAAAGCGGCCAAGGCGCCCGACGTGATCGCGCGCCTCGCGCCGGACGGCGCACAGCCGGTCGGCAGCACGCCGGAGCGACTGCGCCAGTTCGTCGTATCGGACATCGCGCGCTGGCGGGGTGTCGTCAAAGCCGCCGGCATACGGCTCGAATAA
>DASPNJ010000073.1:0-23398 GCA_035626595.1 Burkholderiales bacterium
ATGGAGAAGCCGGGCATCACGGTCTCGCGGTGGATCGACGCGGTGCTGGAAAAGAACGAGACGCTGGACCAGGACCCCAATCTGCGCGCCGTCGTGTACTGGGGGCACTCGCCGAACTCGCAGAACCGCGGCAAGGAGATGCTCGAGGCGATGAAGAAGCTCGACCTCCTCGTCGTGATCGACCCCTATCCGTCCGCGAGCGCGGCCATGGCGGCGCTGACGCGAAAAGAGGGCGCGTATCTCCTGCCGGCCGCGACCCAGCTCGAATGCGAAGGCTCGGTCACCGCGTCCAACCGTTCGCTCCAATGGCGCGAGAAGGTGATCGATCCGGTGTTCGAGGCGCGCACCGATCACATGATCATGTATCAGCTCGCGCAGAAGCTCGGCTTCGCCGACAAGTTCGTCGCGAAGATCAAGCTGCAGAAGGGCAAGGGCGGCATGGACGAGCCCTCGATGGAGGACACGCTGCGCGAGGTGAACCGCGGCATCTGGACCATCGGCTACACCGGTCAGTCGCCCGAGCGGCTCCAGGCGCACATGCGCAACATGCACGTGTTCGACGTGAAAACGCTGAAGGCGAAGGGCGGCAAGGACGCGAAGACCGGCTACGTGCTGGACGGTGATTACTACGGTCTGCCGTGGCCCTGCTGGGGCAATCCCGATCTCAAGCATCCCGGGTCGGCGAATCTTTACCAGACCTCGCGCCACGTCATGAACGGCGGCGGCAACTTCCGCGCGAACTTCGGCGTCGAGCGCGACGGCGTGAGCCTGCTCGCCGAAGACGGCTCGCACTCGCTCGGGGCCGACATCACCACCGGCTATCCCGAGTTCGACCACGTGCTCATGAAGAAGCTCGGCTGGTGGGACGAGCTCACGGCCGAGGAGCAGAAGGCGGCTGAAGGCAAGAACTGGAAGACCGACCCTTCCGGAGGAATCATTCGCGTCGTCATGAAGAGCCATGGCTGCTATCCGTTCGGCAACGCCAAGGCGCGCGCGGTCGTGTGGAATTTCCCGGACGCGGTGCCGCTTCATCGCGAGCCGCTCTTCAGTCCACGGCCGGATCTCATCGACAAGTACCCCACGCACGACGATCAGAAAGTGCGCTGGCGCATGCCGGTGCTCTTCAAGAGCGTGCAGCAGGCGAACCGCAACGCCGTTCAGCAGTATCCGCTGGTGATGACCACCGGCCGTCTCGTGGAATACGAAGGCGGCGGCGACGAGACGCGCTCCAATCCGTACCTCGCCGAGCTTCAGCAGGAGATGTTCGTCGAGATCAATCCGCGGGACGCGAACGACCGCGGCGTGCGTAACAACGAGTACGTATGGGTTGAAACGCCGAGCAAGGCGCGGCTGAAAGTGAAGACGCAGGTGACCGAGCGTGTCGGCCCGGGGACCGTGTTCCTGCCGTTCCACTTCGCCGGCTGGATGGAGGGGCGCGACCTGCTCGAGTTCTATCCGGAAGGCGCGGCGCCGTACGTGAGGGGTGAAGCAGCCAACACGGCCACGACCTACGGCTACGACATCGTGACGATGATGCAGGAAACCAAGACCACGCTTTGCCAGGTGCAGAAAGCGTAGAGGAGCGCCGGCCATGGCGAGAATGAAATTCCTGTGCGACGCCGAACGTTGCATCGAGTGCAACGGCTGCGTCACTGCCTGCAAACAGGAGCACGAGATTCCGTGGGGCGTGAACCGCCGCCGCGTCGTCACCTTGAACGACGGAATGCCGGGCGAGAAATCGATCTCGGTCGCGTGCATGCACTGCTCGGATGCGCCGTGCATGGCCGTGTGTCCCGTCGACTTGCTTCTACAAGACCTCCGAGGGGATCGTCCTGCACGACAAGGACCTGTGCATCGGCTGCGGCTACTGCTTCTACGCCTGCCCGTTCGGCGCGCCGCAATTCCCGCAGGACGGGGCGTTCGGCCTGCGCGGCAAGATGGACAAGTGCACGTTCTGCGCGGGCGGCCCGGAGCAGGACCACAGCCAGGTCGAGTTCCGGAAGTACGGGCGCAATCGCCTCGCAGAAGGCAAGCTCCCCGCCTGTGCCGAAATGTGTTCGACGAAAGCGCTGCTGGGTGGAGACGGCGACGTGGTCGCCGATATCTACCGCACGCGCGTCTTCACGCGCGGCAAGGGCTCCGAAGTGTGGGGCTGGGGCACCGCCTACGGCAAACCCGAGACGCAGCGTCCGCAGGCGCCGCAGCAGCCTGGAGCGAAGTCATGAGGCGAGCTTTCATCGTAGCCGCAAGCCTCTTCGCAGCCGCGGGATTTGCCGCGTGCGGCGAGAAGCCGCAGGTGACCGTCTATCAACAGGGCGAGTACCAGGGCAAGCCCGACAACCAGCCGTGGCAGAGCGCGCCGTTCAACGGTGACCACGGGGCATGGGAACGCGCGGTGCGCGCGCGCAGCAACGGCCAGAACGAAAACTTCCGCATGGGACTGCAGTGAGCGCGCTGCGGCGTCCGTACGCGTGGCGCTGGATGCTCGTGCTCCTGTGCGCGTTCGCGCTGAACGCCAATGTGCGCGCTCAGGAGCAGGCCGGCGCGCCGCCGGAACTGGCCGCGAGCACGCAGCCCGATCGTCACGATGCACAGGCGCGGCGCGAGGTCGTGCAGCCCGGGAACAACGCGCCGTTCTGGCGCGACGTGCGCGAAGGTGAGACGCATCCGTTCCAGACAACGCAGGTGCAGGGCATCGATACCGAAATCCTCGTTCAGACCGAAGGCGAGATCTGGCGCCAGATTCGCAACGGGCCGATCACCGTCTACGGCGGCTGGCTCATGGTCGCGATATTCCTGGGAATCGTGGGCTTCTACGCGTGGCGCGGGAAGATCCGGCTGCACGATGCGCCCACCGGCCGCGTAATCGCGCGCTTCACGTCGTGGCAACGCGTGGTGCACTGGACCACCGCGGCGGCGTTCGTGATTCTCGCGGTGACCGGGATCTTCATGCTGTTCGGGCGCTACGTCATCCTGCCGCTGATGGGCTACACGGTCTTCTCGATGCTTACCGTGATCCGCAAGACGATGCACAACTTCGTCGGGCCGCTCTTCGTCGTGTGCACGCTGCTCATGATCTTCACGTTCGTGCGCGACAACGTGTGGCGACGTTACGACTGGACGTGGCTGCGCCGTATGCCCGATTTCCTGCGGGGCCGCCACGTATCCGCCGGCAAGTACAACGCCGCCGAGAAGATCTGGTTCTGGCTCGGCGTGCTCGCGCTCGGCATCGTCGTGAGCGTCACCGGGCTCGTTCTCGACTTCCCGAATTTCGAGCAGGGCCGCCAGACCATGCAGATCGCGCACGTCGTGCACGCCTCGGCCGCGGTGCTGTTCATGACATTGTCGCTGGGCCACATCTATCTCGGCACGATTGGAATGGAAGGCGCCTACGACGCGATGCGCCATGGCACCGTGGACGAAACGTGGGCGCGCGAGCACCACGACATCTGGTACCGCGAAGTCGCCGCCAGCAAGGGCAGGACGCCTGAACGCGGCGCGACGGCCTCGCCTGCGCCCGCGTCGGCGATGAAAGAAGGCTGGAAGCTGTGACCGCGGCGCCGGCGTCCGACGCCGCGCTCGTGAGCGCAATCGTCGCGGGCGACGAGCGCGCGTTCGTGGCCTTGATGCGCCGCTTCAATCAGCTCCTCTATCGCACCGCGCGCAGCATACTCAAGGACGATTTCGAGGCCGAGGACGCGGTGCAGAACGCGTATCTGCTCGCGTACCGCGAGATCGGCAAATTCCGCGGCGAGGCGAAGCTCTCGACCTGGCTCGTGCGCATCGTGGTGAACGAAGCGCTGCGTTCCCTGCGCAGCCGCAGCCGGCTCGCGCACGTCGTGAGCCTCGCGGACGACGATTACGATGCGGCGGTCGAGTCGGCGTACGAGTCCGTCGGCGTGCGCCCCGAGCGCCCGGACGAAGCGGCGATGCGCTCCGACCTGCGGCGCGCGCTCGAGCAGGCGATCGACGCGCTGCCGCTGCCGCGCCGCGCCGTTTTCATGCTGCGCGCCGTGGAAGAGCTGAGCGTGGCCGAAACGGCTGCCGTGCTCGAGATACCCGAAGCGACCGTGCGTACGCGGTTCTTCCGCGCCCGAACGCAATTGGCCGCGGCGTTGTCGCCGGAAGCGACACGCAGTTTCGACTCGGCCTTTGCATTCGCGGGAGACCGCTGCAACCGCATCGTCGCGCGTGTGCTCGCGTGTCTGCGCTCAGGCGGAGCGCCTCGCGCAGGCGAAGCACGTCGGCGCGACGGTGACTCGAGCATGGACCGCGACGTGCCGGTCGCGCACGAACCTATAAATCGAGCCCTCGCGTAGTACATAATTAAAAGAACCTCGCGGCCTGCTGGTTGCAAGCAGCAGCGGCGGCTTCAGCAGGGCGGCGCGTGTGGGTCACCGGTCGCCTTCCACCGTCCGAGACTGGTATGCGTGCTCGACCAAGACCGCGCCGAAGGGCGGGACACGCGCGAAAGCCGTTCGGACTGAGCTCGTCGAAGTCCGAGCGGCATCAACGCCGTTCATGGTTCGACAAGCTCACCGCGAACGGCTGGTTACGACGCGCGGCTACTCCTGGACGACGCGAAACACGTGGGCCGTGAAGTCGAGTCCGTGTGCGCGAGCGTCGGCCAGGCAACTCACGAACGATCCGAACCCGCTCGACTGACGGAAGAGCTCGCGCGCCGCGTCCTTCTGCCGCCAATGCCAGGGATCAGGCGCGCCGGACCGCGAATGGACGATCTCCCACAGCTCCAATCGCACGGCTCCTCTGCGAAGAATGCATGTGCCGGCGCACTGCCGACACGACGCCGATCGCGTCTTCCTGTTTCACGTCTCGATACAGGCGGTCGAACCACTGAACCACTCGCGCGCTGCGCGCGCTTCCGCACGTGCGGTAGACCGCGGCCGACAGCGACTGCCGATCGCGATCGAACCACGGCACGTCGGACAAGTGGGCGATGACGCCGGCTTCATCCGCCGGCGTGATGTGCTCCGCCGTGCGCATGCGCCGCAACGTGTAGCGGATGTTCACGAGCGGGAGCGTCAGCGGGCGGAACCGCAGGGCGGCGGGCGCGTGCAGCACCAATACTTCGTCGGCGTCACTCAAGCTCCCGCGCCGGAACAGCCGGAAAACGCGTCCGATTCCCAGCATGCCGAGCGTATCGAGCTGCACCGCGCGTATTGCACCCATGCTCGCCCCGCCGATCAGCCGCACGGCGCGCCGCGCGAGCGCATCGCGTAGCTCCGCCAGTGAAACGCGCTCTTTCGGATCCACGGCGCCGTCGATGAAGCCGATGACACGGTACCCGGCGCCGACCGCCTCGCGAATCGAGCCGCGCGTCGCCGGCGGAAAGAGATCGATCCCTTCCGGCCTCTCCAGCCGGCTCAGCGATGGCCCCGCAAAAATGCATGTGCGCGCGATGATGTGGCTCACGCGACGCTGTGACATGGAGCCGAGTCCTCGCGGGTCAGGCCGATTCCCGGGTTCGGGAGGCACGGGCGCGTAGTGGCTGAGCCACATGCGCAACTGGGCTCCGGTCCCGAAAAGCTCGGCGAACGCCTTGGGATCCGGTCATGCGCGCGAAGCCCGTCTGAAAGCGCGTGCTGCGGCTTCGCGCGAGCTGCTCGACCGGATATTCGGGATGGCCCACGACACCCGCAGGTGCCTGCGCAGCGCTGACGTCAAAGGGCGTAGTCACCCTGCGCCTCCGGCTGGTAGAGGACGCTCTCGATGCGGATGCGGCGCGTCTGGCCGTGCGGCAACGGAAGCTCGACCTCGCTGCCCTCGGATTCTCCGAGGAGTGCGGCGCCGACCGGCGAGAGCACCGAGATCCTGCCGCTCGTCGGGTCAGCGTCCGCCGGGTACACGATCGTGACCGTGCCCTGCTCGCGCGTGTGCACGTCTTCGAATTGCACGCGCGAATTCATGGTGACCACGTTGCCGGGGACCTTCTCGGGATTCACGATGCGCGCGAGATCGAGGATCTCTTCCAGCGTTTCGAGCCCCGCCTGCATCCCGCGCGATTGACGCGTGAGGTGCGCAAGCAGCGTCCTCAGCCGGTTGTAGTCCTGCGCAGTCAGCCAGATCACACCGTTTACAGCCATGGCGATACCTCTCCAGACGAAGAACAGGGATAGTGGCGGGCGCTCAAGCGCCCTGATAAGCCTCGCCGGGCGCACAAGAGCGTTTCCGCCACGAGCACAATCCAGGCATCGTCTGCGCCGGCCTCGACTGCGCGCGATGCCGCGGCGGCGCTTTGAGCACCGTCACCGGTATCGGCGCGCGCCCCCCCCCCGATATCGGTGAGATGACCATTCACGCGGATAGTGCGGTCACGGGCGGCTGTTGATAAGCCGCCTGCGGCGAACAAGCGTGTTTACTTTTCGTTCCTAATGCGACGAGAGCTCTTTTTCTCGCACCGCACGTCTTCCCCGTACCACGCGGCAACGAGACACGCCGCGACGAGGAGCGCACAGAACACGAGCATTGCGATCTCGAACCGTCCCGCGAAGACGAGCGTCGCCGGCACCGTCGCGGCGCCGGTGAAAAGAAGATCGGTGAGAGTCATAGTCGATCCGACGATGCATCACACGTACCGGACGCGGCGGTTCATGCTTCGACAGGCTCAGCACCAGCGCGATCGGGCGGCAGTTGGAACAATGCTGTTGCCGATTCGCGGTTGATGGCGATTTGCTTCGGGCGATCGTTCCGCCCGATACTGTTTCCTCACGGGAAACAGTGGCGCCGATCACTCATGGAAGACCTGCAGCGCATGGCGATCTTCGCGCGCGTCGTCGAGGAAAAGAGCTTCTCGGGCGCGGCGCGCCGCCTCGGTCTCTCGAAATCGCTCGTCAGCAAACAGATCACGCAGCTCGAGCGCTCGGTCGGCTCGCGGCTTCTCAATCGCACGACCCGTGCGCTCAGCGTCACCGAAGCCGGCGCGATCTTCTACGAGCACTGCGCGCGCATCGTGGACGAGCTCGAAGAGGCGAAGCTCGCGGTCGGACAGCTCCAGACCGCCCCGCGCGGGCTGCTGCGCCTGAGCGTGCCGGTAGCGTTCGGCCGGCTGCATATCGCCACGGCGCTGCCGGAGTTTCTCGCCCGCCACCCCGAAGTGAAGATCGGCATGGCGACCACCGACCGCTTCGTCGATCTCGCGGAGGAGGGCTACGATCTCGCGATCAGGATCGTGGACCAGCCTGCGCCGACGCTGGTGGCGCGGCGCCTCGCGCCGGTGAAGCGCAAGCTGGTCGCGACGCCGGATTACTTTGCGCGTCACGGCACACCCGAGACCCCGGCGGATCTCGAGCACCATAACTGCCTTACCTATACCTATTTCAATCCGCAGGACCCCTGGCGCTTGCGGGGGCCCACCGGGGAGATATCGGTGCGTGCGACCGGCAACCTGCGCGTGAACGACGACGATGCGTTGTCCGCGGCCGTCGTGCAGGGCCTGGGCGTGGCGTTGTTGCCCACGTTCATCATCGGCCGCGAGCTGCAGAGCGGCGGGCTGCAGGCGGCGCTGTCGGAATACATCCCGGTCGAGCGGCACATCTATGCCGTTTACCTGGCAAACCGTCACGTCTCTGCGAAGGTCCGCGCGTTCATTGATTTCCTGCTGGAGCGTTTCAGTCCCGAGCCCTATTGGGACCGCGCTCTGGCCTGAGCGCCGTTAGTCGGTGATCTCACGGATGACGCGGCAGGGATTGCCTGCGGCGAAGACGCGCTCCGGAATGTCGCGCGTGACCACGCTGCCGGCGCCGATGACCGTCTCCGAGCCGATCCGCACGCCGGGCAGAATGATCGCGCCGCCCCCGACCCAGACGTCGGGGCCGATCTCGACGGGCTTCGCGAATTCCTGCTCGCGCCGCAGTTTCGCGCTCAGCGGATGCATCGCGGTGTAGATCTGCACCGCGGGGCCGAACAGGGCGAAGCTCCCGATGCGCACGCTGCAGACATCCAGCACGACGCAGTTGAAGTTGAAGAAGACGCGCGTGCCGAGCTCGATGTTCGTGCCGTAGTCGCAGAAGAAGGGCGGCTGCATCCATACCGTATCCCCGCCCACGCCGAAGAGCTCGCGCAGGATGCGTTTGCGCGTGTCCTGCTCGGCATCGCGCGTCGCGTTGAGCTGCCAGCAGAGATCGCGTGCGCGCTCGCGCGCCCGGACGAGCTCGGGATCGAACGGGTCGTAGAGCTCGCCGGACAGCATCTTTTCGCGCTCGGTCATGTCGGCCTCACGTGTTCGTGTTGTCCGCCGGAACATCGCCCGGCAGAGGGGCGGCAGCCGCGCCGTCGGCGCTCGCGCGCAAGTTCGCGCCCACGCTGTAACAGCTCATCGAGATCGAGCCAAGCGAGTAGCCGCGCACGATCGCGTGCACCGGCTCGTCGCGCGACGCCAGCGCCGCGATATAGAGCAGCGGGATGAAGTGATCCGGCGTCGGCACCGCGCGCTCGTAATCGCCGTGCCCGCTCACGGCGAGCACGTTCGCCGGGTCGCGCGCGAGCTGTTCCGCGACCGCGTCGTCGAAACGCTGCGCCCAGTCGAATCCCGAATCGGTCGCGGACCAGTCGATCAGGCGCAGGTTGTGCACGATGTTGCCGCTGGCGAGGATGAGCACGCCTTCGTCGCGCAGCGGCGCGAGCCGGCGCGCAAGGTCGAGGTGGTAATCGAGCGACTTCAATGCGTTGATCGAGAGCTGGAGCACCGGGACATCGGCGTCGGGATACACGTGCGCGAGCACGCTCCAGGTGCCGTGATCGAGCCCCCATTGATCCTGGTCGAGCCCGAGCCAGACCGGCTTCACGACCTCCGCCACTCTCGCGGCCACTTCCGGGGCGCCCGGCGCGGGATACTCGAACGCGAACAGCTCCGGCGGAAAGCCGTAGAAGTCGTGAATCGTGCGCGGCTTCGTCATGGCGGTGACGGCGGTCGCCCCGAAGTACCAGTGCGCCGAAACGACCAGAACGGCACGCGGCCGCGGGAGCTCCACGCCGATCTGCCGCCACGCTCGCGTGTAGCGGTTCGTCTCGAGCGTGTTCATCGGACTGCCGTGTCCGATGAAGACTGCGGGCATGCGCGTCATCAACGAATCTTCAGTAAGCGGGCGCGTCGCTGGCCGGGAACGATTCGATCGACGCTTCATCGACGTCGGACGTCTTGCGCTCCTGCGGACGCGTTTTCGCGGAACCGGTCAGGCCCGGAGCCGCCGGCGTCGTGCGATCGGCGCCGCTCAGCAACTGGCGCAGCACGTACTGAAGAATGCCGCCGTGAACGTAGTAACGCAGCTCCTGCGGCGTATCGATCCGGACGCTCGCCGTGAGCTCGGTCGTCTCGCCGTCAGCCCTGCGCGCGACGACGGTCAGCTGCCTGCCGCCGGCGAATCCGGTACGAACCGCGTCGGCGAGGCCGAGAACGTCGAAGGTCTCTTCTCCCGTCAGGTTCAGTGACTGTAGCGTCTCGCCGCTCTCGAACTGGAGCGGCAGCACGCCCATGCCGATCAGGTTCGACCGGTGGATGCGCTCGTAGCTTTCGGCGATGACCGCGCGCACGCCCTGCAGGTTCGGACCCTTCGCGGCCCAGTCGCGGCTCGATCCCGAGCCGTATTCCTTGCCCGCGATCACGACGAGCGGCGTGCCTTCGGCGCGATAGCGCATCGCCGCGTCGTAAATCGGCAGCACCTCGTTCGACGGCAGGTGGCGCGTGTACGGCCCTTCGCGATCGGGCACCAGCCGATTGCGGATGCGCACGTTGGCGAACGTGCCGCGCACCATGACCTCGTGGTTGCCGCGCCGCGCGCCGTACGAATTGAAATCCTTAGGCTCGACGCCGTTTTCGACCAGGAAGCGTCCGGCGGGCGAGTCTTTCTGAATGCTGCCGGCAGGCGAGATGTGATCGGTGGTGATGCTGTCGCCGAGCACCGCCAGCACGCGCGCGCCGCGGATGTCCTCGACTGCCTGCGGCGGCTCCTTGGACATGCCCTCGAAGTAGGGCGGCTTCCTCAGGTACGTGGAGGCCGAGTCCCATGGGTAAAGCTCGCTCGCTTCGACCTCGAGTCGTTCCCAGCGCGCATCGCCTTCGTGGATCGTGCGGTATGTCCGCCTGAACATCTCCGAGCTCGTGGACTGCTCGATCACGCGCTCGACTTCCTCCGGCGAGGGCCAGATGTCGCGCAGGAACACCGGATTGCCCGCGTCGTCGTGTCCCAGGGGCTCGTTCGCGAGATCGATGTCGATGCGGCCCGCGATGGCGAAGGCGACCACGAGCGGCGGCGACATGAGGTAGTTCGCGCGCACTTCGGAGTTGATGCGACCTTCGAAATTGCGGTTGCCCGACAGTACAGAGGCGACGACGAGCCCGTCGCGCTGAACCGCGGCGGAAATCTCCGGCGGCAGGGGCCCCGAGTTGCCGATGCAGGTCGTGCAGCCGTAGCCCGCGAGATGAAAGCCCAGCGCCTCCAGATACTGCGTGAGCCCCGCCTTCTCGTAGTAGTCGGTGACCACGCGCGAGCCGGGCGCGAGCGATGTCTTCACCCACGGCTTGCGCTTCAATCCTTTCGCCGCCGCGTTGCGGGCGAGGAGCCCTGCGCCGATCATGACCGACGGATTCGAGGTGTTGGTGCAGCTCGTGATCGCGGCGATCACGACCGAGCCGTGGCCGAGCCCGGATGCGTCGATGACCGGCTGCGCGCCGGACTGCGCGTCCTGCCGCTCGCCCTCGCCCCACGTGCCGACGTCGCCGGAACGTGACGTTTCGTGCGAGGCGCTACCCTTGGTCGTGCTGGCCTGGCCCGGAGGCACCAGGCTCGGCAACGCGTCCTCGAACGATCGTTTCGCGTCCGCGAGCCGGATGCGATCCTGCGGCCGGCGCGGACCGGCGATGCTGGGCTCGACGCTCGCGAGGTCGAGCTCGAGCGTATCGTCGTAATGCGGCTCGGCGCTCCCGGCCGTGTGGAACAGACCCTGCTCCTTCATATAGGCCTCGACCAGCGCGATGCGCTCGGGCGAGCGGCCGGTGAAGCGCAGGTAGTCGAGCGTCACGGCATCCACCGGGAAGATCGACACGGTCGAGCCGTACTCCGGCGACATGTTGCCGATCGTCGCGCGGTCTGCAATGCGCAGGCTCGATACGCCGGGCCCGAAGAACTCGACGAAGTGGCCGACGACGCCTTTCCTGCGCAGCATCTGCGCGACGGTGAGCACGAGGTCCGTGGCGGTCGAACCGGGCGGCAGCGCGCCGGTCAGCCGCACCCCGATCACGCGCGGCAGGAGCATCGAGATCGGCTGTCCGAGCATCGCGGCTTCGGCCTCGATACCGCCCACGCCCCAGCCGAGCACGCCGAGACCGTTCACCATGGGCGTGTGCGAATCGGTGCCGACGACGGTGTCCGGATAGGCCTGCGGCGCGCCGGACGCACCGATGCGCGGCTTGTCTTCGGCGCCGAACACGACCCGCGCCAGGTACTCGAGGTTGACCTGGTGGCAGATGCCGGCATTCGGCGGCGTCGCCATGAAATTCGCGAACGCCTTGCTGCCCCACTTGATGAAGCGATAGCGCTCCCGATTGCGCTGGTAGTCCAGCGCCTCGTTGATGTCGAACGCCTGCGGCGTGCCGAACGCGTCCACCTGCACAGAATGGTCGATCACGAGCTCGACCGGCTGCAGCGGATTGATCCGCTTCGGATCGCCGCCGAGCGCCGCCATGGCATCGCGCATCGCGGCGAGATCGACCAGCGCCGGCACGCCGGTGAAGTCCTGAAGCAGCACGCGCGCGGGCATGAACGCGATTTCGCGGTCCGCCGCGCGACCGGGCGCCCAGCTCGCGAGCGCCTGGATGTCTTCGGCCGTGACCGTTACGCCATCCTCGTGCCGGAGCAGGTTCTCGAGCAGGATGCGCAGCGAATACGGCAGGCGCTGGAGGTCGCCGCCGCCGGGCAGCGCGTCGAGCCGGAAGATCTCGTACGTGCGATCGCCGACCGCGAGCGATGCGCGCGCACCGAAGCTGTTCGTGCTGCCGGGTGTGGATGCCATGGCCGTTACCCCTTACGCAGCTCTGCGTTCCTGCTTTTGCGTGCGCAGCGTCTTCAGCGCCGAGCCCCAGGCGATCACCTGGTCGATCGTTGCGTGGACCGACTGCTCATGGCGGGCGGCCGGCTTGAATTTCGAGAAGCCCTCGAAATCGGTATGGAGCGAGAGCAACACCTGCGCGCGCACGTCCGCGACCATGATCTCGCCCATGACGAGCCGAAGCTGCTCAACGGCCCGCGCGCCGCCGGCGCTGCCGTAGCTCACGAAGCCCGCGGCCTTGTTGTTCCATTCGGCGAACAGGTAGTCGATCGCGTTCTTCAGCGCGCCCGATATGCCGTGGTTGTACTCGGGCGTGACAAACACGTACGCATCGAACGAGGCGATCTTCTGCGCCCATGCCTTCGTGTGCGGCTGGCTGTACTGGCCCATGCTCGGCGGCACCGGCTCGTCCAGGAGCGGCAGGTTGTAATCCGCGATATCGACGAGCTCGAACTCGGCGTCCGTGCGCTGCTTCGCAATGTCATGCACCCACTTCGCGACCGCCTCGTTGTTGCGGCCCGGGCGCGTGCTGCCCGTGATGATTCCAACTCTGATCATGATTTCCTCTCCGTCGGTGAACTATCGAGGGCCTGGTGCGACCCTGGCGCGGGTGCTGGGCGCTACTGTCTGCAAACTCTGTAGAGGCGCCTGCACAATCCGGACCCGGTTGCGAATAGCCGGACCCGGTTGCGACGCTCAGCTCGCGAAGGCCGCCGGTGATAAGCGCCTGCGCGGGAACAACACTGTTTCCTTGCGATGTTTTCCCTGAGAGGGTGGCGTGCATCGCTTGTGTTGTGACTCACGATTTCGGATCAATTTCGTCGCGCCCACGCAATGGTCCAGGCGAAGCACTCTGGATTCCCGCCTGCGCGGGAATGACGCAGGTATCGTGAACTTGCGATTCGGCGCACTAGAATCGCAGGCGATTGCGGCCGGGAGCCGCGGCGAATCGTGCGAGGTCTCATGACTGTCGATGTCGGTGTGATCGGGCTGGGCGCAATGGGAGAGCCGATTGCGGGCCTGCTCCTGAAGGCGCGATTTCCGGTGAGCGTCTGCGACGTGCGTCGCGATCCGGTGGAGCGCCTGGCGAAGCTCGGCGCCAGGCCGTGTGCGTCCGCGCGCGAAGTTGCGCGGCACAGCGAGATCATCGTGAGTCTGGTATCGGATGCGTCGCAGACGATGGACATCGTGTCCGGCGACTCCGGTCTTTTAGCCGAGATCCGTCCCGGCGCGATCGTCGCGATCGGCAGCACGCTCGGGCCGGAGCCGGTTCGCACGATCGCGGAGGCGCTCGGGCCCCGGCAGGCGCACGTCCTGGACATCCCGATCTCGGGCGGCCTCGTCGCGGCGCGCGAAGGCACACTCAGCGTGATGGCCGGTGGTGACGCGGCGGCCATCGACCGCGCGATGCCGGTGCTGCGGGTGTTCGCGAGCGAAATCACGCGCACGGGCGGCGTCGGTTCCGGACAGACGGCCAAGCTCGCGCACCAGCTCGTGTTCGGCGTGAACGTGATGGCGCTGCTCGAGGGTCTCGCGCTCGGCGTGGCCGGGGGCCTCGAGCCCGACGTTCTCAAGCAGGTCCTTGGACGCGGGCTCGCCAACAGCGCCGTGCTTCAGGCGTGGCCGGACCTCGGGCCGCGCTGGAAAGGCATGCTTGAAGCGACACCGCCCGGCGCGACGCCCCCGAACATGAGAAAGGATCTGCACCTCGTGCTCGAATTCGCGCGCGGCATCGGCGTGCCGCTCTTCATCGGCTCGCAGGCTTCGGTGATCGCGGACGCCGGGATCGCGACGGGACACGGCGATTCCCGGTTGTAGCCCGGCGCGACGGACGTCGTGATCGACAAGGTCGAAGACGCCTCCGTACTGGAGGCGGTCGAGGTCGCGCGCAGACTCGGCACCGATGCCGACCGCGGGCTCACGGCCGATGAGGCGGCGCGGCGCCGTGCCGCCGAAGGTCCCAACGAGCTGCGTTCCGCGCCGCCAGTGCCCGGTTGGCGCAAGCTCCTCGCGCAGTTTCGCGATCCGCTGATCTACCTGCTGCTCGGCGCCATCGCGATCTCGGTCGTCGCGTGGGCGATCGAGGGCGGCCACGCCGTGCCGGTGGACGCGATCGTCATCGCGCTCATCGTGATCGTGAACGCGGTGCTGGGTTACGTGCAGGAAGCGAAAGCCGAGAACGCCGTCGCGGCGCTCGCGCGCATGACGGCAGTCACGTCCTCCGTGCTGCGCGATGGGCGCGTGATACGTGTGGCGAGCGCGGAGCTCGTGCGTGGCGACCTGCTCCTCCTCGCCGAGGGCGATTCGGTGGGTGCGGACGCGCGCCTCGTCGAGGCGAACGCGCTGCGGGTACAGGAAGCCTCTCTCACCGGCGAAAGCGAGGCCGTGCTCAAGGACGCCGCGACGCTCGCGCAGCCGGTGGCGCTGGGTGACCGCGTGAACATGGTCTTCAAGGGCACCGCGGTGGCGCAGGGCACGGGCCGCGCCGTCGTCGTGGCTACCGGCATGGCAACGCAGATGGGCTCGATCGCCGAGATGCTGGAAGCGACCGTCGAAGAGCCGACGCCGCTCCAGAAGGAAGTCGGGCGGATCGGGCGCATGCTCGGCATCGCGATCGTCGTGATCGCGATCGTCGTGGTCGCGACGGTGCTGGCGATATCGGAGGTGCGCACCGCATCGGAGGTGATCGCCGTGCTGCTCCTGGGCGTGTCGCTCGCGGTCGCGGCAGTACCCGAAGGGCTGCCGGCGATCCTGTCCGTGGTGCTCGCGCTGGGCGTGCAGCGCATGGCGAAGCGCAACGCCATCGTCAAAAAGCTCTCGTCGGTCGAGACGCTGGGCTCCTGCTCGGTCATCTGCTCGGACAAGACCGGTACGCTCACCCGTTCCGAGATGACGATTCAGCGCGTGGTGACGGCATCCGGCGGCACGCGCGTCACGGGGATCGGCTACGCGCCGCGCGGACACGTCGAAAGCGGCGGCGGCGAGCTGGAGGAGGGGCCGCTGCGCGCGGAGCAGATCGTGACCCTGAGCGGCGGCAGCCTCGCGAGCAACGCGCAATTGCGCAAGACGGGACAGGATACCTGGGAGATCCAGGGCGACCCCACGGAAGCCGCGTTCCTCGTCGCGGAACGCAAGCTCGGTGTGACCGAACGCCGGGTTCAACGCTTCGATCGCATCCGCGAAATTCCGTTCACCTCCGAGCGCAAGATGATGTCCACGATCGTCGTGGACCATGAGCGTCGCGATCAGCCGATGCTGGTCGCGAAGGGGGCGCCCGACGTGCTGCTCGCCCGTTGCAAGCACGTGCGCGTCGGCACAGACGTGCGCGACCTCGACGAGGGGTGGCGCCAGCGCATCCTCTCCGACGTGGACACCCTTTCGGACGAGGCGCTGCGAACCCTCGCGGTCGCTTACCGCCCGCTGGAGCAAGGCGAGCAGGACGCCGGCGACGAAGCGCTCGAACACGACCTTGTTTTCGTCGGCACGGTCGGCATCATCGATCCGCCGCGCGAAGAGGCCGCAGTCGCGATCCGCGAAGCGCATCGCGCGGGGATACGCGTGATCATGATCACCGGAGATCATCCGCGCACCGCGACGCGAATCGCGCAGGATCTCGGGATCGTCGGGGCGGACGAGACCGCGCTCACGGGCCTCGATCTCCACAAGCTGGACGCCGCCGGTTTCCTGGACGCCGTGCGCACGAAGTCGGTGTACGCCCGCGTCGCCCCGCAGCACAAGCTGCGCATCGTCGATGCATTGCAGACCGACGATCACATCGTCGCCATGACGGGAGACGGCGTGAACGACGCCCCGGCGCTTAAGGCCGCGGATATCGGCATCGCAATGGGCGTGACCGGCACGGAAGTCACGAAGCAGGCCGCGAAGATGATTCTCGCCGACGACAACTTCGCGACCATCGTCGATGCCGTGCGGGAAGGCCGCGGCATCTTCGACAACATCCGCAAGTTCCTGCGCTACCTGCTCTCTTCGAACATGGGCGAGGTGCTCACGGTCTTCTTCGGTGTCGTGCTGGCGGGCGTGATCGGCTTATCGGGCGCGGGTGAAGCCGTCGTGCTGCCGCTGCTCGTCACCCAGATCCTGTGGATCAACCTCATCACCGATTCGGCGCCGGCGCTCGCGATGGGAATCGATCCGCCCACCGATGACGTCATGGCGCGCAAACCGCGCAAGCTTACGGAGCGCGTGATCGACGCGCGCATGTGGGCCGGCGTGATCGAGATCGGACTCGTCATGGCCGTGCTCACGCTCCTCACGATCGACCTGTATCTACCGGGCGGACTGATCGAAGGGTCGCGCGAGCTCGACAACGCGCGCACCGCGGGCTTCACCGTGCTCGTCTTCGCGCAGCTCTTCAACTGTTTGAACGCGCGTTCGGAAGGTGCAAGCGCTTTCCGGCACCTGTTCGTGAATCCCTGGCTGTGGAGCGCGATCGCGCTGTCGGTCGTGCTCCAGATCGCCGTCGTGCACATCGGTCTGCTCAACGTCGCCTTCGGGACGGTGCCCCTCACGCTCGATCAGTGGCTCGCGTGCGTCGCGATCGCGAGCTTCGTGCTGTGGGCGAGCGAGGTGCGGAAGCTCGTCCACCGCCTCACGCATCGTCCGGTGCATCGCTGACGAACCCTTAGCGTCATGCACCGCGCGTGACGATCGCGTCGATCGCCTGCTCGAGGTTGTGCGCGGCGGCGGCAAGCCGTGCGTCGATGCCGCTCACGATCTGTTCGTGTGCATCGAGCGCTTTTTCGAATACGGCGGCCTGACGCAGCGATTCCTGTTTGGCCGGGCCGCCGCGCAGCGTGCGCGCGGCGATGAATCGGGCCGGGTCGAGGGCGGCCGTGATGTCCTGCTGATCCAGCCCTGCCGGCTGTTCGTGGTAGAGCATCGCCGCCTCATCGAGCAAGCCGGGCGTGACATCGGCGGGCCCGAGCCCGCGCTCCTCGCACAGTCTCACCATGATCGCGACGACCTGGTGCGCGGTACGCCACGGCAGGTCGCGTTTCGTGACAAGCGCGCCGGCAAGGTCGGTGACCGTAGCCCAATGTATCCACGACTGCTCGCGCATGTGCGCCTTGTTGATCTTCAGTTGCGGCAGAAGATCGGCGAACCAGCCAAGGTCGCGCACCGCGCTGTCGGAAACCTTCCACAGCATTTCGCAGGCGACATAACGCTCGTTCACCGGCATTCCGGTGGTGCCCTTGAGGCCGTGGTAGGCGGCGACGTAACCGGCGAGCGCCTCGGCGGAAGCGCCTTTCACTTCGGCCGGTCCGATCACGTTCTTCTTCTGCATCATGATGGAGGAGGTGATGCAGTAGCGTTCCGGGACCTCGACGAAGTCGTATTCGATCGTGCTCCACTGAATGAGATCGTCGGCCCACTTGGCAAGCGAGTGATACAGGATCGAGACGGCCGCCGGAACTTCGAGGCTGTCGTCGTTGGTGAGCTCGAGAATGGCATCCGCGCAGTTCTCGTGCACGTCGTCGAAGCCGAGAAGCTCGGCGGTGCGATCGCGGTTCACCGGAAATTCCGAGCCCACCATGATGGCGGCGCCTGCGGGGCTGTGGTTCACGCGCGTATAAGCGCCATGCAGGCGCTCGAAGTCGCGTCCGAGCGTGGCAGCCCACGAAAGCCACAGGTGCGCGAGCGTCATGGGCTGCGCCTGCTGTCCGAAGCTGTAACCCGGAAGAATGGTGTCCGTGTGTTCGCGCGCGAGCCCGATCAGCGTGCGCCTCAAGCCGTTGACCGCGCGCATGAGCCGGCGCAGCTTCTCGCGCTGCGTGATATTCATGCTGACCGAGCTCAAGTCCCCGGAGCTGCGCGCGACGTGCATGCGCCCGCCGATGTCTTCCCCGAGGAGCCGAATCAGATACTGCTCGCCCGAGTGCAGGCCGCCGCCCACTCGGGTGCGCGCCTCGACAATGCCTTCGCTTTCCATTTTTCTCAGGCCCTTCAGCAGCGCGCTGCCGACCTCACCGGTAATGAGACCTTCCTCCACGAGCATCACGATGTGGGCTTTGTCGAAGGCGTGAATGGCCGGGATGAGCGTCGGAATCCGTGAACCGTAGAGCTGGCCCAACTGCGGCAGCAGCTCTTCTTTCATGCGGATGCCGGGATTGCGAAAGCCGCGATATTCGGACGATTTCTGTTTGAGCATACAGTTCTCCTGGTCTAACGTTGCGCACTTGAATGACTGATCGAAACACAACACGACGCCCGATTCAAATCGAGCGTACGCCGGCGCGGGCACCAGAGGCGGAGGACCGGAGCTTCGCGTTCGTGCTCGTCAGCATGCTCGCGGGCCAGGCGCTCGGCACGATCGCGACCATGACGCTGCCGGCGCTCGCGCCGGCGGCGAGCGCGAGCCTCGGCATTTCTTCGGCGCTGATCGGGTATCAAATCAGCATCCTCGCCGCAGCGATGCTCGTCTCGCTGCTGCTGGGCGGCAACCTGAGCGCGCGATGGGGCGCCTGTCGCGTGACCCAGGTCGGCCTCTCGCTTTGCGCGGCCGGTTGCCTCATCGCGACGGGTCCGCATGTGGCGTTCTTCTTCACCTCCGCGATTGCGCTCGGGCTGGGCTACGGACTGCTGAGCCCCGCAGCCTCGCACCTCCTCATGCGCTACACGCCGGCGGCTCGGCGCAACGTGCTGTTCTCGCTCAAGCAGACCGGCGTCCCGATCGGCGGGATCGGCGTTTCTCTCATCGCGCCCGCCATCGCCACGCTGTTCGGCTGGCGCTGGGCGCTCGTCGTCAGTGCCGCGATGCTCGCCGTCCTCATCCTGGTGCTGCAAACCAGGCGCGAGCGCTGGGACGACGACCGCGTGGCCGACGCGGCTATCGTTGTCAACCCGCTGCAAGCTATCGCTTCGGTCTGGAGTCAGCGCACGCTGCGCTATCTCGCGATCGCCGGCGCCTTCCTGGTCGTCCCGCAGATCGGACTCACGACCTTCACCGTTGTGCTGTTCGTCGAAGAGGCCGGCTATTCGCTGATCACGGCAGGGTTCGTGCTGACGGCCTCGCAAGTCGGCGGCGTCGCGGGCCGTGTGTTCTGGGGCTGGATGGCCGATCTGACCCGGAGCTGCTACAGCGCGCTCGCCATTCTCTGCGGCGTGATGATCGCGGCGGCGCTGGCGTGCTTCCTGGTGGCGCCGGGCTGGCCGCTGCCGCTCGCCTGCGTGCTGTTCTTCGTGTTCGGCTCGACCGCGAGCGGCTGGAACGGCGCCTTCATGGCCGAGGTCGCGCGGCTGGTCCCCTCGAAGCTCGTGAGCCGCACGACCGCCGGCGCCCTGTTCTATGTGAACATCGGCAAGATGGCGGGGCCGCTCGTGGTCGCGAACGCGTACGCCTGGTCCGGCCGCTATGCGATTGCATTCGGCTGCCTGTCCGTCGTGACGGCGGCGGCGCTGGCATGCCTGCTGGCCGCACGTGGCCGGCCGTTGGCGCTAGCCGTGCAGTCGTCATCGAGGACAGTGAAATGAATTCCCAATGGTATCCTGCGCGCCATCCAGAAGGGGCGCGTTGAGTCGTGAGCGGCATATCGGAGGTCGTGAAAGCGGCCGGCCTCAAGAGCGAATAGCTCTGCATGAGCAACGCGGTTCTCGCGCAGGTGCGGGTCGTCGACATGACCGAAGGTGTCGCGGGGCCGTATGCCGCTACGCTGCTCGGTGACATGGGCGCCGAAGTCGTGAAGGTCGAGCGCCGGGAAGGCGACTGGCAGCGCAGCGCGGGGAAGGGCGAGCCGGGCCGTTTCGGCAATTCGCAGTTCATCGCGCTCAATCGCAACAAGCGCGACATCGGGGTCGATCTCAACACCGACGACGGCCGCCGCATCGTCGAGCGCCTGGTCTCGCAGGCCGATGTCGTGATCTCCAACTACCGCGCGGGCGTGATGGCGAAGCTCGGCTTGAGCTACGAGCGCTGCAAGGCACTCAAGCCCGACATCATCTACTGCACGATTTCCGGCTTCGGGCAGGCGGGGCCGTACGCGCAGCTACCGGCGAGCGACACGATAGTGCAGGCGATGAGCGGCGTCATGAGCGTGGTGGGCGAGCCGGACGGGCCCCCGCTGCGCGTCGGGTTTCCGCTGATCGATATGACCGCGGCGAACTCGGCAGTGCAGTCGGTGCTGCTGGCGCTGTATGGGCGACTGACGGGACGCGGCGGCGCCGAAATCGACGTGAGCCTGATCGCCGCCGCGGCATCGCTGATGTGCGGGGGCTACACGGAGAACATGGCCACGGGGAGCCTGCCGCCGCGCCAGGGCAATCAGAACAGCTTGCTCGCACCGGCGGGCGCCTTCGAAGTGGCGGGCGGCCGCTACATTACTATCGCCGTGCTGCGCGACTCGCACTGGAAGAAGTTCTGCGGTGCGCTGTCGCTCGAAGCGCTGGGCGTCGACCCGCGCTACGCGACGAATGCCGCGCGCGTGAAAAATCGAGAGGTCCTGAACGCGATCATCGTGCCGCTGCTCAAGGCGAACACCTCGCAATACTGGCTGGAGAAGCTCCGCGCGGCCGATATCCTGTGCGGTCCGATCAACACCGTGGCCGACGCGCTTGCCGATCCTGCGCTCGCCGCCTGCCTGCCGATCGTGGACGCCGGCGTGCCGAACGTCACGCGGGCGCTGGGCGCGCCCATACGCTACGACGGCGATTTCTTCGCCGTTCGGCGCCCGTCCCCGGCGAAGGGGCAGCACACGCGTGAAGTCCTGAGCGAGATCGGCTACAGCGCGGGCGAAGTCGAAGCGCTGCTCGCGTCGGGCGCTGCGTTCGTCGAAGCGGACTGAGGCAACGGCATCCTCACTGAAGATACTCAGGAAATGACGACTACTCATTCGAACCGCCGCGCCGCACTGCTGTGCGCGCTTTTCGTTCCACTCGGGTCTCAATGTGCGTTCGCGCAGACGTATCCGGCGAAACCCGTCACGTTCGTCGTGGGCTTCGCGGCAGGCGGCGGGGCGGACGTCGTGGCCCGCATCCTGGGCGAGGAGATGGGGAAGGTGCTCGGCCGCCCGATCGTCGTGGACAATCGTCCGGGCGCAGGTGGGACGATCGGAGCCGATCTCGTCGCGCGGGCGGCCCCGGATGGCTACACGTTGTTCATTGGCGGTCTCGGGCCGAATGCGACCGCGCACAGCCTCTACAGGAATCTGCGCTACGACTCATTGAAGGACTTCGCGCCGATCGGCCTCTTCAGTGAAAATCCGAACGCGCTCACGGTCCATACTTCCGTGCCGGCAAAGAACGTCGGCGAATTGATCGCGCTCGCGAAGCGGCAGCCGGGCGTCCTTGGATACGCCTCCGCCGGCAACGGCAGCGGCCAGCATCTGGCAGGCGAGCTCTTCAAGAGCATGGCGCGCATCAACATCGTGCATGTCCCCTACAAAGGTGTCGCTGCGGGCATGAACGATCTGCTTGCCGGGCGTATCGATCTCATGTTCCCGCCGATCTTCAGCGTCGTTCCGCTTGCGAAAGCCGGCCGCGTGCGCGTGCTCGGTGTGACGACGCTGACGCGCTCATCCGCATTGCCGGACGTGCCGCCGATCGCGCAGGCCGGATTGCCGGGTTACGAGCAGACCGCGTGGAATGCGCTCCTGGCGCCCGCCGGCACGCCGCGGGAGATCATCTCGATCCTGCATGCGGCAATCGGCAAGGCGCTCGCATCGGACGAGCTCAGGCGGAAGTTCGAGGCCGTGGGGGCGGTGCCGAAGTCGAGCACGCCGGATCAGCTCGCCGCATTCCTGCGAAGCGAAACGGCGAAGTACGGCAAGCTCATCAAAGAGGCGGGTGTCACCGTCGATTGACGCGAACCGGTCATGAGTGCAATTCGTTATCAACCCGTGGACGAGCGTCTCGCCTGGAAGGGCGCCGACATGGCGCAGAGCGAGGAATGGCTGTATCGCTTCACCGACCGCGTGCTGGTGGAGATCGATACGGCACTCGAAGGTATCGAGCGGCGTGGCCTCGCAATTCCAGACGTCACCGCAGAGGACTTCGTCGTTCCTGCGCTCGAGCGCGACCTGCAAAGGATCGCGCAGGAGCTCGAGCACGGTCGCGGCTTCGTGCAGATGAAAGGGCTGCCGGTCGATCGGTACACGCAGCGCCAGGCCGAGCTCGTGTTCTGGGGCATCGGCACGCATTTCGGTGCGGCGCTGCCTCAGAATCGCAAGGGCGAGCTCATCGGACATGTGCGGGACGAAGGCGGGGATGTTGCGAGCGGCAACGTCCGCGCGTACCAGACGCGCGTGGGCCAGTCGTTTCACACCGACATGGCAGGCGATGTGGTGGGTCTGCTGTGTCTGCGCGGCGCGAAGGCGGGCGGCGCGAGCCGCGTCGCAAGCTCGATGGCGGTCTACAACGAGCTGCTGGCTCGCCATCCCGAGTACGTGGAAGCGCTGTACAACACGTTCGACATCGACTGGCGCGGCGAGCAACAGCCGGGCGCGTCCCCGGTGTATCACGAGCCGATCTACGCGTATGCGAACGGCACGCTGCGGTGCAAGTTTCAGCCGCGGCTCGTTCGTTCCGCGCTGGCAAAAACCGGTGGCGCGCTCACGACGCTGGAAGAGGACGCGATCTGCGCCGTCGAACGCATCGCGCAGGAACTGTGCTTCGACATCCAGTTCGATCCGGGCGATATCCAGCTCATCAACAACTACGCGATCCTTCACGGCCGCACCGCCTACGAGGATCATGCCGATCCGGCACGCAAGCGCTACTTGTTGCGTCTATGGCTGAACCTTCGGGGCGATCGAACGCTGCCGGAGGCGTTCGCTCGCAGCACTGCGCGCGCAGGCGTGCCGGTCGGCTAAGGGCAAAAAGGGAGAACGAATGGATCTGCGGCTACATGGATCGACTGCGCTCGTTACCGGCGCCTCGCGGGGCATCGGCTTCGCGGTTGCGCAGGGGCTCGCGCGCGAAGGCTGTCACCTGCACCTGGTCGCGCGCACCCCGGCCGACCTGGAATCCGCACGCGCGAAAATTCTCGACGAGTGCGAGGTACGCGTCGAATGCCACGCGCTCGACCTTGGCGAGAGCGAAAGCATCACGAAGCTCGGGGAGCGGTGCGGGCAAGTCGATATCCTCGTGAACAACGCCGGCGGAATCCCCGCAGCGCGCCTCGTCGAGCTCGAGGAAGATCGCTGGCGCAAGGCCTGGGACCTGAAGGTATTCGGGTACATCAACCTCACCCGCGAGATTTACCGCGTCATGCGGGAGAAGCGCCGCGGCGTGATCGTCAACGTGATCGGCGTGTCAGGCGAGCGGCTGCGGCAGGATTACATCGCAGGCTCGACCGGGAATGCGGCGCTGATGGCCTTCACGA
>DASPNJ010000074.1:0-36378 GCA_035626595.1 Burkholderiales bacterium
GCGGAGAAGCCGGCATTGACGAAAAAACTAGAAGCGCTGGTCGAACCGCCGGGGTTCACCGGGAACGCACCCGGCGGTCCCAGCCGCTGGAGCAGCGAGCGCAGTGGCGAATGGCAGCCGCTCGAGCCGAAGCTGGTCGTCGAAGTGCAGTACGACCATTTCAGCGGCGGGCGCTTCCGTCACGGCACGAAATTCCTGCGCTGGCGGCCGGACAAGGCGCCGCGGCAATGCACGATGGAGCAGGTGGAGCAGGAGGCGGGGGCGACCGTTATGCGCCTGCTTGCCGGGAACACGTAGGGTGCGCTGGTAGCGCACCGCGGCGCGTTATAAACGCACCCTACCGCGTGAGGCCGGCCTTTTTTCGCTTCTGCTTGCGGTCCGCCATGATCTTCGCGTAGCAATCCGCGCAGACTTCCCGACGGTGCGTTCCTCCAGGCAGCGCCTTGAACTGCTCGCGCGGTCTGTAGTGCTGCCCGTGGTAACAGAACTTGAGCGGGGTCGATACGGTCATGTGCGGCTCTCTGACTGGGCGTTACGTTCTCGCGAGGCTAGAACTTGCGCGTCTCGGCGCGGCGCGCGGTCTGCCGGACCGGGCCCGCGGCCGGGGCGTCGTGTATGTCGTAGGACCTGAACACCGATTTAAGCGGTGCGGTATCCGGCAGCACGTACACGATGCCGCCTTTGCGGATGAAATGCTTGCGCACCACCTGATCATAGAACGCGCCGGGCACGTTGATGCAGCCGTAGGTGATGCGATGGTCCGCCGGATTGTCCGATTTCATGCGTTCCGGCCGGCGTTGCGCGGTGTTCTTCGTGGGCATCCTGTGAATGGCGATCGCGTTGTCGTAGTCGACCCACAGCACGCTCTGACCTTTGAGGTCTCTGCCTTCCTCGGCGAGGTAGCGGCCGGCGGGCGTGATGCGCTGCCAGGGCTGCGTCTGACCCATGTCCATCGAGGTGACGCCCGGCGCGAACGTATCGCCGATGCCCATTCCCAGCAGCACCGGCGTCGTCTTCAACAGTCGGCCTTTCGCGTCGAACGCGAAGGCTTTCGCATTGACCTTGTCGACGATGATGAACGGGAGGCGGCCGTTGTCGCCGGAATGCACCGCCCAGTCTGCGATGTGCCGGGTTTCACGGGAGATCGTCTCGCCACGGAAGTCGGCGCGTTTTGCGGCGGCCGGCGCCGCACCGGCGGTTCCAGAGGCCGCGGCCGCGGCGGCGCCGCTACACAGCAGCGCGATTGCGGCGGCGGTAACTGCGAAGCGCGTGATCGAAAGTCTTGTCTGCATCTAGGTTCGACGAAACCGCCAGCCGGCAGGGCTGATGCACGTTCCGTACCCCAAATATACCCAATTCCCGCCGGCCGGTGGGCCGGGCGACTCGATCGGTCGCCGTATACTGTGGCCGTCGCTCACGTACGGGACCCGCCATGCTGTTCTACGAACGCGCGATCGCGCTGAATCGCGAGCGCCACCAGAAGCTCAAGCTGGAACCGGCGCAGAACCATTTTGCGTTCGCGTCGCAGACCAATGCCATGCTGCTCGCGAGCACCGAGCTTGCGGAAGCCGCCCGCGATTATCCGATCGTCTTCGTAGGCGCGGAGGGCGGCCCTTTCACGCTGGCCGCGCTCGTCGGGCTCCGCAATTCGGAGAACCTGCTGGTGGACGCGAGCGGCAGGTGGGAGGCGAACACCTACGTTCCGGCGTTCGCGCGCCGTTATCCCTTCGTGCTCGCGGAAGGCGAGGACAAGTCCATCCTCACGGTATGCGTGGACGAGACCTATCCGGGTTTGAACGAGGAGCGCGGCGAGGCGCTGTTCGACGGCGACGGCAAGGAAACGGCGTATCTGCAGCGGGTGCTCGAGTTCCTCCGCGCCTTTCACACCGACATGACTCAGACGCGCGATTTCGCAGCGCGGTTGAATGCGCTCGGACTGCTCGTGAGCAAGGTGATCACGATCGAGCAGCAGCGCACGGGGGAGCCGCAGCGGCAGGTGCTCGAAGGCTTGTGGATCGTGGACGAGGAAAAGCTGCGGGCAATCGATGATGCGCGGATCGTCGAGCTATTCCGCAACGGCTACATGGGCTGGATCTACGCGCACCTGCTGTCGCTCGGCAACGTGCGCCGGCTGGCCGCGCGGCTCGATCGTGCGAGCCGTCTGGCCGACGATAGTACCCTCGGAAAATAAAAAGCCAGGGGCGTCGCCGCCCCTGGTTTGTTCAGCTGAGCCGTGCCTGGATCGCTAGCGATTCAGCCCCGGCGCTCTGTCGTGGCCTTTGGCGTGACCCTTGCCTTTGCCTTTGCGCCGATCGTGGTCGTCTGCCCGCTCCGTCGTGCCGACGTTGCCGCTGACCGTGCCTCCGCTGGTCGCGGAGGTACCGCCCGCCGAAGCAGCCGCGCCGCCGGTGGCCGATCCGCTGACCGATCCGCCGGTGCCGGAGGTCGTGCCCGTCGTCTGGTTCGCCGACGTGCTCTGATTGGTGGTCCCGCTCGGGCTGATCGTCACGTTGCTGTGTGGCATCGCCTTGAACTGCGCGTCGGTATTCACCGTGGTGCTGGCGCTCGGGCTCACGGCCTGACCCGCGGTCGTGCTGGTCGTGCCGCTGCCGGTCCCGCCGCTCGTGGTGCCGGTCGTCTGGTTCGCCGCGGTCGACTGATTCGTCGTGCCGCTCGGGCTGATCGTGACGTTGCTGTGCGGCATCGCTTTGAACCGCGCGTTGGTGTTGACGTTTGTCTCGGCGCTCGGGCTCACGGCCTGGCCGGCGGTAGTGCTCGTGTTGCTGCTCGACTGTGCGGCAACCGCAACGCCGCTCATCGCGGCAAGCACGGCCGCCGCGATGAATGTGAACTGTTTCCGGATCATTTTTGAATCTCCTCGTCGAAATTGACCCTGTGCCCAGTGCAGGTTGTATGCCCATGGGATGGGTAATGCTCCGGCGCATGACCGGACAACGGACGCGTGCAAACGCAATACCCGCCGCAGCCGATGCCTGACGCCATGCGGCGACACTGTAGAATCGAACCCGCCGCTCACCGATCCCCCAAAGGAGGCAGACATGAATGCGCCGCTCACGCTGAAAACCACGCCCACGATCGACTGCTCGCCCGAGGAGTGGGAGGCTCGCGTCGATCTCGCCTGCCTCTATCGCATCGTGTCGCACCTCGGTTGGCACAAGAGCATCATCTACAACCACATCTCGATGCGCGTGCCAGGTCCGGACGTGCATTTCCTCCTGAATCCACTGGGGCTGATGTACACCGAGATCACCGCCTCGAACCTGCTCAAGGTCGATCTCAAAGGCCGCAAGGTGAATCCCTCGCCGCACCCCGTGCACACCGCGGGTTTCGTCGTGCACAGCTCCGTGCACCGCGTGCGCGAGGACGTGAAATGCGTCATCCATACCCATTCGAATGCCGGTGTCGCGGTCTCGTGTCAGAAGCAGGGCCTGCTGCCGATCAATCTGGGCTCGATGGGTCTTTACGACAAGATCGCGTATTACGATTGCGAAGGCGTCACCAACGAAGCCGACGAATGCGAGCGCATCGCAGCCGCGCTGGGCGACAAGAACGTGCTGATCCTGCGCAACCACGGGCTGCTTACGTGCGGGAAGAACGCGGCGGAAGCGTTCAACCTCATGCGCCGGCTCGAGACCGCATGCGAGACCCAGATCATGGCGCAGGCCGGCGGCGCCGAGCTCATCATGCCGCCGATGAACGTCGTCAGTAAGACCGGCGGCCAGACCACCATGACGATGGACCAGAACGCCGAGGCGAAGGGCGAGCAGGCCGACGGCCCGTCGATGTTGTGGGCGGCGGTGCGCCGCTGGATGGCGCAGGTCGATCCGAGCTATATGAGCTAGAAGCGGTTCAGACGGTCCGGGCGGTTTGCGCGCGGCCGCCCGCCTGTTGCTGCACGCGAGCCGAAACGCCAGAATGTCTCCACACACAATTAAACGGAGGAGTGGAGCATGCCCCGCACCGTACGTGTCGTTTCGATCCTGCTCGCCTGCCTTTGCGTCGCGGCTCCGGCACTCGCGCAGAAATATCCCACCCGGGCCATACGTATCATCGTCCCGCAGGCGCCGGGCGACCCGTGCGACACGTTTGCGCGCATGCTTGCCGAGCGTATGCCTCAGCGCATCGGGCAGGTCATCGTCATCGACAATCGTCCGGGCGCCGGCGGCACGATCGGTCTCGCGCTCGCCGCGACCGCGACGCCGGACGGCTACACGATCGCCTGCGGGCAGGGCGGCAACATGTCTGTCGCGCCGCATACCCTGAAGAGCGTCGCGTACAAGCCGCTCGAGGATTTTCAGGGTGTGTCGCTCGTCGCCACCAACTATCTCGCGCTCGTGGTCGCGCGCGATCGGCCGTACTCGAACGTTGCCGAATTCGTGAAATACCTGAAGGCGAATCCCGGAAAGGTCGCTTTCGCAACGAACGGCGAAGGCGCGTTCATGCACATGGCGACCGAGCTCTTCCGTTCGCACGTGGGCTTCCAGTACCTGCACGTGCCGTACAAGGGCGTCGCCCCGGCGGCTCAGGAACTCGTCGCCGGCCGCGTCGATGCCGCGCTCGGCTCCTTCACCGGCTTCTATCCGTTCGTGAAGTCAGGGCAGCTTCGGCTGCTCGGTGTCGCGAGGGCGACGCGCGCGCCGAACTATCCCGATATCCCAACGGTGGCCGAGACGGTACCCGGCTTTTCCTCGGGCGGCTGGTATGGCTTCGTCGCGCCGGCGAAGGTGCCGAAGGACATCGTCGCGCTGCTCAACCGCGAGATGAACGCGGTCTGGAAGCTGCCGGACATGCGCGCCAAGCTCGAAGTGCTGGGGCTCGAGGTCGCGAACGAGTCGCCCGAATCCTTCAACAAGCTGCTGAAGAGCGAGTACGACAAGTACGGCAAGGTCGCGAAAGACATCGGGCTCGTGCCGAAGTAGCGCCTCGCGGCTCAGAACGGCACGCAGCCGCGGAGCGTCGTACGCTCCATGCGCCGCCGCAAGGGCAGGGCGTAATCGAAGACGGCCTTGTGCTGGGTCAGGCAGTTGTCCCACAGCAGAAGGTCGCCGACCTGCCACTGATGCCGGTACTGAAACTCGGGCTTCGCGAGATGCGAGAAGAGGAATTGCAGCGTCTCTTCGCTTTGCTCGGCTGACATACCGACGATACGCGTCGTGTAGCCCTCGTTCACGAACAGACACTTGCGGCCGGTGAACGGGTGCGTGCGCACGACCGGATGCTCGATGTCCGGCGGCGCTTCGCGATTTTCCGCTTTCAGCGGCGTGCGATCGAATTCCTGCACCTTGCGTTCGTACGTATAGCTGTAGCTGTTCACGGCTTTGCAGCCCGCCAGGCGCTGTTTCATCTGCGGGGTGAGGGCGTCGTGCGCAGCGGCGACATTGGCGAACAGCGTGTCGCCGAGCGCGCGACCGTCATCCTGCCGCGGCACTTCGAGCGCGTACAGGAGCGAGCACCGGCTCGGCTCCTTCAGGTAGCAGTGATCGGTGTGCCAGTAGCGGCCGGCATCGGTGACGCCGATGGGCTGACCATTCTCGATGATGTTCGAGACCACGAATATCTCGGGATGGCCCGGCTTGTTGAAGCGCGATCGCACGTTCACATCGAGCTCGCCGAAACGGCGGCTGAACGCGATCTGCTGTTCGGGTGTGAGCTTCTGATCCCGGAACACAATGACCGCGTGCTCGTGGAAGGCCGCCAGGATTTCCTCGAACGTGGCGTCATCGAGCGCACGGGAGACATCGATGTCGCATATTTCGGCGCCCAGCGTATCGCCGAGCTTTTCAAAACGAAACAGTTCAGACACTTGCGCTCCTTTAGGCACGTTTAGCCCGTCAGGTCAGTGCCGTCTGTCCGACGTCGGCAAAAAGCGCGTCCACCGGGAGCGGCTCGTGGATGATCCCGTGCTCGGTCATGTACTGCATGAAGGTTTCGAAATTGTGCCGCCCGGCCTCCAGACCGTACTTGAACGGATCTCCGCCAAAGACCTTTTCGATCTCATCGAGGTCGTCGTGCATCCAGGGCAGCATGTAGCGCGGTATCGCTATGTAGTGCATCTTGCGTATGGCGACGGCCTTGGCTTCACAGAACGCCTTGTACAGACTCGCCGCCACGAACGGGTGCTCTTCGTAGAGGCTTCTCCTGATCACGATGCAATGCATGATCGGGAAATGCTTCGTGCGCTGATAGTATTCGGCCTCGCGTTGCCGAAAATCCGGAAAAAGCCGGACGACGTCCGGATTGTGTCGGCGGCACTCCGGCAATGACGTGCCGATGATCGCGTCGAGTCGACGATCGTCGATCAGCTCGCTCAGTGATTTGCCCGTCCGGTTGACCGTGATATTCGCCGGTCGCGCGAGGGGCATCACACCCGGTTCGCCATGCAGGCCGCTGTCGTTGATCTGGCCTTCCACCCATTCCACGCCTGAAAGATCCACGCCGTACTCGTGTTGCAGAATGCCGCGGATCCAGACCGTTGCCGTCATGGTATAGCGCGGAAGGCCGATGCGGCGGCCTTCGAGGTCCTTCGGCGCCTTGATGCCGTTGCGCTGGTTGATCGTGATGTAGCCATGCCTGAAGCAGCGGGCCGGATAGACCGGCAATGCGATGAAGGGGGTTTTCTCTTTTTGTATACTCAGGCGGGCGATGTAATCAGAACACGACATCTCTGACACATCGAATTCCTGGCGCGCCGATGTGCGATTGAAGATGTCCCGCGGGTTCTCGTTGACGACAAACTCAAGCTCGATTCCCTCCGGCTGCACCTGCTTCGTGTACAGCGCTTGCATACGGTCGTAGAGGCCGCTTGCAAACGTCAATTTCATCGATTTCTCCCGGTTGTTCTGTATGAAGCTGCCGCAGTTCGAATACGCAGCGCCCCCGACACTCGAAGAAGCCATTGCGCTGCTTGCAGGGTCCGCAGGCGAAGCCAGGCCGATCGCCGGCGGGCAAAGTCTGATGCCTATGCTGGCGTTTCGCGTCGCGAGTCCCGCGTTGCTGGTGGACCTTCGCAGGATACCGAATCTAGCAAACATCTCGATCTCCGAGGCAGGCACACGGCTCGGCGCGAAGGTTCGCTGGTGCGATATCGACGCTCATCCGCAATTGCGCGTTGCGCACCCACTGCTCGCCGCGGCCGTCGCCTGCGTCGGGCATTACCAGATCCGCAACAAGGGCACGGTCGGCGGCAGCCTGGCGCATGCCGACCCGGCGGCGGAGCTTCCCGCGATCGCTGTGACTTGCGATGCGCAGATCGTCGTGGCCGGCTCCTCCGGGTCGCGCACGATCGAGGCGGCGCACTTTTTCGTCGGTCCGATGATGACGGCGCTTGCGCCGGATGAGCTCATCGTGGAGCTGCGTCTGCCGCCATGGCCCGCGCGGCGGCGCTGGGCCTTCGAGGAATACGCGAGGCAGCGGGGTGCGTTCGCGCTCGCCGGCATCGCGCTCTATTACGACGAGCTGGACGGTCAGGCACACGATACCCACATCGGCGTGCTGGGCGCCAGCTTGCGGCTGCACCGGATCGGCGAGGCGGAGGCCGTTCTCAACGGTCGCATCGTCGATGCGCGTGCGATCGGCGCCGCGGTCGAGGCCGCGATGGCTGCAGTGGATCCGGTCGACGAGCTCGACGTGAGCGCGGATTACCGGCGCGCGCTCGTCGGAACGTTGCTCGCGCGCGGCCTGAAGGCGTCCTTGTCTAGATCTTCGAACGAATCGGATTGAGCAGCGCGATGCGGATCACATTCAGCGTCAACGGGCAGCGCACGGAAATCGAGGTCGAGTCGCGCCTCACGCTTGCGGATTGCCTGAGACATCGACTGGGTCTGACCGGTACGCACGTGGGCTGCGAGCACGGCGTGTGCGGCGCCTGCACCGTGATCGTCGATGGCAAGGCGGTTCGCGCCTGCTTGCTGCTGGCCGTGCAGGTGGACGGAGCCGAGGTCCGGACCGTCGAGGGCCTGGCTGAAGGAGAGGCGCTCGGCCCGCTTCAGAGGGCGTTCAGAAAGCATCACGCGCTGCAGTGCGGGTTCTGTACGCCGGGCATGCTCATGACGGCTCATGCGCTGCTGCAGGACGAGCCCGACGCCGATGAAGCGCGTATCCGCGAAGTGATTGCGGGCAACCTCTGCCGCTGCACCGGCTACCTCGGCATCGTACGGGCGGTCAGCGAGGCGCGCGAGGCTTATCGCAAGCGCGACGGCGAGGCGCCGCGATGAAGCGAGCGGCGGCCTATGTCGGCAGGCCCGTCGAGCGCCTGGAGGACCTGCGCCTGCTCGCAGGACGCGGGCAGTATGTCGACGACCTTGCGCCGGCCGGGCTGTTGCACGCGGCGATCCTGCGCAGCTCGGTCGCACACGGTCGCATAAGATCGATGGATACGCGCGCGGCGCGCGCCGTGCCCGGCGTCTACGCCGTGATCACCGCGGCCGACCTGGGCGAGCACGTTCCAAGGATACCGCTGCGCATGGAGGGCAATGCCGCGCTCTCGCGCTTCGTCCAGCCGGTGCTCGCGCAAGTCAAAGTGCGCTATGTCGGCGAGCCGCTTGCCCTCGTCGTCGCCTCGACCGCGGCCATCGCGGAAGACGCCGTGGGTGAAATTCAGGTCGATATCGATGCACTGCCCGCGGTGACGGAGCACACGGTCTCCGCAAGCGGGGAGGTCCTGCTCTTCGAGGAGCATGAGACCAACCACGCCATGGCGCTCACGGGTGCGCGCGGCGACGTGGATGCGGCCATTGCCTCGGCCGATTACGTCCGGCGCGAGCGCTTTCGCATTCAGCGCGTCGCGGCGATGCCCATGGAAACACGGGGCCTGCTCGCCGAATGGGATGCGCAACGCGAGCGGATGAAGCTCTCGGGGGCGATGAAAGTGCCGTTCTCGACACGCGCGCTCCTGGCGCGGCTCTTGGAGCTCCCTGAAGAGGCGGTCGAGGTGGTGGAATGCGATGTCGGGGGCGGCTTCGGCGTGCGCGGCGAGTTCTACCCGGAGGACTTTCTCATCCCGTACGCATCGCGGCTCCTGAACCGCCCGGTGAAGTGGATCGAGGACCGGCGCGAGCACCTCCTTGCGACCAATCACGCGCGCGGCGTGGAATGCGAGCTCGAGATCGCGTGCCGGCGCGACGGCACCATCGTCGGGTTGCGTGGCGAGGCGTGGTCCGATTCGGGCGCTTACATCAGGCCGAACGCGGTCACCGCGCCCCGCAATATCGCCCAGATGGTAGCGGGCCCGTACCGCATCGCAAACATGCGGATGAAGGTCTCGATGCTGCTCACGAACAAAACGCCGGTGGCGAGCTACCGCGGGCCGGGGCGTTTCGAAACCGATTTCTGCCGGGAAAGATTGATCGATCTGGCAGCGCAGGACCTCGGCATCGATCGCGTCGAATTGCGGCGACGCAATCTGCTGACGGACGCGGACATGCCCTATCCGCTGCCGACCGTGCTGCCGTACGGCAGTAGCGGCGAGACCGACAGCGGCGACTACCGCGTGACGTTCGATCGCTGCCTTGAGGAATTCGGTTGGGCCGAAAAAGCGCGGCTCGCCGGGAAGCTCGTGAACGGCGTCTATCACGGCCTCGGAATCGGCTGCTACATCGAAGGCGGCGCGACAGGACCCCGGGAAAACGCCCGGCTGCTCTTCGAACCGGACGGCTCGATAGCCGTATACGTCGGCTCGTCCGCCATAGGGCAGGGGCTGGAGACGATTTGCGCGCAGATCGCCGCCGACGCCCTCGGCGTGCCCATGGAGCGCATCAGCGGCGTGTACCACGGCTCGACCGGCGTGGTCCGGGAAGGCCTCGGCTCGTGGGGCTCGCGCGCCACCGTGATGGGCGGCTCGGCGATCATCGATGCCGCGGCGAACCTGAAGAAGGCGATCGTTGAAAAAGCTGCAGAGCAGTTCGGCTGCACGCCTGCGGAAGTCGCGCTCTCGGAGGACATGCGGACCGTGTCCGCAGGCGCCAGAACACGCACGCTGACGGAGCTTTGTCCCGAAGGCGTCGCTGCGGAAGGAACCTTCAACAACAGCAAACGGACCTACAGCTACGGCACGCATGCCGCGCACGTTACGGTCGATCCGGAGACGGGCGATCTGCGCGTGCTCGAGTACGTCGCCGTGGAAGATGTCGGGCGCATCATCAATCCGATGACGCTGCACAACCAGACGCTGGGCGCGATCGTGCAGGGGCTGGGCAGCAGCATCCTCGAAAACGTCGTGTACGACGACGAAGGACAGCTTCTGAGCGGATCCTTGGCAAGCTACCTGATGCCGTCGGCAGAAGATTTCCCGAACGTCAAAACGATCGCGCTCGAGCTCTTTCCGTCGCCGACCAACCCGCTCGGCGCGAAAGGGGCAGGCGAGGGCGGTATTATTCCGGTCGGCGGCGTGATCGCGAACGCAGTGGCCTCCGCGCTCGCGACACTGACCGTGCAGCCTTTCGAGCTGCCTCTGACGCCGCCGCGGATCTGGAGCCTGGTGCGACACGCGCGAGCGACCGCAGAAAAGCAAGCGGGCGCCTGAGGGCTACTTTCGCCGCGGCGGGTGGACGAGCATAAATTCGAGGAGAAGGCGATGAAAACATCCGTGCGGATCATGATCGGGATGCTGGCCTGCTCGGCGGCATGGCTCGCGCACGCCCAGCGCTATCCGTCCAAACCGGTGAGGCTCATCGCCTCCTATGCCCCCGGCGGCGCCACCGACGTGCTGGGGCGCCTCGTCGCCACCGATCTGTCGAAGGCGCTGTCCAGCAGCGTCGTCGTCGAAAATCGCCCCGGAGCCGGCGGAAGAATCGGCACGCGGGTCTGCAAAAGCGCGCCGAACGACGGCTATACGCTGTGCCTGATGTCGCCGGCACAGGCGATTGCGCCGACCTTGTTCAAGGATGCAGGCTACGACCTCGGCGACTTCACGTACATCACGCAGCTCGCGAAGGTGCCCAATCTGCTGCTGGTTCATCCCTCACTGCCGGTGAAGTCCGTGTCGGAGCTGATCGCGCTCGCGCGGAAAAATCCGGGGCAGCTCAATTACGCCTCCAGCGGCGGCGGATCGAGCGCTCAGCTCGCGATGGAGCTCCTCAAGCAGCAGGCGAACATCGACATCGTGCTCATCACGTACAAAGGCACCGGCGCCGCGATCGCCGATCAGGTCGCCGGACGCGTCGAGGTTGCGTTCAATGCAGCGGTCGGCGTGGTGCCGTTCGTGAACGACGGAAAGCTGCGTTTGATCGCGGTGTCGACCCTCGAGCGCTTCCCGATGTTCCCGAAAGTGCCGACGCTGCACGAATCCGGTGTGAAAGGCTTCGAGGGCAGCTCGTGGCAGGGCATCGCAGCGCCCGCCGGTGTTCCGGGTGAGATCGTGACGCGCCTGAACCGCGAGATCGTGGCGATCCTCAAGACCCCGACCATGCGCGAGAAGGTTCTCGAGCTGGGCGGCGTCGTAGTGGGCAGCAGCCCCGCGGCCTTCGACGCGTTTTTCAAGGCGGAAGCCAAGAAGTGGTCGGCCGTCGCGGCGAAGGCGGGGCTCCTCACGAATTGAGATTGGCTGACTCGCGTCGGGTGTGCTCGCCCGGCGGAATCGCGCGCTTCACCGAAGAGGAGGTTTGGACATGAGAACGACAGGAGTAACTCGTCATGGGTTGTGGCTCGGCGCGGCCTTTGCGCTGGGGCTTGCCGTCTCCACATCCGCCACCCACGCCGCGGAGCAAACGAAGGTGCTGCGCTTCGCGCACATCTACAGCCAGGAATTCTCCGTGCACAAGGCGGCCGAGATGATTGCGCAAGGTGTCAAGAAGCGCACCGGCGGCTCGGTCGAGATCCGCATCCTGCCGAGCGGCCAGCTCGGCAGCGAACGCCAGATCATGGAACAGCTCATGGTCGGCACCGTCGATATGGGCAACTGCACGGCCAACGTGTGCCAGTCTTTCGAGCCTTCCGCGGGGCTCACCGCGCTGCCGTATCTCGTGCGCGATTTCGATCACGCGTTCAGGATCGAAGACGGGGCCGTGGGCAAGGAAATCGAGAAACGCCTGCTGTCGAAGACCGGCGCGCGCGTGATCGGCTACAGCACGACCGGCATCCGAGTGGTCGCGACGGCAAGCAAGCCCATCGCGACGATCGCGGACTTCAAAGGCCTCAAGATTCGCGTGCCGGAGTCGCCGGTGATGATCTCGACGTTCAGATCGCTCGGTGCGAACCCGACGCCGATTCCCTGGGGCGAGCTCTATACCGCGCTCCAGACGCGTGTGGTGGACGCGGGTGAGGCGCCGCCCGCGGCACTGAACGACATCAAGCTCTTCGAGATCGCAAAGGTGATGTCGCTCACGAATCACATGTATACCGGTCAGTTCATGCTGATCAGCGACAAGGCCTGGCAGCGGCTGAACGAGAAGGAACGCGCGGCGCTGCTCGAGGCCGGTCGCGAAGCCACTGCATGGCAGCGCGCGTATACGGCCAAGGCGCAGCAGCAGATGATCGAATCGCTGCAGAAGACCGGCGTGAAAGTGCAGAAGGTCGAGACCGGTCCGATGCAGAAGGCCGTCATGCCGGTCTATCAGGAGTACTCGAAGACGATCGGCGGCATGCAGTTGATCGAAGCGGCCGGCAAGCTGTAGCTCTGCCGCAGGGGTTGCAAGCCGCGGCCTGCGCAGGCCGCGGCTCTTTCACGGCCATAAGAACACGAAACCCGATGCCCATCGCAGAAGGCCTCGTTCGGCGCATCAACCTGCTCGTGCAATACGTCGTGATCGCGCAGTTCTCCGTTCTCGTGACGGTCGTCGCGGCGGCTGTTTTCTGGCGCTACGTGTTGAACGATTCGATCGTGTGGGCCGAGGAGCTCTCGCGGTATCTCTTCGTCTGGATCTCTTTTCTGGGCGGCGGTCTGGGCGTCGGGACCAATATCCACGTGGGCGTCGATTCGATCGTCGAGCTCCTGCCCGAGCGGCCAAAGCTCGTCGTCCAGATCGCCGTCGAGCTCCTGATTGTGGCGTTCACGACGGTTCTGATCTGGGTTGGCTGGCAGTTCATGATGTTCGGCATGCGCTCCGACGCCTTGCTGCTTCCGATCAAGATGGGGCACGTGTACATGGCGGTTCCGGCGGGTGGCGTGGTCATGCTCCTGAACGTGCTGCTCAACGTCGCGCGGCACGTGCGCACGCTCGTCGAACGCAAGCCCGTCTGATGCTGCTGACGATCGCAATCGTCAGCTTCGTCGTTTTCCTGCTCGTGGGCATGCCGGTGCTGTTTGCGCTCGCCGGCTCCAGCATTCTCGCGATCGCGTTCGCGAGCGATCTGCCGCTCATGCTCGTCGCGCAGCGCATGGTCGCGCAGGTCGACAGCTTCACGCTGCTGGCCGTGCCGCTTTTCATCTTCGCCGGCACGATCATGGAGCTCGGCGGCATTTCCGCCCGGCTCGTAGCGTTCGCAAACTGCCTCGTCGGCCATTACCGCGGGGGACTGGCGATGGCCTGCGTGCTGAGCAGCATGATCATCTCGGGTGTGTCGGGCGCCTCGGCGGCGGATGCGTCGGCCATCGGCTCGATCCTGATTCCGGCGATGATCGCCCGGGGCTACGGCAAGCCGTTCGCGGCATCGATACAGGCGGCGGCCGCGACCATGGGGCCGATGATTCCGCCGAGCAACCTCGCGATCATCTACGCGGTCATCGCCAACGTTTCCATCGGGAAGCTCTTCGTCGGCGGGATCGTGCCGGGCGTGATGATCGGCATTTCGCTCATCATCATGTCGCATTTCTACGCGATCAAGTACGGCTTTCCCGTCGAGAAGAAAGCGACGCTCCGGGAGACCTGGATCGCAGTGCGCGAGGCCTCCTGGGCGCTGATGGCGCCGGTGATCATCCTCGGCGGCATCATCAGCGGGGTTTTCACGGCGACGGAGTCCGGCGCCATCGCGATCGTGTACGCGCTCATCGTGTCGATGTTCATCTACCGCGAGCTTTCCTGGCGGCAGCTTGGCAAGGCGCTGCTCGATTCCGCGCTAACGACCGCAATGGTCATGCTGGTCATCGCCGCGGCCGGCGTCTTCAGTTGGCTCCTGGCGAACGAAAACGTCCCGCAGCTCACACGCGAGTTCCTGCTCGGGGTCAGCGAGAACCCGCACGTGATCCTGTTCCTGATCCTCGCGCTCATGCTCGTGATCGGCTGCGTGATGGAGATCGTCGCCGCCGGCATCATCATGATTCCCGTGCTGTACCCGATCGCGAGTCATTTCGGCTTCGATTCCACGTACTTCGCCGTGCTGGTCATGATGACGATGGCGATCGGCGCAGTGACCCCGCCGATCGGCGTGACGCTCTACGTGACGCTGGGCATCGCGCAGACTTCGCTCTCGTCGGTGAATCGCTTCATCTGGCCCATGGTCGGGATGCTCCTGCTCGTCCTCGTGATCTGCGCGCTCTTTCCGCCGCTGATCACCTTCCTGCCCGATTACTTTTTTGGGGCGGAAACGCCGAAGACGGTTTCGAAATGAGCGCTGCGACACGCGGCCCCATCGCGAGCAGTGTGCGATCGGCGTTTCGGTCCTGCGGCGGTTATAATTCGCACCGTCATTGGGGAGTAGTCGCTCTTCGGTAACGAAGAGGCCTGCGTCAACACACTTGGCCGTTCGGCCATGGCGCAGGCGGCTCCTGGCTTGGCAAGACCTTTGACCACATTTGCTCGCGCGGCTGGGGCGGCGGTGTGGTCATCGCGTCGAATCCCGGCCGTGGAGTCCAGATGGAAAGCTTCCTCGTCTCGGCCGGTCTGGTCGCCCTCGCAGAAATGGGCGATAAAACGCAGCTACTTGCCTTGGTTCTCGCCGCGCGGTTTCGTAAGCCGCTCCCGATCGTCCTCGGAATTCTTGCGGCTACGCTCGCCAACCATGGCATCGCCGGCGTACTGGGCGCATGGATCACGTCCGTCATTGCGCCCGACGTGCTGCGTTGGATGCTTGGCATATCGTTCGTTGCGATGGCCGCATGGACGCTGGTTCCGGACAGGTTCGAGCAAGATTCGAACAACGCGACCCATTTCGGCGTGTTCTGTGCGACGCTGATCGCGTTCTTCATCGTGGAGATTGGAGACAAGACGCAGCTTGCTACGATCGCACTCGCCGCTCAATACCACGCCGTCCCCGAGGTGGTTACAGGGACGACTCTGGGAATGATGATCGCCAATGTTCCTGCCGTCTTGCTCGGCGAGCGTCTGACACAGCGGTTCCCGATTCGCGGCTTGCAGATCTGCGCCTCGCTCACGTTCTTTGCGCTCGGAATCGCGATCCTGCTCGGCGCGGACGAGCGATTCGACGTATGAGCTCGCTGCCTCCTCTGGAGACGTGATCGAACCGCGGGTTACACTCCGGCAATAATCAGACGTCTCTCAGCATGAACGCCGCGGCACCGCTCGACCTCGAACCGCTGTTGAATCCGCGCTCGATCGCAGTGATCGGCGCCTCCGCGCAGGGCGGCCGCGCGACCGGAGCGGTCATCAATCTGCAGACGCTCGGCTTTACCGGCGCGATCTATCCGGTGAACCCGAAGTACGAGGAGGTCCGCGGTCTCAAGTGCTACCCCAACCTCGAAGCGATCCCCGGGCCGGTCGATCTCGTCTGCATCGGCATCCCGAGCGAGCACGTCCTGTCGGTGCTCGATGAAGGCCTCCGCAAAGGTGTGCGCGCCGCGGTGATCTTCGCCAGCGGCTACGGCGAGGCCGGCGATACCGGCCGGGCGCGTCAACGCGAGCTCGAGGAATTTGCGGCGCACGCCGGCATTGCGATCTGCGGTCCGAACTGCCTCGGCGTGCTCAACTTCAATGCGCGTAGCTGCGGCTACAGCAGCACATCCCCGGCGGGCGTCAGGGCAGGCGACGTGGCGCTCGTCTCCCAGAGCGGCACGATCGTGGTCGCGATGATCCGCAGCCTCCGCGGCATCGGCTTCAGCCACATGATCTCGTCGGGCAACGAGGCGGTGGTGAACAGCGCCGACTACATCCGCTATCTCGTGGATCAGCCGGACGTGCGCGTGATCGCATCGTTCGTGGAAGGCGTCAAGGAGCCTCAGAAATTCCTTGCCGCGGCCGATCGCGCGTACGAAGCCGGGAAGCCGATCGTGCTGATGAAATCAGGCCGCAGCGAAGAAGGCAGCGCTGCGAGCGCGGCGCACACCGGGATGCTCGCCGGCTCGTATGCCGTGCAGAGCGCGATCTTTCGGCAGAAGGGGATCGTCCATTGTGAGGATCTCGACACCTGGCTGGAGACGATCGAGATGTTCCGGACTGCGCGGCCGGTCAAAGGCGGCGGTATCGGCATGATCGGCATCTCCGGCGGCGAGAATGCCGTGGTGGTGGACCAGGCCCGGGAGATCGGTCTCGAGCTGCCGCCGCTTTCGGGTGCCGGCCGCGAGCAGCTCGCGACGATCCTGCCGTGGTACGCCCGGCCCGAAAATCCAATCGATCCGACGGGGGCGAATGCCGGGAACGAAGAGGCGTACGTGAAGTGCATCGGGATACTTGCGGCCGAGCCGCACCTCGATGTGATCCTCGTCTCGCAGGACAGCCCCGCCGCATTCGACGTACCTGTTGCAAAGGCGACCGTCGAAGCGGCGAAGCGCACGGACAAGTGCATCGTGTTCTTCAATAACTTCTCGGGCCCCTGGAATCCGGAGATCGTGCAGATGCTGCGCGATGCGGGTGTGCCTTATCTGCAGGGCGTGCGCGAAAGCATGCTGGCCGTGAAGGCGTTCATGGAGTACCACGCACGTCGCCGCACAGACGAGCGGCGGCCTCGCGCCCACCCTGCAGTCGCTTCGAAAGTCACCGCACAGGCGCTGAAGATCCTGACGGAGGGCGGGCCCGTCGTGACAGAGGACGTCAGCAAACGACTGCTCGCCCTTTACGATCTGCCGGTGACGCGCGAGATCCTCGCGCATTCGGCATCGGAAGCGAGCGCCGCGGCTTCGAAGCTCGGCTTCCCGGTGGTCGCGAAAATCGTTTCTCCGGACCTGCCGCACAAAGCAGCGGCCGGCGGCGTGCGCCTGGATCTCGGCAGCGCCGGGGCGCTCGAACGCGCGTACGGTGAGATGCTCAATGAGATGAAACGTATGCAGCCCACCGCGCGCATCGACGGCGTGCTCATCCAGCCTATGGTGAAAGAAGGCCTCGAAGTGATTCTGGGCGTGAAGCGCGATCCGCAGTTCGGCCCGGTGGTGATGTTCGGGCTGGGCGGTATCTTCGTGGAGGCCATTCGGCAGGTGTCGTTCCGGCTCGCGCCGTTCAATGCGCGCGAGGCACGGGCGATGATCGACGAGGTGCCGGCATTCGGTCGCCTTGTCACGAAGCTCTATGCCGGCCACGACGCGGCCGCCTTGCTCGTGCCGCTCCTGCTACGGCTTTCGCAGCTCGCCACCGAGATCGGCGACGTCGTGGAGGAGATCGATATCAATCCCGTGATCCTCGACCCCGCGTCAGGCAAGGCGGTGATCGTCGACGCACTGATCACGCGGAGGCAAACGTGACGCTGCCGGAAGCCCACGCGCTGGCGTCGGCGCAAGCGCCGGTGCTCGACTTCTCCGCGATCAGCGCCGCTCCGGCCGGCCGAAAAGCGCTCGCGCGCGAGATCGCGGACGTGTGCCGCGACATCGGTTTCTTCTACATCGTCGAGCACGGCATTCCCGGCGAATCGGTGAGGTCGATGTTCGCCGCCGCCGAGCGATTCTTCGCGCTGGCGCTCGACGCGAAAATGGAGCTCTCGCTCACGCGCTCGCGCGACTATCGCGGCTATCTTCCGCTACGCATGATCGGCGAAGGCGCCGGGCTCAAAGGCAATCTGTACGAGAGCTTCATGGTGTGGCCGGACCTCAAGCGCGAAGGCGCCGCGCGCGGCAGGCAACCGCGCAGCCCCAACGTGTGGCCGCGCGAGTTGCCCGAGCTCGAGGCGCTCATGCTCGGCTATGCGGCCGAGGTGAATCGCGTTGCCGTCGAGCTCGCACGACTGTTTGCGCTGGGGCTGGACCTGCCGGAGGATAGTTTCCTGCAGTTCTTGAACGACCCCATCGCGCTCCTGCGCTTCCTTCATTACCCGCCGCAGGCACCCACCGACTTCGACGGCAGCATGGGACTGCGGCCGCACACCGATGCCGGCGCTTTCACGATTCTCGCGCAGGACAGTGTCGGCGGCCTCGAGATCCTCGGCCGCGACGGCGCCTGGATCGCCGTGCCGCCGATCGCAGGCAGCTTCGTCGTGAATCTGGGCGAGATGATGAAAGTCTGGACCGACGGCATCTTCACCTCGACGCCCCATCGCGTGATCAACCGCTACGGTCACGAGCGCTATTCGATACCGTTCTTCTACTACGCCGACTACGACGCGCCGCTGAAGCCCGTCATCCGCAACCCGGCGCATTCGAGTGCGCCGGAGTTCTACACGTCCATTGGCGTCGACGCTCCCGCGACCGCCGGTGAGCATCTGGCCCGCATACACCGGACAATCTGGCCCAGCGCCGATGTTCAACAAATCAAATGAGGAGGCCCCATGAAGCGATCGTTTGCAGTACTGCTGCTCTGTGCCGCATGCGTGCCTGTCCATGCCGCCGACCGCGCGGCGTCATACCCGACGAAGCCGATCCGCATGATCATCTCGTGGCCGGCGGGCGGCAGCGCTGACGGTGTCGGTCGCGTCATCGCCGAGCGCCTGACGAGAAACCTCGGACAGCAGATCGTCGTCGATAACCGCTCGGGCGCAGGCGGAACGATCGGCACGCAGGCGGTCGTGCGCGCCGAGCCGGATGGCTATACGTTGCTCTTCGCCGCGCCTTCGGAGCTTTCGGTGGCGGCGGCGACGGTGAAAGCGCTGCCCTACGATCCGGTGAAGGACCTCCAGCCGATCACGCAGGTCATGCGCGGTCCGTACGTGCTCGTCGCGCATCCGAGCTTCGGGCCGAATACGGTCGCGGAGTTGATCGCTTACGCGAAGGCGAGCCCCGGCAAAGCCAACTACGCGTCATTCGGAACCAATACACTGAATCATCTCTATGGCGAGCAGTTGAAGTCGCTCGCCGGCATCGACATCGTGCACGTGCCCTATAAAGGCGGCGCGCCGGCGATGACCGACCTCCTCGGCGGTCAGGTTCAGTTGATGTTCGAGAACATCGGCGTCGTCCTTCCGCACATGAGGAGCGGCAAGCTGAAGGCGCTTGCGGTCATGGCGCCCCAGCGCGTGCCGAGCGTGCCGAACCTGCCGACGCTCGCCGAGAACAAGATCGATATGGGGAACGGCACGTGGCTGGGTCTGCTCGCACCGGCAAAAACGCCGAAGGCGATCGTCGACAAGCTGCACGACCAGGTTGTCGCCGCGTTGAACGCGCCGGAAGTGCGCAAGGCCTTCGAAGACCGCGTCATCCAGCCCGTCGGCAACACGCCGCAGGAATTTGCGAAACACATTCAGACCGAGACCGCGCAATGGAAGCAGCTGGTCGCGAAAGCGGGTCTGAAGATTCAGTAACGATATGTTCGAGGAGCCGCTGTAATGGTCGAAGAAGCCCAGCTCGTTCTGTATGAAGTCCGCGACGCCGTCGCGATCATCACGCTCAATCGCCCTGAAAAACGCAACGCACTCTCGCGCGCGATGTGGCGTCAGATAGACGCGGCGTTCCAGCGCGCGGAGGAAGACGCGAGTGTGAGGGCGATCGTGCTCTCAGGCAACGGCAAAGGCTTCTGCGCGGGCGCGGACATCGCCGGCGGCGAAGACCCGACCGAGCCGCTGCCGTGGCTCGAGTTCCACCAGAAGCATCACAAGCGGCAATTCTCGATGTGGTCGAGCTCGAAGCTCATCATCGCTGCGATCCACGGTTTCGCGGTGGGGCGGGGGCTGGAGATCGCTTTGTGGTGCGATCTGGTCGTTGCTTCAGAAGACGCGAGAATCGGCCAACCGGAAGTGCGCGAGGGGTGGGTGCTGTGGAGCGTCGTCCCATGGCTCGTCGGACCCCAAAAAGCGAAGTATTTCATGATGAGCGGCGACATGATTCCCGCGCGCGAGGCCGAGGAGCTGGGGCTCGTGACGAAAGTCGTTCCGGCAGGCACTGCGCGCGACGAAGCGATCAAGCTCGCGGTGAAGCTCTCGCACGTGCCGCCGGTCGCCGCGCGGGCCGTGAAGCAAATGGTCAACCTCGTCTACGAGACGATGGGCATCCGCTCGCATCAGGCCCAGGCCGCACCGATGTCGGCGCTCGCCGCGTCGATGTCGCCGGAGGAGCGCGGCACCGCCGAGCTCGAGCGCATCCGCCACGAGAAAGGCTTCAAGGAGTCGGTGCGGTTCCGTGACGCGCCGTTCGAAGACAAATAAAACGCGTCACGACGCCACCGCCGGCGCCTGTGCCGGCGGCGTCTCTCCCGGCTTCGGCCCGCGCCTCGAGCTCCTGCGCTCGAAGCCATACAGCATGACCGGGGAGTGGCCGCGAATCGGATGGGGCCCGAGCTTGACGAAGCCGGCGGCATCGTCGAACTCGGAGAGGACCTCTTCGGTGCAAACCAGCGCGTACCCGACTTCCTTCGTCAGCGATTCCAGCCGCGATGCGACGTTCACCACGTCGCCGATCGCGGTGTACTCGTAGCGCTCGGACGAGCCGATGTGACCCACGACCGCGTCCCCGATATGGATGCCGATGCTGATCGTGATCGGTTCCTTGTTCTCGGCCTTGAGCGCCGCGTTGACGCGGCCCATTGCCGAGAGCATCTCTTTACCCGCCGCGATTGCGGCGGCCGCGGGCTGCTCGAGCTTCTGCGGCGCGCCGAAGAACGCCATGATGCCGTCACCCATGAACTTGTCGATCGTGCCGCCCTGCGCGTGGGTCGCCGTGATGACTTCGTGGAAGTAGCGGTTGAGCATCTGGATCACCATCTCGGGCGGCATGGCCTCGCTACGAGCGGTGAAGTCGCGCACATCTACGAACAGGACGGCAATGCGGGAGCGCGTCCCCGCCAGGCTCGGAGAAAGGCGTCCCGCGGTGATCTCGGCGAGGACCTGAGGACTGACTGAGCCGCCGAACGCGTGACGCAGGCGGGCGTGCTCGCGTACACGCAACGCCGTGTGGCGGAGCAGCTTGGCGAAGAGGGCGACGAGCGCGGTCAGCATCACCGCCGCCGTGGGTACGTACCAGCCCGTTGTCAGCAGCGCCGTGGTCGTGGCGAGCCCCACTACGATGACCAGCGCGCCTATGCCGAGTGCTGCCCGTGCGCTCAAGGTGAGCAGCCACAGCAGGGCAGGGACGCCGGCGGCTAGCGCAAGGATCCACGCCGGGGCCGGATTGATGAGGCCACTGCCCAGCATGCTGCGCAGCGCCTGTGCGTGCACCATGACGCCAGGGTTCGCACGCGACGCGGGCTCGCCTTTCCACAGCGGCACGGACATCTGCACGCGGTCTTCGAAGGGCAGGATCACGCCGAGCAATACCGGCTTCCCTTGGAAGTATTTCTCGAGTGAGGCCGTGTCCCCCTTCGCGTACCAGTCGAGAACGCTCGCCAGCGGCACGTAGTCGAATGGTGCGCCCCGCCAGTAATCGACGAACCCCGCGCCGGGTTCGGCGCCGAGCTTTCTCGCCATCTGTCCGGCCAGAGTTGGCACAAGGCGACCGTCTTCGGACGTCTCTTCGCGGAAGCGCCGCACGACACCGTCAGGGTCGAATCGCCAGTTCACGTAGCCGGTCGAATCGGCGCCGGCGACAGCCATGAATGGCTTGTGGACGACATGGGGCTCGCCCGCCATGTCGACGGTGAGGCCCAGTATCAGGCCGGCGTCGCGACGCGCAGCAATGATCCCTTGCATCAGGGCCGCGTCGTAGCCGGGAAGAATGGAGTCATAGGAGCGGTCGGGCATGATCACGTCGATGCCGACGGTGGCGGCGCCCGCCTGCGCCATGGCCTTGAAAAAGGTGCCGAGATGCCGATGCCACAGCGCGATCGGCTCCGGCAACTGTTTGACCGTCGCGGGATCAATGCCCACCAGCACGACGTCGCGCTCGACGGGCCGCGGGAAGAATCGCCGCAGGAACTGAAACTGCGCATCGAGCAACGACAGATCGAGGGTACGCAGCGGCTGGTAGCGCGCCGCGAGCGGCCCCTCGTCCGCAGGGTCGCGCACGGACCATGCAGCGGCGGCGGCCCCAAGGCAGGCGAGCACGAGCACGATCACGATATTGGCGCGCACGTTTCTCCGGCGGCTACTTCAGACGTGAAAAGGCCGGCAACGTTTGCGCGTTGCCGGCCAGTGAATCGCCTGCCTGATTCTATTGCTTGCTCGCGAGTGCTTCGAGCGTGGCATCGTTCGGACGCTGCCCGCGGGCGATGTCCCAGTACTTGCGGGCTTCGTCGCGCAGCTCGAGCTGTTCGAGCCACAGCGCGTACGCCACTTTCTGCGAAAGCGGCGCGGACTCGGCCGGCCGCGCTGCGACGACTTCGGCGCGCAGCTCGTCAGGGACGATGCTGAACTCGCCGACCGACGTGGCACGCGTACCGTCGCGCAGGAGCGCCGCGACGCGCCACGTGTATTTCACATCGGGTTCGAGGCTGACTTCGTTCGGGAATCGGACCGACGTTCCGGTGGTCGTCGTTGCGAACACGGTGCCGGTGCCTTCGCGCGTCACGCGCACTTCGTAGTGTCTCGCCGAATCGAGCGCCGCCCAACGCAGCTCGGGCTTCGCTTCCAGCGAGCGCGTGTCGGTGAGCTCGAGGAGCTTCAGCGCGCTCGGTGCGCCCATCATCATGTAAGCAGCGCGAGCGAGACCGCCGGGCTTGAGCTTCACTTCCTTTGCCCCTGCCGTGAGGGCGGCCTGACGTTTCTCCGGCGGGTTGCCCGAAACCGCTTCGGGGCCTGCCGCCTTGAACTGGATGACGGCGGGGCCGCGCAGCGAATACTCCGTCCCCGAGCTGTAGTAGACGACGACCATGCGCGCGCTGGCGTCGAGCTGGACGCGGGCGTCGCCTTCGACCTCCGCAAGCAGCGCCACCGGTTTCGATTCTCCGACGGCTTTGCCCTGCATGTCCGTGACGACCGCGACCGGCGCCGCGAAGACCGCGCTGCTGACCATCGTGATGGCGCCCGTGAGGACCATGCCAAACCAACTGTTCCGAGTCATGCTTTCTCCCATCTGAAGTGATGCACCGGTTTCGTAACCGTGTTGCGAGATTTAATCCGCATTCTTCAGGCAGCCAGAGGTCTTACGTCTCACGTCGGATACTACTCGTGGCTACGACTGTGAGCTATGTCACGCGCAACGTGTGCCCTGTGCACAAAACGTCTTCGGGCCACGCATTTGGCGCTGCCGTCAGCCGCGCCGCGGGTCGAGCCGGGGCGGAGGGGTGTAGCCCTGTTCCAAGGCGCGCCGCTCGTAGCGGACTGCTTCGCGATCCTGGCCTCGTCGCAGGAAATAAAGGTAGAGCTGGTAGCTCGCGGCGCCGTTCTTCAGGTCGGACGCGCGCCGCAACCACACGAGCATGCGCCGCTCGTCGCGCGGGACGCTGTTTTCGCCGCGCTCGAACATGATCGCGACACGCAGCGCCGCATCCTTGTCTCCAGCGATAGCGGCGGCCTGATCTTCACGGAACTGACGATCGCCGATGCCGAGATCGGGATGCAGATCGCTCGGCCGCAGGAGGAGAGGGTCATCGGCTGCGGGATCGAAAGGAACGTCCGCGACCGGTCTCACCTCGGCGATGGAGAGGGCGGGGGCAAGCTGTACGGGCGCCGGTGCCGCCGTGGACGGCGTGGGACTCTGAGACCGCGGACCTGCACACGCCGCCACGATGACGCTCATGAGAAGAACGAACTGGCGCGGTGGCCGTGCGGCTCGACCCATCCGCTCAACCCCTGCGCGTATCGAGGCGCGGCGGCGGCGTATAGCCTTGCTGCCTCGCGAGGTTTTCGTAGCGCACGGCTTCCCGATCCATCTGCCGGTCGCGGAAGTGGAGATACAGGCGATAGCTTGCGATGCCGTTTCTCAACTCGGACGCGTGCCGCAGCCATTGCACCATGCGACGGTCGTCGCGCTGCACGCCGTTCGTGCCCTGCTCGAACATGCCGGCGACCCGGAACGCGGCGTCCTTGTCGCCGTCGAGCGCCTTCGCCTGATCTTCCCGGAATTCGGCGTCGCCGACCGCGCCGTCGATCTGCACGCGGTTGCGCTGAATGGCCGCCTGCGAGAGCCGCGCGCGCTCGAGCCGAACCTCGGCGGCCTGCACGAGACGGCTCGACTTGAAGCGCTGGATGAACGCTTCGAGCAGCTTGATGCGGTCGGCCGGCGCGAGGGTTTCGTCGATGCGATTCCATGCGGCCTGTTCCTCGGCGTCGATGGGCCCGGGCGCCTTTTCCAGAGCCAGACTGAGACGAAGGGAAAGGTTCGCGGCGACCTCGGGATCCTGGGCGTACTTGCGCAGGAACGGATCGGCGCTGCTCTGCATGAAGCGCCGAACTTCGAACTTCACGCGATCCAGGAAATCCTTGACCGAGATCGCGGCGTTCGCCTCGCGCAGCTCCCGCACGAGGATGCTCGTGTAAATGCTGTTCTGATCGGCGGACACGGGCGCGATCGCGTAGCGTCCTGGCGCGGTCGAGAACGTGATGACGGTCCCGCGCGGCGGATTCACCTGGTTGAAGGTCGCCGCGGCGTCCGTGTCGACCTTCGACGGATCGTTGCGGCAGGCGTCGAAGATGAGGACACACGTGCTGTTCGGCAGGGACGCCTGCGCGATGATTTCCTGATCGATGTTGATCGCGCCGCGTGCGATGCTGTCCGGCGCCTGATTCATGGGCACGTCGGTCGGCACCATGTAGTTCTCGCCGCGATGCTGAATGCCGTGCCCGGTGTAGTAGAGAAGGGCGAGCGACTGGGGCGCAGAGGGCGCGCGCAATTCCGTGAAGAAGTCCCGAATCACACCGCGCGTTGCCTGCGCCGGTGCGTCCGTATAGCGGGCAACGGTGAAACCGAGCGTGGTCAGCGCATCGGCCACATCATTCACGTTCTTGCGCGAGCTCGGGATCGACTGACGTTCCGGTCGGTACTCCGTGTTGCCCAGCACGAGCGCGCGACGCGCGAGAGGTTGTCCGGCACCGTCGAGCCGAAGCGACTGCGCGAGCGCGGCCGGCAAATACGCCAGACCGCACGCGCCGGTGAGCGCCACACACTGCTGTAGAAATTTGCGACGCGCCGACGGACTCTGCAACGCCGTCGTGCCCGCGCTGTGTCGATGGTTCTCAGACGACAACGTTTGCGGTCCTTCGAAGTGTCACGGCACACGCCATTCGGCTATGATGCCACGCGCTTCGCAACGGGCTTGTGCACAATTCGTCCAGTTCTTCAACTGCGCGACGAACAACAACGATCGGGCGTGTAGTTGCCCGGACCAGTCCGGCTTCGCGCGATGGCGTCCACGCGCTACGCCGGTGCTTGAATGAGTGTGGCTCCCCGACCTGGGCTCGAACCAGGGACCTGCGGATTAACAGTCCGTCGCTCTACCGACTGAGCTATCGGGGATTTGGAAGGAAATACAGAGGGATACCGCGGGTCGGGATTATACCCGAATCCGTTTCAGACGAGAACGCTCGCGATGGCTTTGGCGACGTATTCGACGTTGCGGGTGTTGAGCGCCGCGACGCAGATTCGGCCGCTGTCGATCGCATAGACCGAATATTCCTTGCGCAGCCGGTGCACCTGCTCCTTGGTGAGCCCCGAGTAGGAGAACATCCCGCGCTGCTCGACCACGAAGCTGAAGTCGAAGTCGGCGCGCTGGGCGCGGATCTTCTCCACGAGCTGCCGGCGCATGGTCTTGATGCGATCGCGCATCTGGCCGAGCTCCTTGTCCCACATCAGCCTGAGCTCGGGCGTGGTCAGGACCGTCGCCACCGTCTGGCCGCCGTGCGTCGGCGGGTTCGAATAATTGGTGCGGATCACGCGCTTGATCTGGCTCAGGACCTTCGGCACCTCGGCGGCATCATGCGTGACGATGCTGAGCGCGCCGACGCGCTCGCCATAAAGCGAGAGCGATTTGGAGAACGAGCTGGAGACGAACACCGCCGGGCAGGCTTCGCTGAAGCGGCGCACCGCGGCGGCGTCGGCGTCCAGGCCGTCCGCGAATCCCTGATAGGCGATATCGAGGAACGGCACCAGCTCGCGCCGGTTCACGACCTGCAGCACGCGTTCCCACTGGTCTTCCTTCAGATCCACGCCCGTCGGGTTATGGCAGCAGGCGTGCAAGACGACGACCGAGCCGGACGGCATCGCCTCCAGGCTCTCGAGCATCGCGTCGAACTTCAGGCCGTTCGAGGCGCCGTCGTAGTACGGATAGGTCTTCACCTGGTATCCGGCATACTCGAATATCGCCCGGTGGTTCTCCCAGCTCGGATCGCTGATATAGAGCTCCGCGTCGGGATTGAGCCGGCGGATGAAGTCCGCCCCGAGCTTCAGCCCCCCGGTACCGCCGAGCGCCTGCACGGTGACGATACGTCCTTCCTTGAGAGCGGGGCTCTCGAGGCCGAACACGACCTCCTGTACCGCGCGGTCGTAGGTCTTGAGGCCATCGATGGGCAGGTAATTGCGCGGCAGCGGCTTTTCCGCGAGCTGCTGCTCGGCGCGCCGGACGCATTCGAGCACCGGCACCTTGCCTTCATCGTCGGTATATACGCCGACGCCGAGGTTGACTTTGTTGGGATTGGGATCCGCGTTGTAGGCTTCGGTGACGCCCAGGATCGGATCGGTCGGCGCCATGTCCATGGCGGCGAAGAGAGAGGTGGTCATCAGCTGTCGGAGAAGGGATTTCTGGAGGACTTTCGCGTCCGAATTTTAGCATCGGGTGCACCCGGCCGCTCTCGAAATAGCGGTTGCGCGCTCCCATATGAGAAAATCTCCGGTTTCGCTTGGCGAGGGCGATCCATCAGATGGCGGCAAAGGGCGCAGCAAAGAAAGCGCAGCAATCCAACGCACCTCAGGTGCTGACGTTTCCGAAGAGTCCCTATCGGCTGCATCAGACGTTCGCGCCCGCGGGCGATCAGCCCGAGGCCATCGACAAGCTCGTCGAAGGCGTTCGCGACGGGCTCGCGTACCAGACGCTCCTCGGCGTGACGGGCTCGGGCAAGACGTACACGATGGCGCACGTCATCGCGCGCCTGGGCTGTCCCGCGCTCGTCATGGCGCCCAACAAGACGCTCGCGGCCCAGCTCTATTCGGAGATGCGCGAGTTCTTTCCGGAGAACGCGGTCGAGTATTTCGTCTCGTACTACGACTACTACCAGCCTGAAGCGTACGTACCGTCGAAAGATCTTTACATCGAGAAGGACTCGAGCATCAACGAGCACATCGAGCAGATGCGGCTCTCGGCCACCAAGTCGCTCTTGGAACGCCGCGATTCGATCATCGTGGCAACCGTGTCGTGCATCTACGGTATCGGCGATCCCGGCGAGTACCACGGCATGATCCTGCACCTGCGGGAGCGCGAAAAGCTCTCGCAGCGCGATGCGATTCAGCGTCTGTGCGAGATGCAGTACCAGCGCAACGATTTCGAGTTCCGCCGCGGTGTGTTCCGCGTACGCGGTGATGTGCTCGACGTGTTCCCGGCGGAAAACTCGGAGACCGCGGTGCGCGTGACGCTCTTCGACGACGAAGTCGAGAGCATTCACATGTTCGATCCGCTGACGGGGCACGTGCTGCAGCGGGTGGGGCGCTATACGGTCTACCCGTCGAGCCACTACGTCACACCCCGTTCGACGACGCTGCGTGCGATCGAAGCGATCAAGGCGGAGCTGGCGGAACGCATCGTGTGGTTCCAGCAGCACAACAAGCTGGTGGAGTGCCAGCGTATCGAGCAGCGCACGCGTTTCGATCTCGAGATGCTGAACGAGATGGGCTTCTGCAAGGGTATCGAGAACTACTCGCGGCACCTTTCGGGCCGGGCGCCGGGCGAGCCGCCCCCGACGCTGCTCGACTACCTGCCGGCCGACGCGCTCATGATCATCGACGAAAGCCACGTCACGGTCCCGCAGATCGGCGGCATGTATCGTGGCGACCGCGCGCGCAAGGAGAACCTCGTCGACTACGGTTTCAGGCTGCCGTCCGCACTGGATAACCGGCCGCTACGTTTCGACGAGTGGGAAGCGATGACGCGCCGGCGCACGATCTTCGTGTCGGCCACACCGGCCGATTACGAACGCGAGCATCAGGGACAGGTCGTGGAGCAGGTCGTGCGGCCGACCGGACTGGTCGATCCTCGTCTGGAGGTGCGGCCCGCCTCGACGCAGGTGGACGACCTGCTCTCGGAGATCAACGATCGCGTTTCGAGTGCCGAGCGGGTGCTCGTGACGACGCTCACCAAACGCATGGCCGAGGATCTCACCGAGTATCTCGCGGAGCACGGCGTGAAGGTGCGCTACCTGCACTCCGACATTGACACCGTAGAGCGCGTGGAGATCATCCGCGATCTGCGGCTCGGCGAGTTCGACGTGCTGGTCGGCATCAACCTGCTGCGCGAGGGCCTGGACATCCCCGAGGTGTCGCTGGTGGCAATCCTCGATGCCGACAAGGAAGGTTTCCTGCGTTCCGAGCGCTCGCTCATCCAGACCATCGGCCGCGCGGCACGTCACGTGAACGGCACCGCGATCATGTATGCGGATGCGCTGACCGATTCGATGCGACGCGCGATCGAGGAAACGGATCGCCGCCGCGCGAAACAGGTCGCGCACAACGAGGCGCAGGGCATCACGCCCCAGAGCGTGCAGAAGCGCATCAAGGACATCATCGACGGAGTTTACGATCACGAGACCGCGCGGCAGGAGATGAAGGCCGCGCAGAACCAGGCGCGCTACGAGCACATGGGCGAGAAGGACTTGACGCGCGAGGTAAAGCGCCTGGAGAAAGACATGCTAGACGCTGCACGGAACCTCGAGTTCGAGCGCGCCGCGCAGCTCCGCGACGAGCTGAAAGCGCTCAAGGAGCGCCTCTTCGTGAAAGCTGCGTAAGGCACGCGTCCTGCGTGCGCCATTGCACATGAACGGCCCGATCAAGATCCTCTTCGTCTGCATGGGAAACAACGCAGAACGTCATCATAATCCGTGACTTAGCGCATTCTGGCGCACCGCTGGATACACTCCCGCCGCGCGCGGAGCGACATTTGTCTGGCGCCACGGTACGATTGCACCGTGACCTCATCGACGACGCCGCCCCGAGACGGCGAACTCTTTAGCCGAGTCTATGCGCAACGAGACACGCGGCTCAGTGATAGCCCGCGATTTCGGATTCGCATAGGCTCGTTTTTCAACGAAGCGCTTAAGGGGGAGACACACAGCCGGGAACTCAGGCAGCGCTTTGAAAGCGAACTCGGCGTCTCTGTGGGCGGTTACTACAACCTTCACTGGACGGCCTTCTTCAAGAACGCAGAAATGCGCGACGTGCTCGACGCAATCACGATCATGTACGGCACGCTTACGACAAGCTACTCGAACGTAACCGCCGCGCAGTGGCGCCGATTTGTTCAGCGAGCTTTTGAAGAAGAAGGGCTGCTGTATACCGTCGACTCGAAGTGCGGCGTCCGCCGAGCTGTCGATGAGGAGTACGAGCACAACGCTATTAGCGTCGTGCGCGGACTGCATGATGGTCGGCTGCGTGCGGTGTCGGGCGCTCTGGAAAGCGCTCTCAAGAAGCTCGAGCAGGCGAATCAAGACCGAAAAGGCGCTGTGAGGGACGTCTTCGAGAGCGCCGAAACGCTGTTTAAGCTCACAACCGATAGTGGCGCGAATCTCAGCACCTCATCGCTAGAGAAACATCTTCGGCCAATCATCAACAGACTGTATGGAAAGGATCCCGCAACGGTTAGCGCGGCCGGCAGGATGCTCGGCAGCTTCCAGGCTTGGACGGATGCTGCCCATCCCTTTCGCCATGGCCAGAAAACCGAGGTGCCGATCGACTTACCGGAGGACGTAGCGGTCCTGCTCGTGAGTCAGGGTGCATCGTTCATTCGGTGGCTTGCCGATATCGATAGGGGCACAACGCCGAGCCCGCCGAAAGGGTGACAAGTCCGTGTATACATTCCTCGGCTTGGAGCAGACGCACTGGCAGTTCATCAACACGTTCGCGCCTTGGCTATCGGCTGTAGGGACACTGGCAGCCGTCATTGTCTCTCTCTACCTCGCACGCAAGCGAGACACGCCAAAAGCACGGCTGCTTGTCTACGACATCATGGTAGTCACAGCCGGCGACACACGACCGCCGCCGCATTATGTTCAGTTTCGCGTAGTCAATGAGGGAGACCGGAGGGTACGCATTACGCAAATTGGATGGCGCTATGGTCTCTTTAAGAAACATCACTGCGTCCAGCTCTACGAGGATTCACTCAGCAGCAAATTGCCCATTGAGTTGGAACACGGGCAAGAAGCCCAATGGCTCATTCCGATGAAAATGCCGGATCGAGAGTGGGCTGATTACTTCGCAAACGGCTTTTTATCGCATGCCCCTTGGCCCGTCTGGCACTGGACGCTGCGTGGCCGTGCATTTTCGTCGCTCGGCAACGTGTTCGAAACCCGGCCTGCGACTGGCCTACTCGCCACACTCCGCAAAGCGCGGCGCGCAACAACCAAAACCTAACGCGTTCGCGCCGGCATCCGCGACACCTCGCGCAGCCGACACCTGAACGTCCCGCCGTCGCCGTCGAGCTCGACGCTGACGTGATTCATGTCCAGGATGGCCTTAACCGTGCCACGCTTCCCCATGGCATTGACGCGCTCGCCGATCTTGACCGTCGTCACGGCGGATTGTGGCCTGCCTGATTGCTTTCTCATGCGCTGCTCCTTTCGTGGTTACTGCTTCTCTCGGCGGAACACCAGGTCGCGCAGGAATGACTGCGCATCCTCCGGATAGGTCTCGCCGCTCGCGACGTCGTAGAGATACTCGAGCGTGATGCGCGGCTGCGATGTCGGCAGCCCGAGCAGGTAGCCGCTCATCTCCATGTTGTCGAAGAAGAGGTCGCTATCGAATGGCCGATCGCCGAAGGCAGACTCAGCGTCCCTCTGTACGGTTTTCGCGATGCGCTGAAAGGCGTCGAGCACGGGCGAGAAGCGCGGATCGCCGCCCTTGCCCTCGTTGAGCCTGCGCTCCAGGGCGTTGCCGATATCCCGCAGGACTGGCACGACTGCCGTCAGCGAGAACACGCTCTTGATCGCGGCCCACTTCGCCAGGCACTCAGCATCGTCAATGCGGCATTCCTTCGGCCCGCGGCCGGCGAGAATGTCGGAGATGATCGACGGCAGCATGGCAACCATTGCCACCCGCAGCACGGCCTCCGGCGCGTAGGCGAAGCCCTCGACGCGCGCCTCGGCGCCGACGTCACGCAGCCGCCCGTATTGCGCTGCGAACGGCGTATAAAACATCGTCAACAATTTCATGGCGCCACGCCTGCGCTGCACCTCCGATAAATCCTTCGCGCCGCCCGCGCCCTGTGTGCGCCTCACCGCTGCGTCACCGGCATGGATGGCCTGCTCCTCGGTCGCGCCGCCTGCCAGCGCCCCGTTATAGCCGGCAAGCCATGTCGGAACGGTAATCAGCCGGTCAGCTACGTTGATCCCATAGAAGGCCGCGCGCTGCACCCACTGGACGGCGCGGCCGGTCTTGGTCTGCGCGATCCGGCGGAGCTCGTCGCGCGTGTCGCGGTCCCGCGTCGTGAACCGGTGCCGCATCTCGCCGGATTTCTCCACGACGGTCCGGAAGGTCTCGAGCGGGTGCGCCGCCGTGACGCGCGTCGCGTCGGCCAGGAACTTGAGGCCATACTCCTTGCCGATGTACTCCGCCGCATTCGGCACGCCGCCGAGCTGCGCGAATATCGTCGTCACCTTGAAGCCAAGCGCGACCGTGGTAACGCTCGAGCGCGCGCCCTCGAAGAACTTGTCGAAGCCGGTCAGCCCCTCTGCAGGCGAGGCTACGCGGTCGTTTGCGACGCCCTTGAGCCACGGCAGGAACATCCGCTCGTAATCCTCACCGAGCCGCGTCTGCAGCGCCTGGCGTATCTGCCCGTTGGTCAGCAACTTGTTCGCATCGATCAGGAACTCGCGATGCGACAGGTCCTTGATGACGCCGGCGACGTGACGCTGCACCACTTCACCGAAGTCCAGCAACAGCGGTGCGGCAAAGCCGGTGCGCTCTTTCCGGTGCCCGCCTGGGACCGTGGCGCGGACATAGCCGCGCTCCGTCAGGCCCGCGAGCGGCCCCGTCTCCTGCTTCGTGCCGGCCTCGGACAGCCGCGGGTCATAGCGGAGCGGGTAGTAGCCGCCGCGGAGCTCGACGGTCTCGCCTGCCGTCGTCTTGATCGTGATGGGCGTCGGCTCCACTTTCGCGAGCGGCAGCCCCGACACGGCCTGCTGTAGTGCCGAGAGCCGGGGATAGAGCTCGCCGATCGTGTCCCACACCTGCTGCACGAAACGCAGGTCCCGGGCGTCGAGTTTGCGCACGGCGGTGATCACCTGCTCACGCGTCCAGACGTTGCCGCGGAGCATCTTGTCGAAATTGCTCTCGTTGCCGATGTTGAGCGCGATCGATACCAGCTTGTAGCGGCTCATCGGGTCGGCCTGCAGCCCGGTATCGAACAGATCTACCATGCGCGCCGAGTCCGCCCCGACGAATGCCTCGACGATGCCGTTGAGCTTCTCGGCGAAGGTGAGGTCGGTATCGAGCTCCTCGGCCTGTGCGGCACTGGCGCGGTTGAAGAAGTAGTCGTGCCACGGTCCCACGGCGCCGCCGTCCAGCATCTCGACGAGCGTCTCCACCGGAATGAGAGAGGTATCCAGGCCCGCGGTACGATCGCGCAGCCGGTCCGCCCAGCCCTTGAGAATCCGCTCCTTCGACGGCTTGATGTAGCGGCGCGAGGATTCCGCACGCTCGATGAGCTCATGCAGCGCATCCTCGAAGGCAACGCGCTCGTTACCTTTGCGGATCTGCCCGACGTGCCGCGCCAGGTGCTCGATGCTTTTCACGGCATCACGCAGCCCTTCGATCTGCTCGAAGGTCATGCTCCGGTAGTTGACCCGGTACGCCTCATTGAGCACGTGCTGATCGATCGCGGGCTCGTAGCCGAGCTCGAGCTGCCGCGCATGCCACTCGGCCAGGGACTGACGCTCGCGCTCCTCCTGCCGCGTGATGGCCTTCAGCTCGAAGCGCTCGAGTAACCCGTCGATCTGGTCCAGGTAGGGCAGGCCGGCTTTGCCGAGCGATTCCCGCACCGGCCGGCGCTCGAACTTCCGCAGATACGTGATCGTCGCGTCGACGCGCTCGCGGGCATCCTGCGCGGCCTTGAACAGCTCGTAATTGAGGATCTGCCGCTGCTTCTGGAAGGCCGCGCTCGCGTAGTCGCCTTTGGCTGCCGAGTTGATGGCGGCCTTTGCGAGCCGGCGCTCCGCGACGAGGAACTGTTGCGGGTTGATGTCCCGGACCTGCTTCTGCGCGATCATGCCACGCGCCATTTCCCGCACTGCGTTGATCGGCGGCAGGGTGTTGATCTGCTCCACGCCTTCACGGCGACCGTTCTGCTCTAGCCACGCCAGAGCCAGAGCTTCCGTCACGTATCCCGACACCGCAGTCCCATCCTCCGCGAGCAACGCACCGAGCATTGTGAGCCGCCGGTCGACTGGCAGCTCGTCAAACCCGATGAGCGTGTGCTCCGGCAGGGAGGAGAAAACGCTCACGCGCGACGGCGCCGGTCCGCCACCGCAAACGCCTGTCTGGAGGCTTCAGCGATTATGCGAAACGCTGCGGGCGATACCGCGCCGAGCTCCCGAAAGAACGTGGCCCATGACCCCGCCGTGCGACCGGGATCGTGCGTTGGCTCATCCATCGAATCAGGGTCCTGCATACATACGCCGAGAAAGTAGACGCCACACTTTCCTCGTCTCGTGTGTTTGGATCCGCCGGGGAAATCAACATAGTGGTTCCGCTTCGGCAGCACCGCAAAATCGCCTTCGTCCGCTAGACCGGAGGCGATAAGCGCGTCTCGCGTGCCTTTTAGGTGATATGCACCACCGCCGAATATCCTGGCAGTTACTCCAGGTGCGACCTCGAACGGCCCGGCTGTCTTTTCAGCACGATTAGCCATGGCGCAGCACCTCTGCCAGGCGCACTGTCACCTCGTCGCCTCTCTCGTCTAGCGTCGGCCACGCTTCCGGATTTCCCTTCGTTTCGCGGTCGGTCAGCTTTGCGTAGGCATGCGGATAAAGCGTTCCGCCACCGCATTCGCCCTGCCCAATGTGATCCGTTATGACGGCACAGAATCCCGCGAGTGCAGCCGGATTCCCCTGCAGCGCGTTGATATGCCTCAGGACTACGTTATCTTGCTGCGTGCCGAGTGGCCGATATACCGCTCGAATGCTCCACGGCCAGCAACCGGTTAAATCGCTGGTCTGATAGGTTTCCATCTTGCGCAGCATCTTGGCAGCGAGCCTGCGGCCGTCGCGTTCGGTGGTTGGTTTCCTAGCCATTGCGCGCCCCCTTCAGCAATTCACTAGCGCCCTCCGCATTGTTGAGGCCTTGCAGCGCCGCGTATTCGATCAACTTAACAAAGCCGTGAGCGTCATCCCCTGCGTAATCACTGCATGCGCTTATGATGGCGCCGAACACGAGCTCCGCTTCCTCGATCTCCGCACGTGCCTGCTCGAGGACGTCGGACTTGCTAGACTTGCTTTTAGCCATGATGCGGTTCTCCTTGGGAACTGCGTTGTGGTGAGCCGGTCGGGGTGCTCTCTCACCCCGCGCCGGCGCTTTCGATTTACCGCGCGCCGAGCGCTTCGGCTTCGCGGTTGATCGTCTCGTTCAGCGCCGTGAGCATCCGCAGCGCCTTGCCTCTCTCATCCTTCTGCAGCATCACCAGATCTTTCGTCACCTCGAGAGCGAAGTCGGTCCCGCTCATTTTCCGCAGCTCGTTCACCCTGCTTTCGGCACTACTTTTCGGCTTTGGCATCTTGCTCTCCTACGGTTGATTGCCGGCCACCGGCCGGCGCGGTTAATCGGCGCAGCTCCGCGGACCATTGTTCGAGAGCCTCGCGCCGCTCCTCGGCGTAGTCGTGGCGGTTGTAGGTTGCGAGCACGCCCTCGAGGGTATGGTTGAGGAGCTTCTCAACGACGAACGGCGCTATGCCGAGCCTGTTCAGGCGTGTTGAGAACGTGCGCCTCAGGTCGTGCGGGGTGAAGGCGGGCGTGATTTCTGCGCGCTCGCACCAGCGGCGTAGCCAGGCTTGCGTCGCAGTCGCCGATCGCTGCGCGAAGAGGTGCTCGCCATCGCGTGGCGTGGTGTCGAGCAGCTCCCGCATTAGCGATGAGATCGGCACCCAGTGCGGCCGCGCGCTCTTGTTCTCAGGGATGTACCAGCGGCCCTCTCGTAAGTCGCCAAGCCGCGCGGCCTGGGCTTCGCTGATGCGCTGTCCGCTCGCGAGTAACCAGCGGAGCAGGGGTCCGTGCGACACAGCTGGATCGCTCCAAGCACCCCACGCCGCGCGTATCTCGTCATCCGTGAGCACGCGCCTCCGCGCCTCCTCGTCACCGCCCGCGGCGCGTTTGGTGAGTAGTTCGGCGGGGGAGGAGTCTAGCCAGCCAATCTCGACCAAATAGCGGAAAAGCTGCCGCGTGACGCCGAGCAGGCGGTTTGCCGCGACGGGCGCATCCTTCGCTTTCTTCCCCAGAAGGTCGGCCACGTCCGCCCGCGCGATGACTTTCAACTTCTCGTCGTGCAACGGCTTCAGGTCGCGGTACAGGTAGCCGTGATAGATGTCCGGCCGCCTGTGGTCGCGCAGCACCACGTTTTCGTAGAAGCGCTCGATGCCGCTTTTGAGCGTCCGACTTCCCGGATCGACCACTTGGCGACGACGAGACTGGACGAGGCGCCGCGCATGGTCCAGAGACATGGCGGGCCATTGCCCGAGGGTATCGATGTGCGCCCTATACTGCTTCTTGTACCGATGCACGAACGTCTTGTTGCCGCTCGCGCGAACGCGCAGATAGAGGCCGTCGCCGTCGCCTTCCCAGCGGTCTTTCCCGCCCGGGTCGGCAGTCATGTCGCGAATGCGTCGCTCGGAGAGTCGGCCCACGCTGGATACACCCTTGGATACACGACGTCAGAATATCGAAGCGGACGCTGAAAGACAATAGCGTGCACGCTTCACTCTGACAGGAGCCTACAAATTAATCAGAAGCCCCCCGTAAAAGTGCTATTTGTGTGCATGGGAAATATCTGCCGCTCGCCGACCGCCGAAGGCGTCTTCGGACATCTCGTGAAAAAGGCAGGACTCGAGCGCGAGATCGTCATCGATTCGGCCGGCACCGGCGACTGGCACGTCGGCGAGCCCCCGGATGCGCGCGCGGCCGAT
>DASPNJ010000075.1:0-2849 GCA_035626595.1 Burkholderiales bacterium
TGAGTCGCGTGCACGCGATGCGCGGGGGCCGGGACAACGATCCATGCTTCGGCAGCCGCATGAGCGGCACCGGCGAGCTCGCGACGCTGCTCGAGAAGCGCTTCGACATCGCGTCCCGGCGCATCGGATTCAGCACGCAGCGCCGACGTGACCTCGATACGACGCTTTTCCGTGTGCCCGACACCGGCCCGCAGATGGCACTCTTCTGAACGGCAGGTTATTGACGGCCGCCTACGCGCACGGTGACGCTGCGCCGCAGCGAGGCAATTCTTCCGCGCAACTTTGCGCGCGCCCGCGCACGATACGCAGCCTGAACGTCTTTCGATCGCATCTTCCCAAGGCAGGACCGGCGGCGGCACATCCTTTGCATTTCGAGAGCGGCGACCGGCCGCGGCGCGTCTGCGAGGAGCAGCGTGTCAGATGGCCGGAGCAGCGACAGGGGAAGCAGCATGTGGCAATTCAGAAAAGACGAGCAGCAGCGCAAGTGGTACTGGAAGGAAGTCGACGAGATGGGCCGGCTGCTCCAGCGCAGCGCGGATTACTTCAAGGACCGGATCGATTGCGTGGCCCACGCCATGCGCCACGGCTACGTGCACCCGCGCCAGCGGGCGCTCGTCGCGCGTTCTAGCGCCGGTCGGGAACGAGGAGCGCGCCGGGGAACCGGCTGAACGCGTCCGCGAGTCTGATTTTCCCCGCGTCGATCTCGATCGTTTCGCCGGTCAGGACGTTCCGCACGCGGCCGGTCAGAGGACCGGCGTCCACTGTCGTATCGCCCCACAGCGCCGCGCCGCACAGCGCCTGATGAGCGGCGCAGCCGAGCTTCAGCCACAGGCGTCCCGCAATCGTCACCGCCGCGGCGTCGCCCCTGCGGCGCATGAAGGCGACGACGTGCGCTGCTTTTGCACCGTCCGCGTGCAGCGCCAGGTAATTTCCGGTCTCGAAGAGCGCTTGCTGTTCCCGCCGCAGCGCGAGCACGCGCATGACGATCCACAGCTTCGCACGGCCATCGAGCGCCGAGCGTGCGAGCGATTCGGCCGCTTTGGCGGCTGAGCTGCCGCGGGCGAGCTTCTCGAGCTCCTCGAGCATCCGCGCACGCATCGCGTAGTCCACCGGCCGCCGGTTGTCCGGATCGACGAGCGAGAGGTCGTAGGTTTCATTGCCCTGGTAGATGTCCGGCACGCCGGGCGAGGTGAGCTTGAGCAGCGTCATCGAGAGGCTGTTCAGCATGCCGAACCACGCGATGTCGCGCGCGTGCGCCCGCAGGTCCTTGAGAAACAGGTTTCGCGCCCGGTCGTCGAGCAGCGCGCGCACGAATGCCGTCACCCCGTTCTCGTAGGCTTCCGACGGGTTGACCCAGCTCGTGTGCACCTTGGCTTCGCGCACCGCCTTGAGCATGTAGGCCTCGATCCGCTCGCGATAGCTGTCGAGCGCTTCGCCGCGTGCATCGTCCGGCGGAAAGCTTCCGAGCAGCACCTGATAGAGCAGGTATTCGTCGTTGGCGGAGGGCGCGGCGACGCCGTCGGCGTCGGCTTTCTTGCTGCGGTTCATGCGCTCCCAGCGCTTCGAGAGCCTGCGCCACTCCGCCGGCATTTCCGAGAGCACGTCGATGCGCGCGCGCACGTCCTCCGAGCGCTTGTTGTCGTGCGTGGAGGTGGCGAGCATCGTGTGCGGCCGGTGCGCCGCGCGCTCCGCGCTCGCGCCGTGGTAGGCGGGCACCGCGAAGCCGAACTGGTCGGGATCGGCGCCCACGTCGTTGAGGGATACCAGCCGGTGGTAGCGGTAGAACGCGGTGTCCTCGACGCCTTTGGCCGTCACCGGTGAAGTGAACTGCTGGATGCTCATCGCGAACGCGCGAATGCGGCTCCTCCGCGGCTCATCGGCGCCCGCGGGCGCTTCGGCGAGCAGCATGCGCTGCACGAAATCGAAGATCGTCGTATCGGCGGCACGGGTGCGCCGCCGCGCCTGCGCGACCGCCCATTCGACGTACTTGCGGTCCTGTGCCGACGGCGCGTCCACGATGTAGGTGCGGTACACCGGAAAGCAGGCGACGACTTCCGCCAGCGCCGCGCGCAGCGTGTTGAACGTGTAGTCGCGGGTGTTGCGGTCCGCCTGCGCGATGCGCAGGAGCTCGGTGGCGAGCATCGTGAGCGGCGCGGCGAGCGCCGCGCGCATGATCGCGCGTTTTCCGTCGTATACCGCCTGCGCATAGCTCGGCGCGTCCGGTACGAAGGCGCGGTAGATGCGCTCCATCTCGTCGGCGGTGTCGGTGTCCACCAGCACGCCGTTCACCAGCACGGCGTAGCGGTAGCCCGACGTGCCGTGGACCGCCCACGATTCCGGCAGCTTCTCGTGGCTCGCTGCGATTTTTTCGATGACGACGTACAGCGGCCGGCCCGGCCGGCCATCCTCCGACGGTTCGGGGTCGACACCGGCGAGCTGCGCGTAGCGGTTCTGGAGCCGCCGGAAATACTGTTCGGGGTCGTAAAGCCCGTCGGGGTGGTCGATGCGCAGCCCGTCGAGCTTGCCGCCAGCGGCGAGCGCGAGCACGAAACGATGCGTCGCCTCGAACACGTGCTCGTTCTCCATGCGCAGCGCCGCGAGGTCGTTGATGTCGAAAAAGCGGCGGTAGTTGATCTCGTCGGCGGCGACTCGCCACGACGACAGCCGATACGCCTGTTGCTCGAGGAGCTCGTGCAACCGTTCGGCGTCGAGCTCGCTCACCGCCCGCTCGATCGCCCGTGCGATCGCCGTGTGCTCCGCCGCAAGCCTCGCGAGCTGGCGCTTGCGCACTTCCTTGTCGCGCTGGCGCTCAGTGCGTCGCGCCTCCTCGGTGTCTTCACGGGGCGGCA
>DASPNJ010000076.1:0-16174 GCA_035626595.1 Burkholderiales bacterium
ACACGTTCACCGCCAGCGGCATGCCGAAGACCGACTCGTGGCACAAGAGTCAGGTGGGCTTCCGCACGGACTGGGGCGGAACGCGTGACCAGTTCACGGTGCAGGGCGACGCCTATCGCGGCTCCATGGGACAACCGCTGCCCGGCACTATCGCCATCGCCGGCGTGACGCTCGCGCTCGATACGATCTCGGTCTCCGGCGGCAACCTGGTCACGCGCTGGGATCGCACGCTGGACGGCGGCTCGAACCTGATGGTGCAGGCGTACTTCGACCGCACCGAGCGTACCGTGCCGCCGACGTTCAGCGAATCGCTCAACACGACCGACGTGCAGTTCCAGCACTCGCTGGCAGCGGCGGGGATCCACACGGTCTCCTGGGGCGCGCAGTATCGCCATGCCCGCGACCGCGTCACCAACAGCCCGATCATCGCGTTTCTTCCGGCGCACGTGAACCAGACGTGGCTGAGCCTCTTCGCGCAGGACGAGATCGCGCTCACCCCGGATCTGCGCCTGACGCTCGGCGCGCGTCTCGAGCGCAACGATTACACGGGCTACGAAGTCCTGCCGACGGCACGCTTGGCCTGGATGGTGGCGCCGGATCACCTCCTGTGGACCGCGGTCACGCGCACCGTGCGCGCGCCGTCGCGGCTGGACCGCGATACCTTCGTGCCTGGCACGCCGCCGTTCCTGCTGACCGGCGGTGCCGCCGTGCGCTCCGAAATCGCCAAGGTGTACGAGATCGGCTATCGCGGACGGCCGCTGCCGAACGTGTCGTACTCCGCGACGGTGTTTCATGCGGACTACGATCACCTGCGCACGCAGGAGATCGCGCCCAGCTTCACGTCGGTCTTTTTCGCGAGCCTCATGGAAGGCTCGACCAGCGGCGTCGAGATGTGGGGAACGTATCACGCGCTGACGACATGGCGGCTGCGCGCCGGCTTGACGCTGCTCAACGAGAAGCTGCGCCTCAAGCCCGGCAGCAACGACGTGACGGCGCCGCGGAGGCAGGAAGGCCTCGACCCGGAGCGCACCTGGATGATCGCCTCGTCCCACGACCTGCCCCACCGCACCGAGATCGACGTGAGGGTGCGTCACGTATCGGAGCTTCCCGGTCCCGCCGTGCCCGCTTACACGGCGGTCGACGTGCGCCTGGGCTGGAAAGCGCGCCCGGACCTGGAGCTATCGGTCACCGGGCAGAACCTGTTCGGCAGCGGTCACGCCGAATTCACCGATCCCGTGACACGCACCGAATTTCAGCGCGGCGTGTTCTTCAAGGCGCTCGGCCGGTTTTGATCGGTCATCCGGGCGCATGATCAGGCGCGCGGCAGCGTAAACGAGAACGTCGAGCCCGCGCCGGCGGTGCTGGTCACGGACACTTCGCCGCCCATCGCTTCGACGAGATGCTTCACGATGGCGAGGCCGAGCCCGGTGCCGCCGAGCTCGCGCGAGCGGCCGGCATCGACGCGGTAGAAGCGCTCGAACAAACGCGGCAGATGCTCGGCCGCGATACCGGGTCCGGTATCGATGACCGAAAGCCGCACAGTGTCGTTCTCGGCCGACGCTGTGACTTTTACTGTCGCGCCGCGCGGGCAGTACTTGAGCGCGTTGTCGATCAGGTTTCCGAGAACGTGCTCGAGCGCGCGCCGGTCCGCACGCACATACGGCACACCGCCGAGCGCCTGAGTAAGAGTGATCCCGCGGACCTGGGCGCGGTGCGCGTGCTGAATCACCACTCTTTCGACGACCGGCGCCAGCTCCAGCCGCTCCATCTCGAGCCTGAGCTCGCGCGACTCGATGCGTGAAAGCTCCAGCAGGTCGTCGATCAATGCCGCGAGGCGCTCCGCGTTGCGCTCGATCAGCGTGATGAAGCGATCCGCCGCAGCGGGATCGTTCTCGATCGTGCGCAACGTCTCGGCCGCGGCACGCACCGTCGTGAGCGGACTGCGCAGCTCGTGCGAGGCATTCGCGACGAAGTCGCGCCGCACGGCTTCGAGCCGCCGCAGCTCGGTCACGTCCACGACGACCGCGAGCACGCCGCCGGGCGAATCGTGCAACTTGACCGCGCGGACGAGCACGCGCCGCGGCCGCAGTCCCGCGAGGTCCAGCTCGGCTTCACTGTCGCCGCGGTCGGCAGCCCGCTGGAGCAGCTCGTTCAGGTCGGCGTTTCGTATTACCTGCAGGATCGATTTTCCGACCGCGTCGGAGCCGAGCAGGAGCATCGCGCGCAGAGCCGGATTGGTGAGCGCGATGCGCCCGTCCTCGCCCACGACCAGCACGCCTTCATTCATGCTGGACAAAATTCCGGTGAGGACATCGCGTTCCGAACGCAGCTCGTGCAGGGTGCGCGAGAGGCTTTCGGATAGATGATCCATCGCGTGGCCGAGTGCGGCGATCTCGTCATTGCCGGACGCGCGCGTGCGCGTGCCGAGGTCCCCTGCTGCGATTCTGCGCGCGGCGTGAGCCAGATCGAGCAGTCTGCGCGCGGTGAGCTGAGCCGCGGAGAGCGAGATGAGGATCGCGACCAGGAGAGCGACCAACGCACCGATCAGCAGCGTGCGCCGCATCTCCGCCAGCGCCTCGTCGAGGTCGGTCAGCGGCAGTGCGATGCGCGCCGTGCCGACGGCAGTCTGCTGCCGCACGACCGGCACGGCGACATACATCATGCGGCGGCCGAGGGTCGTGCTGTAGCGGACGCTGCTGCCCTCGCCGTCCGTGAAAGCTTCGACGATCTCCGGACGCATGCCGTGGTTCTCGATCGCAGCCAGCGCGGACGCGGCCACCTCCGAATCGCCGGCGACGGTGCCGTCCCTGCGGACCAGCGTCACGCGCGCACCGGCGATCCGACCCAGCGCATCGGCGAGTGCGTCGGCCGCGGCGGCATCGTCGAGCCCGGCCGGCAGCGCGCCGGCGCGTTCGGCGATGAGCCGCGCGCGCACGACGAGCTCCGTGCGCGTGCGTGCGGTGAGCTGCTGTTCGAGTGATCGGGAGAGGTACGCCTCCGTCGCGACCACGGATATTGCGATCAGCGCGAGGGAGACGAGGAAGAGCTTGGCGCGTATCCCGAGCTTCACGCGGGCGCTTGCTGCCCCGCCGAGAACCGGTAGCCCGCGCTTCTGACGGTCTGTATGAACGCATCGTGGCGGCTCGCCTCGAGCGCCTTCCGGAGCCGCCGGATGTGCACGTCCACGGTGCGCTCCTCGACGTACACGTGATCGCCCCACACGCGGTCGAGCAGTTGCGCGCGCGAGTAGACACGCTCCGGATGCGTCATGAAAAAGTGCAGCAGCCGGAATTCGGTGGGGCCGAGCTCGACCGTGTCGCCGCGCGCCGTCACGCGGCGGCTCGCCGGATCGAGCCTCAAGCCCTCGACCTCGACCGCGTCGTCGGTCGCCTGCGGCGCGCGCCGGCGCAGCACCGCTTTCACCCGCGCGTTCAACTCGCGCGGACTGAAGGGCTTGGTCATGTAATCGTCGGCGCCGGTGTCGAGACCCTTGAGCTTGTCCTCCTCGGCGCCGCGCGCAGTCACCATGATGATCGGAACGCTTTCGGTGCGCTTGGTCGCCCTCAGCCGCCGCGCGAGATCGATGCCGCTCATGCCGGGCAGCATCCAGTCGATCACGACCAGGTCGGGCAGCGCAGCACGCACGATATCGAGCGCCTCTTCGGCGCTGGCCGCATGCAGCGGCTCGTGCCCGGCCTTCTGGAGGTTGTAGCCGATCAGCTCGCGTATGTCGGCTTCGTCTTCGACGATCAGTATTCTCGCCACCCGTCGATTTTATGGCGCCTGTGTGACGCTTTCGTGACACGAATTTCAGCGGCTGTCACAGCGCTGTAACACGCGTTCCCTAGCATCGGTCCGTCGGTTACGACAACCCGCGAACAGGAGACGCAATGACGGCAATCGGGAATTTGAAGTGTTGTGGCGCCATGGCGCTGGCGGCGGCGGTATTCGGCGTGCAGGCGGCATCGGCTGCGCAGACGGTGAAGATCGACGGCTCGAGCACGGTGTTTCCCGTGACCGAAGCGGTCGCCGAGGATTTTCAGAAGTCGAAAAAAGGCGCGGTCCGCGTGACCGTGGGCATTTCCGGCACGGGCGGCGGCTTCAAGAAGTTCTGTCGCGGCGAAACCGATATCGCGAACGCCTCGCGCCCGATTCTCAGGGCCGAGATGGCGGAGTGCAAAAAGAACGGCATCGGTTATCTCGAGATGCCGATCGCGTACGACGCGCTGACGGTCGTCGTGAATCCGAAGAACACCTTCATCAAGAGCATGACCGTCGCCGAGCTCAAGCGCATCTGGGAGCCGGCGGCGCAAGGCAAGGTGACCCACTGGAACCAGGTGAACGCGGCGTGGCCGAACGCGCCGATCAAGCTCTTCGGCGCGGGCTCCGACTCGGGCACGTTCGACTACTTCACCGAAGCCGTCACCGGCAAATCGAAGTCGAGCCGCGGCGACTACACCGCGAGCGAAGACGACAACGTGCTCGTGCAGGGTGTGCAGCGCGACGTGAACGCGCTGGGTTATTTCGGCTACGCCTACTACATCGAGAACCGCGACAAGCTGAAGGCGGTGCCGATCGTGGAGAAGGCCGGTAAGCCCGCGGTCGCGCCTTCGCTCGCGTCGGTCGTCAACGGCACCTACCAGCCGCTCGCGCGCCCGATCTTCATCTACGTCAATACGAAATCGGTACAGCGGCCGGAGGTGAAGGAATTCGTCGAGTACTTCAACCGCAACGGTGCGAAGCTCGCGAACGAGGTGAAGTACGTGCCGCTGCCCGCGAAGGCCTATACGCACAATCTGGAAACGCTCGCGAAAATGCGTGCCGGAACGAAGTTCGGGGGCGAGAACAAGGTCGGCCTGACGATCGAGCACCTGATGACGCTAGACGCGCAACTTTGATAGCTGTCATTGCGAGGAGCACCGCGACGAAGCAATCCCGTGACGCACGCAATCGCTGAAGCAAGTATGACCGGTCGTGCGGCGGCAGACCGCCTGTCGCGCAGACGCGTGCGCCGTGTCAAGGAACGGTCGATCGAAGTCGTGTTGTTCCTGCCGGCGTCGGTGTCGGTGGTGACGACCATCGGCATCGTCGTGATCCTGTTCAGCGAATCGTTCAGCTTCTTCCGGGAGGTTTCTCTCGCAGATTTCCTGACGGACACGCAGTGGACGCCGCTTTTCGCGGATGCGCATTACGGCATCCTGCCGCTGCTGTCGGGGACGCTCGTGACATCGGGCATCGCGCTGCTCGTCGCGATTCCGCTCGGCACCCTGATCGCGATCTATCTGTCGGAATTCGCGCCGTTCACGGTGCGCGAGATCGGCAAGCCATTCCTGGAGCTCCTCGGCGGGATTCCGACGATCGTCTACGGCTATTTCGCGCTGCTCTTCGTGACACCGCTGCTTCAGGTGTTTTTCCCGTCGCTGCCGGGCTTCAACATGCTCTCCGCGGGGCTCGTGATGGGCATCATGATCGTGCCGTACATCAGCTCGCTCTCCGAGGACGCGATGCGCGCGGTGCCGATGAACCTGCGCGAAGGCTCGTACGCCATGGGCGCCACGCGTTTTCAGACCGCCTGGCGCGTGGTCACGCCGGCTGCGTTCTCCGGTATCGCTGCGGCCTACATCCTCGGTATCTCGCGCGCGGTCGGCGAGACGATGATCGTCGCGATCGCGGCCGGCATGCAGCCCGATCTCACGTGGAATCCCGCCGAGCCCGCCGCGACGATCACCTCGTACATCGTGCAGGTCGCGCTCGGCGATCTGCCGCACGGGTCGCTCGGCTACCAGACGATCTTCGCCGCCGGCCTCACGCTCGCGTTCATCACGCTCCTCTTCAACGTGATGGGACACGTGCTGCGCAAGCGCTTCCGGCAGGCTTACTGATGAGCGCATCCACCCACGTCGTGCGCCTGCGGGCGCTCATCGCCGCTCACAAGCGGTGGGATCGCGTTTTCGCGGTCGTCGGACTGCTCGCGCTGATGACGGGCGTGCTCACTTTCGTGGCGCTCTTCGTCGACATGGCGATCGACGGCGCAGCGCGCGTGTCGCTCGAGTTCTTCACGTCCTTTCCATCGCGTCGCCCGGCGCAGGCCGGAGTCCTGTCGGCGTGGGTGGGCTCGGTGCTGGTGATGATCGTCACCGCAGCAACGGCCGTTCCGCTGGGCGTGGCGGCCGGCGTCTACCTGGAGGAATACGCGCCGCGCAACTGGATGACCGATCTGATCGAGATCAACGTCACCAACCTGGCGGGCGTGCCTTCGATCATTTACGGCCTGCTGGCGCTCGGGCTCTTCGTCTACCAGTTCGGGCTCGGGCAGAGCATTCTCACCGCCGGGCTGACACTCGCACTCCTCATATTGCCGGTCGTCATCGTCGCGACGCGTGAATCGATTCGCGCGATACCCGGCATGATCCGGGAAGGCGCCTACGCCCTCGGCGCGACCAAGTGGCAGACGACCGCCGATCACATCCTCCCGTATGCGACGCCGGGCATCATGACCGGCGTGATCATCGGCATGGCACGCGCCATCGGAGAGACAGCGCCGATCATCACCATCGGCGCGCTCACTTTCATTGCGTTCCTGCCTCCGGCGCCGGTGACGGCGGAACCGCCCTTCATCTCGTTCGAATGGCTCTGGTCCCCGTTCACGGTGCTGCCGATCCAGATGTTCAACTGGACTTCGCGTCCTGAGGCGGCCTTTCATGAGAACGCCGCGGCGGCCGGCCTGGTGCTCGTCGTCATGACGCTCGCGATGAACGCCGTCGCGATCTATCTGCGTTACCGCATGCGAAAGACAATCAAATGGTAAGCATCGCTTCAGTGCGCGAACCCGCGAGCCGCGCGGTCACCGAGCCTGCGAGAAAGGCCGAGGCGCGGGGGCTGAGCTTCTACTACGGCGGCTTTCAGGCACTCAAGAACGTGACGATGCCGCTCTTCGAAAAGAAGGTGACGGCGCTCATCGGTCCCTCGGGCTGCGGCAAGTCGACTTTCCTGCGCTGCTTCAACCGCATGCACGATCTCTACCCCGGCAACCGCTACGAAGGGGAGATCCTGTTGCATCCGGACGCGGCCAACCTCCTGGCGCCCGAGGTCGATCCGATCGAGGTGCGCATGCGCATCAGCATGGTCTTCCAGAAGCCGAATCCGTTCCCGAAATCGATCTACGAGAACGTCGCTTACGGCCTGCGCGTGCGCGGTGCAGGTCGGCGCAGCGTCCTCGACGACAAGGTGGAAGAAGCGCTCCGCAATGCGGCGCTATGGGACGAGGTGAAAGACCGGCTCCACGGGCTCGCTTTCAATCTCTCGGGCGGACAGCAACAGCGGCTGTGCATCGCGCGCGCGCTCGCGACCGAGCCCGAAATCCTGCTGTTCGACGAACCGACGTCCGCGCTCGATCCAATCGCCACCGCGAGCATCGAGCGGCTCATCGACGAGCTCAAATCGCGCGTCACGATCCTCGTGGTCACGCACAACATGCAGCAGGCGGCACGCGTCTCGGATTACACGGCCTACATGTATCTCGGCGAGCTGATCGAGTTCGGCGTCACCGACACGATCTTCATCAAACCCCGGCACAAGCAGACCGAGGACTACATCACGGGACGCTTCGGATAGGAACCCCATGTCCACACATACCGACCGCGAATACGAAGCCGAGCTGCGCCGCCTGCACGAGCAGCTTCTGCTGATGGGCGCCCGGGTCGAGGAGATGATCGCGAGCAGCATGCGCGCGCTCGTCGAGCGCGACAGCGGGCTCGCGCGCCGCATGATCGATTTCGATCATCAGATCAATCGGCTGGAAGTGGAGACCGACGAGCTGTGTCTGCGGGTGCTCGCCAAACGTCAGCCGGTCGCATCGGACCTGCGCCTCATCACGATTGCGCTCAAGCTCGTCACCGACCTCGAGCGCATCGGCGATCTCGGCGTGAACATCTGCGAGCGCGTGATCGAGCTCAACATGGAGCCGACGCTGAAGCCGTACGTGGACCTGCCGCGCATGGCGCAGATCGCGCAGGCGATGGTGCGCGACGCGCTGGATGCATTCGTCTCCGCCGACGCCGAACGCGCGCAGCGGGTCATCGATCGCGATCGCGAGGTCGATGCGTATTACGGGCAGGTTTTCCGGGAGCTGCTCACCTACATGCTGGAGGACCCGCGCAATATTTACCGCGCGATCCGGGCGCAGTCGATCGCGAAGTATCTGGAGCGCATCGGCGACCACGCGACCAATCTCGCCGAGATGGTGGTTTTCATGGTGATGGGAAAGGACATCAGGCATATCGGCAGCCAGACGCCGCAAGCCACACGCGGGCCGCGCGGGCTGCTCTTTCTGTGCGTGCACAACGCCGCGCGCAGCCAGATGGCCGAGGGCTGGGCACGCAAGCTCCTGCCGCCCGGCGTGCGCATCTGGAGCGCGGGGTCCGAGCCGACGGCGGCGGTGAACAGCTATGCGATCGATGTCATGAAGGAAATCGGCATCGATATCTCGGCTCACCGGCCCAAACGTATCGGCGCCGTGCCCTGGGGCGATGTCGACACGGTGATCACGATGTGCGCGGAAGAAGTGTGCCCGTTGCCACCGGAAGGCATACAGCAGGAGAGCTGGGCTTTACCGGATCCCTCGGCGGCCATCGGCACCGAACCGGAAATCCGCGACGCCTTCCGCAGGACGCGCGACGAGATTCGCGCGCGTGTCGAGGCGCTGCTGGCGCGTTACCGCGAGAACCCCTGATCGCCCGCGGTCAGTCCCTTTTCGCGCCGGACGCGCGCACCACCGGCGCCCAGCGCTCGATCTCGGCTGCGACCGAAGCGAACGGCGCGATGATGCGCAGCGGCTTCGCGGGTCAGGCCTGCGCGGCGGCGTCCACTGAAAACAACGCCGCCGCAACCAGAACGACCCCCATTCCGGCGTTCCCCCTGCGCAAGCAGCGCTTGTGGCTCATGTAGCACCCCTTTGCGCGGTCATACACAATACTAGCGCCGGCGCTCGAAGGAGGAGAACGATGGTCAGCCAGGAGCAGAACGACGCGCTCACCAGGACCGGCCCGGGAACGATCATGGGCGATCTTGTCCGGCGCTACTGGATTCCCGCCTTGCACGCATTCGAGCTGCCGGAGCCCGATTGTCCGCCGCTCCGCGTGAAGCTCCTGGGCGAGCGCCTTGTCGCCTTCCGCGACACGCAGGGCCGCGTCGGCCTGATCGACGAGTTCTGCGCGCACCGCGGCGTGTCGCTGTGGTTCGGACGCAACGAGGAGTGCGGCCTGCGCTGTCCCTACCACGGCTGGAAGTACGACATCACCGGACAGTGCGTCGATCTGCCGTCCGAAGGCGCCGACGGTCCGATGCGCAGACGCATGAAGTTGAAAGCGTATCCCTGCATCGAAGCGGCGGGACTGGTATGGACGTACATGGGTCCGTCCGACCGGACGCCGGAGCCGCCCGCGCTCGAATGGGTGAAGGTGCCGGCCGAGCGTCGCTTCGTCTCCAAACGGCTCCAGGAATCGAACTACCTCCAGGCGCTCGAAGGCGGGATCGATTCGTCGCACGTGACCTTTCTGCACGGCGGCGCGCTCAAGCGCGATCCGCTGTTCGTCGGCAGCAAGGGCAACGAATACAACGAGCTCGACCTGATGCCGCAGTTCGACGTGGTCGATTACGAAGGGGGTTTGCTGATCGGCGCGCGCAGGAATGCCGAGGACGGTTACTACTGGCGCATCACGCCCTACATCATGCCGTGGTACACGATCATTCCGCCGCGCGCGGGCCATCCGCTCGGCGCGCACGCGTGGGTGCCGATCGACGACGAGAGCTGCTGGGCGTGGAGCATCAACTACCACCCGCGCCGCGCGCTGACGGAAGCCGAGGTGACTGCGATGAAGAACGGCGCGGGGATCCACGTGAAGTACGTGCCGGGCACGTTCGTACCGCTCGCGAACAAGACCAACGATTACCTGATCGACCGGGCGGCGCAGAAGGCCGGTATCCATTACTCGGGCATCGAAGGCATCGGCATGCAGGACGCCTCGCTCCAGGAATCGATGGGGCCGGTACAGGACCGCACGCGCGAGAACCTCTGCCCCACCGATCTCGGGATCGTGCGCACGCGGCGGCTGCTCCTGCAGGCGGCGGAAGCGAATCGCAACGGCGGGCGCATTCCCGCGCTCGATCCCGCCGAGCAGCACGTGCGCTCGTGCTCGATCGTGCTGCCGCGCGAGAAGCACTTCAAGGAGCATGCGCGGCACGGGCTGTTCGCGTCGTTGGATACCGATCCGTTGACGGTTTGAACGACGTGCGTCACGCGATTGCCACGTCGCGCATTGGCGCTCCTAGCACCCCCGCCTGCGCGGGGTGACGACGGAAGTAACGGCGTTCGGTTACTTCAGCAGACCGATGTGCTTGAGGAACGCGCCCATATCGTCGCGTCCCTTGATCAGGTACTGCGTGAACTCGGCGCTGCCGAGCCATTTGTCCTCGAACATGTTCTTGTACGAGTACTCCTTGTAGGCTGCGCTGTCGTGGACGCGCTTGAGCGCCTTTTCCATCGCCGCGGCCGCGTCCTTCGGCACGCCGCCCGGCATCGCGAAGCCGCGCCCGGTCGCCGCGATGATGTTGAGGCCCTGCTCCTTCAGCGTCGGCACGTCCGGCGCCTGTTTGAAGCGCCGCTCGCCGGTCACCGCGAGCACGCGCATCTTCTTGCCTTCGACCAGCGGCAGCATCTCGCTCATGTTCTCGGGCGTGATGTCGACGTGACCGCCGAGCACCGCGAGCACGGCGTCGCCGCCGCTCTTGAACGACACGTACTTGAACCGGGCGCCGGTCTCGCGCTCGATGAGGTAGAGCGCGATGCGCCCCGTGCCGGTCGCCGACGCGATCGCCGCCGTGATCGTGTCGGGCGCCTTTTTCGCCGCTTCGACGAGCTCCTTGAAGCTCTTGTACTTCGACTCCGTGCGCACCGCGATCGCCTGCGGGTCCTGCGCGAACAGCGCGAGCGGCGTGAAATCTTCCATCTTGAAGCCGAGATCCGTGCGCGCCTGCGCGCTCATGAACGTGCCGGTCGCGACCGTCAGCACGAAATGCGGATCCCCGCGTTTGCTCTTGATGTAGTTGAACGCGACGCTGCCGCTGCCGCCCGTGCGGTTGCCGATCACGAACGGCTGCGAAAAGATTTTCTCCTTCGCCAGCATGTCGGTGATCGAACGTGCGAAGAGATCGGTCCCGCCGCCCGGCGAGGTATGGGCGACGAACTCGATCGGCTTCGACGGAAACGCCTGGCCGGCTGCGGGACCGGCGAGCGCGGCCCCCATCAATGACGCCGCCAATATCAGCGACAGACGTACGCGCGCGAATGCACTGCTCATGACTCTTGCCCCTCCCTTATTGTGGCCGCACGGCACGCGCGGCGTGCGCCACTATAGCCGAAAAGCTTCGGCGGTCAGGAAAGCTGTCGGGCGGTCAGGGCAGCGTTTTGACGTCGCTCAGGTAGCCGTGCTTCATCGCATCGCCGAGCGCCTGCGAATACTCGGCGAACGTTCGATCGGCCGCTTCGACGACATGGCCGTCGTCGTCGTGGCGTTCCCAGCGCCATCCGCTACCGTCATCACCCGTGACGCGAAGGAACAACCACTGCTCCATGAGACCTCCATCACCGTTCGTATCGTGACGCACTCGCGAGCAAGCACTATGCCGTAGCGCCGATGTAGAATCCGCGTCCATTTCCGGAGGCGCACGCCATGCCGATCGGCAGACTCGACCACTACTCGATCCGCACTCTCGACATCGAAGCTTCGCGCCGGTTCTACACAGAGGTCATGGGCTTCGAAGAAGGCTTCAGACCCGCGTTCGATTTTCCGGGGCTGTGGCTGTACAACGGCGCCGCGCCCGCCGGCTCGTACGGCGTCGTACATATCATCGGGATCGATCCCGCGAACCCCGACGGGCTGAAGGCGTATCTCGGCGACCGGGACGTGAGCACGCTGAATGGCACCGGCACGGTGGATCACATGGCGTTCACGGCGAGCGGACTGAAGGACATGCGCGAGCGGCTCGAACGGCACGGGATCGCCTATCGCGAGCGGACGGTCCCGAACCTCGGGCTGCACCAGGTGTTCTTCGAAGACCCGAGCCAGGTGACGATCGAGCTCAACTTCCCTGCGGACGAGGCGAGGCAAGCGGCGTAGCTTGCGCGCGCCGCCATTTCCGCGCAGGCGGGATTCCACCGGATCGTCATTCCCGCGAAGGCGGGAATCCAGAGCCTGCCGTTCTGGACCCCCGCCTTCGCAGGGGCGACGATATGACCATGCGGGCGCGGATGACGACATAACGGTAGACGCGCGGGCGAGGCCTTGACGATGCGCGCCCTGGTCATCGGCGGATCGCTCGGCGGGCTCTTCGCCGCCAATCTCCTGCTCCGGACCGGCTGGGATGTGCACGTCTTCGAGCATTCGCGCGACGACCTCGTCGGCCGCGGTGCCGGCATCATCACCCACCCCGAGCTGTTCCAGTGCCTCGAGCGGATCGGCGTCCCGATCGACGAGAGCTTCGGCGTCGATATACCGGAGCGCGTGGCTTTCGATCGCAGCGGGCGCGTGCTGGGCACCCTGTCGCTGCCCCAGTGCCTCACGACCTGGGGTCGCCTCTACGAGCTTCTGAAAGGCCGCCTTCCGGCGGACCGGTATCACTTCGGACACTCGCTTGCGCGCCTGGAGGACGCGGATGGCCGTGTGGTCGCGCACTTCGCCAATGGCGCGTCGGCCGCGGGCGATCTGCTGATCGGCGCCGACGGCATCCGCTCGACGGTGCGCGCGCAGCGCCTGCCGGAAGCGCGGCCCCAGTACGCCGGCTACGTCGCATGGCGCGGGCTCGCCGACGAGAAGGCTCTCGCGCCCGATGTCCACCGCGATCTCTTCCCGCGTTTCGGCTTCAGCCTCGCCGCGCGCGAGCAGATGCTGGGTTATCCGGTCGCGGGCTTCACGCGCTCGACCCGTCCGGGCGAGCGCTGCTACAACTTCGTGTGGTACCGGCCGGCGGCCGAAGATGGCGCGCTCACCGACATCTGCACCGACGTGACCGGCCACGTGCACGACATGTCCGTCCCGCCACCGCTGCTGCGGCCGGAAGTCGTCTCCGCGACTCGCCGCGCCGCCGAAGAGCTGCTGTCGCCGCAATTCGCCGATGTCGTGCGCCACGCGCCGCAGCCGTTCTTCCAGGCGATATTCGATCTGGACTCTCCGCGCATCGCTTTCGGACACATCGTCCTGCTCGGCGACGCCGCGTTCGTCGCGCGGCCGCACTGCGGCATGGGCGTGACCAAAGCGGCCGGCGATGCCATGGCGCTCGTCGACCTGCTGCGCGATTCGCGCGGGGACGTTCGCGCCGCGTGTGAGTCCTACGACCGGATGCGAAGACCGGTAGGCAGTGCAGTCGTCGCGCACGGCCGCGAGCTCGGCTCGTTCCTCCAGGGCTCCAACGACGAACGCGCGCGGCGTCACCACACGCCCGAGGCGGTCATGCGCGAGATCGCCGTCACGCGCGACTATGGGTGACCCAACGCCTCGCCGCGCAGCAGGCGTAACGCACTTTTGCGGTCGTTCACAATGGTGTATACCGGAGGGACATTCGAGGTCACATCATGAGCGCTCCCGTTCCGCCTGATACGCCCATCGATCGGACCGAGCTCGACCGCCACATCCGCAAGGCGAGCGCCATCTCGGCGCTGCGGCACATCGGCCATATCGCCTCCGAGCTCGAGACCGAGGATCGCCGCAGCTATCGCGTGCTGGTACTCGCGCTCGTGTGTCTGCTGATCATTGCGATCGGCGCCGGCGCGGCGATCTGGGAAGCCCGCGCCACGCGCGAAGCGCGCAACGCCGAAGCGGCGGCGGCCGAGGCGGCGGCAAAGTCGGCGCCGAAAGCCCCTGCCGCAGTGCCACCGGCGCAAAAATAGCACCACGACGCGTGAGCGCGAATCCGGGGCTTCGTGAGTATTACGCGGCACGAGCCGGCGAGTACGAACGCATTTACGACAAGCCCGAGAGGCAGACCGACCTCGCGCGGCTGCGCGCGCTGATTCCAGGCTACTTCGCCGGGCGCAACGTGCTCGAGATCGCGTGCGGCACCGGTTACTGGACGCAGCGCATCGCAGCGGTGGCGCGGCAGGTTACGGCGACGGACATCAACCTGGAGACGCTGGAGATCGCGCGCACGAAACCGATCGCGCGCCGCAACGTGAGCTTCGAGGTCGCCGACGTCTACGCGCTGCCGCGGGAGACACGGGGTTTCGACGGCGCTTTCGCCGGGTTCTGGTGGTCGCACGTGCTGCGTGAAGACCGGCGGCGCTTCATCGAATGCCTGCATCGCGCGCTCACGCCCGGCGCGGTGGTCGTGGCGCTCGACAACCGTTACGTCGAAGGCAGCAGCACGCCGATCTCGCACACCGACGACCGCGGCAACTCGTACCAACGCAGACGCCTCGACGACGGGACCGAGCACGTCGTGCTCAAGAACTTTCCGACCGAGGCCGAGCTGGTCCAGGACATCGGCGCCGACGGCCGCGCATTCGAGTACACCGCGCTCGACTACTACTGGGTGCTCGAGTACGAAGTCGCGGAGCCACGCCGCGCGTGAGCTACCGGATCGAGTCGATCGCGCGCGGCCACATCGAGGGTTACTGGCGGGCGCTCGACAGCGTCGCGCGCGAGCGGCGCTATCTTGCGTTCCTGGAAGCGCCGCCGGTCGCGCGGGTGCGCCGGTTCGCGCTGGATAACATCCGTGCCGGCCATGCGCACTACATCGCGATGCACGAGGACGAAGTCGTCGGCTGGTGCGACGTGGTGCCCAAAGACCGCCCGGCGTTGCAGCATACGGGTGTTCTCGGCATCGGCATCGTGGCCGAGCATCGCGGCAAGGGTCTGGGCGCTCATCTGATAGGGGCGACCATCGACGGCGCACGGCGGAAGGGCCTCACGCGCATCGAGCTGACGGTGCGCACCGACAATCCGCGCGCGCAGCGCCTGTACGAGCGCGCGGGCTTCGTCACCGAGGGCCGTATCCGCCGGCACATGAAGATCGGCGACGACTACTTCGACAGCCTGCTGATGGGACTGCTGGTGGAACCCACGAAAGGAGCATGAGCCATGATCTACAAGGGAAGCTGCCACTGCGGACGCGTCGCGTTCGAAGTCGAAGGCGAGATCCAGAGCGTCCTGGAATGCAACTGCTCGATCTGCTCGCGCAAGGGATCGCTGCTGTGGTTCGTCCCGCGCGAGAAGCTGCACCTGCTGATGCCGGAGGCAAACGCGAGCGAGTACACGTTCAACAAGCACGCGATCAGGCATCGCTTCTGTGCGACGTGCGGGATTCACCCGTACGCGGAGGCGACGGATCCCGCCACGGGCAAGCCGATGGCCGCGATCAACGTGCGCTGCCTGGAAGAGGTCCAGGCACGCAGCTTCCCGGTGAAGCAGTTCGACGGTCGCTCGTTGTAGACATCGCGGCATGAGCGGCCCCATCACCGTCGGTTTTCTGATCGCGCCCGGCGTCGTCGCGCTGGCGGAAGAAGCGCTGCGCGAAGCGCGCGCGATGAAGCGCGAGTACGGGGACGTGCTGGCGCAGTTGAAGGCGCGCGAGGCCGAGCGCGAGCGCGCGCGTGCAGGGCAGCAGGCCGCGCGGCAGGACCGGCTCTCAGGCGTGCGGCGCGATCTCGAGCGCGAAACCGCGCGCTTCGAGCGCTTGCGCGCGATCGCGGCAGGCATTCCGGAGCTGGCGCCGCGCGCCGCTGCCGAAGCACCTGCCGCGCCGGCGGGGAGCGATGACGCGGCGTGGGCTGCGCACGCGCGGGCGCTTCATGCGGCCGCATCCGGGCTCGAGCAGGCGATTGCCGAGACAGGCAACGCACAGGCCGCCCGGGCGGCGGCGGCGTTGGCGCGCGGCGCGCAGGCCGCCTCGCTCGACGAGGTGCTCCAGGCCTACGTGCTGGAGCGGCAGGCGCGGCCCGGGCTCGACGCGGCACAGGCCGAGCGTTTTCGCGAGACGGCCGCACGCATCCTCGCACGGCTGCCGCAGGGCCACGGCATCGCGCCGGAGCTCGAAGGGCTCGCACGCGAAATCATCCTCGCGCCGAGCGTGGAGCGCGCCGAGGCTCTGGCGCTCGAGCTTCGGCATGCCGTGCAGCGCGTCG
>DASPNJ010000077.1:0-40692 GCA_035626595.1 Burkholderiales bacterium
AAGGCTATGCACATCGCGACGTCGCCGGCGTCGCCTGCGACCAGGAGGACCGCGTCTACCTCATCTGCCGCGGCGATCACCCGATCATCGTCTACGACCGGCAAGGCAACTTCCAGAAGTCATGGGCGAAGGCGAGTTCTCGTATCGCACGCACGGCATCTACGTCGCGCCGAACGGCACCATCTTCTGCACCGACGACGGCCAGCACACGGTGCGCCAGTTCACGCCGGACGGAAAGCTGCTCATGACGATGGGCACGAAGAACACGCCTTCGGACACCGGCTACGACGGCAAGAACCTCGATACGATCACGCGCGGCGGGCCGCCGTTCAACCGGCCGACGAATGTCGCGATCGGGCTCAAGGGCGAGATCTACATCACCGACGGCTATGGCAACGCGCGCGTGCACATCTTTTCGCCGAAGGGCGAGCTGGTGCGCTCGTGGGGCGAGCCCGGCAACGGTCCCGGGCAGTTCCACCTGCCGCACGGCATCGCGGTGGCCGCGGACGGCCGGGTCTTCGTCTGCGATCGCGAAGCCGACCGCATCCAGATCTTCAGTCCCGAGGGCGAATACCTGAGCGAATGGACCGACACGCAGCGTCCGACGCACCTCTGCTTCGACTCACAGGGCCGCGTCTACGTGACCGAGCTCGCGTGGTACGAAGGCGACAAGAACTATCGCGAGAACGCGGTCGTCAAGAAGTATCGCCATGCCCGCATGAGCGTTTATGACAAGGACGGCAAAGTGCTCGCGCGCTGGGGCACGCCGCAATGCACCGACCCGGGCAGCTTCGCAGCGCCGCACGGCCTCGCGCTCGATTCGAACAACGATCTCTACGTGAGCGAGGTGACGTGGACCTTCGCCGTGAGCCGCGGCCGCGCGCCCGACGATTGCCACACGTTCCAGAAGTTCGCGCTGACCGCGTAACGGGTAACAACGCTAGGGTCCGAAGTCCGCACATTCGTCATTCCCGCGCAGGCGGGAATCCAGAACGTGTTTACCTGGACCCCCGCCTGCGCGGGGGTCACAAGCTCTCTAGTTTCCGCACGGGCGGTGCGGCAGGGCCGTGACCGGCCCCGACTGGTCGAGCTCCACGTAGATGTCGCCCTGCTGCACGCGCAGCGCGTACGTTTCCAGCGGCCGGTAATCGTGGATTTCCCGGCCGTTCTGTTTCAGATCGAAGCGCCACGCGTGCAACGGACAGGTGACGATCGTGCCCTGGACTTCGCCGCGGTGCATCGGGCCCGCGACGTGCGGGCACAAACCGTCGAACGCATAGAGCTCGCCCTCCAGACGCGCGAGCGCGATCTTCTTGCGGCCGACCTGGAACGGCCTGATCTTCTCGCCGATCTCCGACTCGGCCGCGACTCTTACCCAGTTCTTTTCCATCGTCGGTCTCTCTAGCAAAACACCGCGCGCTCGACGAACGGCCTCACGCCGTCTTCGGTGTAGCCCAGCGCGTCGATCTTCGGCCGCAGCGCGGCCATCACGGCATCGACGTCGTCGAGCAGCCGCAGGCGCTTGAGCGGCTCTTCGAACGGGATGTCGAGCGCCATCGCGAGGAGCCCGAAGTAGTGCTGCGTCTCCACGCCATATTGGAGCTGCATCTTGATGTGCTGGCGGTAGCACGAGTGATAAGGCACGACCAGCGCGTCGGCGCGCAGCTCGCGCGCTTCGGCGAACATCGCGGCCTGGTCGGCGGGCGGCATCGGATGCACGGTCTGACAGTGGATGCCCGGACCGTGCGCGCGCTGCGCCGGGATGATCTCGAGACCGGGGATCGCGTTGAGGATCGTCAGCACGCGCTCGGAATCGAGCACGCGCGAAGGGCTCACGTCGTGGAAATGGACGATCACGCGCTTTTCCACCGGGCGCATCATCGAGCGCAGCCGGTCGAGGTGCTCGATGAATAGATCCGAGATGTTTGCGTGCTCGAAGCCCTGATTCCTGAGCGGGTAGAGCGAGAACACGTCGTCGCAGTCCGGACAGATCGAGAGCACTTTCTTCGGGCTCGCGCGCTTGAAACCGAGCAGCGCTTTGGTCGCGACCTCCTCCTCGAGATCGCCGTCGCCGAGATTCTTGTGGATCGACCCGCAGCAGTTCTCCGGCCCGCCGACCACGATGAAGTCCAACCCCAGGCGCTTGAGCACCTCCTGCCCGATGTACGGAATGAAGGTGGTCAGGTGCGCGTTGCAGGAGATGTGAATGATCAGCGGCACGTGCTTCGCGCGCAGCGGCAGCTCGGTCTCCCAGGTGAAACCCTGCGGAGACATGAGCCGCCCGAGCGCGCGCGCGCCTTCGAATGCGCCGGTGTACGTGCGTTTCTGTGGCGTGGCCATATCAGTGCTCCCTGAAATCCGCGCTGCCCGCGATGAACAGCGAGTCGATCGCCGGCCGCTCCGCGATCAGCTTCTGCTCGTGGAGATAGTGCGCGAGCTTGTCGATCACCGCGCGGTTGGCGTCGGTGAGCCCGTAGGGCAGCGGATCGCCGCCGAAGAAGTCGAGCGTTTCGGTCCAGTAACGCTTGGCCCACGGAATCATGGTCGAGCCGAGCCGCCGCTTATACGCGGCGAGCTTGCTGTCCACGTACGCATCGAAGATCACGCGGCCGATCTGCGGCGCGCGTTCGATCAGGTCTTCGCGCACCACGACGCAGTGGTTGATCGGGTAGATGCCGGTGCGGCGGTAGTACGCTTTCTCCACGTCTTCGGAGTTCGCGATGAGCCGCCGCAGGCGCCGCTTCTCCGGCGGCAGGCGCTCGTCGCGCGGTCCGAACGACATGATGACGTCGAGCTGCCCGTCGAGCAGCATCGATTCGAGGTCCGACCCGACTTGAGTGATCCTGACGCCGCTCGGCGCGGCGAAGCGCGTGTGCTTCTCGTCGCAGTACCACTCGAGCTCGCGCCAGTGCACGCCGTACTGCTCGCCCAGGAAACCGCGTACCCAGACCGCCGCCGTCATCGAGTAATCCTCGACGCCGATCTTGCGGCCGCGGAGCTGGGCGGGATCCGTAAGATCACTGTCCGTGCGCACGAAGAGCGTGCTGTGGCGGAAGGCGCGGTTCGGAAACACCGGCACGGCCTTGAGCCAATCGGCGCCCCGGCTTTTGAGCAGCATGTAGTTCGCGAGCGAGAACTCGCACGCCTCGAACGCACGCTCGGCGATCATGCGCCCGAAGATCTCGCCGACGGGCCGCGCGTGGTACTTGAGCAGGACACCGTCACGCGCGCCTTCGAGCGCCGTCGTGTGCTCGTAATCCGCGCCGGTCAGCTCGACCGTGCGTATGGCCTCCGACGGCTTCACGGCAGCGCGGCCACGGCGTTGATCTCGATCAGCATGTCCTTGTGCACCAGACGCGTGACCTCGACCATCGTGGACGCCGGCGGCTCGCTCGGGAAATATTGACGCCGCACTTCGTGGATCGCGTCGAACTGATCGATGTCCGTTACAAAGACGGTCACCGAGACGAGGTCCTTCATCGTGCCGCCGGACGCTTCGACCGTCGCCTTCAGGTTCTCGCACACGAGCCGCGTCTGGCCTTTGATATCGCCGACGTGCGCCACTGCGCCGGTCTTGTCACGCGCCGTGAATCCCGACAGGAACACGAGCTTGCCGGGCTGCGTCACCACCACTGCGGGCGACCAGATCCCTGCCGGCTTTGCGACGTTGTCGGGCTGCACCACTTTCTTCACCGCCAATTGCTTCTCCTTCCCTGGTAATCGTTGGATGCGGCCGCTTCAGTCGAGCGTCGCGCCGGCAGCCTTCACCACCTTCGCCCATTTCACCATCTCGCTCTTGATGAAGGCGGCGAACGCCGGCGACGTGGTGCCTGCGGGGATGTAACCGCCGTCGATCAGGCGCTGGTGCACGTCCGGCATCTTGATGATCTTCAGGATCGTCTCGTTCACCTTCTGCACGACCGCGGGCGGCGTGCCCGCCGGCGCAAGCACGCCCTGCCAGGACGTCGCTTCGAACCCGGGAATCGTCTCCGACATCGTCGGCACGTCCGGCGCCGCGGGCGAGCGCTGCGGGCTCGTGACCGCGAGCGCGCGGAGCCGCGCGGCGCGCACCAGCGGCATCGCCGGCGCCATGGTCGAGAACATCGCCTGGATCTGCCCGGCGAGAAGATCCGTCATCGCCGGCGGGATGCCTTTGTAGGGCACGTGGATAAGATCGATGCCGACCGTCGACTTGAGCAGCTCCATCGCGAGATGCGGCGTCGCGCCGTTGCCCGACGAGCCGTAGTTCAACTGACCCGGTTTCGTCTTGGCGAGCTTGACGAACTCGGCCACGTTCTTCACCGGCAGCGACGGATGCGTGACCAGAATTGCCGGTGCGCTCGAGACGTGGGTGATCGGCGCGAAATCGTTGATCGGGTGGAACGGGAGCTTCTTGTAGAGGCTCGAGACGATCGCGTGGTTGGTCGCGACCAGCAGGATCGTGTAGCCATCCGGCGCGGCCTTGGCAGTGGTCTCGGCGGCGATATTGCCCGCAGCCCCCGGCCTGTTATCGACAATCACCTGCTGTCCCCACACTTCGGTCATCTTGTGCGCGAGGATGCGGGCGAGATTGTCGCTGGCGCTGCCGGGCGGATAGCCCGCGATGAAGCGCACCGGTCGATCGGGGTATTGCTGCGCGAGCGCGCCGCCGGCGGCGAGCGCGAGCAGCGCAATGGCGAGAGCTTTGACGGTTTGCATGGGTCTCCTCATGGCATGAAGCGCAGGCGGTACATCGCCGTCCGCATCCGCGCCAGATCATCGTGAATCGCCGTGCCCGGCGCAAAGACCGATTCCGTATCAGCTCATACGCCCGCCAAATAAGCGCCAATTCGATACTTCGTCACCCCCGCGAAGGCGGGGGTCCAGGCAAATACGTTCTGGATTCCCGCCTGCGCGGGAATGACGGAGGTGCGTGGGGTGGGTCGAAGACCCACCGGGCGGTGGGTTTCGCGTCGCTCTATCCACCCTACGCAACAAGTCGGCGCGACGGCTCGCCTCTGCCGGCGCGGGGAGTTCCCAAGCTGTAGGGGTTACCCCGTGCTACGGCCAAACGCGCGGTGGAGGTGATTCGGCGAGCCGATTTGTGCCGCAGTCAGTGGAGCCGGCGCTTCGTGTGCAGGCTGTCGTGTGTTGACTGCCTGCCGCGAAGCGGGTTTCCGGCTCCAATGACGCGCTTTGCGGCACCATGAGGCACGACGAATCGCCTCCACCGCGCCTTCGTTAACTAGCCAAGAAATCAGCTACTCGTCGGCTTCGGAGATCGCGCGCTCGACGACGGCGCGCGTGAGGGCGGGCGAGAAGAGGCGAATGAAGTCGAAGACGTAGCTGCGCAGATAGCTGTTTCTCGCGACACCGATGCTGATGCGGCTGGGTGAGAAGAGATGCCGCGCGTCGATCGCGCACAGCGTCTCGTCTTCCGCCTTGTCGTACGCGAGCTCTACGACGATCGCGACACCGAGCCCGGATTTGACATAGGTCTTCATGACGTCGACGTCGGTCGCGCTGAGCACGATCTTCGGCTTGAGATTACGCGCTTCGAACGCCCGCGCGATGACCGAGCTCGTCAGGTACTGCCGGTCATACGTGATGAGCGGATACTCGGAGAGCGCCTCCAGCGTGAGGGGTGACACCGAGAGCAGCGGGTGCCCGCGCGGCACGACCACGATCTTGTGCTGGTCGTAACAGGGCAGGAGTACGACGTCCGACGGCACGCGGGCCGATTCCGCCGAAATCGAGAGATCCGCTTCGCCGTCGTGGACCCATTCCACCGTCTGCGCCGGCGTGCCCACACGCAGCGTGACGTTCACGCTCGGATGCTGCTCGGCGAACGCCTGAATCACCCGCGGCAGGACGTAGCGCGCCTGCGTGTGCGAGGTGCTGATCGTGAGGCTTCCGCCTTCGTGCGCGCCGTACTCGCGGCCGACGGTGCGCAGACTATCCGTATCGCGCAGCACCCGACGCGCGATCCTGATGATTTCCACGCCGGGTTTGGTGAGACCCAGGAAACGTTTCTTGCCGCGCACGAAGACGGTGACACCGAGCTCGTCCTCGAGCGCCTGCACCTGACGGCTCACGCTCGGCTGCGAGGTGTGCAGCGCGGCGGCCGCTTCCGAGACGCTGAACTTGCGATCGACGATCTCGCGCAAAAACAGCAACTGCTTCAACTGCATAGAGGCTCATACGGCAGACGTATCACGCTATTCGATTATAGTCTTTGATGGCATAACGCCTGCCCCACTAGTATTCGCGCGCCGGCCGCGTTCGCGGCCATCGAGCTTCTTAAGGAGGAGTGAGTGGGCGCGATCGAAAAGAAACTGGGTGAGCTCGGGCTCGTGCTGCCCAAGACGCATGCGTATCCGAGTCCGAACCGCACCGCGTGCGTGCAGGTGGGCCCGGTCCTGTATCTGTCGGGCCATGGCTCCGGACGCCACGCGATGCCTGAAGGCGTCAAACAGTACGGCAAGGTCGGCGCCGAGGTGACCGAGCAGGAGGCCTATCAGACCGCGCGCGCCGTGGCGGTACAGATGATGGCCTCCATCAAGGAAGCCGTCGGCGATCTCGACCGCGTGAAGCGCGTGATCCGGCTCTACGGCATGGTCAACTCGGCGCCCGGCTTCGAGCGCCAGTTCGCCGTGATCGACGGCGCGTCCGATCTCTTCTACGAGCTGTGGGGTCCAGAATTCGGCCGCCACGCGCGTGCCGCCGTCGGCATCGCCGAGCTGCCGCGCCGCGCGATCCTCGAGATCATGGGCGAGTTCGAGATTCGCGACTGATCCACCGCCAGGAGTCCCGGCCATGACTGTCAAAGTCGTCCCGAGCACGTGCAAGGAATGTTCAGTCCGCTGCGGCTCGCTGATCTACGTCGAGGACGGCCGCGTCGCGCGCATCACCGGCAATCCCGATCATCCCGGCTCGCGCGGCGCTTTCTGCGTGAAAGGCATGAACGCGCCGATCGCCGCGCGCGAGCATCCCGACCGGCCGCTGTATCCGCGGCGGCGCGTGGGCGAGCGGGGTGAGGGCCGCTGGGAGCGCATCTCTTGGGACGAGGCGTTCGACGCGATCGCCGAGCGTATCGGCAAGATCAAAGCCGAGCACGGCGCCACCGCGCTCGCGGGCGCGGTGTCGAACCACTTCGTGAGCCGCGGCGTCGCGATGACGCAGCTTCTGCGCAGCATCGGCTCGCCGAATTACATGATCAACCAGGACCTCTGCCAGGGCTGCCGGTATACCGCTGCCATGCTGACCGGCGTCGGTGCGCAGCCCGGTAACGAGCTGCCGAAAGCACGCTGCATTCTGGTGATCGGCAAGAGCCCGTCGGATTCAAGCGTGGTGCAGTGGATGCACATCAAGGAAGCGCAGAAGGCGGGCGCGCAGTTGATCGTCGTAGATCCGCGGCGCACGCAGCTCGCACGCATGGCGAGCCAGTGGCTGTCGGTGAAGCCGGGCACCGACGCCGCGCTCGCGCTCTCCATGATCCACGTGATCCTGTCCGAGAACCTGCACGACCGCGAATTCGTCGACGAATGGTGCACCGGCACGGAGCGCCTGCGCAGCCGCGCCGCCGAGTATCCGCCCGCTGTCGCGGCGGAGATCACCGGTATCTCTGCGGACGCCATCATTCAGGCGGCGCGAACGTTCGCGACGACGAAGCCCGCATGCCTCGTGCTCGGCCATGGCATCGACGCGCAGGCGAACGGCGTCAAGACGACGATCGCTTTTCACGCGCTGCTCGCGCTCACCGGCAACATCGACCGGCCGGGCACGAACCGGCTGCCGAAGCCGCAGAAGGGCTTCCGCGACTACTTCAGCGTGATCAACGATCCGGCGTTCCGCCTGCCGAAAGAAGTCGAGCAGAAGATCATCGGCGGCGACGATTTCCCGCTGTGGTCGGGACCGAACAGTTGGTCGAAGTCTTCGCACAACCCGTCACTCCTGCGCGCGGTGCTCACCGGCGAGCCGTACTCCGTGAAGGGGCTGTACGTGAGCGGCGTCAACATCCTTTGCACCTATCCCGGCATCGAGAACACGATGGCGGCGCTGAAGAAGCTCGATCTGCTCGTGGTCGCGAGCGATCACGTCACGCCGACGGCGGAGCTTGCGGACTTCCTGCTGCCGAAGACGACGCTGCTCGAAGAAGAGGACGTTTCAGCGGATCAGAGCGCGCCGTGCCTCGCCGTGGTGCAGCAGGCGGTGCCCGCGAAAGGCGAAGCGAAGAGCGATATCGAGATCGCCGCCGGTCTCGTCGAGGCGCTGCGCCGGCGCGGGCTGCTCGATTTCGAGCTGTACCCGTGGAAGAGCCACCGCGAGTTCGTCGATTTCCAGATGGCGGAAAGCGGCATCACGTTCGACGAAGTATGCGTGAAAGGCTACACGCCGATTCCGCTCGCGTACGAGCAGTACCGCAAGAACGGTTTCAGAACGCCGAGCAAGAAGATCGACTTCTGCTCCGAGCGGCTGGAGAAGCTCGGCCACGATCCGCTGCCGCAGTACACGCCGCCGGTGTACGCGAAGCCGCCGGAAGGCTACGACCTGACACTGCTCACCGGCATCCGCAGCATGGCCTACCACCATTCGCGCTTCAGGAATCATGGGTGGGCGCGCAAGGTCCAGGACGCGCCTGAGCTGCGCATCAATCCGAAGACGGCCGAACGCCACGGGGTCGCGCGCGGGGATTGGGTCTGGGTCGCGACGCCGGGTAACGCGCGCCGCGCGCTGCTCAAAGCATTGATCACCGAAGAGATGCCCGAGGACGTCGTCGGGACCGGCATGGGCTGGTGGTATCCGGAGATAGAGGGCGCGGACCACGGCGCGCTCGTCTTCAACATCGATGCGGCGCTCTCCTACGGTCCGCCGTGGGACCCGATCTCCGGTTCTCCGGAAGCGCGGAACGCCGCGTGCCGCATCACGCGTGCCGATCCGGCCGAGGTGCCGCGCATCGGCGCTGTCACACAGTGAGGTTCTGATTCATGAAAGCTTACGTTCTCATCCTTGCCGCGGCGGCGCTGAGCGCACCCGCGTTGGCGACCGCGGCCCAATATCCCGATCGTCCGATCCGCATGGTCGTGGGCTTCCCGCCGGCGGGCGGGGCGGACGTGATGGCCCGGCTCATCGGCGATCCGCTCGCTGACAAGCTCGGCACGAACATCGTGATCGACAACCGGCCCGGCGCAGGCTCTGCGACCGGCACGGGCATCGCGGCGAAATCGCCGGCCGATGGCTACACGCTGCTCTTCGCGACCACGAGCTTCACGATCAATCCGAACCTGTACGCGCGTGTGCCGTACGACCCGATCAGGGATTTCGCGCCGATCTCCAAGGTCGCTTCGTCGCCGTTCGTCGTGGTCGTTCGGCCGTCGCTCACCGCGCGCACGATGCAGGACCTGATCGCGCTGGCGAAGGCGAAGCCGGGCGAATTAAATTATTCGACGGGTGGCAACGGCAGCACCGGCCATCTCGCAGGCGAGCTCCTGAAGAGCATGACCGGCGTGCAGATCCAGCACGTGCCGTACAAGGGGCTCGCGCCGGCGCTCGCCGATCTGCTCGGCGGCCGTGTGGACATCACGATGTCGAGCCTGCCGTCGTGCATCGGTTTTCTGAAATCCGGCAAGCTCCGCGCGGTGGCGCTGACGAGCGCGAAGCGGATGCCATTCGTCCCCGACATCCCGACCGTCGCAGAGTCGGGTGTGCCGGACTACGACGTGGTTCAGTGGTACGGCATGTTCGCGCCGGAAGGCACGCCGAAAGCGGTTGTCTCGAAGCTGAACGCCGCGCTTGCCTCGTTCCTCGCAAAGCCCGACGCCGAGCTGCTCGAGCGCTTCGCGCGACTCGGTGCGACGCCGCTCATCACGACGCCCGAGGAATTCCGCGCTTACGTGCGCACCAATCTCGCGTTCTGGCAGAAGGCGGTGCGCCAGGCCAACGCCAAAGTGGAATAACAGGCCGGCTTCCGAGGAGACAGAAAACATGGCGGTAGTGGTCACGGACAACTGCGAAGCATGCCGGTTCACCGAATGCGTGGGCGTGTGTCCCGTCGCGTGTTTTCACGGCGACGAGCAGATGGTCTACATCGACCCCGACGTATGCATCGACTGCTGCGCGTGCATACCCGCGTGTCCGGTGCAGGCGATCTATCTCGAGGACGATCTGCCGGACGACAAGAAGGTGTGGCTGGATCTTAACCGGGAGCGCGCCGCGGTCCTGCCGCTCGTCACCCGCGCGAGCGAGCCGCTGCCGACCGCAGAGGCGAAGCGCGCGGCGCTCGGTTTCTAGAGCGTTCGCCGCGCCGACGTGTCCGGTTCCACTGAAACACCGCTGCGCGTCGCGATCGTCGGCGCAGGACCGAGCGGTTTCTACGCCGCCGAAGAGCTGCTTCAGTCCGGGCGCCCGGTCGAGGTCACGATGATGGAGCGTTTGCCGGTGCCGTTCGGGCTGGTGCGCAGCGGCGTCGCGCCCGACCATCCCAAACTCAAGTTGCCGATGCTGGTGTACGACCGCATCGCGCGCTCGCCCGGATTTCATTTTTTCGGCAACGTGCACGTCGGGCACGACGTGGCGCTCGCCGATCTTCTGCGTACGCACCACGCCGTCGTATTCGCCTGCGGCGCCGAATGCGACCGCAGGCTCGGGATCCCCGGCGAAGATCTCGCGGGCAGTCATTCGGCCACCGAATTCGTCGGCTGGTACAACGGCCATCCCGACTACCGTGCCCGCTCGTTCGATCTGTCGCACCCGGTCGCGGTGATCGTGGGGCAGGGCAATGTCGCGCTGGACGTGGCGCGCATGCTCGCGAAACCGGTCGATCTCCTCCGCACCACCGATATCGCGGAGCACGCACTCGAAGCGCTCGCGTCGAGCCGGATCGTTGACATTCACATCGTGGGTCGCCGCGGGCCGGCACAGGCGAGCTTTACCGGGCAGGAGCTGAACGAGCTCGGGGGGATTCCCGACTGCGCCGTGATCGTCGATCCGCGCGAGCTCGTACTGAACGGCGCCAGCCAGGCCGAAGCCGCGGACAAGATGAGCCGCAACACGGTGAAGAACCTGGAGATCCTCGGGCGCTGGGCATCGTTGCCACCGCAGCAGGCCGCGCGCCGCATACACCTGCACTTTTTCAAAAGCCCGAAGGCAGTCCTGGGCGAGACACACGTCGAAGGCGTGCGGTTCGCGCAGACGGTGCTGCACGGCGAGCCGTTCAGCCAGACCGCGCAGGACACGGACGAACGCTTCGATATTGCGTGCGGCCTGTTGTTCCGTTCGATCGGCTATCGCGCATCGGCGCTGGAAGGCCTCGTGTTCGACGATGCGCGCGGGGTGCTGCGGCATCAGGACGGACGGCTGATCGATGCGCACGGCCAACCGCTCTACGGCTGCTATGCAACCGGCTGGATCAAGCGCGGCGCCAACGGAATCATCGGCACCAATCGCGCGGACAGTGTCGCCACCGTCGCAACGCTGCTCGCGGATATCGAGCGGCTGACCCAGGCGCCGCGCGGCGGCGCGGCGGCGCTCGCGGCCGACCTCACAGCGCGCGGCAAGCAGTTCGTCACGTACGACGACTGGCTGCGGATCGATGCGCGCGAGGTCGAGCGCGGCAAGGCGAAAGGCAAACCGCGCGAGAAGCTCACAGCCGTGCAGACGATGCTGGACGTATGCGGCCCGACGGCGGCGCGGCCACCTGCCATGCAGGCGGCGTGAGCGCGTATAGCGTCGGCGGCGGCACACCGCAGACGATCGACTGATACGGGTGCGCCACCGGCGCACCCCACGGATTACAAGCGAAGGAGGAGGAATGGCAGCGAATCCGAACGCAACGCCCGCGAAGTTCGAGCACCTGGAGGGCACCGAGTGGCAGAAAGCGCGGAGCTTCTCGCCCGCTGTGCTGACCGAAGGCGGACGCATCATGTGGCTCGCGGGACAGACGACCGTCGTCGATCTCGAAGGCAAAGACATCGCCGGGCAGTTCGAGCCGCAGGCGCGGACCATTTTCGAATTGCTCAAGCGCACGCTGGCGCGCGCGGGCGCCACGCTCTCGAACATGGTCACGATGACGGTATTCATCAACGATCCGCGCAACGGCAACCGCTTCGTGGAGATCCGGCAGGAGTATTTCCCGGACGGAAAATTTCCGTGCAGCGCGCTCATCACCGTTTCGAATTTCGCGCGGCCCGGATGCCTGATCGAAATTCAGGGCGTGGCGGTCGTATGAACGATTATTCGAAGGAGAAGAGGATGATGACGACTGCACGCACGATCGCGGGCGCGTGCGCACTCGCGTGTGCCGCTCTTGCAATGCCTGCCATGGCGCAGGGCTATCCCACGAAACCGATCCGGTTCGTGATTCCGTATGCGGCGGGCGGCGGCACCGATCTCACCGCGCGGCCGATCGCGGTCAAGCTCACGGAGCGCCTTGGCAAGGCCGTCCTGCTCGACAACCGGCCCGGTGCTTCCGGCATGATCGGCGCGGATGTCGTCGCCAAGGCGGCGCCCGACGGTTACACCGTGCTGGTCAGCGCGGCGAGCGAGATGTCGATGAACGTGATGCTGTTCAAGAAGATGCCGTACGACCCGCTCGCCGATTTCCAGGCGGTGACGCTCGCCACGACGACGCCGGCCATCCTCGTCACGCATCCTTCGATGCCCGCGAAGTCCCTGAAGGAATTGATCGCGCTCGCGAAGCGCTCGCCGTCCGGTCTGAGCTATGCGTCCGTCGGCATCGGCTCGCCGATGCACTTCGCCGGTGAGCTCATGAATTCGATGGTCAAGACCCAGATCGTGCACGTCGCATACAAGGGCGCGGCGCCGGCGCTCACCGATCTTCTGGGCGGTCACATCCCGATGGGCTTCGTGACGCTGCTCGCGGCGTCCCCGCACGTGACCAGCGGCAAGCTCCGCGCGATCGGGGTCACATCGGGCAAGCGCGCGGCGGGCATGCCACAGGTGCCGACGCTCGCCGAATCGGGCTTGCCCGGCTTCGATATTACGCAATGGTTCGCGGTGTGGGTTCCGGCCAATACGCCGAAAGACATCGTGGCCAAACTCAACACCGAGATCACCGCGATCGTGCGCTCCGCGGAATACAAGCAGCGGATGCTCGAGTCGGGCACCGAAGCGGTGGGCGGTCCGGCCGAAGAGCTGCGCGTGTTCCAGCGCAACGAGATCGCGAAGTACCGCAAAATCGCGACGACGGCGGGCATTCAGCCGGAATAACGAAAGGTCATCCCATGGACGTCCCGGTTTTCGAGGCAGGCGGTTATCGCTACATCAAGGCGGTGTTTCAGTACTCGGGCGGCGTTGCCGCCGAGCCCGGTTACGAGATCGAGCGCGCGCGTTTCGCAAAGCCGCTGCGTCTGGCCGACGCGTACGCGGCGGTCGAAGCGCATATCAAGGCGCTGGGCCGGCCGAGCACCGCGTTCGCCGCATGCGAGCTGCGTTCACCGGAGCCGTTCACCGAGCAGGGCTTCATCGATTTCAACCGCGTGTACGTGAAGACGCTCGCGCGCTGGGGCATCTACAAGGAGGACGGCGAGCAGTTCACGAATCCGGTCGCGCGCACGAACGTGTGCCCGATGTACGACAAGCCGGCGGAAGCCGTGATGCACGCGTTTTCGTACACGGTGCCGGCGAAGCGCAACGGCGGAGCGTCGCGCGGAAGCTTCATTCTGGCCGGCGGCGGCGATCGCGGTAAGGGCAAGACGCCGCAGGAGAGCATCATCCGCTACGGCGACACTTCCCCTGAGGGCCTGCGCGAAAAAGTGCTGTACGTCTTCAACGAGATGGAACGGCGCCTGAAGCTCCTCGGATTCTCGTGGAAGGACGCGAGCACGGCGCAGGCGTACACGGTGCAGAACATCGGCCACCTCGTCGGCGAAGTGTTCGCCGCGCGCGGCGCGTGCGAGGGCGGCCTCGCGTGGACGTACGCGCGGCCGCCGGTCCAGGGGCTCGAGTTCGAGATGGATGTTCGCGGCGCGGCGCGCGAGATCGTCGTCTAGAACCGTCCGCAAATAACGCGTCCGTCGAGCAGGAATGCGCATCCCCTGCATGTCGCCCGAGCGCTGAACCGCGTGCTGCTCTCGTGCTAACGTCCATGGGCGAACGCCCGCACGACAACCAGGGAGTGCCATGAGACTGCCGACACTGAAATACGAAGAGCTGACGCCGCGCCAGAAGACGTCGTGGGACAACCATTCGGCGCGGCGCGAGACCGTGCGCGGGCCGTACCACGTGTGGCTGCACAGCCCCGAGCTCATGGACAAGGTTTCCCCGCTCAGCAACTACTTTCGCTTCGACTGTAACCTCCCGGTGAAGCTGCGCGAGTTCGGAATCCTGGTCACTGCGCGCTTCTGGGATGCGCAGTATTCGTGGAACGCGCACGTCGACAAGGCGCGCGAGGCGGGCATACCGGACGACGTGATCCGTGATCTCGCAGCCGGCAAGAAGCCGAACTTCAAGGCCGACGACGAACGCGTGTTCTACGCGTTCGCGATGGAAGTGCTCGAGAACCACTTCGTCAGCCAGAAAACATTCGACGAAGCGAAGCGGATCTTCGGCAACACCGCGCTCGTCGATCTGATCGGCGCCGTCGGCTACTTCTCGATGCTGCAGATCTGTCTGAACAGCGCCGAGGTCGACCTGCAGAAAGACCGCGAGCCGCCGTTTCCTGACGTCAGGGGCTACGCTAAAGCGTAGGGTAGGCGCCAGCCCACCGCGGTTCGTCGGCTGGCGCCCACCCTACGTCCGTCAGCTAAGGCGGTAGGGCGTCATCGCGAGGCATCGCCAATGCGATGGCGTGGCGATCCCGGAGCGTCCGGACGGCCGTGCGCCACGGGATTGCTTCGTCACGCCCAGCGGACTCGCAATGACAGCTATCGCGGGCGGGGCGGACGCTTGCCGGCCGTCGACTGCCGCTGACTCGCGCGCACGCCGAGGCTCGCAGCAGCGCGCGGCCGCCGGCCTGAAGCGGCGGCGCCGCCGCGTCCGGTGGCTTTCGTATCGCGCTTGTTCGACGGCGGCTTTTTCGCGATGCCGGGCTTGCTCGCACCGGACACCGCAGCGCCGCGTTTTGTCGTGAGGTTCGTCTTGCGCTGACCGGTGCGCGAATCGTGCGCCTCTTCGTCGAACGCGTGCTTCGCGCGCCGCGGGTTACCGGACCGTTTCGGCGCGTATTCGCGATCCATCGCCGCGTGGGCGACCTCGTTGGCGGCCTTGCGCGTGGCGCCGCGACGCATCATGCCTTCGGCGATCTTGCGCGCACGGTGGGGCTTGACCGATGGATTAGTGGCTTTTTCGCCGCGTGGCATAGAAGTGGTCCTCTTGCTGGTTATCTACGGGATTGCTTCGTCGGCGCATCTGCCGCGCCTCCTCGCAATGACGAGCTGCCGTGGACGCAGCTCGTCATTTGCTGGACGACGAGGCTGCTCCACCGCCGCCGCCGCTGCTCGATGCTGCCGATCCACCGCCGCCACCACCGCTGCTGCTCGATGCCGCACCGCCGGTGCCCGCTCCACCGCCCGACCCGGAACCGGAGCCCGAGCTCGAGCTGGACGATGACTTGCTCGCGCCACTGCTGCCGGGCGTGATGATGGTTTCTCGCCGTTCTTCGCAGGCGGCTGCCGCGAATGCCGCGATCAGCAGCGCCACTAATACGCGCGTTTTCATGAGCTTCTCTCCAGGTTGTGGACTGCGCTCGATGCGAGGCAAGGCTTATGCCGAAGGCGTTCGGCTACGATTCGGTTCATGACCATCTACATCATCGTTCTGCTCGCGTTTCTCACGCACGTCGGCTTCGCCGGCGCCCGGCTCGCCGTTCCGCTCTTCGCGGTGGACCACGGCGCGACGCCGTTCGTCGTCGGCATCGTGTTCTCGCTGTTTGCCGCTTTTCCCATGGTGCTCGCGCTCCCCGCCGGACGCATGAGCGATCGGCTGGGCTTCAAGCTGCCACTCGTTTTCGGCACCGGCGGCGTGTTTGCCGGCCTGTTCGTCATGTTCGTCGTGCCGTCGATGGCGATGCTCTACTTCTCCGTCACGCTGCTTGGCATCGCCTTCATGGCGCTCCAGCTTGCGACGCAGACGCTCGCCGGCGCGATCGCGAAGCGCGAGGATCGTGCGCGCAATTTCAGCCTGCTCTCGTTGGGCTTCGCGCTGGCGAACTTCGTCGGGCCGCTGCTGACCGGATACCTGATCGACCACGCCGGTTATGCCTGGACCTTCTTGTGGCTTTCGATCCCGCTGCTGGTGGCGACGATCGTGTCGGTGATGGCGGACCGCTGGCTGCCCCCGGTGCAGGCGAAGTCGGAGGCGGCGCGCGGCGGCATGTTCGATCTCCTCAAGATCCCGGCGCTGCGCAACACGCTGATCGCGAGCGGCATCGTTTCCGCGGCGTGGGACGTCTACCAATTCCTGATGCCGATCTACGGACGATCGCTCGACCTGTCCGCGACAGCCATCGGCGTCATCATGAGCGCGTTCGCGATCTCGATCGTGCTCGTGCGCGTCTTTCTGCCGATGGCCGTGCGGCGCGCCGGTGAAGCGGAGCTGCTCACGTACGCGATGTTCGTGGCGGCGGCAGCGTTCTGCCTGTTTCCGCTGTTCGAGGCGCCGTGGACGCTCGCGTTGGTGTCGTTCCTGCTCGGCATCGGTTGCGGCTGCGGTCAACCGCTTTCGATGACGCTCATCTTCAACGCCTCTCCGCGTGGCCGTATGGGCGAAGCGACCGGCATGCGCATCACGGTCAACCAGATCACGCATTTCGTGATCCCGCTGCTCTTCGGTCTCGTCGGTTCGGTCGCGGGTTTCGCGACGGTTTTTCTCACCAATGCGGGCGGGCTCATCGCCGGCGGCTACATGAGCCTTCGTAATCACGCTGCGGTACGCAAGAACGATGAGCACGGGAAGACTGACTGAGTTCATCCACCGCACGCGGTGGGAGGACATACCCGCGAGCGTGCGGCACGAAGCCAAACGCTCGCTGCTCAATTTCTTCGCGTGCGCGCTGGGCGGCTGCCGCGACGCAGTGGTGGAGGCGCTCGCGGCAAGTGTGAAGCCCTTTGCGGGATCAGCCGAGGCGACCGTTATCGGACGCGGCGAACGCGCTGACGCGCTCACGGCGACTTTCCTGAACGCGGCGGGCGCCAATGTCTTCGATTTCGACGACACTCACACGCGCACTGTGATTCATCCTGCGGCGCCGGTTGCGCCCGCGCTCTTCGCGCTCGCCGAGCGCTCGCCGATGAGCGGCCGCGAGTTGCTGCTCGCGTTCGTGCTCGGCGTCGAGACCGAATGCCGCGTCGGCAACGCAGTGTCGCCGGCGCATTACCGCCGTGGCTGGCATATCACGTCGACGTGCGGCGTGTTCGGCGCCGCGGCGGCCATTGCGAAAGCGCTGGGTTTGACGCAGGAGCGCATCGTGTGGGCGCTCGGCAATGCCTCAGCACAGGCCGGCGGGCTGCTGGAGACGCTCGGCACGATGGGCAAGAGCGTGAGCGTCGGCAATGCCGCGCGCAACGGCTTTGCCGCCGCGCTCTACGCGCAGCATGGCGTTTCCGGTCCCGCGCGCCCGCTCGAAGGCGTCTACGGTTTCCTGCGTGTCACCACGGGTGAAAGCGTCGAACCGGACGCGCTCACCGCGGGACTGGGCGAACAATGGGAAGCGGGCCTCAACACGTACAAACTCTATCCGGCGGGGATCGTGCTGAATCCGGTGATCGAAGCGTGTCTCGCGCTCGCGCAGGAGGAGCGGATCGACCCTGTCGCGATCGAGCACGTCGAAATCGTCGGACATCCACTGCTGCGCGAGCGCACCGACCGCGTGCATCCCGCGAGCGGCCGGGAGGCGCAGGTGAGCGCGCAACACGCGGTCGCGGTGGCGTTCACGCGAGGTAGGGCGGGCCTCGAAGAATTCAGCGATAGCTGTGCGAACGACGCCTCGCTGCGTCCGCTGCGCGAGAAAGTGTCGTTCGTAGACGATTCGGAGCGATCCGTCGAGAGCGCAATCGTTACGATCGGCCTGCGCGGCGGCCACGCCGTCACGAAGCACGTCGATTGCGCGCTCGGCAGCGCGAGCCGTCCGCTTTCCGATGCGCAGATCGAGCAGAAGCTGCGGGATCTCGTCCAGTTCGGGCGCTCCGGCTGCGACGCGGCGAGGCTGATCGACGCCGTATGGGCGCTCGAATCAGCAGATGACGCGGCATCGCTCGTGCGGCTCGCCGCCGGCCGATGAAGATCGCCACGTTCAACGTCAACAACGTCAACCGGCGTCTGCCCTGCCTGCTGGAGTGGCTGAAGAAGGATGCGCCCGACGTCGCCTGCCTCCAGGAGCTCAAGGCGCTTACGAGCGAATTTCCGATTGCGGCCGTTCGCAAGGCCGGCTATGGCGCGGTCTGGTGCGGACAGGCGCCGCGCTTCAACGGCGTCGCGATTCTGGCGAAGGGTGCCGAGCCGATCGAAAGCCGCCGCGGTCTGCCCGGCGATGCGGCCGACAAACAGGCGCGCTATATCGAAGCGGCGGTGAACGGCGTGCTCATCGGCTGCATTTACGCGCCGAACGGCAATCCGCAGCCGGGCCCGAAGTTCGATTACAAGCTCGCGTGGCTCGAGCGCCTGATCGCGCACGCTGCCGGGCTGCACGCTTCCGGTTTGCCGGTGGTGCTGGCGGGCGACTACAACGTGATCCCGACCGATCTCGACATCTACCCGACGACCTCGTACGACGATGACGCGCTGCTTCAGCCGCCGAGCCGCGAAAGATTCGCGCGCCTCGTCGCGCAGGGCTGGACCGACGCGATCCGCACGCGTTATCCGGGCGAGCGCATCTACACCTACTGGGATTACATGCGAAACCGCTGGGCGCGCGATGCCGGATTACGGATCGATCACCTGCTGCTCGGCCCGTCGATCGCGAAACGCATGCTCGATGCCGGCGTGGACAAGTGGGTGCGCGGCCTGCCGGACGCGAGCGACCATGCGCCTGCGTGGGTCGTGCTGCGTTGAAATCGACGGCTCAGGGGGCGGCGGGCGGCGGCGCCGCGGGTGCGGGGGGCGCCGTGACGTACATCGGCTTGCCTTCGTTCAGCCGCAGCCAGCCTTTTGCGATCCGGTAGACGAACCAGACGAAGTCGGCGAACAGGATGAAAAAGCCGATGAGAATGAGCGCCGTGATCGCGCCGATGACGCCCCACAGCAGCGCGTACCAGAACGTGCGGATTTGCCAGCGGAAATGGCTTTCGAGCCACGTGCCCGCCACGTCGTCACGCTTGATGTAGTTCAGCACGATGCCCACGATCGCGGTGATGCCGATGAGGAGCGACGCGGCGTACATGCCGTAGATCACGTGCGTGATCGTGAGCTGCTCCTTCAACTGCCGCTCGGTCGTCGTCGTTAGCTGTTCTTCCATGTGCTACATAATAGCCGAATACACAATCGCCTCTGCCCCATGCCGGGGAGAGGGTCAGGCTGAGGGCCACAAATGAAAATCCTGTTCGGACCGCAAATCGCGCCCGGCGCATGGGCGATCGGCGAATCGCTGCTGCCGCGCGAGCTCAAGATCGAGGTGATCTCGAAAGACGACGAAAAACGCCGCATCCAGCAGCTCGAGACGGCGGACTTCTACATGGGGTTTCGCAGCGGCCTGAGGCCCACGGATTACGAGCACATGAAAAACGTGAAGCTCGTCCAGTTGCTGAGCGCGGGCTACGACGGGATGGACCTCGAGAAGCTGCGCATGCTGAAGATACCGCTCGCGAACAACGGCGGCGCGAATTCGTATGCCGTGGCCGAGCACGCGATCATGCTGATGCTCGCGGTGTCGCGGCAGCTTCCCGAGATGCACGAGCTCGTGCGCAACGGCAAGTGGAAGTCACCCAAGCAGGGCGAGGAGGAAGAGCACGAGATCGCGGGGAAAACGATCGGCATCGTGGGCTTGGGCTTCATCGGCAAGACGCTTGCGCGGCGGCTTTCCGGGTTCGAGGTGAACCTCCTCTATTACGATCCGGTGCGTCCGAGCGCCCAAGAGGAAGCGAAGTTGAACGTGCGCTATGTCGAGCTCGACCAACTTTTCCGCGAGTCCGATATCGTCACGCTGCACGCGCCCTACGACAAAACGACCTATCGCATGGTGAACGACCGCACGATCGGTCTCATGAAGCGCGAGGGGATCGTCATCAACTGCGCGCGCGGCGAGCTGATCGACGAGGACGCGCTCTACCGCGCGCTGAAGGAGGGCCGCATCTGGGGCGCGGGGCTCGACACCTTCGATCCGGAGCCGCCGAAGTCCGGCAACCCGCTCTTCACGCTGCGCAACATCGTGCTCACGCCGCACGGTGCCGGGCCGACGTGGGAAAGCTGGCCGAAGCGCTTCGGCAACAGCTACGCGAACGTCGAGCGTGTTGCGCGCGGCGAGGCGCCGTTGTGGGTGGTGCCGGAGTTGAAGGACTTGACGAAGTAGGGTCCGGAGGTTGCGCACCGCATGGTGCCGGTGCGCCCGGCGCGCCCTAGGAAAACCGCAGCTCGTCCAGGCGGCCGCGGTCGATCAGGCCACAGCGTAACCCCGGTCCGTATGCGCGCGTGAAAGTGTGCACCGGCACGCCCATGATCTCGCCGAACGTGCGATACGCCGAGTTGCTGTTCACCGTCCCGGTGAGCAGGCTGAACCCGAGCGGCGGATAACCGAGATCGAGCGCGTTGAGCGCCGGCACCGCGCGCACCGCGGCGTCCCACCGCGCCTTCGCGTCGGCTTCGCGATAGACCATCTGCGAGCGGCTCCTGCTGTGCATGCGCGTCGTGTACACCGGCGCGCCGGCCTCGGTGGCATACGCAGCGTCGTGCGCATACACGAACAACCGCAGCCGGTGCTCTCGCGTGTATCCGATCGGCAGCGTGCGGCCGGTCGCCGGGTCGAATGCTAGCCCGTGCAACTCCGCGATCGTCGCGCCGGAGTCGAGGTCCTTCAGCACCCAGAAGTTGTGGCAGCACAGGCACAGGATGGGAAACGAGCGCGCCTCGATCGCGTAATTCATCTTGCAATTTTAATCGGGGCAGGTGCTACGATGTGCGCCGTCCGGGGAGGGACACTACAACGAGGAGGTCAGGATGCGACCACAGGCAGTCGTACTCGCGGCGCTCGCCGCAGTTTCTCTCGTAAGCGCCGTTCCCGCCGCTGCGCAGCAGTGGCCCGACAAACCGGTACGCATCCTGGTTCCGTTTCCGCCCGGCGGCGGCACCGACATCCAGGCGCGGCTCCTGTCCGCTGCCTTCCAGAAGAGCATGGGGCAGAATTTCATCATCGATAACCGCACCGGCGCCGGCGGTCTCATCGCCGGTCAGCTTGCGGTCGATTCCCCGCCTGACGGAAACACCATCCTGTTCACCTCCGGCAGCATTTCGGTGGTGGTGACGCTGTACGAGAAGCGCATGAAGTTCAACGTGCTCACTGATCTTCAGCCCGTGAGCTGGATTTCCTCGACTCCGCTCGTGCTGACGGTGCATCCGAGCGTGCCGGCCAAGTCCGCGAAAGATCTCATCGCGCTTGCCAAAGCGCGGCCCGGGCAGATGAATGCCGGCGGCAATTCCGCGGGCAGCACTGCGCACCTCACTGCCGAGATGTTCAACCAGATGATGGGATTGAAGACGACGGTGCTCACCTATCGCGGCGGTGGCCCGGCCGTCATCGCGCTGATCTCCGGCGAGATCGATTACATCTTCGGCACCGCGCCTTCCATCATGCCGCACATCAAGAGCGGCAAGGCGCGCGGCCTGGCCGTTACGACGCCGAAGCGTTCGTCTGCGCTGCCCGATCTGCCGACCATGAGCTCGATGTATCCGGGCTTCGAGTCGGACAACTGGTACGCGATGTTCTTTCCCAAGGGCACGCCGCGGCCGATCATCGACAAGCTGAACGCCGAGATCAAGAAGGCGCTGGAGACGCCGGAGATCAAGACGTTCTATCCACGGGAGGCGCTGGACGCCGTCGCGAGCAGTCCTGAAGAGCTGGCATCGCTGCTGAAGCGCGAGATCGCGAAGTACGCGAAGGTGATCCGCGCGGCGAACATCAAGCTCGAGTAAGGACGGCACGTGAAATCCGCGCTGGCCGCACTGGTCCTCGCTGTCGCGGCATTTGCGGGCTGCGCGGACCAGCCGCTCTGGAAATCGGAGCCGGCGGCGAAGCCCGCGCCGGACTCCGCTCCGGCGCGGCAGGAGATGGCGCCGGAGCCGCAGGCGGAGCCGGAGGAGAAGCCGGCCGTCGTGACGCCAGAACCGCCGGCGCCGCGCTACAGCCCGCAGGTGCAGGCCGGCATCACCGCGTACGACGACGGCAACCATCGTGAAGCGGCGAAGCTCCTGCGCGCAGCGCTGAAGACGAAGCTCGATAGCGACGACCAGGTCGCGGCGCACAAGTACCTTGCCTTCATCGACTGCTCGGCCAGTCGCCGCACGCAATGCCGGAACGAGTTCCGGCGGGCGCTCAAGATCGATCCGTCGTTCGACCTGTCACCCGCGGAAGCCGGTCATCCCATATGGGGACCGATCTTCCGTGCGCTCAAGCAGCCGCCAAAGCGCAAGCGCTGAACGCGCGCGCGATGCGCTCGATGTGACGCCGGTCCGTCCCGCAGCAGCCGCCGACGACGGTAAGCCCGGGCACCACTTCCCGCAGCGCCTCGTACTGACGGGCGAGCTTCTCCGGATCGCCCATGTCGAGATCCGTCGCCGCATCGAGCTGCGCATGGCTGCGCGTCGAGGCGTTCGCGCGCACGCCGCGCAGCCGGGCCGTCCACGCCCACGCGGCGTCGTCGCGCAGCACGTGCTCGAAATGCGTCGGATGCGCGCAGTTGATCATGTAATACGCGGCATAGCCGTCGGTCTCGCTGTCGGTCGCATCGATCGCCTGCGCGAGCGTCTCGCCTGAGGGCAGCCTGCCGTCGGTCTCCACCGTGAACGAGATCGCCACCGGCATCGCGTGCTTGTACGCGGCGTTCACGATGCCGATCGCCTCGTCGGCATAGTTGATCGTATACGCCGCAACCATGTCGGCATCGGCGGCCGCGAAGGCCGCAACCTGTGCGGCGTGATAGCCATAAGCCTGCCGCGCGCTCATGCGGCGATCCACAATGTAACCGTCGCCGCGCGGACCCAGGGCGCCGCTCACGACCATCGGGGTGTGCGGCGTCTCGAGCGCGCGCCGCAACTGCACGAGCATCTGGATCGACCGGCGGTTCGCGTCCGCGAGCTGCACGGCATCGTAGCCGAGCCGCGCGCCCCAGTCCGCGCTCGCCCGCCACGTCGGGCTGTCGAGCACGAGACCGAGCTCGTAATCGCGCGCGAGCTGCGCATACTGCTCGTAGTAGCGGCAGAGCGTCATCCAGCCGCCGGGACGGTTCAGCACGTCGAACGCTGCGAAATACGGCAGGTCGATGCGCTCGTGGAACATGAGCGTGGTCTCGATGCCGCCGTCGGTGACGAAGAGCTTGTCGCCAAGCTGCGGAAGCGCATTGCGGTAGCGGGCCATACGGTGGGTCTCCTTGTCTCGGGGGCGCCTGCGTGAGTCTAGGCAGCGCGCGTATCCCGCGAGTGTCGGAGACCTCCCGTTTTGTTTCAGCGGCGTTTCAGCGCACCGCTTCTATAATAGGCAATCCCCTGCAGCACGCCCCTTCTGAAAGGAATTCACGTGTACGAAAAACTCGCCCTCTACATCGACGGCAAATTCATCGAAGCCGAAGGCCGCAAGACCGAACCGGTGATCAATCCGGCAACGGGCGAGACGCTCGCGCAGCTCCCGCACGCGACGCGCGAAGACCTCGATCGCGCGCTCGCGGCCGCGCAGCGCGCGTTCGAGACCTGGAAGAAGACTTCGCCGCTCGAGCGTGCGGCGGTGCTGCGCAAAGTGGGGGAGCTCGCGCGCGAGCGCGCGGAGTCGATCGGCCGCAACATCACGCTCGACCAGGGCAAGCCGCTCGCCGAAGCCGTCGGCGAGGTGCAGGTCTGTTCCGAGCACGCGGACTGGCACGCCGAGGAATGCCGGCGCATCTACGGCCGCGTCGTCGCGCCGCGGCGCCACGACGTGCGCCAGCTCGTGCTGCGCGAGCCGGTGGGCGTGTGCGCCGCCTTCACGCCGTGGAATTTCCCGTTCAATCAGGCGATCCGCAAGATGGTCGCGGCGCTGGGTGCGGGCTGCACGCTGATCCTCAAGGGCCCCGAGACGGCGCCGAGCGCGGTCGTCGCGCTGGCGCGGCTGTTCCACGACGCGGGGCTTCCGGCGGGGTGTCTGAACCTCGTGTGGGGCGTGCCGGGTGAAATATCCGAGTACCTGATCAAGTCGCCGATCGTGCGCAAGGTCTCGTTCACGGGCTCGATCCCGGTCGGCAAGCAGCTCGCCTCGATGGCCGGCGCGCACATGAAGCGCGTGACGATGGAGCTCGGCGGGCATTCGCCGGCGATCGTCTTCGACGATGCGAACGTCGAACAGGCCGCGACCATGCTCGCCAAGTTCAAGACACGTAACGCGGGGCAGGTGTGCGTCTCGCCGTCGCGGTTCTTCGTGCAGAGCAAGGTGTATGACAAGTTCGCCGCCAAATTCATCGAGGTGATCGGCTCCACCAAGCTCGGCAGCGGACTGGAGAAGACGACGCAGATGGGGCCGCTCGCGCACGCCCGCCGTCTCGAAGCGATGGACGCCTTCATGGCCGACGTGCACGCGCGCGGCGGCGAAGTCGTGATGGGTGGCTCGCGCCTGAAGACCGAGGGCTACGCCTCCGGGTTCTTTTTCCCGCCGACGGTGGTGCTGGGCCTGCCGGACAACGCAAAGCTCATGACCGAAGAGCCGTTCGGGCCGATCGCGCCGCTGGTGAAGTTCGACGATCCCGAGGACGCCATCCGCCGCGCGAACAGCCTGCCGTACGGGCTGTCCTCGTACATCTTCACCGAGTCGCTGAAGACAGCGACCTACGCCTCGAACGCAATCGAGGCGGGCATGGTCAACATCAACCACTTCGGCAGCGCGCTCGCGGAAACGCCGTTCGGCGGCATCAAGGAAAGCGGGATCGGCAGCGAAGGCGGGACGGAAACGTTCGATGGCTACCTCGTCACGAAATTCGTCACCCATGTTTAGGGACACCGAAATCTCATTCCGGGGAGCCGGCAAAGGCGAGCGCCCGCGGTCATTGAGAGGAGCCGGCAAAGGCGAGACCCCGTGGTCATTGCGAGGAGCCGGCAAAGGCGACGTGGCAATCTCGTTGCGAACGTCCGGTGTTCGAGCGCCTCGGGATTGCTTCGTCACACTGTTCCTCGCAATGACGGCTGCGTGGGCTTCAGCCGCATCGGTCGACACGTATCCGGAGCGTCCAATCCGCTACATCGTGCCTTCCGCCGCAGGCGGCGGCGCGGACATTTCCGCGCGGCTGCTCACCAACGAGCTGTCGCAACAGTTGAAGCAGCAGTTCGTGATCGACAATCGCCCGAGCTCCGGCGGTCTGATCGGCGTGCAAACGCTCACGCAGGCGCGGCCCGACGGCTACACGCTGGGCTACGGCAACATGGTCTATCTCGCGATCAACCCGACGCTCTTCCCGAAGCTGCCGTACAGCGTCGAGCGGGACCTCACGCTGATCGGGCAGTTCACGTCGAACCAGAACGTGCTCGCGGTGCGCCTGCCGCTGCCGGTGAAGTCGGTGAAGGATCTGATCGCCCATGCGCGCGCGAACCCGGATAAGCTCTCGTTCGCATCATCGGGCAACGGCACCACGCTGCATCTTTCCGGCGAGCTCTTCAAGCAGATGACCGGAACGCGCATGGTGCACGTGCCTTACAAGGCGATCGCGCAGGGACTGCAGGACCTCATCGCCGGTCAGATCGACGTGATTTTCGACAATCAGTCATCGATCGCGCCGTTCGTGAACACGAATCGCGTTCGCGCGCTGGCGGTGACGGGTCCCGCACGCTCTGCAGTGTTCCCGGATCTGCCGACGATGTCCGAGGCCGGCGTGAAGGGCTACGTGATCACGACATGGACGGCGATGATCGCGCCGGCGGGGCTCCCGCGGCCGATCGTGCTGAAGCTCAATCAGGAGATCGCGCGCGCGTGCGCGTCACCGAAAGTGAAAGCCGCGCTCGACAGTCAGGGCGCGACGTGCGCCACCGGCACGCCCGAGCAGTTCGCCCAGTTCGTCAAGCGCGAGCAGGTGAAGTGGGGCGACATCGTGCGCAAATCGGGCGCCAAGATCGACTGATCACTACGTGAGCGCGCGGTAAATCCACTCGGCGAAGCCGAGTGTCCGCCGATCCTCGCGCACCGGTCCGATCACCTGCAAGCCCATCGGCAGGCCTTTGTCTCCGCGAAAGAGCGGCAGATTGAGCGTGGGCGTGTGGAAGCTCGTCCAGATGCGGATGTAGTTGGAGTCGCCGGTGTTCGTGTAGCCCTCCGGCGCTTCACCGATGCTGCTCGGCGTGACCAGCACGTCGTAGCGGCCGAACATCTCGTCGAGCAGCGCGCGGCATTTCGAGATCACGTCCTGCGCCTGGCGGTACTGCGCGTAGGTGCACGACGCCGCTTCCTGCAGACGCGCCTGCACCGTCGTGCTCAATTTCTCGAAATGGTGAATGCGCTCGTAACTGAGCGCGCGCCACGACTCGTAGTCGTTCACCTGCCGCTGCGCGACCAGTGAGTCCGCGAAAGGCGGCGGCAGCGTCACGTCGTCCACGTTTGCGCCCGCGCGCGCAAGTCCGGCGGCGGCCGTCTCCATAGCCTTCGCCATATCGGGGTTGAGGGCCGGCCACGCGTTCATGCGACAGACCGCGATGCGCGGCGCGCGAACGCCCTCCGCCGCCGGCGCGGCGCAACCGGTGAGCACCGACAGCATGAGCCCCATGTCCGCGACGGTGCGTCCGAGCAGGCCCACGGTGTCCTGCGACTCCGCCAGCGGCTTCACACCGGCACGGTTGATCAGGTTGAACGTGGGCTTGTAGCCGACGGTGCCGCAGAACGCTGCGGGCCGGATCGTCGAACCGCCGGTCTGCGTCCCGAGCGCCACCGGCACCATGAAATCCGCGACGGCCGCGCCGGAGCCGCTCGAAGAACCCGCCGGCGTGTGCGCGAGATTGTGCGGATTGCGCGTGCGCGCGTAATGGAATGCCGCGAGCTCGACCGTCACCGTCTTGCCCATGATCACGGCGCCGGCTTCGCGCAGCAGCGCAACACACGCGGCGTCCGCGCGCGGACGGTGCCCCGCGTAAATCGGCGAGCCGTACCCGCTGGGCATGTCGAACGTATCGATGATGTCCTTCACGCCGACGGGCACGCCGTGCAGCGGGCCGCGCGGCCGCTCTCGGTCGCGCGCGCGTGCTTGCTCGAGCACGTATGCGCGATCGATGTGCTCCCACGCCTGCACCTCGCGGTCGCGCGCTTCGATGCGCGCGAGGCAGGCTTCCGCGAACGCGACGGCGCTGTGCTTGCCCTGTGCGATCGCTGCAGCAGTCTCGATCGCGGAGTAGTGGTTGAGCTCGGTCGGCACGGCGTCTCCTCCAAATCGGGGTCGGAATGGATTTTCGTGGAATTTGCGATCGCATTCCGACAATATTCGGAAAACGTACTCCGACCCCGATTTGAGGAGGCCCCTCATGGATAGCCCTCGCGCGGTTTGCCTGTCGCTCCTGCTGACACTGTCAGTGACGGCGACAGCCCAGGAGTATCCGAACCGGCCGGTGCGCGTCGTCGATCCGTTCTCGCCCGGCGGCTCGACGGACGTGCTCGCGCGCATCGTCGGCCAGAAGCTCACCGAACGCCTCGGTCAGCCGTTCCTCGTCGAGAACCGCGCCGGCGGCGGCGGGCATATCGGCGCCGATCTGGTCGCGAAAGCCCCGCCGAACGGTTACATGCTGCTCGTCGCCGGCGTGCCCCACGCGATCGGCATGACGCTCTACCGCAAGCTCCCGTACGACATGGCGAAAGACCTGCAGCCGATCACGCAGATGGCGACGTTCCCGAGCCTGATCGTGGTGCACCCGTCGCTGCCGGTGAAGAACATCCGTGAGCTGGTGGCGCTGGCGAAAGCGCGGCCGGGCGAGCTCAACTTCGGCGCGAATCCGGGCTCGCCGAATCATCTGTCGATCGAGCTCCTCAACACGATGGCCAAAGTGAAGATGGTGTTCGTCGGCTACAAGGGCGCGGCGCCGGCCGTCACCGACGTGGTCGCCGGCCAGATCCAGGTCGTATCCGCGGGTTTTCCGTCCGTCCTCGGTTATGTGCAGGCCGGGCGCCTGCGGCCGATCGCGGTGACGAGCACCACGCGCTCGCCGCTCCTGCCGAACGTGCCGACGGTCAGCGAGTCGGGCGTTCCCGGTTACAACGTGACGTCCTGGTACGGCATCTTCGGGCCGGTGGGCACGCCCGCCGCGGCGGTCGGCAAGCTGCAAAGCGAGATCACGACGGTGCTGAAGGCGCCGGACGTCGGCGAGCGGCTCGCATCACTCGGCGCGCAGCCCGCGCCGACCACGCCGGAAGAGCTCGGGCGCATCGTGCGCGAGGAGGTGAAGCGATGGGCGCAGGTCGTAAAAATTTCGGGTGCGACGGTGAACTGATGAGCGCAAAGAACCGGATGCTGACGACGCTCGTCGCGTGCGCGCTGTCCTTCGTGTTCGCGGAGGCACGCGCGCAGACGTCTTCGGCCGCGGCAGCGTATCCGGCGAAACCGATACGCGTGATCGATGCGTATCCGCCCGGCGGCTCGACGGATGTCGTGGCGCGCATCATCGCGGTCAAGTTCCAGGAGAGCATGGGACGCGCGTGGATCATCGACAACCGCCCGGGCGCGCAGGGCATCATCGGCACCGAACTCGTTTCGAAATCGCCGCCGGACGGCTACACGCTGCTCATGTTCACGGGCAGTCACACGGTTCATCCGAGCATCTACCGGAACCTGCCGTACGACTTCCTGCAGGCGTTCGCGCCGATCACCCAGACGAGCGCCACCACGAACGTGCTGGTCGTGCATCCGTCGCTGCCGGTGAAGACGTTGAAGGAAGTAATCGCGTTGGCGAGGTCGAAACCGGGACAGCTCAACTACAGCTCCGCCGGCATCGGCTCGACCACGCACATGGCGATGGAGCTCTTGAAGTCGCTGGCGAAGGTCGACATCGCACACATCCCGTACAAAGGTTCGGCGCCTGCAGTAATCGACGGGGTTGCCGGGCATGTCGCAATGCTATTCGGGCCGATGCCGGTCGTGACGCCGCATGCGAAAGCGGGGCGGCTGCGCCTGATCGCGGTTTCGACGCGCCAGCGCTCGCGCGCCATACCGCAGGTGCCGACCATCGCGGAAGCCGGCGTGCCCGGCTACGAAGCGACGAATTCCGTCGGCATCGTCGCGCCCGCCGCAACGCCGCGCGAGATCGTAACAAGCTCCACGCCGAGATCGTGCGCATCCTCAAGCTGCCGGACGTTCAGGAGAAGCTGATCGCGATGGGCTCGGAGCCTGTCGGCAGCACGCCGGAGGGTTTCGCGGGCTTCATACGCGACGAGACACGCAAGTGGGCGAAAGTCGTGCAGGCAGCGAACATCCCGCCGCAGCCGTGGTAACTCGCTTCAACTCGTAAGGTGCGCTGTAGCGCACCGGCGCGGCGGAGGCGAGCCGCCACGCCTCATGGAGCCGCAAATCGCGTCCTCGAAGCGGGAAACCCCGTTCGCGGCGGGCGGTCAACACACGACCACCCGCACACGAACGGCCCGCTTCGACGACTGCGGCTCAAATCGGCGCGTCGGCTCACCTCCGCCGCGTTGAAGCCCCGGTCCCGGCGTACGCGGGAGCCAGAAACAAAACTGCTATCGCTGCGTTGGGCGCGGCCTTTTCGCGACTTAGACGGCGCCCGAGCACTGCAGACAAGGGCGGGGTTTCGGCGAGGACTGTCGAACCACTCCAGCGGTGCTACTGGCAGAGTCTTGCCGCGTCGATCGCGGCGGAAAGAATAGAACGAGTGCGTGAGTTCCGCAGCCGCTGCCCTTGTCGAGGAGCGCAGGGTGTCACCGCTGCAGCGACACGCAGCGGCGCCGGCTCAGGAGCGAAAAGGCCGCGCCCAACGCAGCCGCTTTTGCGAACGCGTCGGCGTGCGGTGGGTCATTGACCCACGCTAGGAACGCGCCGGTTGACGATCAGAGGTCTTCGAGGCGCGGCGGATACCACGAGGTCTCCGCGTCGAGCGGCCAGACGGGCCGCCGCAGCGCTTTCCACGGGAAGCGCTCGAGCAGCGGCGAGGTAAGGCCCGCCGCATCGACTTCGAAGATCGACGCATCCGGATACCACTCGTCAAAGCCCGCGCGGAAGTGGCCGCGCGATTTCACCGTGAGCGAGCTGAAGCTGCCGACGTCGAGGCCGAGGTGCTCGAAGAACGCCGGATCGGCGCACTGGATGCGGCGCGAGCACACGACCATGGTCAGTCCGCCGATGCGCACCGCCGCAGTCTTGCCCATCAGCGCCGTGCGGCCTTTGTAGATCCCGCGGCGGCCGGCGACGCGCCCGTCGGAGAGTGCCAGCACTTCGAGATCGACCGGGATTTCTTTCGCGTGCGCGTCGGCGCGACCTGCGTTCAGCACGATGCGGAGCTTCGCGCCGGCGCCGGCCGCGTGGCAGCGCTCGGCTGCAGCGGGATCGACGAAGTTGCCGAGCAGCGCGTTCTCGGCGCGCGCGTTCAGGAGCCCCGTAAGAATGTCCGTCGTGTTGCCGCGTCCGCCGCCGCCGGGATTGTCCGCGACATCGGCGAGACACACCGCCGTCGCGCGTTTCTCACGTCCCGCTGCGACCATTCGCGCGATCGCGTCTTCGAGCGATGTCAGCTTCACCTTGAAGCGGTCGCGTTCTTTCCACGCGAATTTCGCCAGATCCAGCGCGAGCTGCTTCGGTTTCTCGCCGCGGCCGTAGGTGAGGATCGAAATGCCGGCTTCCGGCGCGTCCGCGAACGCAAAACCTCCGAGCACCGACACCACCGGCAGATCGGGCCCGATGTGACGCTGGCCTTCGACGATCATGTCGGCGTATGCGCCACGCGCGGTGAGCAGCGTCACGGTCGGCGCCGCGATTGGCATCGGTATGAACGTCTTCTCGAAGCGCTCGCCGGCCAACAGCCGCCGCAGGATCGGCGCGGCTTCGGCGCCACGCTCCTTGCGATCGACGTGCGGGTTCGTGCGATAGGAGATGATCACGTCGGCGCTATCCACCATGCGCTGCGAGATGTTCGCGTGCAGATCGACCGTTGCGACGACCGGAAGCTCGGGGCCGGCGAACTCGCGCGCGAGCGCGTACAGCGCGCCGTCGGGATCGCTGTCGGCCGTCGAAACCATCGCACCGTGATTGCTGACGTAAATGCCGTCCAGCGGCCCTGCTTCAGCCAGCATCGAGCGCATGCGCGCGAGCACTTTGTCGATGAACGCCGCGTCGGCGGCACCGCCCGGCTCGGTCGCGGTGATGACGATCGGCACCGGCTCCCATGCGCCGCTCGCGTTCATCGCCTCCACGAATCCCGGAATTTCCGCCGGCATTGCCGGCGCGGGCTTCGCTGCTTCCGCAAGCATCGCCTCGCCCTCGAAATAGCACGACGCGCGGAAATCCGCTTCCGTCGTGACCGGCGCGAAAGCGTTGCTTTCGAGATGAATACCAAGGATTGCAATGCGGGGATTCGACGTCATATCCGGAACATAGCACCCAAAGCAACGGCGCCGCTCGCCGGTCTGAGCCTTGCTTTAAATCGTCAAGATAAACCCCATATACACGACGATGACGACTCGTGATCCCTCCGCCTGGATGTGGGCGGAAGCGTGCCAGATGCTGGAGCAGGCCGAGCGCCTGCACCGGCAGTTCTTCCGTTTGAGCGCGCCGCGCGGCACCCGCACCACGTGGGAGCCGCCCGTGAACGTGTTCGAAGACGAGGAGAGCTATCTGATCGTGGTCGCGCTGCCCGGTGTGCCCGCGGAGCGCGTCGAAGTGCTGCTCGATTCGAGCAGCATCGTCGTACGCGCGAGCTGCGAGATTCCGTTCGGCGCGCGCGCCCGGGAAGTCCGTCGCCTCGAGATTCCCTACGGCTATTTCGAGCGGCGCATCCAGTTGCCCGCAATGGCGTTCGAAGTACTGCAACGGGAAGTGGCGAACGGCTGTCTCATCCTCAACCTGCGGAAGATTCACTAAGACATGAACACGGAAGCGATCAAGGACCTCGGCTCCACCGAAGCACCGGACGAGACGCGTGCGCTCGAAGGCGCAATGACCGCGCCCGAGCCGCAAGCGGCCGCCGCCGCGCAGACGCCGGAAAAGACCGGTTCGCGCCCGCTGCCGGACGATGCGCTCATCATCCTGCCGGTGCGCAATCTCGTCATGTTCCCGGGCGTGATCATGCCGATCACGATCGGCCGCGCGAAATCGCGCGCCGCCGCGCAGGAAGCCGCGCGGCTGCAGCGTCCGGTCGGCGTGCTGCTTCAGGTGAAACCGGAGATCGACGACCCGCGTCCGGAAGACATGCACTGGGTCGGCACGACGGCCAACGTGCTGCGTTACGTCACGGGGCCGGACGGCTCGCACCACCTCGTCGCGCAAGGCGAGGAGCGCTTCCGCGTGCTCCAGTTCCTCGATGGCTACGACTTCCCGGTCGCGCGCGTGATCCGCATTCCGCAGGTCGAGACCACCGATCAGGAGATCGAAGCGCGCGGTCTCACGCTCAAGCAGCGCGCGATCGAGATCCTGCGCCTGCTGCCGCAGGTGCCCGAAGAGATGGTGACGGCGCTCCAGAACATGGAAGGCGCCGCGCAGCTCGCCGACCTCGTGTCGGGCCTGATGGACGCAACGCCCGCTGAAAAGCAGGCGCTGCTGGAGACGTTCGATCTCAAGACGCGGCTCGACAAGCTGCTCGAGCACCTTGCCAAGCGCATCGCGGTGGTCCAGCTCTCGCGCGAGATCGACGAGCGCACCAAGGAATCGATCGAATCGCACAACCGCGAGCATCTCCTGCGCGAGCGCATGAAAGCGATTCAGAAGGAGCTCGGCGACGAGGACGAGGGCAAGGCGGAGCTGGAAGAGCTCGAGAAGGCGATCGCGGAAGCCGGCATGCCCGAAGAGGTCGAGAAACAGGCGCGCAAGGAATTGAAGCGCCTGGAGCGTATGCCCGAAGCGGCGGGCGAGTACTCGATGGTGCGTACGTACCTCGAGTGGCTGACGGAGCTTCCGTGGAAGCCGGCGGAAGGCAAAGACATCGACATCGCGGAGGCGCGGCGCATCCTCGACGCGGACCACTACGGGCTGGACAAGATCAAGCGGCGCATCCTCGAGTACCTCGCGGTGCGCAAGCTCAATCCCTCCGGCAAGAGCCCGATCCTGTGCTTCGTCGGTCCGCCCGGCGTGGGCAAGACTTCACTCGGCCAGAGCATCGCGCGTGCGACCGGCCGCGAGTTCGTGCGCGTGTCGCTCGGCGGCGTGCACGACGAAGCGGAGATCCGCGGCCACCGCCGCACGTACATCGGCGCGCTCCCGGGGAACATCATTCAGGGGATCCGCAAGGCGGGCACCAAGCATGCGGTGATGATGCTCGACGAGGTGGACAAGCTCGGCATGGGCGGCTTCCACGGCGATCCGTCGTCGGCGCTGCTCGAAGTGCTCGACCCCGAGCAGAACTCGACGTTCCGCGACAACTATCTCGCGGTGCCGTACGACCTCTCGACCGTCATGTTCATCTGCACGGCGAACGTGCTCGACACGATTCCCGGGCCGCTGCGCGATCGCATGGAGATCATCCAGCTCGCCGGTTACACGGAGCAGGAGAAGCTGGAGATCGCGAAGCGCTATCTCGTCGACCGGCAGCTATCGGCGAACGGCCTCACCGCGCAGCAGGCCGATATCACCGAAGACGCGCTGCGCGCGATCGTCAGCGACTACACGCGTGAGGCGGGCGTTCGCAATCTCGAGCGCGAGGTCGGCTCGGTCATGAGGCATATCGCCGTGCGGATCGCCGAAGGACAGATCCAGCAGGCGAAGATCGAGCCGAAGGACCTGCACGAGATCCTCGGCCCGATGAAGTTCGAGTCCGAGATCGCGATGCGCACCAGCGTCCCGGGCGTGGCGACGGGGCTCGCGTGGACGCCGGTGGGCGGCGACATCCTGTTCATCGAGGCGACGCGCATGCCGGGCAGCGGCAAGCTCATCCTGACGGGTCAGCTCGGCGAAGTCATGAAGGAAAGCGCGCAGGCGGCGCTCTCGCTCGCGAAAGCGCGGGCGGCGAAGCTCGGGATCGATTCGACGGTGCTGGAGAAATCCGACATCCACGTGCACGTGCCTGCCGGCGCCACACCCAAGGACGGCCCGAGCGCCGGCGTCGCGATGTTCCTCGCGCTCGCGTCGCTCTTCACGCAGCGGCCGGTGCGCAGCGACACCGCGATGACCGGCGAGATCAGCCTGCGCGGCCTCGTGCTGCCGATCGGCGGTGTGAAGGAGAAGGTGCTCGCGGCGATGCGCGCCGGGATCACGCGCGTGATGCTGCCCTCGCGCAACCGCAAGGAATTCGAGGAAGTCCCGCAGGAAGCACGCGAGAAGCTCGAGTTCGTGTGGCTGGAGACGGTGGACGACGCGGTAAACGCGGCGTTGGAGCCACAGGCAGTGCAGGCGGCGGCTTAGGCGGCGGTCATTCCCGCGAAGGCGGGGTACGCCGTCATTCCCGCGTAGGCGGGAATCCAGTCGCGCAGGGTGGGCGCAGCCCACCGCCTGTCGCGATGTACTGCGGCACCCCTGCTTCACTCGATGCGCATAACGTCGCGATGGAGGTGTTCGCGGAAACGAAATAAGTGTGACGAGTCAGCGAATGGGCAGCAATCGCATTCGATACCGGGCGTCTTCGACGAGGATCAGCGCGCCCGACTGGAGCGCCGCAGCCTGCTCGGACAGCACGACTTCGAACCGCTGGTTTACTGAATCAGCTCGCTCGTCCGTCAGTCGGAAAATCACTGTGCTTGGGCGATCCAGAATTCCGAGTGCAAGAATGGCTCCGAAGTCGAGGTCGAATGTAAGCAGGACACGATCGTTCGCTTGTGCCTTTTCAATGACCTGCTGATCGGTTGCGCGCTGCATCGCCAGCTCGCGGACATGAACCGCATCGTGGCCGCGCTGGCGCAGAAATTCGATCGTTCTGGGCGAAATCCCCGCGTCAGCGAGGAAACGCATCACTTCCCTGCTGGCATGGGGTGAATCTGATCGTCAGCGATTGCCGCGGCATAGGCAAGCGCCTGGCGAACGTCTTCTTCTTCGAGGTCCGGATGGTCGGCAACAATTTCTGCCGGCGTCATTCCGTTAGCAACGAGGTTTACGACGTGGGCAACAGAAATCCGCAAGCCCCGCAGTGTGGCGCGGCCTGAAAGAACGTTCGGATTGTGGGTAATGCGGTCAAGCATGCGAGTGATTATATGCTCTGAGCGTTACACTGAGCCGATCTGTTGCAGGAGCAAACCGTGGACAAGAAACGACGCTCGCTGCTGACGACGCTCGCCGCGCTCGTGGTGCTCGCCGGCGCCGCTCAGGCGCAGTCGTATCCGGTTCGGCCCGTGCGAATCGTCGTCGGCTTCGCCGCCGGCGGCGCGACCGACATCTCGGCGCGCGTCGTGGCGCAACGGCTCTCCGAAGCGCTCGGCCAGCAGGTCCTCGTCGACAACCGTCCCGGCGCGGCGTCGATGCTCGCGGCGGACACAGTGGCCAAGAGTCCGGCGGATGGGTACACCGTGCTGGTCGCCAACCCGACGGTCGCCATGCCGTCACTCTTCGCCAAGCTTCCTTTCGACGTGCAGCGGGACCTCAAACCCGTGACGCTGATCGGTTACGGTCCGCTGGCGCTCACGGTGCACCCGTCGCTGCCGGTCAAATCGGTGAAAGACGTGATCGCGCTGGCGCGGCGCCGTCCGAACGAGCTCAACTACGCGTCCGCCGGCAGCGGCAGCTTCACGCATCTCGCGATGGCGCTGTTCGAGTCGATGAGCGGCGCGCGCATCGTTCACGTGCCCTACAAGGGCGGCGGACCCTCGGCCATTGCCACGATGACCGGCGAGACGCAGCTTACGTTCGCGTCGGTCGGCGCATCGCTCTCACCGGTCAAACAGGGGCGGCTGCGCATGCTCGCCGTGTCCGGCGCGAAGCGAAGCATCGTGGCGCCGGAGGTGCCGACGGTCGCCGAGGCCGGGCTCGAGGGATACGAGGCGAGCTCTTGGTACGGCGTGCTCGTTCCGGCGCGCACGCCGCAAGCGGTCATCGCGAGACTGAGCGAGGCGTCCGTGAAGGTGCTCGCCGATCGCGAGTTGAAGGAGCGCCTGCTCACGCAGGGGATCGAGGCCGCGGCCGGCGGTGTCGATGAGTTCAGCGCGTATTTTCCGGCCGAGCTTCAGAAGTGGGCGAAGGTGATCGCCGGGGCCGGCATCAAGCCGCAGTAGCGCCTTAAGCCGGGCGATTTGATGCGATGGCCCCGGGGGGCGGCGTCATCGGCGCGATCTCACTGCTTGTTGCGGATGCCCGTCTGCTTTACGACCTTCGCCCATTTCGCGCGCTCGCTCTTCAGATGCGCTTCGAACTGTTGCGGCGAGCTGCCGACCGGCTCTCCGCCATCGCGCGAAATGTGAGTCGCGACCTCGGGGTGTGTCACCGACGACGCAAACGCCTGGCTCAGGCGCGCCACGATCGCATCGGGTACGCGCTTCGGCGCGAGTACTCCGTACCACTGCGTCACCGCGAATCCGGGAAAGCCCGATTCGGCGACGGTGGGCAGATCCGCCAGGTTGTTCGCGCGCTTCGGCCCGGTGACCGCGAGCGCACGCAGTCGGCCCGCTTTCACGTGCGGCAGCGCGGAAACCGTGCTCCAGAAGCCGAGATGCACGCGGCCGGCCATGAGATCGGGCCCCGACGGACCCATCCCCTTGTACGGCACGTGCACCATCTGCACGCCCATCTGCTGCCGCAAAAACTCGACCCCGAGATGCGTGAGGCTGCCGCTCCCGGCCGAAGCATAAGTGAGCTTGTCCGGGTTCGCCTTCGCATAAGCGGTCAGCTCGGCCACCGATCTGACCGGCAACGACGGCGTGACGATCAGCAGGTAAGGCGTGCTCACGAGCTGGGAGACTGCACGGAAATCGCGGAACACGTCGTACGGCACGTCGTCCATCACGAGCGGTGTGGTGACCGCGGTCGAACTGATATTGAGCAGCGTGTAGCCGTCCGGCTCGGCACGCGAAGCGATTCCCGCTGCGATCGCGCCGCCGGCGCCGGGCCGCGCATCGACGATGATGGGCTGGCCGAGATTCTCCATGACTTTCTGGCTGACCGCGCGCGCGGTCGTGTCCTGTCCGCCGCCGGGCGAGACCGGCAGAATCAGCCGGATTGGCCGCACCGGGTACGCTTCTCCGGCCCACGCCGGTGAGGCCGCTGCGAGCGCGCACGCGATCAGGGCGGCGCGAGTCAGCATGGTCCTTCTGTGCATCATTTGCTCCTCGTGTTTTTTGTGATGAGTCGTCATAGCCGTGGTGCGAGCTCATTGCGCCTGCTCTCGCCGCCCCGCATGATCCGCTATAGAAGGGCGTGAGCGTAGAGCCCGCGCACTATGCGGTCAATCACGCTTTGGTCATTACAATAACGCCATCCCCCGTCGCACCGAGGAGTTTTCCATGTCGCAATCGAAGGAACTGAGGCTCGCCGTACTCGCGGGCGACGGCGTCGGCCCCGAGATCACGGCCGCAACGGTCGAGATCCTTCAAGCGGCGGCGCAGCGCGCAAATCTTCCGCTCGATCTCGAAGAGCTGCCGATCGGCTACAAGTCGTACAACAAATGGAAGAGCACGCTCACCGAGGAGACGATCCAGAAGCTGCGCGGCCACACCGGCTGGATACTCGGACCGACTTTCGCGGGCGAATATCCGAAAGACGATCCCATCCGCGGACACCCTTCCGGCTATCTGCGCAAGAACTTCGGGCTCTTCGCGAACGTGCGCCCGGTGAAAGCGTGGCCGCAGTTGAATCCGCTCATCGCGGACCTCGACGTGACCGTGATCCGCGAGAACACGCAGGGCTTCTATCCCGATCGCAACATGTTCTGGGGTTACGGTGAATTCCTGCCCACGGCCGACGTCGGGATTTCGGTGCGCGTGATCACGACGGCGGCGTGCGACCGCTTCGCGCGCTTTTCGCTCGAATACGCGACGGCGCTCGGACACGAATCGCTGTCGATCTTGCACAAACGCACCGCGCTGCCGCAGACCGAGGGGCTTTTCATCGGCGCGTTCGAAAAGTTGCAGGGCGAGTTTCCAAAGGTGAAGACCGATGTGGTGCGCGTCGATACGTTCAGCTCGTCGCTGCCGCGCGATTACAAGAAGTACAAGCTCGTTGCGACCACCAATCTCTTTGGCGACATCGCCTCCGACCAGGCTTCGGGCCTGGCGGGCGGCGTCGCGGTCGCGCCGTCGCTCAACGCGGGCAGCGACCAGGCGATGGCGCAGGCGGTGCACGGCACGGCGCCCGACATCGAAGGGCAGAACATCGCGAATCCCACGGCGCTCGCGCTGTCCACCGCGATGCTGCTGCGCTGGTTCGATCAGAAGAAGCCCGATCAGCGGTGCCGCGATACCGCAGCGCACATCGAGCGCGGCATTCACGGGGCGCGGGAGGCCGGGGCGCTCACGCGCGATCTCGGCGGCCGCACGTCCACGAGCGAGTTCACGCGCGCGGTCGTCAAAGCGATCGAAGGACACTGATGGGCGCATCGTCGGCACGCCAAGCCATGGCTCTCACGATCAAACATACGTCCGCGCCGCTGGGTCATGAGATCGCGGGGATCGACCTCAAAACGATCGATGAACGAGCGTTCAAGGCGCTCGATGACGCGTATAGAGAATACGGCGTCATCGTGGTTCGCGGGCAGAATCTCTCACCACGCGAGCTGGTCGACTTCAGCCGGAGGTTCGGGAAGCTTCTCGAGTACCCGCTGGGAAATTACCTGCTCGAGGGCTTTCCCGAGATCTTCGTCGTGTCGAACATCATCGAAAACGGGAAGCCCATCGGCATGAAGGAGGCGGGCGCCAACTGGCATTCGGACATGTCTTTCACCCACGAGCCTCCGCGGGGCTCCATCCTGTATGCCGTGGAGGTGCCGGTCGAGAACGGCAAGACGCTCGGCGACACGCTGTTTGCAAGCGGCGCCGCGGCGTACGACGACCTGCCCGCGGACGTGAAAGCGAAGATCGAGGGGCTGTATGCCGTGAATAGCGCAAGCCATGCCGCGAAGAAAAAAATCGAGCGCGCGAGGGAAAGAGGAACCGACGACGCCGAGCTGCGCGCGCGCGTCGAGAGGCAGGCCAGGGAATTTCCGGACGTCGTGCATCCTCTGGTTCGCAAGCACCCGTTGACGGGACGGAAGTGCCTGTACTTAAGCGGAGATCAAACCTGCGCAATCGCGGGTTGGGACCAGCAATCCTCCGATGCACTGTTGAACGAATTGAAAGAGCATTACCTGTCGCCCAAGTACATCTACCGGCACAGCTGGAAAGTGGGTGACGTGATGTTCTGGGACAACTGCCTTTGCATGCACAAGGCGGTGCAGGATTACCACTTGCCGCTGCGTCGAAAAATGCTTCGCACCACCATCGCGGGCTGGCCAACGCACTAAGCTCGCGCTGGCTGGCGAGCCGCGCGCGCTGTGTGCTACGGTTGATCCGAACAATCGCGGCGATCTTTTTTCTGAACATCCTCCGACTTCCGGACCTCGGCGCCAGCACCGGAGAAGCCGAGGTGGTGGTGTGGCTCAAGGCCGTGGGCGAGAGCGTCACGGCGGGCGAGCCGCTGCTGGAGGTGCAGTCCGACAAGGCAAACGTGGAGGTGGCAGCCACCGTCTCGGGCACCTTGGCGCGTGTGCTCGCTGGAGAAGGACAGATACTGAAGCCCGGCGATCCCCTGGCCGTGATCGCGGAGCCCGACGAGCCGCGAGATGCTGCAGCCATCGGTCGCGCGCTCGGCGAACTCGACGGCTGAGTCGTGGCAGAGCTCCCGATACTTCCGCTGGCGGAGGCAGAAGGCTTAAGCGAAGGCCTGCGCCTGTACGGCTGGATGACGCTCTCGCGCGAGCTGGACGAAGTCCTGTGCGCCGCCAATCCGCGCTGGTTCCCGAGCGCCGGAGAAGAAGCCACGATGGTGGGTGCGTTCTGCGACCTTCGCCCGGACGACGCCATCGCCGCGCACTACCGCGACCCCCTGGTGATCTACATGATGCGCGGCGCGGAGGTGGCGCGGCTTGCGGCGCAGGTCCTGGGGAAGGTCGGGGGATACAACAAAGGCCGCTCGGTGCCGTTCACCGGCCCCGTGGATCTCAACATCGTCCCGTGGGTTGCCGGCGATCTCGGCACGAGTATCGGAGTCGCTACCGGCGCCGCGCTCGCGTTTCAGCAGGAAGGATCGGACCGCATCTGCGTGTGCACCTTTGGCGATGGCACGGCCAATCGCGGTGACTTCCACGAGAGCCTGAACCTCGCGGCGAGCTGGCGGCTGCCCATCGTCTACGTCTGCCAGCACAACGGCTGGGCCATCTCCCAGCCTGCGACGGACTATCTGCCCGCGCCCGTGGCCAATCGCGCAGCGGGATATGGCATGCCGGGCTTCGAGGTCGACGGCAATGACCTGGACGCCGTGCGTCGAGTTATGACGGAAGCAACTGCACGCGCGCGAGAGG
>DASPNJ010000078.1:0-104673 GCA_035626595.1 Burkholderiales bacterium
ACTCGCCAGCACCCCGACCCCGGACGTGGCGTAGCTCGCGAAGTCCACACCCGCGCCGCCGTTCAGGTGATCGGGACCCGCGCCGCCGTCGAGCGTGTCGTTGCCGTCCATGCCCAGCAGCGCGTCGCTGCCGCCGCGGCCACTGAGCGTATCGTTGCCGGCGAGCCCGGTCAGCGAATTCGCCGACGCGTTGCCGGAGATCCCATCCGCGTGGGCCGAGCCGTAGACACCCTCGATCGAGACGAACGTATCGCCCGCCGCGTCACCCGTGCCGAGCGACGGATTGGCGAGATCGACCGTGACCGCCGCGGCTGCATAGTAATAAGCGGCGTAATCGGTGCCCGCCCCGCCATCGAGGCGATCCGCGCCGACGCCGCCTTCGAGCCGGTCGCTGCCGCTGCCGCCTTCCAGCGTGTCGGCGCCGCCCAGCGCCTGGAGGTAATCGTCCCCGTTCCCGCCGCGCAGCGTGTTCGCGCCGTTATTGCCGACGAGCGTATCGGCGAATCCGGAGCCGACCAGGCCTTCGATGGCGACGTAGCTATCGCCCGCGGCCTCTCCGGTGTTGTTTGACGCAGCGAGGAGCCACGCGGTGACGGCCGCCGCCGCGCCCTGGTAGCTTGCGAAATCGAAGCCGGTGCCGCCGTCGAGCAAATCGGCGCCGCCGCGGCCTTCGAGCGTGTCGTTTCCGCCCATGCCCCTGAGCACGTCGTTCACGCTCGTGCCGGCCAGCGTGTCGCCGCCGGCGCCCGCGTTGACGGTGATGCCGGGGACGCTTCCCGCTGCCATCGCAATGGTGACGGCGTGCGATCCGATCGCGCCCAGATCGAGCGTCGCGATATGGCCCGCGATGCTTTTCACGGTGGCGCCGCCGAAGGTGATCGCCTGGCCCATGGGGTTGCGCAGGTCGACGACGACCTCACCTTCACCGAAGACGGAGAAATTGAGATTGGCGCCGTTACCCGTCGCCGAGACGAGCTCCGCGCGCATCGGCAGCCGCGTGATGTGCGTGACATCGTCCTGCGTGGTGCCGAGGTTGATCGTGAACGAGCCGCCGTTGCGCGGAACGAACACGCTGTCGGCGTCGTAGGCGTACCAGCCGTTCACGCTGCGGATCACCTGCGAGCCGATGTTGTCCAGATCGAGCGCGAAGCGCCCGGCGTCGGTCGAGGTCACGTTCGCTGAGACGGTGTTGCCCGAGACGCTCACGGTCAGCCTGGAATCGCCGAACGAGCGGATACGCTCCGCGAGATCCGCGAGTGTGACGAATTCGGCGCCCGCGTTGTAGGCACGCGCGATGTAATCGGTATACATCTGCGTCGAGTACGGGGAGGCCGCGGGCGGATTCGTTCCCCATGCCGCGATCCCATAGTCGTGTATCGGCCATACGACGACCGGCACGTCCGTGTGCTTCGTCAGGCTCGCCCATTCGGCAGCCCACGCGGCGCTCGCCTGCGCCGGGGTCATGCCCAGGAACTCGACGAGCGTGAAGTCGAACTGCGCATTGGGCGCGATGTACACCTTGTCCGCGGCCGCCATGCTCGGGTTGAGATAACCGATGGCGCCTGGATAGCCGGCGCCGACGGCGCTGTAGCCGCCCGTGAGATAGCTGTAGTACTGGAGGATTGCGAGGGCAGTCGCGAGGTTCTCGGAGTTCCCCGGGACTGCCGCCCCCTCGACGGTAAACGGCGCACCGAGGATCTGCGACATCTGCTGCTCGATGATCTGGCGCGAGCCGTTGAACTCGTACTGGATTTGCGCGGCGTTGAGCTGGTTCGTGTTGTGCGGATGCGAGATCGAGTGCGAGCCGAGCTCGTTGCCCAGCGCGATGAGCTGCTTGTAGTACTGCCCGGATAGGCCCCAATCGGTCTGCTGGTCGGGCGGGTTGTCGCCGATGTCCACGTAGTAGGACGCGACGTAGTTGTACTGCGCCTTCCATTGCGCGACGATCGGCAGCATCTTGTCGTAGATGCCCTGACCGCCGCCTTCGGGCGTGACGTCGAAGACCTCCTGCGCCTGGTCCATGTCCACGCGCGAGGCGACGATGGCCGCGTTGCGTGAAAGCTGCAGACCTGCGCTGATGCCGCCGCCGTTCACCGCGTAGTCGATGGCCTGCCACAGCAGATTGTTGTCGGCGACCACCGAATCGGTCGAGAAATGGACGTTGCGTCCGCCGGTGTTCGTCTCGAGCACCGCGTTGTAGCGCGTGCCGTCGATCGTCTGCGTCGCCAGCACCTCGGTACCCGTCGCGTCCACCGGCGCGAATGCGAGCCAGCCGGCGCCGCTGTACGTGCGGATCGCCTCGTTCGCGGCGTAGTCCTGCATCATCGGATGCGTGACGTCGCCGGCGTTGACGCTCACGGTATCCGGAAAGCCGCCGTCCACGAGCGTCACGTTGAGCAGGCTCTTCATGCGCGCGTACGGGTCCCCGGGCAGCGCGGTGCCGCTCTCGTTGTACGTCATGAACTCGCCGGCCGCGACGAGCCCGACGTGGTACTGCTGGACCAGCGTCGTGAGCGTCTGCTCGATCGCTGCGAGCTGCCCCGCCTTCACGTGCGAGAAGAGCGGAAACACCAGTGCGTCGTAATCGACGAGCTTCGAGAGGCTCGTGAGGTCGGTTTCGGTCAGCACGTCGTAGCGCACGCCGGCCATCGCCGCCTGGTTCTGCGCGGCCATGACGAGCTGCGAATACGCCATCGGGTCCCAGTAGTTGAGCGCCGACGTGTCGGAATAGATGATGCCGACGCGTTTCGAGAAATCGGTGCGCTGCGGCAGGGAGGACGTATCGACGACGGCGTATTGGGTCGCGGAGTAATCGCTCGGCAGGTACGTGTTGTCGTTCACGTCGAAGAGCGTGTTGATGGCCGTCGGCGAGCCGATCGCGCTTTTCGGCACCGCGAGCTCGACGATCCTGCGGTCGGCCGAGAAGCCGAACTGAATGGTGACGCCCCCCACGAGCGTCTGACCGGCGTCGCCGCCGCTGTAGAGGCGCGGGGTTCCGGACGCGTCGAAATTGACGTTGTACTCGACGCCGCCGGCGAAGCCCCAGATCTTGTAACCGGTGCCGGCGTTCTGGTCGGTGTTGAGCCACACCGTCGTGTTCGCGCCGATCGCGACCGGCGCTTTCAGCGCGAAGACGTAGAAGTCGCCGCTCGTTTTCGCGTAGACGTCGTAGCCCGAAACGCTGAGCGACCCGTCGATCTGGTCCGACACGCTCCAGTCGGCCAGATTTCCGTCGAGTGTGATCGAACCGGCAACGGCCATTACGATCTCCTCCCGGTCGGAGTCATCGGAAAGCGTTTGTCGCCGCTGCAGGGGAGAATTGCGGGGAGATGCCGTTCGCTGGATGCCATTGCCTTCGAGCTCACACGCGGATGCAAAGGCGACAAGCATGCCCAAGCGTGAAAAACCGCACACGGGATTTTAGCCGCAAAATAGCGGTGCTCTTCTGATGGAGATCGTGATGAAACGGATCGTCTCTGCGGTTGCGCTCGCGTCTCCCCTTGTGGCCTGCGCCGGCGGATCGAACTACGGCATCAAGCCCGGTGAGCACCCGCAGCTCGCAGGCAAGGTGACCGAGTGGCCCGTGCCGACGCCGCGCTTCGCCCGCGATCCCGCCGCGGCGCCCGATGGCACCATCTATATCGCGGTGATGAGCGGGAACAAGATCGCGCGGTTCGATCCGAAGACGCGTGCGTTCAGGGAATGGGACCTGCCCCGCGGACACCGGCCGCACGGCCTGCTGGTCGATCGCAACGGGATCGTCTGGACGACCGGCAACGGCAACGGCACGATCGGCCGCCTCGATCCGGCGAGCGGGAAGATTACGGAATTCAAGACGCCGTCCGAAGGCGGCGGCCCGCACACACTCGTCATCACCGAGGACGGCGGCACGATCTGGTTCACGATGCAAAGCGGCAACAAGATCCCCAATCTGGACACGAAAACCGGCGCGATTCGCGAATATCCGACTTCGGGCGGCCCTTACGGCCTCGCGCTCGATAAAGCAGGGAATGTCTGGTTCTGCCGCATGGGCGCGAACAAGCTCGGCCGCCTCGATCCGAAGACGGGACAAATGTCCGAGCTCGACATGGGCCGCGGCTCGGCACCGCGGCGGATGGCGACGGCGCCCGACGGGACGCTATGGGTGACGCTCTACGGAAACGGCAAGCTCGCGAAAGTCGATCCGGCCGCAATGCGCGTGTCGAAGGAGTACCCGCTGCCCGCGGGGAATGCCGGACCCTACGCCGTGACGGTGGACGGCGCCGGAATCGTCTGGGTGAACGAGATCAACGTGGACACGGTCGTGCGCTTCGATCCGAAGACCGAGCAGATGCGCGTGGTCGATCTGCCTTCATCCAACGTCGGCATCCGCAAGATGATCGTCGATGCGTCCGGGAGGCTCTGGTACATGGGCTCGCACAACGGCCGACTGGGCATGGTGGAGTAGCCAGGGCCGTGCTCGTTGCTGCTAGCAAGTCCCCTGCTCCAGCCACATGCGCACACGCCGGTTATCTCTGGCGTCCTGAGAAATAGAACTCTCGCGGTGGAAGACCTTTCGCTTCCTCGACGCGGTATGTCAGCACGGCAGTCGCGCGAGGCGCGCACTCGACAAACGCGCCGCCGGAGTCATACCGGCCGGATCGGCCGACCCCAATTCGCACGGGCTTGATCTCATCTCCCGCTATGAAGACGAGCGTCCAGTACGACTCGTTGTCGATCCAGCCGATCGTGCTGTACCCGCGTAATTTCATGCCCGCTGCCTTGTTGAGTGTTTGTTCTGTCGTGTAGGGCTGCACCACGCACGCCTGCTCCCACGCGAAATCGGCTACCTCTACAAGCCTGATATCCAAGGCGCGTTTACTCAGCGCATCGTGCAGGTCCTGTTGGACTTTGTGTTCGAGAGCGCCGAGCGGCGAGTCACGCGGCCCGGCGTCGAATTGAAAGTAGTACAGGTACATGCCAGCCGCAACGAGCAGCACGCATATGGTGACCAATGCACCGAGCGTGATCGCGAGTGCCTTGACGGTTCTGTTCATCGTTCTTCGTCAGGTCCGGCGTCGCGCGCTCTGCGCACCTTCACAGTGTCCAGATAGTCCCCGCGCCGCGTTGCAGTTGCTGTCGAAGCTCATGGTGAGCCCGTCAGATGTTCGCAAAGACGACAACGTATGGAAGGCACTCAGCGTAGCGGAAGCTGAATACCGCCCGTGCGCCGCTCGGAAGCGTGTAGCGCATGGCCCAAACGGAAGTGGGGGCAGGCCTGGGCGGCGCGTGGGGCGCGTTGGCCGCGAGCGCCTCGAAAGAGGGACCGAGCTCCGCTATCAGCTCATCAGGACGGATGCACGCCAACGTGGTGTCCAGTTCGAGCCGGATAACGGCGACATAACCGCCACTGGCGGTATGCCCATAACGATAAAAAAGCCGGCGCGCAATGCGGCTGTCCGCGCCGTAAGGATTTGCGGAATAGCTCTCGACAGTCACTGTGAGCGCACTACGGCTTCGCTTCGGCACGACCGCGTTACCCAGAACATCGGCAAGAAGCCGGATGTCGGTTTCCGCCGTGCTGCCGAGACGCTGAATCGTGCGCAGAAATAACGCCTTCTCAGCCGGAGTTTCCGGCTGAGCGCCGGCAGCGGAGCTGATGATGCTCACAATCACCACCGCGAGCGGCAGTACTCGCTTCGGGCGGCAGCAAATCCTCGAGAGCCGCAACACGGTCACCGGGGCCGAATGGGGTCGGAGAACATTTACGGCCGCGTAAATGTACTCCGACCCCATTTTCAGGTGCGCAGGGTGGGCGAGGTGTCGTCTTCCAGCATTGCCATCAGCGTTTTGGACTTGAACTCCCGCGCGTACAGCACGTAGATCACCCACGCCGTCGCGACGATCATGAGCCACGGGTGCAGGAACCACGCGAGCGCGGCAAGGCCGAAGTAGTACGCGCGCAGCCCGTTGTTGAAGTTGTTGCCCGAGTAGGACACGATCCGCGCGATGCGGTTGATCACGCCGGCGTACTGCTCGGGACTATCTTTCGGCTGCTTCGGCGCCGCACCGACGAGCGTCGTCGCCTGCCCGATCTGCCGCATCGCCCAGGTGAATTTGAAGAACGCGTAGGTGAAGATCACCACGAGCAGCACGATCTTGATTTCCACCAGCCGCGCGGAAGCCTTGGCCGTGAACGGCAGGCCCGACACCACGTCCAGCGTCTGCTGGATGTAGCCGGTGAGCGCGATGAGCGCACCGAGCACGAGCATCGTGGTGGACGCGAAGAACTGCGAATTGCGCGCGAGGATGCGCATGATGTTCACGTCGACCATGCGGTTGTCGCGCTCGATCATGCGCACCATCCACTCGCGACGGTAGTGGTCCATGCGATTGTGCAGGCTCGCGACCGTGCGGCCATGGCGCTCGGCGAACTGCGCGTAGCCGATCCACGCCGCGAGGAACAGCACCAGGGCGGTGAGGTCGAGCCAGCCGGCGCCGAGCTCCGCGAGAAAGTTCATGGCCGCGCCTGCCCTACACGAAGAGCGTGAGCACGCCCGTATAGCCGTACAGGCGGTTGTGCGAGATCTCGCCGTTACAGAAGAAGCCGACAAGCGGGAAATCGCCGAGCGCCGAGCGAATCATTTTGAGCTCCTGCGAGTCCGGGCCAAAGAGGCCCGCGCCGCGCCCGAGGCAGGAGTAGTACACCGCGCCGCGCGGCGGCCCGTACAGCCCCTGCTTGATGCTGTCGAGCATGCGCGTCATGTCCTCGCGCGCCGTATCCGCGTCGCGCTTGCAGAACATGATCGACGCGCCCGACTGGATCATTTCCCCGATCGCGACCAGCTTGTTCGACGGATCGATGCCGACCAGATTGCGCACGACGTAATCGCCGGTGTCGCTGCCGGGGATCGCGATGCCGACGAAGACGCTCCCGCCGATGCGCTCGATATCGCCGCCCATGCTGTCGCCGACGTCCTCGAGGAAGACGTCGAGCGCCGGACGTCCGTCGAGCGTCACGATGATGTTGCGCTGGCAGCTCGTGACGGCGTGTTTCGGGCCGATCGGGCTGCAGCCCTGCGTAAGCCGCGTGGCGATCGTCACCGAATCGGCGAACGCAACGCCCGAAATGCCGCCGTCGAGCACGCGGTCGGCGATCTGCACGTTCTGCTGTCGCGAGCTCGTGAGCCCGCCGAGCAGAAACCCGCTTTCCACCTTGCCCGCGAGCTTCGGCACGATCTCGGTGATCTCCGCGTTATACGGATCCGCATGAACGATCGCGAAAGCCGCCTGCGACGACCCGCACTTGAGCTCGAGGCGCTTCACGTCGTCCTGCGTCGCGACGCCGGAAAACACCTTGAACTCGTCGGGCTCGAACTCGCCGACCATCGCGGCGACGGCAGGCTCGTCGAGATATTCCCGTCCCGTGGCGCACACGCCGAGACCGACGGTGCCGACCCAGTGCGGAACGCCTGTAGCCTTCCTGCAGACCGACAGGATATCCGGCAGGTGCGCCGCGACCGTGTCGGTCGCATAGAGGAATCCCAGGCTGCCGGAGGCGCTTTCGAGCTGGGCGGCGCACGCCTGCGCCGCGGCGCGCCAGTCTTTACCCGATGCGTGGGCGTGCTTGAATGCGGGCATAAGGCTCCGTCATTCCCGCGAAGGCGGGAATCCAGTCACTGTTTTTTAACCCAGCCCGGCAGCGCTTCGACGCGTTTCACCCACGCCTGCACCGCCGGGTAGTCCTCGAGCCTGAAGCCCCCTTCCGGCGAGGCCGCAACGTAGGGATAGCACGCGAGATCGGCGATCGTCGGCCGGCCCGCCGCCAGCCATTCGTTCTTCTGAAGCCAGGGCTCGAGCACGCTCAAGCCCCGCTTGCCGTAACCGGCGTATTCCTCGTAATCCCCCTGCTTGATGCCGATCTTCACGCCGCGCGCCCACTGCAGACCGTAATGGAGATCGTTGTTCGAGAGCGCGAGCCATTGCACGACCTCGCCCATCCCGGCGGGATCGATCGGCAGCCAGCGTTCGCCGCCGTGCTTGCGCGCGATGTAAACGAGGCACGCGGTGGAATCCCAGAACACGTGTCCTTCGTCTTCGAGCGCCGGAACCTGGCCGCGCGGATTGATCGCGAGATACGCGGCGCCCTTGTGCTCCTTGTTATCCCAGTCGAGAAGCACCTTCTCGTACGGCACCTTCAGCATCTCGAGCAGCAAGCGGACCTTGTAAGCGTTGCCGGACGACGGCGTCATGTAGAGCTTCATGGGACCTCCTTCTCGAGAATGCATCCTAGCATCATCACTCGACCGTCACCGCTGCGAGCGCGATCAGCGCCGCGACCGCGGCAGGTATGCCCGCGCGCTCGAGCCGCGACACCGCCGGTCCGACGACGACTTCCACCGGCACCTTTGCCCGCTCCAGCACGCGGTGCGTGACGGAGTCTTCGAGCAGACGCGTGAGCGAGCTCCGGCGCGCCGTACCCATCACGATGTGCGAGACGCCGAGCATTTCTGCGATCCGCTCGATCACCGCGGCCCTGTCGCCGAGCTCCACGTGGGCGGCATGCGGTATGCGGTGGCGGAAGAGCAGCTCGCGCGCCGGCGCCAGCGCTTGCTGCGCGGCCTCCCAGTGGTACGACTCGCGGCTGCCGCGGCTCGTGAATCGCGCGACGAGCTCTGAAAACGGCTGCCGCACGTGCAGCAGATGCACTTCGAGGTCGTGATGCGCGAGATAGCGGTCGATCACATGATGCACCGCCGTGAGCGAATTGGGCGTGCCGTCCAACGGTACGAGAACCTTGACCGCGCCGCCTGCGCCGGCCGGCATGGCGCCACCCGCCGGCTCGACGACATGCGCGGCGATCCGCGCGCGCAGCGCGCGCCGGTTCGCGAAGAACCCGGCCGCGAGCACGCTGCCGATCACGAAAGCATAGGCCGCCTGCACGAGCGCGGGATAGGCATCCACGAAATCCTTCAGCAGCGGCTCGCCCGCCACCATTTTCACGGCGGTGAGTGCCAGCACGGCGGAGCCGATATAGACGATCGCCGGATAGCGTTCGACCAGCTTCAGCACGAGCTGGCTGCCCCAGATCACGATCGGGATGCTGATGAGGAGCCCCAGCACGACGAGCATGAAGCTGCCGTGCGCGGCGCCGGCGACCGCCAGCACGTTGTCGAGCCCCATCAGGGCATCCGCGACGACGATGGTCTTCATGGCGCTCCAGAAGCTCGCGCTCCCCACGCCTTCGTGCGCTTCTTCGCCGCCGCTGTCCACCAGCAGCTTGTAGGCGATCCACACGAGCAGCACGCCGCCCAGCGCGAGCAGCCCCGGAATCTTGAGCAGCCATACGACGACGAGCGTCATGGCCGTGCGCACCGCGATCGCGCCCACCGTGCCCCATAGGATGGCCCGCTTGCGCAGGTGCGCGGGTAGCCCACGCGCCGCGAGCGCGATCACGATCGCATTGTCCCCGGCGAGGACGAGATCGATGACGATGATGGCCGCGAGGGCCGAGAAGAACTCCGGTGAGAATAGCTCCACGTTTTTCGCTCCTGTGCGTGTCCGTCACGAGATCCCCTCCGGACACGACGGGCGAAAAAAAAGACCGCGCCGCATCCGGCGAGGTCTCGCCTGTGAGAGCGTCGTCCACTCTCACTCGCGCAACCGGGGCGTTGGCCCGGAATGACGGCTCCGCGACGGGCAGCACACGGCTGCCGAAGCTACTCCCCTCTTGATCGAGGACGTTTGCCGAAAACCGGCAAACGGGCGCGATTATAGCGGCGCGCGTTACATGCGCAAGCGGGCCGGCGGGAGCCGCTGATACATCAGGTCAGAACCAACGTTCGTTGGGATCTGCGGAGCCGAAGAAAATACGCTCGGAGCAAACGTGGTTCTGGCCTGATGCATCGAGCCGCCCGCGGGCCTGCGCGGGACGAGGCGTCCCTCTACTTGTTGCCGTGCGTGTACCAGTACATCCGCGTGCGTTTGCCTGAGAGCGACGGCTTCACCTGCTGCGCGCCGATCGCGGAGCTCGCGCCGCCGCTCCTGTGCACGCCGCCGAACAGCACGCTCACGGGTTTGCCATCGACCGGCAGGGTCGCGGTCACCGGTGACGGCGGAAGCCCGCCGCCGGTGAACACGCCGGAGCGCGCGCCGCCGCAGATCGCCTGCGTGCCGACGGCGCCCGAGGCATTCAGCAGGTTCACCGCGTAACCGCGCGCTTCTCCCAGATTGGCCGTGCACATGCCCGGGGTCTGTGGCATTGCGCGGTTGGTGCTGAAGTACACGAGCCCGCCGAAAATGAGCGGCGAGGTGACGGTCTGCTCGCCGCGGCCGTTATTGAGATCCATGTACCAGCCGTGCAGCCCGGCACCCAGCGTCGTCGTGCACGAGGTCGCCGCGGAGAAGTCCGCGAGATTCGGACCGTCGAGATCGACCGCGCCGGCGTCCGCGAAGCGGTCGGTGAAGACGTAGAAGCGGTTCCTCACGTCCTCGACGTAGGGGTACTGCGAGATCAGCGGCCGCTCGCGGTCCCCCGAACCGATGGCGACGTAAACGCGGTCCTTGGCCGCGACGACCGCCGGTGCGAACAGGAACTTGCGCCCGGCGTTCTGCGTGCGCGCGATGTGCGTGATCGTCCAGGCGTTCGGCGCGAGCGGGGCGAGCGTCGTCTTGAGCGAGAAATCGATGCGGTAGATGTTGCCGCCGGTATCGGCGACGTAGCCGTGATCGACGTGGCCGTCTCCGTTGCGATCCACGAGCGACACATCGGCCGCCACGCTGCGCTCCGTGGTGAAGGTCGCGAGCACGACGCCGTTGGACGCGTCGAGCACGAACACGCGCTTGCCTTTCACGCCCGCGACGCTGCACGAGGGATTCGAGCTGTCCGCGTCCTCGCACGCGTCGTAGCCGCCGCCGATGATGATGACCGGCGTGTTCCCGGTGTTGTAGCCGAGCACCTTGGCGACGCGCGGCGTGGACCAGGTCTGCCCGATCATATCGAGGCCGCTCGTGCAGCCGGTGTCGTTCGCCGCGTTCGGACACCCGACGCGCCACTTGAGCGTGGGACTGGACGGGTTGGTCACGTCGAACGCATACAGCATGCGCCCGCCCCGCCGCATCGTGGGGAATACCCAGACCTGGCTGTTGTTGGCGGTCTGATAGAGTGCGGGCGTGCCGTCGAAGAAGTAATCCTTTCTCACCGGCGCCGGTACGACGCCGCCGGGCATGCCGGGAAATTCCACCGTGGGGCTGTTGTCGGTAAGCCGCTTCAACCGCCCGTGGTGCTCAGGCGCGACGAACGCCCACAACTCACGGCCCGTGGTCCCGGACACCGCGCGGAACGTGCCGTCGTTCGCGCCGTAATAGAGCACGACCCCGTTCGCGCCGCCGTAGCTCACCGGCAGCGGCTGCGAATGGATGACATCTCCATGCAGCGACGGCCGCGAATCGGTGACGAGCGCGTTTGCGTTCTCGTCATTCACGTCCTTGCCCAGCGTGTGATCGACGATGCGCTGGTGCTCGGCCGCCGTCGCTGCGCCGAGCGCCGCCGCCGTGACGTTCGCCGTGTTGAACGCGACGAGCGAGGTGCAGTCGCCCGTGGAAAGGCACGTGTAGATCGTGCGGTTCACGGTGAATGGCGCGTTCGGCACCGACGGATCATTCCCCCGGCGGATCACTTCCGCGGCGCCGCCCTTCTCCACCGCCGGACCGTCGGGCAGATCGGAGTACGGGCTCAGGTTCCCGGCGCACAGCCCCGCGCCCGCCGGCGAGAATTCCCAGTAGTTGCCGCTGTCGGTCGTCCAGTAGCTCGCCGCACACGACTGGAGATAGCCGGTGGACGATGCGATCGCCGAAGCATTGTTGCGGTCCGTGAGCCGCAGCTCGCCGTTGACGAAGCCGACCTGGAAGCGCTTCAGGTTGCCGTGCCAGCGCGGCTTCGCATCGACGTCGGGCCTGAACATCCCGATATAGACCTGGTTTTCGTACTGCGTGCGGTTCGTCGCGTTGATCGGCACGCTCGCGGAAGTGAACACGCTGTTCACCGACTGCACGTCGATCAGGATCTCGCGCAGCGCGTTCAGGATCGCGTCCTCGTTCTTCGCCGCGTAGTACTTGCCGCCGCCGTGCTTGGCCATGCTCATGAGCAGCCGGTTCTGCTTCACGTCCGGCTGCGCGTTGTACGCGTCGATCGTGTACACGGCCACGCCCTGCCGGCCGTCCACCGGGCTCGCGTCGGTCGAGAACAGGAACTTCGCCCATTCGTCGGGGTAGCGGATCTCGTTGCCGGACGGCTTGATGAAGCCGCCGCCGGGATTGGGCATGAGGAGCTGCGTCGTGCTGCCGCCGACGCCGGACAAGAGCGATGGCAGAGCATCGGTCGAGGGAAAGCCGTTGCCGATGAAGATCACGACGTTCTGCGCGCACGAGTTGAGCGCGTTGATGGGCGAAAGATACTCGCGCTTCGCCGGGTCCCCGGCGCCGTTCACGTAAGCGGCCGGATCGGATTTCGAGTCGGGGTCGCCGGCATAGCGCAGCGGACCGAACTGGCTCGCGCTCACCGGCGTGCCGGCGACGCCGTTGTGCGCGTTCGCCGGGCTCGTGAAGCCGCCGAAGTACTTGAACGCTTCGAACAGGCCCGCGCTGTAGTCGAGCTTCGCGCTGCCGACCTTCTCGCTCGACGAATCGTAGTTGCGCAAAATGCAGTTCGGCGTGCCGTTGAGGCTGTTCGGTCCGTTCACGCAGCTCGCATCGCCGATCAGCTCCTGGAAGGCCGCGCGGTTGGCCGCGGTCATCTGCCGCACCGCGTATCGCACGTACGCGCCGTTCGGGTTGCTCCCGCTGCCCGGCGTGAACATCATCAAACCGAGATTCACGTTGTCGTTCACTTCCGCCAGCAGCCGTCGAAGCGCCTTCAACTCCGCCTCACCCTGCTTGATGCCGCCGGGCCACTGCTGGTTCGCCGCCGACCAGTTCGCGCTGTTGTCGATCATGATGATGATGTTGGGACGCGACGCCGCGCTCGCAGGCGCGCCCTGAGCGAAGAGATCGATGTCCTCGGCGGACGCGGGGCCGCACGCGAGTGCGGCGGCGCACAGCGTGGCGCGCAACCAATGACGTATCGTCGTTTTCATAGTTTCACTCCGGATCAGAGGCACGAGGCCGCCGTCTCGTCGGCGCCGATGCGAATGCCGACGCCCTGCGAAACGGTCACCTTCGCACCGGTCGCGGCCGCGGTGGTCTCGGCGGTCACGTTCCACATCGTGTTGGCGCACAGCGAGTCACCGCCCGTATTGGCGCCGGCCACGCCGAACAATTGCGACTGGCTCGTCACGCACGTGAGGTCTTCGGCCGCGCTGAAATCGAGCTCGGTCGTCTTGATCACCTTCACCGATACGCACGAGGGCACGGGCGTGAGGCGCGTCGTGTAGTCGGCGGTGCCGTCGTTGTTCAAATCCGAGCAGTACATGTTCGCGCCGCACGGCGTGGTGATCGCGTTCGCCGGGTCGCTCGTGAAATTCGCGGTGCTGATCGTGGTTTCGATCGCCTCCTGCGCGGCGTTGAGCGCCTCGGCACGCGCCTGCGAGTTGCCCGCGGTCCGCAGCTCGGTGGTGCTCGTGTTGTAGGCGCCGAGCGCGAGCAGCGCGAGGAGCACGAGGATGACCAGCGCGACGATCAGCGTCGCACCGCGTTGAGTCGAGCGGCGGCTCATGGCGTTTCCCTGCGTCCGGAAGGATTGACCACGCGCACCGCCGTGCTGAAGACCTGCCGGCGGAACGCATCGTTGAAGGGGCCGGCGCGCACGGCCGCGCCGGCGGCGTCCAGCCCGAGCTCGTAAACCTTGGTGTTGGTGTAGCCGGGCGAAGGCTCCAGCGCGCGCGAGAGCACGTAGATCTTCGCGGTCACGACGTTCGACCAGTTCTGCGGCTCGCTGCACGCGCCGCAGCCCGCGAAGTTGAAGCTCGAGGGATCGGGGGTATAGGCGTCGGGATCGCCGTCCCCGTCGGTGTCGATCCCGTATTCGACGTGCAGCCGCTCGATGCCTTCGACGAGCGGCACGTCGTCGAAGGACGCGCCGTTCAGCTCCAGCCGCTTCAGCGTCGGCACGTTCAGCCCGCCGCCGTTGTTGCTGCTGATGTAATAGATGCGCGAGACGTAACGACGCACGCCGGCGGCCGTCGCGCAGTCCTTCATCTGCAGCGCGAACGGGGTGTCGGCGGCGATGCCGAGCGCGTACGCGCTCGGGCTCGTCGAGCACAACGCGATCTGCACGTACGGCTGCGTCGCGACCAGGGCGTCGCACGTGCCGACGCCGGCGATGCAGGTCTGCGCGCGGCGCACGCCGACCACGCTCGAGCCGGCGACGATCGATCCCGGAATGCACGCCGGCAGCGCACCGCCCGGTGCGATGCCCTGCAGGTGCAGCGGAATCGCGGAATTCCATATCGCCGGGTCGACCGAGCACAGGTCCGGCAGCGCGCCGGGCACCATCATGCCGCTCACGTCGAGCTCGCCGTAGTAGCCGGCGAGCTGCACGTCTTCGCTCAGGACCTCGATCGCGTAGCGTCCGTTGTCCACCTGCTGGCTGCTGCGCTGGAGCTCGCCGCGCGCGCGGGTCGTGTTCGAGAAAATCGTCGCGAGCCCCGCGAGCAGCATGAGTCCGAGCGCGATGGACACCATCAGCTCGACCAGCGAGAAGCCTTTTATGGCGTTACGCATAGCCCCGTATTGATGTCGTTCTGCAGGCACGCCAGCACGATCGGCGCAACGATCGCGCGGCGCATCTTCGGGTCCGCGAACGCGCCGCTCGCGCACGCCGTCGTCCCCGGCGCTTCGGTGGCGGTGAGTCCCTGCCACACGACCGCGACGCTGAACTTGCGCGGCATGACGGGATCGGTGTTGAACACGCAGCCGCGGGCGCCGATCATCGCGCCCATGCGCTCGGCGCCCTGCGTTTCGGAGGCGCCCGCGAGCAGGTTGTTCCACTCGCACAGGTCGTGTGCGGCGCCGGTGAGGCCCGCGCAGTCCTGCACGCCGTTGTCCGCGCCCAGCGGCGTCGCGGTCACGTAACTCATTGCGTCCTTGCGATTAGCGGCGATGCGGTCGGTGATGTGCCGCACCAGCACGACGGCGTGCGCGCGCTGGGCGGCCTCCATTTCGGCCAGGTGCATGCGCGCCTGCAGCCCGGCGACGGCGAGCAGCCCGAACGCGGCGATCACGATCGTGATCAGCACCTCGATCATGCCCATGCCGAGCTCGCGCGTGACAGCCGTCCTGCGCGGCATACGCGTCGTCATCAGCAGCCTCCCGACGAGATCGCCGAACGGCCGTTCAACCGCAGGCGTACGCAGCGGTAATCACCGGCGTCGAGATTGGTCGCAGCAAAGGAGAACGGCGTGGCGATGGAGTCGGGCCTGCCGTCGCCGTTGAACACGACGCGCACGGGGCCGCTCAACGTGACGCGCGGGTAGGCCTCCTGGCGCCGCAGCACCGTCCCGCCCGCGTCGGTCACGGTCCAGCCCTTGGCCCAGTCGCCGAGCAGCGGCTCGACCGTGACCGAGGTATTGCGCGTCAGCGCTTCGCTGCGCGCGATCGTGAGCGACGCGTAGACGTCCTGGCTCGCGCTTCTCACCTGCTGCGTCGCGATCATTCCGGAAAGCGCCGGCGCCGCAAGCGCGATGACGATGCACAGCACGCCGACCGCGACGATCATCTCGATGATCGTAAAACCCGCAGAGTGTCCCGGCCTTACCATCCCGGATTCCCTCCCCGCGTGCGCGTCCCGTCCTGATCGAGCGTGAGGACGCCGTCAGGCGCCTGCACCGAGCCTGCTACCGGGGTCGCCACGAGCTGGTACGTCGGCGGCACCGTAGCGACCGCCGGATTTACCGTAACGGTGTAGAACGGCGTGACCGTGGCCGGCACGGTCATATTGAGCGTGGTGAGGGCGCCCGCGCCCACGGCGTAGCGGCGCGCATCGAGGAGGTACTGCTGCTGGCGGCTGGCCGTCTCGATCAGAAACGCCTGTGCGGCGGCGCGGCGTCCTTTGCGCAGGTGCTCCTGGTACGAGGGATAGGACAGCACTGCGAGAATCGCCACGATCATCACCGCCACCATGAGCTCGATGATCGTGAACCCCTCGCCGCGGCCGGTCAGCCGTCGCCCGTGTCTGCGTGCTGCGTACTTCACCCCGTCATTGTCCCGTGTCACGTTAACGCGCGCGGCGCGCGGACCGAACAGGCGGCAAATGACCGGCTAAAGGGGGAATGGAGGTGTGGGGGCGGCCCGCCGCGCGCTACAGCGCCCGCCGGGTAGTGCCCCCCTGCCTGGCAGTCCCGCCATCGTAGAACCGAAGCTCCTTAGACCGGTGACTTTGCGAACCCGCTTTTCAGCCGGGCGTGCCTTTTTCAGTCACCGCCGAATGTAGCGGTGTTTGCGCCGCGGCGGGTGTCGAATAGGTCACACGCGGCGCGAGAAACGCGAGCCCTTGAAATGGCACGCCCCAGCCCTATTTCCGAGGTACGCCTGCCGGTTGCGTTCGCGGCGAGCGCCGCGACAAGGCGACAGGTTGCGCCGCAAGGCGCGTCGTTCAATTCAACGGAGGGTAGATATATGGCGAACATCACCAACTATCGCCCCACCGAACAGTGGGGCGGACTGTCGGCGATGACCGACCCGATCGACGATCTCTTCCGCGGCTTCTTCGTGCGGCCGCTGGCGCTGGAACCCCACGCGTGGGGCCAGGCGGCGCCGATCCGCATCGACGTGAGCGAGAGCGAGAAGGCTTACCGTCTCGTCGCCGAGATGCCGGGCGTCCGCAAGGAAGACATCAACGTCAGCATCGACGGGAACGAGGTCACGATCTCGGCGGAAGTGAAGAACGAGAAGCAGGCGGACGAGGGCGAGCGCACGCTGCGCAGCGAGCGCTTCTACGGGAAAGTCTCCCGCACGCTCACGCTCGGGTTCCCGATCGACGAAGCGGGCGCCCAGGCGAAGTACGCGGACGGCGTTCTCGAGCTCACGCTGCCGAAGAGCGAAGCCGCGATGCCGAAACGGATCACCGTCAACTGATCGACGCGCGGCTCTCGCGAGCCGCTACGCGGCCTTCGATGGGTCGCAATGACCGGCACTGCCGGCGCAATTCGTGCTCGCGCCGGAGTGCCGGTTTTCGTGCTCAGGCGGTCTGGACCTCGCCTTCCTCGAGCGCCTGATCCCGTTTCTTGCGCACCGCCGGCAGGATCATCAGGATCAGGAGCACGATCGCTGCGATCAGGAATCCGGCGCTGATCGGCCGCGTGAAGAACACGCTGGGGTCGCCGCGGGAAATCAGCAGCGCGCGCCGCAGGTTTTCTTCCATCAGCGGTCCCAGCACGAACGCGAGGATGAGCGGCGCGGGCTCGACCTTGAGCTTCATGAACACGTAACCCATCAGGCCGAACAGGATCGTCATGAAGACGTCCATCTGCGAGTTGTTGACGCTGTACACGCCGATCGCCATGAAGGTGAGAATCGCGGGGAAGAGCAGCCGGTAAGGCACGCGCAGCAGCCGCACCCACAAGCCCACCAGCGGCAGGTTGAGCAACACCAGCATCGCGTTGCCGATCCACATGCTCGCGATCAGGCCCCAGAAGAGCTCCGGGCGCTGCGTCATCACCTGCGGTCCGGGCGCGATGCCCTGAATCGTCAGCGCGCCGAGCATGAGCGCCATGGTGGCGCTCCCGGGTATCCCCAGCGCGAGCGTCGGGATGAACGCGCACTGCGCAGCAGCGTTGTTGGCCGATTCCGGCCCGGCGACGCCCTCGATCATGCCTTTGCCGAACATGTCCGGCCGCTTCGTCATCTTCTTCTCCAGGGCGTAGGCCGAGAACGCCGAGATCGTCGGTCCCGCCCCGGGCAGCGCACCGAAGAACGATCCGATCGCGGTGCCGCGCACGATCGGCATGACCGAGCGCTTCATGTCCTCCTTCGTCGGATACAGGTGCTCGATCTTCTTGGTGAGCAGCGAGCGCGTCGAAGTGTCGGTACCGATCTCGAGGTTCTTGAGAATCTCGGCAAAACCGAACAGACCCATGGCGACGACGGTGAACGAGAGGCCGTCGGTCAACTCCGGCAGGCCGAACGCGAAGCGCGACATGCCGGAATTCACGTCGGTCCCGATGATCCCGAAGAGCAGCCCCAGGAAGATCATCGCTATCGCCTTCAGGATGGAGGCCGACGCCAGCACCGCGGAAGCGATCAGCCCCATCACCATCAGCGAGAAATACTCAGGCGCCCCGAACTTCAGCGCCATCTCCGCGAGCGGCGGTCCCGCCTTGGCGATCAGGATCGTGCCGATCGTGCCGGCGATGAACGAGGCGATTGCCGCGATCGCGAGCGCCGGCCCCGCCCTGCCCTGCCGCGCCATTTCGTGGCCGTCCAGACAGGTCACCACGGAAGCCGATTCGCCGGGCAGCTTCACCAGAATCGCGGTGGTCGAGCCGCCGTACTGGCACCCGTAGTAGATGCCCGCGAGCATGATGAGCGCGGAAGTAGGCTCCAGGTTGAACGTGATCGGGAGCAGCATCGCGATGGTCGCGAGCGGGCCGATGCCCGGCAGCACGCCGATCATCGTCCCGGCGAACACGCCGATGAAGCAGTACATGAGGTTCTTCAGCGACAGCGCGACGCTGAAGCCCAGATAGAGATTGGGGAAAAGCTCCTGGAACTCGGACATGTCAGTAGCTCCACCAGAACAGCGGGTACGGGAGCCCCAGTGCGTATATGAAGACGGCCCACGAGCCGGCGATCAGCACCGCCATGGAAACGATCACCTCTTTCCACCGGTAGTCGCGGCTGGCGACGGACACCAGCCCAATCAGTATCGCAAGCGAGGGGATGAAGCCCAGGTTATCGATGCCCCACGCATAGGTGGCGAAGCCCACGCTCAGAACGACCATCGAGCGCCAGGGCCACCGCCCGATGCCCTCGCCCTTGAGCTTGAAGCCGGTAGCGGTTACCGCGGCCCCGAGCGCGATGAGACACAAGCCGATGGCTGTGGGGAAATACCCGGGACCCATCCGCATCGCACTGCCCATCGGGTAATCGCGCGAGACGTAAATCGCGAGCGCGCCGAAGGCTATGAACATGACCCCGGACCAGAAATCCTCGGGGCTGCTGATCTTCAACTTCATGCTGTCTCCTCGGTGGTCGTTATGTGCGTGCGGGTGTGCCGACCCAGCAAACACTGCGCCGAGCCCGTACGGGAGCGGCACACAAGCAGCATGGACCGGCCTTCAGGCCATTTTCTTACACGGGCTCACAAACCCGCGCTTGCAGATCGAGCGCGCTCAACATGAAGTCTGCTGCAGTGCGGAAAAGCTCGGCGCGCCGACCATCCGCCGGAAGTGTGACGGCTCCAGATGGCTGCCGCCTGTTCCCAGCAATGCTTCAGTTGGTGGATGGCGTTCTCCTCGTGGACCGTCAGCTAGGATCCACGGCGCCGCTCGCCGTCGCCGGAATGCTTAAGGGGCGAGAGCAGCAGCAACGTGAGCAGGTTCACCACCGACAGGACGACGGCGATCTCGTAGCGGGCATAGGCGACAGCGACTCCGATCGCGCCCGTATTCCAGATGCTCGCAGCGGTCGCTGTCCCGTGGACGCCGCCGCGCTGCTTCAGAATCGCGCCCCCGCCGACAAAGCCGATGCCTGCGACGAGCCCCTGAATCACACGCGCCTGGGCCTCTGGATCTTCGGGAAAGACCCTGAAGGCGAGCAGCGTATAGCCGCAGGTGGCAATCGCCACCAGCGGGAACGTGCGAAGACCGGCGCTGCGCGCATGCGCTTCGCGGTCCCATGCGATCGGCAACGCGAGCCCGTACGCGACGCCAAGATGTACGAAGCTCGATAAGACCGTGTGCCAGTCGAAATCCACGGTTGCATCCGCCTGTCACCTGACCGGTGGCGAAGTGCCCGCTGGTTGCAACTGTCGTTCCGCGCGGGCTCGCGCGCCCCGTCAAAGGCGGGCCTGACACCGGCCTCCCCGGCACGCTGCTCAGGCTTCGCGGTGTCGCCACGGTGCACGATGCAGAGCTTTGAAAGCAGGCGCTGAGGCGCGCGAGACCATGCTCCACCGTCCGCCCGGATGACCGAGCAACGTATGCTGCGGTCATCCGGCGCCGTGTTCGACTCGACAGTCATATTCACTGCGATCGATGCAACGATCGAAGGGCTGCTCGCGCGTCGCTGCGCGGCGCGAACCTGAGAGGCGCCAACCTGAGTGACGCGGCGCTGACGGCGCGAAGCTGAACGGTGCGCGGCTCACGCGGGCGGACCTGACGCGCGCGACACTCGACGGGTGGACTCCGCGGGCGTGGAGACGAGCGGCTGCATCGGCTGCCCGTTGCGTTCACCGCGCGCGGGACAAGGCGGCGCGCCCCCGATGTCCCAAGGCTGACGTCGTCTGCATCGGCGGCGTCGATCGGCCGGTCCTTTACCGGGAGCCCGGCGGCTCGGCGCGCGGATCAAGCTGCAGCACCGCCTGGGAGCTGCCCGCCATCGGCACGAAAGCGCTGCGCTCCTCGAGCGCGCGCGGTGCGCTGCGCAGGCGGTGCGCCGCGAACAGCGCGGTCGTGCACAGCAGCAGCGCGCTATAGACGAGGAAGCTGCCCGGGCCCAGCGCACCCATGACAATGCCCGCGATCGTCGGTCCGAGCGCCGCACCCAAGCCATACATGAGGAGCAGCCCGCCGGTGGTCTCGAGCAGTCGCGAAGGGTCGATGAGATCGTTCACGTGCGCCACCGCGAGCCCGTAGATCGTGAACACGAACCCGCCGTAGAAGAAGCCGATCGCGATGAGCGCGATCTCTGAGCGGTGCGCGACCAGCATGGCCCCGGCGGCGAGGGCGGCGGCGGCAGTGCACACCCAGAACATCACGAGCCGCCGGTCGCGCCGGTCCGACAGATGCCCGATCGGCCATTGGAGCGCCGCGCCGCCGATGATGGTCGCGCCCATGAACGCCGCAATCCCCGCGTCCGACAGGCCGACGCGCTGCGCGAACACCGCGCCCATGCCGAAGAATGCGCCGTTGAGCAGCCCCGACGCGGTCGCGCCGACGACGCCGAGCGGCGACGTCTCGTACAGATTTTTCAGTCCAACGTGCGGTGCCTGCACCGCCGCGGGCTCGCGCACGCGCGTGAGCGTCACCGGCACGACCGCGAAAGACAGCAGCACCGAAGCGAGCGCGAACGGGACGAAGCCTACCCTGTCACCGACAAGAATCAGGAACTGGCCCAGCGCCATCGCTACGAGGGTCACCGCCATGTAGGTCGCGAAGATCCGGCCGCGCTGCGCGTTGGGCGCGAGCGCGTTCAGCCAGCTTTCAACGACGAGATACACACCCACGATGCAGAAGCCGGTCACCAGCCGGAACAGCCCCCATGCCCACGGATTCACCGCGAGCGCGTGCAGTATGGGCATGGTGGAGGCGACCGAGGCCATCGTCGCGAACGCCCGGATGTAGCCCACGCGGCGGACCAGCGCGGGACAAACGTACGTGCCGAGCACGAATCCCGCGAAATAGGCGGACATGACGATGCCGGTAACCCACACCGGGAACTGCGCCATCGCCGCGCGCAGGCCCAGCACCGGGAAGAGCAGGCCGATACCGACGAGCAGCAGGCCGATACCGGCGAGGAGCGAGACGAGGCGCAGCACCATCGCCTTCAGCCTCCGCGCTCGACCGCCGATATGGCCTCGACGAAACGCCGCACCCGCTCGTCGCGCGGCGCCCCGAACATCGCTGCGGGCGGCGCGTCCTCGACGATCATCCCGCGATCGAAGAACAGCACGCGGTCGGAGCTCGCTTCGGCGAACTTCATATGGTGGGTGACGATGAGCATGGTCATCGTGCGCTGCTGCGCGAGCTCGCGCAGCAGCGCGAGGAGCCCGCCGACGAGCTCCGGATCGAGCGCGGAGGTAATCTCGTCGAAGAGCATCACCTTCGGCTGCATCGCGAGCGCCCGCGCGATTGCCACGCGCTGGCGCTGCCCGCCCGAGAGCTGCGCGGGATAGCTCCCGGCCTTGTCCTCGAGACCGACGCGCGCGAGATGCTCGCGCGCCCGCGCCTGCGCCGCGCCGCGCTCGAGCCCCAGCACGCGCACCGGCGCTTCGGTCACGTTGCCGAGCGCCGTCATGTGCGGGAACAGGTTGAAGTGCTGGAATACCATGCCGACCCGCTCGCGCGCGCGGCGCAGCCTCGCGCTCGCCGCACGTCCTTTCGCGCCGGCCGCCCAGGGCATCTCGCCGTCGATCGTGATCGTGCCGGCGTCCGGCTCGTCGAGCGCCATCACGATGCGCAGAAGCGTCGACTTGCCGGAGCCGCTGGGGCCGATGATGCTCACGGTCTCGCCGGGCGCGACGTCCAGATCGACTCCGCGCAGCACTTCGGTCTCCCCGTAGCGCTTGCGCACGCCGCGCAGGCTCACGATCGGGCTCATGCGTGCAGCGCCCTCGCGAGCCGCGCTTCCAGCACCCGTATCCCCTTGGCCGTGACGAGGCTCAGCACGAGAAAGATCGCGCCGACCAGCGTCATCGGCTCGACGTAGCGGAACGTCTCGGAACCCGCGATCTTCGCCGCCTGCAGAAGCTCCACCACCGCGATGGCGGACAGAAGCGGCGTCTCCTTGAACATCGCCACCACGTAATTGCCGAGCGCCGGAACCATGCGGGCGATCGCCTGCGGCAGCACGATGCGCAGCCACGTGTGTGCGCGCGGCAGGTTGAGCGCCGCAGCCGCTTCCCACTGGCCGCGCGGCACGCTTTCGATTCCCGCCCGATAGACCTCCGCGCAGTACGCGGCATAGTGCAGCCCCAGCCCGAGCGCGCCGGTCGCAAACGGCGACAGCGAAACGCCCGCCGCGGGCAGCGCGAAAAACAGGAAGTAAAGCTGCACCAGCAGGGGTGTCCTGCGCACGAGCTCGACGAACGCAGCCGCCGGCCGCGAGACCAAGGCGTTCTGCGCACGCCGCGCGAGCGCGAGTAACAGCCCGAGGGTGAGCGCAATCGCGGTGCCGGCAAGCGTTGCCTGCACGGTCACCCACAGCGCGGGAGCCAGCACGGGCGCGAGGCTCGCCGCGTAGCTCCAGTCGAAGCTCATGCCGTCACCGCCGCGTGCCGCTCGAGACGCCGGAACGCACGCGCGATCACGCTCGCCGCCGCGAAGTACAGCGCGAGCACGACCGCAAAGATGATGCCGGTCTGCAAGGTGGACGCGCGCAGGAGCTGCGCGGTGAACGTGAGCTCGTGGACCGCGATCATCGATACCAGCGCCGTATTCTTCAGGAGCTCGATCGCGAGATTGCCCGCAGGCGCAATCATCCCCGGCAGCGCCTGGGGAAGCACGACGCGCACGAGCGTCTGGGCGGACGACAGGTTGAGCGCCGCCGCCGCATCGCGCTGTCCGGCCGGCACCGCGTTGATCGCGCCGCGCACGACCTCGGCGCCGTACGCGCCGGCGTTCAGGCCCAGCACCACGACGCCCGCGGTGAACGCGCCGAGCTCGATGCCGGCGAACGGCAGCACGAAATACACCCAGAAAAGCTGTACCAGCGCCGAGGTGCCGCGAAAGACCTCGACGTAGGCCGCCGCGGCCCAGCGCACCGCATGCGGCTTCGCGCTGCGCGCAAGCCCCGCCGCGAGCGCGGCTGCCAGTGCGACCGCGGCCGCACAGGCGGTCAGGGCGAGCGTGAGACCGAGACCGCGTGCGAGCTCGATCGCGAGGCCGCTCATTGCGGGCGCGATTCGCCGCCTCCGCCGCGGCACAGCTCTTGAGCGGTTGCGTTCCCCGGTAGCTCGCGCTCGGTGAAACCGAACGGGCGCACCAGCTCGGCATGACGCGGCGTGCCGATCAGCTTCGAAAGACCGGCGTTGAAAGCCTCGACGAGGCTCTTGTCGCCTTTCCTGAACCCGAAGGCGCCGTAGCCGCGCGCGACGGCGCTGTTCGCGACCGGCTCGTGAAACGGCTCGGCGCGCTCGACCGCCTGAGTATCCGCCCGCCGCAGCAGATCGTTTACCGTGAGCGCCGTCGCCGCATAGGCGTCCACGCGGCCGGCTATCACCGCTTCGAGCGCGCTCGGCGGATCGGGGAAGACGAGCACGCGCTCCCGCGGGATGCCCTTGTCGAGCGCGTACTGGAGCTGCACCGCGCCCGCGACGACGCCGATCGTGGCGGACGCGCTGCGCGCCGCGTCGGCGTAGCTGTTGAGGCCGCGCGGATTGCCGGCGCGCACGATGAAGCTTTCGCCCACCGAATACGTGGGATTGGAGAAGGCGATCTCGCGGCAGCGCGCCGGCAGCACGTACATGCCGGCGGCAATCACGTCGAAGCGCCCCGCTTTGAGCCCCGGGATGAGCGAGCCGAACTCGGTGAGCACCCCCTCGATCTCGCGGATCCCCAGGTCCTCGAGCACGGCGCGCGCGATCGCCGGCGCCTCACCGGTGAGCTCGCCCGTGACCGGATCGAGCCACGCGAACGGCGCTTCGTTGGCGTAGCCCACCCGGATCTTGCCCGCCGCGCGTGCACGCTCGAGCGTCTGCCCGTCGGTCGTGCGCGCGCTTTCCGAACAGGCGCCGGCCAGCGCCGCGAGCACCAGCGCGAGCGCCGCCAGTGCCAGGCGCCGCAACACTACCGCCAGGACGCGTATTCGGTCTGGACCGGCTCGAGCGCCGCAGTGTGCTCGCGCGCCGAGACGAACTCGGGCCGCGGCTTCAGGCCGTGCCGCGGCGGGCCGAGCCGGTTCTCGACGCTGTTGTAGACCATGAACAGGTTCGCGCGCGGATAGGGCGAGATGTTGCTGTTCGAGCCGTGCATCGTGTTGCAGTCGAAGAGGATCACCGAGCCTGCCGCGCCTTTCATCGAGCGGATGCCGCCGCGCTCGATGAGCAGATTGAGGCTCATCGGATCGGGCACGCCGTACTCCTGCTTCCTGAGCGAGGCCTTGTAGTGATCGTCCGGCGTCTCGCCCACGCACGAGATGTAGTGCAGGTGCGATCCCGGCACGAGCAGCAGCGGGCCGTTGAGCTCGTTGTTCTCCGTGAGGAGAACGGTGCACGAGAGCGCGCGCATGCGCGGCATGCCGTCCTCCACGTGCCAGGTCTCGAAATCGGAATGCCAGTAGAAGTCCTTGCCGACGAAGCCGGGCTTCAGATTGAGCCGCGACTGGTGCACGTAGACCTCGCTCCCGAGGATCTGCTGCGCGATCGCGACGAGGCGTGCGTCGCGCGCGACCCGCCCGAACAGCGGGTCGAGCCGATGCGCCGCGAAGATCGAGCGCACTTCGTCGCTGCCCGGCTCGGTGATCGCTTCTTCCCGCCCGGCGATCGCCGGGTCCGCGGCGAGCCGCCGAGCTTCGCGCAGGAACCCGGCGACCTCGCCGGGCGCGAAAAACTCGTTCAGGAAAATGAAGCCGTTCTTCTGATAGCTTCTGAGCTGATGCTCGGTCAGCGCGCCGTCAGCAGGTTCGCCGTATACGACCGGATCCTGCCGGCGCACGATCGCCGACTCGTTGTCGCTGCGCGACCGGTACGCGTCTGAAATCGGTAACACCATGTTTGGAATCTCCTTTCCTGCCACGCTCGGGCCGTCAGCCTGTGGCGGCGTCTTCTTCGACCAGCGGATAGACGCCCTCTGCGTCGTGCACCTCGCGGCCGGTCAGCGGCGGGTTGAAAACACAGACAAGGCGCATGCGCGTCGTCGCCCGCAGGTGGTGGCGCTCGTGCCCGTCCAGCGCGTAGAGCGTGCCGGGAACGATGCGATACACGCGTGCGTCGGCGAGGGTCTCGACCTCGCCCTCGCCCTCGATGCACAGCACGGCCTCGAGATGATTCTTGTACCAGATGTGCGTCTGCGTCCCGGGATGGATGATGGTCTCGTGCATGGAGAAGCCCATGCCGTCGCGCTTGAGCAGGAGCCTGCGGCTCGTCCAGTTCGGGGTGCGTACTTCGTGCTCGCTGCCGGTAATCTCGTCGAGCGTACGCACGATCATCGCGCACCTCCGAAGTTCACGAAGGCGATGTTGTTCGACTCCGCGCGCGGCGCATCGAGGGCCGCGGCGATGCTGTCCTCCAGGATGTCGAGCCCCGCGCGCAGCCGGGCTTCGTCGATCGTGAGCGGCGGCAGCAGCTTCAGCACCTGGTCTTCGCTGCCCGACGTCTCGATGACGAGCCCCCGCTCGAACGCTTTCGTCGCGATAGACGCGGCGAGCTCGGGTGTGCCGTCCGCCGCGAGGCCCTGCATCATGCCGCGGCCGCGCACGGCGAACGTGCCGTTGCCGTAGGACTCGGCGATGTGAGCGAGCCGCGCGCTCATGATGCCGGCCTTGCACTGTATCGCCACCTGAAACCTGCTCGTGCTCCAGTAGTGATCGAGCGCGGCCGCAGCCGTGACGAACGCGAGATTGTTGCCGCGGAACGTGCCGTTGTGGGCGCCCGGGCTCCATACGTCGAGGTCGGGCCTCATCAGCGTGAGCGACATGGGCAGGCCGTAACCGCTGATCGACTTCGAGACCGTCACGATGTCGGGACTGACGCCGAGCGGCTCGAAGCTGAAGAAGGTGCCGGTGCGGCCGCATCCGGCCTGGATGTCGTCCACGATGAGCAGCATGTCGTGCCGGCGGCACAGGGCCTGGAGACGCTGCAGCCACGCCGCGCTCGCGACGTTCACGCCGCCTTCGCCCTGCACCGTCTCGACGATTGCCGCCGCCGGGCTATCCAGGCCGCTGCTCGCGTCGCCGAGCATGCGCTCGAGGTAATCGAGCGTGTCGATGCCGGGCCCGAAGTAACCGTCGTAGGGCATGAACGTCGTGTTGCCCAGCGCGAAGCCGGCGGCGCCGCGGAATTTGGAGTTGCCGGTCGCGGCGAGCGAGCCGCCGGTCACGCCATGAAACCCGTTGGTGAACGAGACCACGTTCGAGCGGCCCTTCACCTGCCGCGCCAGCTTGAGCGCCGCCTCCACGGCGTTGGTGCCGGTCGGCCCCGGAAACTGCACCTTGTACGCGAGGCCGCGCGGCTTCAGGATCACGCGCTCGAATGTTTCGAGAAAGTCCTTCTTCGCGACGGTCGCCATGTCGAGGCCGTGCACCAGCCCGTCATCCTCGACGTAGTCGAGCAGACGCTGCTTGAGGACCGGGTTGTTGTGCCCGTAGTTGAGCGTTCCAGCGCCCGCGAAAAAGTCGATGTACTGCCGGCCGGCCTGATCGATCAGGACCGACCCGCGCGCTCTCGCGAACAGCGTGGGAAATGCACGGATATAGCCGCGAACCTCGGATTCCAGCCGGTTGAAGATTTTCAGGCTCATGTTGCGCGTTCTCCTTGTGGTTGTTCGCCCTGGAACGGGCCGATGCGAATCAACATCTCGCACTCGTGATGCTCCCCGCCGAAATCCTCCTCGCCGAAGAGCAGACCCTCCGTGTGCTGCGCGCGCTGCGCGCGCGCGAGCGCCTGGAAAAGCCGGCGAGACGCGGTGTTCGACGGCGACACGGTCGTCTCCAGATATCTGCAGCGCGCGAGCGCCGGCCGCGCCAGCAGCTCTCGCAGCATCGCGCTCGCGAGCCCCGTGCCCCGCATCGATTCGGCCACCGCGACCTGCCACACGAAGGCCGTGTGCGCGCGCGCCGGCGGCACGTAAGCCGAAACGAACCCGACGACGCGCGACCCGGCACGCGCGACCACGCACGTCTCGCCGAAATGCTCGGCGAGGAGGAGGTATGCGTACAGCGAGTTCAGGTCGAGCGGCTTGCACGCGGCGATGAGCCCGTGGATCGCCGCGCCGTCCGAGCGCTGCGGTCTGCCGAGCGCGACCTGCGTCGGACGCGCTTTTTCGAGAAATGCAGTTGCCCCTGTCACTTTTCTGACATTCAAAAAAATCTCCCGGCCGTGCCGAGGTTCGGATTGATTCGCCCCGCGCGTGGGACGGCGTTTACATCTCGCGGGCGCCGAGGCTATCGACCCGCGGTAGCTGCAAGAGGGACGAGCCCTCGCCTGCGCGCTTAAGACGGTGAGCGCCAGGAACGCGCGCCGGCTTCTTCGTGTGTCGCGACTACAGGCTGCTCTGGCTGTACACGAGACCGCGCGGTGCGGACATTGGTCCGCGCTTTGCGGCGTGCATGGTCACGGTGTGGCCGCATTGGCCATGCGAAGTTCCTGAAAAAGCTGCGGACATGAAGGTATCTTTCTTCGAATCAGTGAAACCCGTACGCGATACGGCGCCGCGCACGCCGTGCTCGCGCTCCCATGTTGTAGAGACAGGACTCGCGCGCGTTTTCTGACACGGCATCTCGTGCGCTGCCCACGCGCTAATCCTTCGCGATCCTGAACGCCTCCGAAAATGCGCGGATACGCTCCTGCGGCTGCGCATAGATCGCGCGCAGCAGGGTAACTGGCCGCTCGTCGTACATCCGCACCAGCTCGCGCATGCATTCGCGCGTGTCACGCCGCGTCGGGTCGTAACGAAAACGATCGTTACTCTCGGCAACTACGCCGCATGCCACACACTGGGCCAGATGTTTACGCAGGGCGCTCTCCGGGAGACCGATATTGCGGATCCGCGTCGCAAGCTCGGCCGGCGCGTACGCCTCGTGCGGATGCTGCACGAGCACGAGCAGGAGCTCCAAAGCATAGACGTCAGGGATGCACGCGCCGATCAGCTTGCGCAGCTTGTCCGGCACTCCGGAGTCGTCTTTCGTGTGCGGCACGATACTCTGCGTCATGGAAGAGCCAGCGGGTGGCAAGAGTCATGCGCGCACACTCCGCGGCAAGCGGTTCATCTCACCGCCCGCAGGGCGCCGCTCGTACTGGTCGAGCACGTCCTTGATGACGTCAACCGCGCGCCAGCCCATGATGTCGTAGCCCTGACCGCCTTCCCTGAGGTGCACTTCGGCCTGGTAGTACTTGAGCGCCCGTGCGCGGCTGGCGCTCGTGTCGCGAAGCACGAACGACGGCGGATCGTACGGGCGGGGATGAACGGAATAGAAAAAGTCGGGCTCGGCGCCGTGGCGCACTTCGATCCAGGCCCGCCCATGCTCGTCCCGCGCGATGCCGGCATCGCGCCCCTGCGCCTGCAACTCGCGTGCGACCTCGCCGAGCGCGGGCAGAACGACCTGCCGCACGAAATCCTGCACTTCCGCGCGGCTCGGCTGGCGCATCATCGCGCGCAGCCGGGCCTGCCATTGCCCTGCCGACTGCGGTGCGAGCGGCGCCACGCGCGCAACGCGCAGGCTCTGCCGCTTCACCGCTTCGATCCGAAGCGCGCGTATCAGGCCCCAGCACATGAGCACCATCACGACGGCGAACGGGAGCGCGCTCGCGATCGTCGCGGTCTGCAGCGCCTCGAGACCGCCGGCCAGCAGCAGCGCCGCCGCGACGACGCCTTCGACGACGGCCCAGAACACGCGCTGCCATACCGGGGAGTCGTCGCGCCCGCCCGAGGTGAGCATGTCCACCACGAGAGAGCCGGAGTCCGAAGAGGTCACGAAGAACGTCACTACGAGCACCGTCGCGAGCACGGAGGTGATGGCGCTGAGCGGCAGCTCCTCCAGGAAACGGAAGAGCGCCACGGCGGTGTCGGCGGCGACCGCGTCGGCGAGCCCCTCGAGGCCCTGCATCAGGATCATGTGCAGCGCCGTGTCGCCGAAGAAGGTCATCCAGACGAGCGTAAAGCCCGTGGGCACGAAGAGCACGCCGACCACGAACTCGCGGATCGTGCGGCCGCGCGAGATGCGCGCGATGAACATGCCGACGAACGGCGACCATGCGATCCACCATCCCCAGTAGAAGAGCGTCCAGCCGCCGATCCAGGTCGTGGGCTCGTAGGCTAGAGGTTGAACGTCATGCTGAAGAGGCTCGACAGGTAATTGCCGGTGTTCTGCACCAGCGTCTGGAGAAGGAATACCGTCGGGCCGACCGCCAGCACGAACGCGAGCAGCACGACCGCGAGCGCGACATTGAATTCGGAGAGCCGTCGTATGCCCGCGTCGAGCCCGAGCGCGACCGACAGCGTCGCGATCGCGGTGATCACCGCGATCAGTGCGACCTGCACCGCCACGCTCGCCGGTATGTCGAGGAGATGGCCCAGTCCCGCGTTGACCTGGATCACGCCCAGACCCAGCGAAGTCGCGACCCCGAAGATCGTGCCGAGTACCGCGAAGATGTCCACGGCGTGTCCGATCGGCCCATGGATGCGCTCGCCGATGAGCGGATAGAGCGCAGAGCGGATCGTGAGCGGGAGCTCGTGCCGGAACGAGAAGTACGCGAGCGCGAGCGCGACCACGGCATAGATCGCCCAAGCGTGCACGCCCCAGTGGAAGAACGTGATGCGCATCGCATCTCGCGCCGCGGCCACGGTTCCCCCCTCACCCACCGGTGGCGTCGCGTAGTGCATGACCGGCTCCGCGACGCCGAAGAACATGAGCCCGATCCCCATTCCGGCGGAGAAGAGCATGGCGAACCAGGAACGGTAGCTGTAATCGGGCTCGCTGTGATCAGGCCCCAGCTTGATACGGCCGTAGTCGGATACGGCGAGCACGATCACGAAGGTGAGAAAGCCCGCGACCGCCAGCACGTAGAACCAGCCGGCCGAGCGCGTAATCCACCCGCTGGTCGCCTCGAACAGCGTCGCGGCCGTATCCGGCGCGGCGACGGCGAACGCAACCGTCGCCAGCGTGAGCACGCCCGACAGAATGAACACGGGCGGGTTGATCTCGATTCGAGGCCGCGATTTCGTTTCTTCGCTCATGGACGACCTGCGTTAGCAGGCTCACGAGACGTCGTCACTGCTTCCTCTGAGTCTCCGCCGCGGCTCGCTCGTCGCCCCGCACCTGCACTTCGGCGTGGATCGGCTCCTTGATCGCCGACGAGTCGCCTTTGCCGGCGCGCAGCGGCGGCGGCGCCGGCACCGCAGCGCCGGGCTCGGGCGCCGATTCGAGCTCGGCGCGCAGGCGCGGCAAAGCGTCCGGATATTCGCGCTGAAGCAGATCGATGAGCGCCTCGCGCACGCGGCAGCGCAGGTCCCACGCCTTGCTCGCGTCCGCAGCGCTGACGAGCGCGCGCAGCTGAATGGCCTTCTCGTTGGCCTCCACAACCTGGAGCAGCGCGACGCGGCCATCCCATTCCGGTGCGTTCCGGCACACGTTGTCCAGCGCCTCGCGCACCGCTGCAAGCGGCACGCGATAGTCCGCCCACAGCGTGACGGTGCCGAGCAGCTGCGATCCGCGGCGGGTCCAGTTCTGGAAGGGGTTCTGAATGATCCATTGCAGGGGCACCACCAGACGCCGCTCGTCCCAGATCTTGACGACGACATACGTCGAAGTGATCTCCTCGATGCGTCCCCATTCGTTTTCGATGATCACCACGTCGTCGATCCGGATCGGCTGGGTGAGCGCGATCTGCAGGCCCGCGATGAGACTGCCAAATACGGGCCGGGCTGCGATCCCCGCCACGAGACCCGCGACCCCGGCCGAGGCGAGCAGGCTCGCCCCGATCTGCCGCATCCCGGGAAAGGTCATGAAGGCGCCGGCGGCACCGACGAGCAGCACGAAAAACATCGCAGTGCGCGTGAGCACCCGTGTCTGCGTCTGGATGCGCCGCGCGTGCAGGTTGTCGGTCACGTCCGCGGGATTGAGCCTGATGATGGCATCGCCGACGCCGGCGATGGCGCGCACAGCGAGCCACGTCCATGCGGCCATCAGGGCGATCGTGAGCAGATGCGCAACACGCGCGCGGTACAGGAGATCGGGCGGCGCCGCTTCCAGCACGATCTGCAAGGCGATGAGCGGCATCACGAGGCGCGAAGGCGCGGCGATGAACTGCACCACCGTATGCATCACCGTGCTGAATCTCGTCACCCGCCGCAGCACGACGAACAGAATCGAATTGAGCGCGAGCGCCGCGATGATCGCGAGCGTGCCGCCGAGGAGCGTCACCAGCCACGGGTAGGCGAAGATATCGAAGAGCTTCAGATCCATGTCCATCACACGTTCGGCGAAATCACGCGCTTAGCAAGAACCGTGCGCTGACACGGCCGACTGTCGCACCCTCGTAAGAATTCCGGCGATAGCCCGGTCTGTAAGCCATAGCTTTCAGTCGGGACCATGCATGCGCCTTTCGCTCCGATTCCTGCTTCCGCTCGCGATCGCGCTCGGTGCGATCGCCTACAGCGTCGTGCCGCTCGTCGATCAGCTCACGCTCAAGTGGTTCGTGCGCGATCTGGAGATGCGCACGACGCTGGTCGCATCCGCCGCGCAGGAGCCGCTCGTCGAGCTGCTGACGGACAACACGCGCGACAAGGTGCGGCTGCAGCGGGTGCAGACGTTTTTCAACCGCATGCTCCAGGACGAGCGCCTGTACGCAATCGGGTTCTGCAACGCGGCCGGCGCGCTCGTTTATCACACGGCGGCCTACGCGCCGGAGATCGGCTGCGGCGCGAGCCGCGCCGAGAGTGAGGATGCCGGACACGTGGTCGAGCATCCGACGGGGCCGCTGTACGTTGCCACGAGCCCCGTAACCGTCGACGGCACGCGCCTCGGCGAGATGGTGATCGTGCACGACATGAGCTTCATCGAGCGGCGCAGCGAGGACACGAAGCAATACATCGTGTGGCTGTTCGCCGCGATCGGCGCGGTCATCGCGCTCATCACCGTGATCATCGCCGAGCTCTCGTGGCGCGGCTGGGTCGCCGGGATCAAGGCGCTCATCCGGGGGCAAGCGCGCGCGCTCTCGCTCAAGCCGCGCTCGCCGGAGTTGACGCCGATCGCGCGCGATCTCGAAGCGATGGTGCAGGAGCTCGAGCGCGAGCGGCGCATGCGCGACGAGGCGCAGATCTCCTGGGCGCCCAAGTCGCTGCGAAACATCCTGCATCAGGACCTGAAGGGCAACGAGATCCTGATCGTCTCCAACCGCGAGCCGTACATGCACGTGCGGCGCGGCGGCCGCATCGACGTGCTGCGGCCGGCGAGCGGTCTCGTCACCGCGCTCGAGCCGGTCATGCGCGCCTGCTCCGGCACGTGGATCGCGCACGGCTCCGGCAACGCCGACCGCGAAACCGTGGACGAGAACGACCACGTGATGGTGCCGCCGGAGAAGCCCGCGTACCGCATCCGCCGCGTATGGCTCACGCGCGAGGAAGAAGCCGGCTATTACTACGGCTTCTCCAACGAGGGGCTGTGGCCGCTGTGTCACGTCGCCCACGCGCGACCTGTGTTCCGCACGTCGGACTGGGAGCACTACCGCACGGTGAACCGCCGCTTCGCCGAGGCGATCGAGCGCGAATCGCGCACCGAGGACCCGATCATCCTCGTACAGGACTACCACTTCGCGCTGCTGCCGCGCCTGATCCGCGAGCGCCTGCCGCGCGCAACGATCATCACCTTCTGGCACATCCCGTGGCCGAATCCCGAGGCTTTCGGCATCTGCCCCTGGCGCGACGAGATCCTCGACGGCCTGCTGGGCTCGTCGATCCTCGGCTTCCACACGCAATACCACTGCAACAATTTCATGGATACCGTGGATCGCTTTATCGAGGCGCGGGTGAACCGCGAGACCTTCACGATCTCGTACGGCGGCGAGCCCACCGAAGTGCACCGGTATCCAATCTCGATCGAATGGCCGCCTTCCGCGCTCGCGTTCCAGAAATCGGTCGAGGAATGCCGCGAGCGCATTCGCAGCGAGCACGCGCTTTCCGCCGACGTGCGCATCGGCATCGGCGTCGATCGCCTGGATTACACGAAAGGGATCCTGGAGCGGCTCGCGGCGGTCGAGCGGCTGCTCGAGCTGCATCCGAACTGGATCGGACGCTTCGCCTTCATCCAGATCGCGGCGCCGTCACGCTCGTCGATCGAGGAGTACCAGGCGCTGGACGCGCGCGTGCGCGCCGCGGCGCTGCGCATCAACAACCGCTTCGCCACGCCGCACTGCAAGCCGGTGATACTCAAGATCGAGCATCACGATCCGGTGGAGGTGTATGCGCACTATCGCGCGGCGGACGTGTGTTTCGTCTCGAGCCTTCACGACGGGATGAACCTCGTCGCGAAGGAGTACGTCGCCTCGCGCGACGACGAACGCGGCGTGCTCATCCTGTCGGAGTTCACCGGCGCGGCCGGCGAGCTGCCGGAGGCGATCATCGTGAATCCGTACGACACCGAGCAATGCGCGACCGCGCTGCGCATGGCGCTGGAGATGCCGCCCGACGAGCAGCGCGAGCGCATCCGCAGCATGCGAACGCTGATCCAGGAGTTCAACGTCTATCGCTGGGCCGGCCGCATGCTGCTCGACGCGGCGCGCATGCGGCACCGGCGCCGCATCTCGAAGCGCGGCCGCGCACCGGCGAAGATCGTCGATCTGCGGCGCGCCTGACCGATCATCGCGCACGCCCCTGAGCTGCCGCTCGCGAGAAGTCGCGCGCTGGCGGCACGGGTATTGCGGGATCAGCCGATCTGTTCCTGTCGTTCCAAGGAGGTCCCCATGGCGGTTTCTCCGCTCCCCTACGACGATCGTGATTACGGGCTCGCCGCTCTGCAAGACCAGTGGGCATGGCTGCTGGCAATCGGCGTCGCATTCCTGCTGCTCGGGACGATCGGGATCCTGAGCGCGGTCCTCTTCACGATAGCGAGTGTGGTGCTGTTCGGCGCGCTGCTGCTCGCCGGCGCCGCGCTTCAGTTCGTGGAGACGTACCGCGCCGGACGCTGGCGCGGCCGCTGGCCCCACCTGCTGGTCGCACTCGTGTATGGCGTCGCGGGCGCGATCATGCTCCTCGATCCGGTGGACGCCTCCGTCGGTCTGACGCTCGTGCTCGCTATCCTGCTGCTCGTCGTGGGCGTGATGCGGATCGTGCTGTCGCTTCAGATCCGCCCGACTTACGGCTGGGGCTGGATGCTCGCCGCCGGAATCGTCATGGCGCTCCTCGGCACGCTCGTCCTCGCCGCCTGGCCGGAGGCAGCGCTGTGGGTGATCGGTCTTTTCGTGGCGATCGAGCTGGTGGTGAACGGCTGGCTGCTGGTGTTGCTCGGGCTTGCCGCCCGTCGCGCGACCCTCACAGGGGCACAGGCCGGCGGCCGCTCCGCGCAAGGTTAATACCGCTCGAGATCACGCCGACGTGGCTGAACGCCTGCGGGTAGTTGCCGCGGAACGCGCCGGTCGAGGCATCGATCTGCTCGGGCAGCAGCCCCAGCGGTCCGGCCCGCGCGCACAGCTTGTCGTATAGATCGAACGCCTCCTGCAGCCGGCCCTGCATCGCCAGATTGTCGACCAGCCAGAAGCTGCAGAGCAGAAACGCGCCCTCGTCGCCGGCCATGCCGTCGGGTGATTCATCGGGCAGGTAACGGTACAGCAATCCCGCGCCTGCACCGAGCCGGCGCTGCACCGCGGCCGTCGTCGCGACCATCTTCGGATGATCGGCTGCGATCACGCGACGCAGCGGCAGCGACAGCAGGCTCGCGTCGATACCACCGGGGCCGAGATGCTCGACCAGCGACTCCTGACGCGCGTCCCACGCGCGCTCGAGGATCGCTTCGCGAATGCGCTCGGACTCGGCGCGCCAGCGCTGCGCGTCGCCCGGAAGCGCAAACCGCTCGGCGAGCCGCGCGCCGCGATCGATCGCGACGTGGCACAGCGCGGCCGAATACGTGAAGGGCCGGTTGGGTGTGCGCACCTCCCAAATGCCGCGGTCCGGCCGGTTCCAGTCCTGAAGCGCGAGCTCGACGAAATCCCGCAAGCGCTCCCAGAGCTGTGGCGCGGGCGCCGGGCCGCGGCTTTGCGACTGGTAGGCGCAGTCGAGAATCTCGCCGTAGGCATCGTGCTGGCGCTGGTCCGCGGCCGCGTTGCCCCATCGCACCGGCACCGAGCCGCGGTACCCCGCGAGCTCGGAATCCACGCGCTCCGCCGGCGGCTGCCGCCCGTCGAGATCGTAGAGCACGCTCGGATAACCGCCGAGCTCGACGATGCCGAGCACCCATGCGAGAAACGACGCGCGCTCGGAGGCGAGCCCGATGCGCCGCAGCGCGTAGATCGAAAACGCCGCGTCGCGCACCCAGGTGTAGCGATAGTCCCAGTTGCGCTCGCCGCCGATCTTCTCCGGTAGCGAGGAAGTCGGCGCGGCGATGATCGCGCCGTTCGGGCTGTAATCGAGAAGCTTGAGCGTCAGCGCCGAGCGGTGCACCAGCGCTCTCTGCGGCCCGTCGTAATCGAGCTTGCTCGCCCAGCGCCGCCACGCTTGCACAGTGTTGTCCAGCGCTTCCTGCGGGTCGCCCGCGCGCGCGCGGCGCGCGCTTTCGCCCCATCGCAGACAGAACCACACCCGATCTCCGGCTGCGAGCTCCAGACGATCCTGTAAGCCGCTGATCGGCGCGGAACAGGTGAGCTGCAGATCGCATTCGGGAAAGCGCTCGCAGTGGATCTGAAGTCCGCCGCTCACGGCTTTCGCCTGGGCACCGCCGCGCGGCGTGATCTCGACTTCCAAGTGCACGCGACCATCGAGCACTTCCACCCGTCGCAGCAATTCCCCGCGCGCGTGCGAAACGTCCTCGGAGAGATCCGCACCCGCGCGCAGCGTGCAGGCGTCGGTGATGCAAACGAGGCCGGAGCGGCTGCGTATCTGCGTCTGTAACACGGCGGTGTCCGGGAGATAACGCTGGCGCGCTTCCAGCGCATCGGCCGGGGTCAGCCTGAATACGCCCCCCGTCACCGCGTCGAGCAGTCCGCAGAACAGCGCCGGAGAATCGAATCTCGGCACGCACAGCCAATTGACTGCGCCGTCGCGCGAAACGAGCGCCGCCGTCGTGCAATCCCCGATGAGACCGTGATCCTCGATCGGCAGGAAGCCGTCGACAGGGTGCAGCGGCTGAAAACCGCCTGCAGAGTCGTTGCGCATCGCGGGGAGGCAGCAAACCGTGTTCCGTTTCGTGGGCCTGCGCGGAAATGACTACGGGCCGCGTGATGGGGTCGCGGCGGCACCGGTGTTGCTGCGAGCGCTCATGGCCAGCAATACGCAGCCCGAAGCCGTGACGATGGTCCGCAAACCGATCGTGCTGATCACCGGCGCCGCGGGCGATATTGGATCGGCGCTGTCGCGTGCGCTCGAACGCGACTACACGGTCGTCGGGCTCGATCGTCGAGGGAAGAAAGCGGCGATCCCGCTGATCGGCGTAGACCTCACCTCGGCGGAGTCGATTGACAAAGCGCTGGGCGAGTTCGAGACGCAGTACGGACGGCACATCGCGAGCGTCATCCACCTCGCCGCGTACTTCGACTTCACCGGTGAGGACAATCCGCTGTACGACGAGGTCAACGTCGGCGGCACCCGCAACCTGCTCGGGGCGCTGCAGCGTTTCGAGGTCGAGCAGCTCGTGTTTTCGGGAACGATGCTGGTGCACGAGCCGTGCGCGCCCGGAGAGCGCATCGACGAGAGCCGGCGCATCGCGCCGAAGTGGCCGTATCCGCGCTCGAAAGCGGCGGCGGAAGAGGCGATCCGGCTGCACCACGGCCACATGCCGTACGTGCTGCTGCATCTCGCGGGCGTGTACGACGAGCGGCGCTGCGTGCCGACGCTCGCGCAGCAGATCGCGCGCATCTACGAGCGCGACGTGAAGAGCTATCTCTACTCCGGCAATCCCGACGCCGGTCAGTCGTTCCTTCACAAGGAGGACATGATCGACGCGTTCCGGCGCGCGGTGGACCGCCGCGCGGAGCTGCCACCGGACGCCGTAATCCTCCTCGGCGAGCCCGAGACGATCGGCTACGACGCACTGCAGGACGAGCTGGGGCTGCTCATTCACGGCGAGGCCGAGTGGACGACGCTGCGCGTGCCGAAGACCGCGGCGCGCGTGGGCGCGGCCGTGGAAGCGAAGCTCGAGCCGGTCATCCCCGACGCGCTCGACCGCGGGGAGAAGCCGTTCATCCGGCCGTTCATGATCGCGATGGCCGACGATCACTACGCGCTCGACATCACGAACGCGCGCCGGCTGCTCGGATGGGAACCGCGATACCGCATCGCCGACGTGCTGCCGAAGCTCGTGCAAACGCTCAAAGCCGATCCGCACGCGTGGTTCCGCGCGAACGGCATCACGCCGCCGGCCTGGATCGCGGTCGCGGAGAAGCGCGGCGAAGACGTCGAGGACATCCGCACGCGGCACGAAGCCGTGTTCCGCGCCGCTCACAGCGCTCACCTCTGGGCGCCCTTTTTCAACATCGCGCTCGGCATCTGGCTGCTGGTGAGCCCGCCCCTCATCGGGCTGACCTCGCGCGCGCTGGTCGTAAGCGACATCGTGTCCGGCGCGGCGCTCATCGTATTCGCCGCCCTTTCGCTGTCGTGGCGCCTCGCGTGGGCGCGCTGGGTCTGCGCCGCCATCGGCGCGTGGGTTATGTCCGCGCCGATACTCTTCTGGGCACCCACCGCCGCGGGTTATCTCAACGATACGCTGGTCGGCGTGCTGGTGATCGGCTTCGCGGTGCTCGTTCCGCCCGAACCGGGTGTCTCCCCGCTCGCGGCGACTACGGGACCGACGACGCCGCCCGGCTGGAGCTTCAATCCGTCGGCGTGGACGCAGCGGCTGCCGATCATCGCGCTCGCGCTCGTTGGCCTTCACGTCTCGCGCTATCTGGCGGCATATCAGCTCGGGCACGTCGACGGCGTATGGGAGCCGTTTTTCCAGGGCGGGCCCGATCCGAAGAACGGCACGGAGGAGATCATCACCTCCAGCGTGTCGCAGGCGTGGCCGGTGCCGGACGCAGGCCTGGGCGCGCTCACCTATCTCATGGAGATCGCGACCGGCGTCATCGGATCGCGCAGGCGCTGGCGCACGATGCCGTGGCTCGTGCTCCTCTTCGGTCTGATGATCGCCCCGCTCGGCATCGTCTCGATTTTCTTCATCGTGATCCAGCCGATCTGGATCGGCACGTGGTGCACGCTGTGCCTCATTGCAGCGGCGGCGATGCTCGTGCAGATCCCGTATTCACTCGACGAGCTCGTCGCCGGTTGCCAGTTCCTGCTGCGCCGCAAGCGCGCAGGCCGTCCGCTGCTGCGCGTGTTCCTGTTCGGCGATACCGACGATGGAAAAGCGGAGCCCGATACGCCGGAGTTCGAGCGCTCGCCGCGCGAGATCGTGCGCGACGTCGTGAGCGGCGGCGTCAACCTGCCGTGGACGCTCGCGATCTCGATGCTGCTCGGCGCGTGGCTCATGTTCACGCGCCTTACCCTCGACGCGAGCGGCGCGATGGCGAATGCCGACCATCTGATCGGATCGCTGGTGCTGACCGCCTCGGTGGTCGCGTGCGCGGAAGTCGCGCGCAGCGTGCGCTTCGTGAATATCCTCTTCGGGCTCGCGCTGCTCGTGACGCCGTTCGCATACGACGCCGGCGCCATGCACATGGCTGCTTCGGTCGTGTGCGGGCTTGCGCTGATCGCGCTCGCCCTGCCGCGCGGCGTGGTGAAGGGCCGATACGCCGGCTGGGACCGCTACATCGTCTGACGAAAAACGGGGACAGACCCGTTTCCCGCCGAAAAATGGCGTCAGTTCCCAAGCGCCAGCAGAGCGCCGGCAGCAACGAGCGCGCAGCCGGCCGCCGCAACCCAGATCCAGCGCCGCGTCGTGAGCCAGAACTGTGCGCTGTAGGTAAGCGCGCGGTCATCGAAACGCCCGTGCGCGCCACGGTCGCCGGGCACCGGGCGGTACAGGTTGTCCTGCCGGTCCGGCGGCAGCGGCTCCGCGTCCTGCTGCCCCTCGTACGCGTCGAACGCGAGCTTGCGATCGAGCCATCCGGCGAGAAAGCGCGTGCCCACGATCGCGAGCACCGCGGGAAACCCGACCCACAGCTCGCGGCGATCGTGGCGTGATGCCCAGTAGATCGCTTCGGCCGCGATCTCCGGCTGAAAGATCTTGCCGAGCGGGCGCGGCTTGCCGCGCATGCAGGTGCGGCCCCATTCGAACTGCGGCGTGTTGAACGCGGCGAGATGCACCATCGTCAGCCGCACGCGGCTGCCGTCGTGGATCAGCTCCGAGCGCAGTGAATCGGTGAAGCCGCGCAGCGCCGCTTTCGCGCCGCAGTATGGCGCCTGCAGCGGAATCGAGCGATAGGCGAGCGCGGAGCCGACCTGCACGATCGCGCCTGCGTCGCGCGGCTTCATGCGCTTCAGCGCGGCGCGCGTGCCCCACACCGCGCCGAGGTACGTCACCTGCGTCGATCGCTCGAAATCCTCCGGCTCGACGCGCAGGAAATCGCAGAAGATCGTGGCCATCGCGTTGTTCACCCACACGTCGATCGGACCGAGCGTGCGCTCGACCAGGTCGCCCGCCGCTTCGACCTCACTCGCGTGCGCCACGTCGGTCTCGATCGCGAGCGCACGGCCGCCGGCGCGCTCCACGTCGCGCCGCGCGCCTTCGAGCCCTTCGCTGCCGCGCGCGAGCAGCGCCACCTGCCACCCTCGCCGAGCGAACGCGATGGCAGTCGCACGACCGATGCCGGCGGAGGCGCCGGTCACCACGACGACGGGAGCGGACACGATGCGAATCCGAAAAAGCCGCTACCCGCAAGGCGCGTACCATCCGCGCGGTTCATCGCAGCGAATACAGCAGCACCAGCCCGCCGGAAAAAGCGAGGATCACGCCGATCGAGTCGTAGCCCATCCGCAGCACACGGGCGTTGCGCCGCTCGAGCAGCCCGACGAGCATGATGCCGGTGAGCACCACCCCCAGCAGCGCCGACGCGGTCTCGAAACGCCCTATCTCATCGACGACCGGACCGCCGGTGAACACCGCGTCGGCCAGCAGGATCAACGAGAGGTTGACGAAGTTGGTGCCCAACACTTCGCCGATTGCCATCTCGTACTTGGCCAGCCGCAGTGCGGCCGCGAGCGTGCTCAACTCCGGCAGCGAGGTGGAGACGCCGATCAGCACGAATCCGACGATGCCTGCGCCGAGCCCGGTCTGCACCGCCAGCGCATCGCCGGTTTGCGAGATGCAGTAGCCTGCTACGAGGATCACGGCCGCGAGCGCGCAGGTGCTCGCGACCAGGTGCGAGAGCGGTCGCAGGCTTTCGCCGCCTGACGGGTTCGGAGTCTGCCCGCCCCCATTCGGCTGCTCGGTTTCGCGCAACGTCCACGGCGCGTGCGCCTCGTACGTCGCTGACAGCCAGAACGCGCCGATGCTCGCCGCGAACACGGCGATGCTCCATACCCCAAGGCCCAGGATGGGCAGGTCGCCGGTCGTGATCGCGATCGCGACCAGCGCCAGCACGAGCATCGAAAGCGTCGCCTGCAGGAGGGTCGTCGGTTGCGCCACGACCGCGGTGAGCGCGGCCCGCCCGAAGAACGCGTCCAGTATGGCGAGCAGCAGAACGTTGATCGATGCGCTGCCCAGGAGATTGTTTATGGCAAGTGCGGGATTGCCGATCCATGATGAGGTGGCGACATTGGCAATCTCCGGAAGCGAGGTAATGCCACCCAGCAGCAGCATGCCGGCGAAAGCCTCGCCGACGCCGGTCTGCACGGCGATCGCGTTCACGTAGCGCACGAGGCGAGTCGCGGCGAGCCAGATGACGATCGCCGCCGCAATGAAAATGAGCCCGTTCAACCAGAGCGGGTAATCCTGAGCGGCGGCGAGCGGCACGGCGTTCGTGGACAGGAAAGACCCGGCGCCTGGACCCTTGCACACGCCTCACCCGCTGAAGCGCTCAGCGGTTGGGCATGTCACGTCAGCGCGGCTCCTGCGGGCCGGTTCGCGAGAACACCATCTTCACGTTGTGAGCCGGATCCGCGCGAGACGCCAGCATGGCGCGCGCATCGAGACCGTCCCCTATGACGTCGTCTCCTTGTGATGTCAGTTCCTACCACCAGATAACTCCACTCGGGTTCCTGTGTCCGCCCGGACAATGGACTGTGCTCCACTGCAAGGCGCCTCGCACCGTTTCGAGCAGGCAAAGACGCAATCACTTCGCGCCGGCGCCGATCAGCTTCCGACGCGCACCGTGAGCGTCACGCGCGCTCTCACCTGAATGACGCCGGGTTCGACCGGGGTCGGGACCATGCTCTGCGCACGGGCGACGGCCGCTTCGCGCACCAGCGGCCGCACGCCGCCCACGTCGTGTGCGACCGCCGTGTAGAAACCGGTGACCTGGAGTCCGAGGGCTGCGGCCGTGGTCTCAGCCTTCTCGCGCGCGGCGGCGACCGCTTGCCGTAATGCAGCGTTCTGCGCCCTGGCGGGCTGCTCGAGCGCGAACGTGAGACGCTGCACCTGGTTTGCACCGGCGCGTATGCCGGCGTCGACGATAGCGCCTACGCGCTCGAGGGCCGCAGTCTTCACGCGCACGATGTTGCGCGCGGTGTAACCGGTCACCTGGACCGCGCCGCCGTCCCTCGGATGCGTATAGTCGGGACTCAGCGAATACGTCCCGGTCTCGACGCGCGCAGCCTCGCCCGCGATGTTGCGCAATGCGGCAAGCACGGCGTTCATCTGCTCGGCATTGCGTTGCGCGGCTGCGGCGGCGCTCTGGGCCTGCGCAAGCACGCCGAGCTCGACGATCGCGACATCGGCCGGGACCTCGACCTCCGCGTCGGCCGTGACCTCGATCGTAGACGGCGGTCGCCTTTCTGCCGCAAGCGCTTGCGCGTGAGAGGCGGCGCCCGGCGCAGCGGAAAACAGCCAGATCAGAATCGCGATGTGTCGAGGCTTCATCTCACGAAGCCGCAGCAACGAATGTTCCACCGGCGGCCGCAACCCGTGAAGCTGGCGCAGCTCTTGCAGTAGGCCGCCACGGGTACTGCCGTGGGGTGCCGACGCAGGCGTATGCGGATGAACGAGCTCTCGAGCGCATCGAACGAACCGTTTCTCGTCGGCCTCGCGCGCGCGTTCGGCGGCGCGATCGTGTTCTCGCTGCCGCTCTTCATGACGATGGAGATGTGGTGGCTCGGCTTCCACATCGACCCACTGCGTCTGCTCCTCCTGCTGCTCCTGGCGATTCCGCTGCTCGTAGGCCTGTCGCATTTCATCGGATTCGAGCCCACCTTCGAGTGGAAGGACGACGTGCTCGACGCGTTCGTGGCCTACGGTGTCGGCTTCATGGCCGCGGCGGTCGTGCTGCTGCTGTTCAGTGTCATTACGTGGGACATGTCGGCGCGCGAGATCGTGGGCAAGATCGCACTGCAGGCGGTGCCCGGAAGCATCGGCGCACTGCTTGCGCAGAGCCAGTTCGGCGGCCAGGCGCGCGGGCGCGATCAGAAGCGACGCGACAGCTACGCCGGCGAAACGTTTTTCATGGCCGCGGGCGCGCTCTTCCTGTCGCTCAACGTCGCGCCGACCGAAGAGATGGTGCTGATCTCCTACATGATGACGCCGTCGCATGCGCTCGCCGCATGCGTGCTGTCGCTCGCGCTGATGCATGTGTTCGTCTATTCGGTCGGATTCCATGGCCAGTCCGCGCGACGCGAGGGATCGCACCCGGTGGGCCTTTTTCTGCGCTACAGCGTCGTCGGCTACGCGATCTGTCTCGTCATCAGCTTTTACATGCTGTGGACGTTCGGCCGCACCGGCGGCATGGCGATCGACGCCGTGGCCATGGCGACGGTCGTGCTGTCGTTCCCCGCCGCGCTCGGGGCCGCCGCTGCACGGCTGATTCTGTAAGCGCGGATGGCCAAAGACCGCAATAAGCGCGAGTCGGCGATTCCGCTGTGGGAATGGATCTTCGCGTGGATCGGCTTCGCGCTCGTCGCAACCACGATCGGCTTTCTCGCGTACAAAGCGGCGACCGGCGACGGCACTCCGCCCGACATTGAACTGCGTGCCGAATCGGTCGTGCCGCTCGAGCGCGGCTATCTCGTGACCGTGTCGGCGAGTAACCGCGGCGACAGGACTGCAGCGGACGTGAAGGTCGAGGGCGAGCTCAGGAAGGGGGCCGTCACGGTCGAAAAGAGCGAGATGAGCTTTCAGTACGTGCCGGGACGCTCGCAGCGAACAGGCGGCCTTTATTTCACGCACGATCCTCGCCCGTTGCAGCTCGTGATCAGGGCCCACGGCTACGAGAAGCCGTAACTGCGGAGCAGGAGCGACGAACCGCGCTGCGGGCGCGGAGCTCGCCCCATCCACCCGCACATGCCGCACACCCCCAGCCGTGATGCGTGTGTCAGTTTTTCGGCAGCTTGCCGGTCACCGTATAGATAGTCCGCGCACCCACAGGAGCCGCAATGTCGAACCCACCCGCATACATTGGATTCAGGAGCATGGCGCTCGCCGCGGCGCTCGCCTTCGCGGCGTGCAGCGAGTCGCCGCCGCCGTCGGCCGCGAATCTGCCGTCGATCGATCCGGCGAGACCGCGGGACGCAACGGCCAACCTGCCGAGCGACAGCGGTTCACACAGCGCGCTCGCCACCGGCGCCGTAACAGGGGCGGGGCTCGCGCAGGGCACGACGGTACAGCCGGACATCGGCGCTCCGGGCGGACTCGAGCCGCGCGCCCGTGCGAAGCAACGCGCCGCAGAGGCCGGACACGGCGGTGCTGCCGGGGCAGGCACGGGGGGAGGAGCCGATTCGCGCGCAGCCGGACAGCCCTAGCGGATGCGCGGCTCGGGCGAACCGCAGCGTCGAGCGCGGCCTCAGCGCTGAGGCCGTGACCTGTCGCCTGCCAGTGCGGCGAGCCACGCGAGGCCCACACCGGCGGAAATTGCCGACGCGAGCAGGATTCCGAGCTTCGCATCCTCCACGAAGCGAGGATCGCGGAATGCGAGCTGCGTGATGAACAGCGACATCGTGAACCCGATGCCGGCGAGCCAACCGGCGCCGGCGATGTGCTTCCACGCGACGCCATTCGGCAATCGTGCGATGCCGAACCGTACTGCGAGCCAGCAGAACAGAGTCACTCCGACGAACTTGCCGACCACGAGACCGCTCGCGACACCCAGCGTGACGCGGCTCGAAAGCGCGCCGCTCCAGTCGATCGCCGTCAGATCGATGCCCGCGTTCGCGAGCGCGAATATCGGGATGATCGCGAATGTCACCCACGGCGTGAGGCCATGCTCGATGCGATGCAGCGGGCTCTGGACCGCGACGGCCGAGCGCTCCATCGCCTCCGCGATGGACGCCATGCGCGAGTTGCTGAGCGGATCGTCAGGCGTGTCGACATCGCGGCGGTCCGCGCGAAAAGCCGCATGGAGCTCGGTGATGCGGCGCTCGAACTCAGCGGGTGTGTGCGCCGGCCGCGCAGGAATCATCGCTGCGAGCAGGATCCCGGCAAGGGTCGCATGCACGCCCGATGCGTGCAGCGCGAGCCAGAGCAGAATGCCGGCGACGCCGTACGGCAGCGCGCGCCGGATGCCCGCGCGGTTAAAAAGCCAGAGCACCACGAGTACCGCGCCTGCGCCACCCAGCGCGCGCAGATCGAGATCGGCCGTGTAGAAGACCGCGATCACCAGAACGGCGCCGAGGTCGTCCGCAATCGCCAGCGCGGTGAGGAATACGATCAGGTTCTTCGGCACGCGCCAGGCGAGCAGGACCAGGATGCCGATCGCGAACGCGATGTCCGTGGCCATTGGGATACCCCACCCCGAGGCGGTCGGCTCGCCCGCGTTGAAAGCTGCATAGATCACGGCGGGCACCACCATTCCGCCGAGGGCGGCGATCACAGGCAGCGCGGCATCGCGCAGCGAGGAGAGCTCGCCCACCAGCATCTCGCGTTTGAGCTCCAGGCCGACCAGCAGGAAAAAGAGCGCCATGAGACCATCGTTCACGAGCTGGTGCCAGGTGAGCCCGATACTGACGCGAGGACCGAGCGTGACCGCGAATGGCCGTCCCCAGAAATCGTGCAGGGCGTGCGCGCCGATCAGCCCCGCGAGCGTGAGCGCGATGAGCGTCGTGCCGACGAGCACGATGCCGCCGGCGGTCGTGCGTCGCAGGAAGCGCTCGAACGGCGAGCGCACACGCTCGAACAGCGGCTCCAGCGGGTACGCGAAGGTTCGCGTTTTCGCGTTTTCACCCATCGCCTTGGTTCCTCGCGCCGTGCGTAGCGCGATGCCGCCGGGTTGACGCGCCCGCGCGCGCGGCCCCGGCCGCGCGCGAGGCGATGCGTCAGCGCCGCGCTTTCATCACGAGGAAGGCGACGAGCCCGAGGATCGCGAGCACGATGATGATCCCGAACCACATGCCGGCTTCGAAGATCGTGCCGACCACTTCGCAGCCGGCAAGGCCGGCGAGCGCCACGACGGCGAGGACGATCTGCAGGAGGCGCATGGCGGCGTCCTAGCGCTTGGGCGAGACGTGCAGATCGTTGCGCACGGCGCGCACGCCCCCGGTCTTGCGCGCGATCTCGCCCGCGCGGGCGATCATGTCCTGGCTCTCCAGAAACCCGCTCAGCACGACCTCGCCGCGGTACGAGTTCACGTTGATCGCGTTGGCGTTGATGCCCTTCGCATTCGCCAGCGCGGTCTTCACTCGTGCGGTGAGCGCCGCGTCGTCGACGAATTCACCCGGCGCGCGGCGTTCGTCGGTCGGCGCGCACGCCGTGATCGTGCCCGCGCACATCGCGATCGCGAGCCACACTAACCACTGCTTTGCCTTGTTCATGATGCCCTCCAATGCATACGGATGCGAGGATCCGTGTTGCAACTGGAGTGCCGGAAACGACACAGCGCACACGAAGTTTGTTGACGCGCGCGCACGTGCACCGCTAGCATGCGGCCGCAAGAATGCAGAAGATCGCGCTTGCAAGCGTCATTTGTATCGCCGCCGGTTGCGCGCCGCTGACACCGGTGCCGCGCCAGGCGTCCTTACCGCCGCAGCCCATCGAAACGCGCGTGCTCGCAGCACCCGCCGGCCTCGCGCCCGAAGCCTCCACGCCCGCAGAGCCTGACGCTGCGCTCGCGCCACAGACGTTGCTGCGCGCCACGCGCGAGCTCGGCGCGCCGGCACCGCCCATCGAAGCGGCCCCGCCGCCGGCCACGCTGTGGAAACGCATCTCCACGGGATTCGTGATGTCGGCCGTCGACAACGACGAGGTGCGCGAGTGGGAAAACTGGTATGCGCAGCGGCCGGACTACGTCGCCCGCATGATCGAGCGCAGCAGCCGTTTTCTGTTCCACGTCGTCGAGGAGGTGGAAAAGCGGCACATGCCCACGGAGATTGCGCTGCTGCCGATGGTGGAGAGCGCGTACAACCCGACGGCGTACTCACGGGCACACGCCTCCGGCATGTGGCAGTTCATCCCGTCTACCGGCAAGGTGTACGGCTTGCGCCAGAACTGGTGGTACGACGGGCGCCGCGACGTGATCGACGCGACGGAGGCGGCGCTCGACTATCTGCAGAAGCTGCACGGCCTGTTCGGCGACTGGCAGCTCGCGCTCGCGGCCTACAACTGCGGCGAAGGCGCCGTCAGCCGCGCGATCGAGCGCAACCGCGCACGCGGCCTGCCGACCGATTACGAGAGCCTCGGCTTGCCGGCGGAGACCCGCGAATACGTCCCGAAGTTGATCGCCGTGAAGAACATCATTTCCGATCCGGCGCGGTTCGGCCTGAACATCGAGGACATTCCGAACGAGCCGTATTTCGACACGGTCGAGGTCGAGCATCACATCGACGTGCAGCTCGCGGCGCGGCTCGCGGAGGTCGAGGTCGAGGAATTCAGGTTCTTGAACCCCGGCCACAAGAAGCCCGTGATCAAGGCCGGCGAAGCCGACAGCATCGTGCTGCCGAAGGACAAGGTTCCGGTGTTCCGCGCGAACGTCAGGAAGCACGTGAAGCCGTTCGTCTCGTGGAAATTCGTCACGCTGCGGCGCGGACAGAAGCCGCAGCGGCTCGCCGCGACCCATGGCATGACCCTCGCCGAGTTGAGGCGCGTGAACGACGTGCGCGGCCGCAAGCGCATACGACCCGGTCAGCGCCTGCTCGTGCGCGTGGAAGCCGGCGTGACCGATCCCCACCTGCCCGAGCTCGAGATCCGTCCGGTGTCGCTTCCGCGCGCCGTCAAAGCGGCGAAGGCCAAAGCCGGCGCGCGTAAAGCCGTGAAGGTGCGCCGTGCAGTCGCGCGCGGCGGCAGGAGCGTACGCGTGCGCAGCGCGAAATCCACGGGTGTGAAGAAGCCCGTACGCAGCGTGAAAAAGTCCGCACGAAAATCCCGTCAGCGCGCCTCGCGCCGCTAACCGGCGTCAGTGCTTTTCGGGGTATCGCGGCGTCGCGCCGCATGTCGCCTGTCAGATTTCACCTCGAACCCCGGTCCTAGATAGTTATAGGGACCGTTGACAGAGGGGAATTGCCTTGGAGGACAGGAAGATGCTGACGATCGGCCGGCTGGCGAAAAAAGTGGGGGTGAGCACCGATTGCGTGCGGTTTTACGAGCGTGTGGGGCTGCTCGAAGCGTCGGGCAAGACGAGCTCCGGCTACCGCCTGTACAGCGACGAATGCGTGCGGCGTCTGTCTTTCATCAAACACGCCCAGCGCTGCGGTTTCTCGCTGCCGCAAGTGCGCGAGCTGCTGCACGCGGACGGCGCGAGCGATCCCACCGCGGGGCTGCGCCTGGCGCACGCGAAGCAGCAGGAGATCGATGAAACGATAGCGGCGCTGCACGCGATGAAGGAAGCGCTCTCGTCGTACATCGAATCGTGCGAGCGGCCGGGCGGCGCACCGTCCGACCGGTCCCACGCGCGGGAAGGCACGCTCGTGTCGACGCTTACGGCCGAAGTCGCCGCGCGTCAGGACCCCCGGGCCTGCGAGGAGTTGCGTCGCCGCGCATACGGCTAACGCGCCGTCAGCGCACGCTCGCCGGCTCGTTCTGCGGGCCGGTACCGAGGATCGGCGAGATCGCCGCCGTCTGTTGCTCGACACTCGCGGGCCAGCGCAGGATCGCGCTACGCAGGCCGGTGCGCGCGACGGTGAACTGCTCCGTCACGGTGTGTCCGGAATAAGTCGCGACCGCGGTATAGCTGCCGGCCGGGAGACGCGCGTACAGCCATGGGCCGTTCGCAACACCGTCGATGACGGTCCTGCCGGAGGCGTCCTTCACCTTCACCTGCACGTCGGCGACATAGTTGCCGGTGTTCAGCGCGAACACCATCTTCACGTTGTGGTCGGGGCGAGCTTCGCTCGAGAGCCGTGCGCGCGCATTGATGCCGACGCCGCCCGCGACGGCGTCGACGTCGCTGTCGACCAGCGTGGCATCGCCAGCCGGCGAGAGCGTCCCGCCGGCGCGCGTGGAGACGGAGCCACGCGCGTCGGGCGTGAGACTCACGGAACTGCGGCTCGACGCGCTGGCCTGTGTGCCGTGCACGCCGGTGATACCCGGCTCATTCGCCTGCGCCTGCGTCACCGCCAGCGTGCTTGCCGCAAGCAACGTCAGACCCGCAGCGGTGAATCGATGCTTCATCATGTCGTCCTCCTGTTCACGTTGACCGTGGTACGACCGGGCGCGCGCGATTCGGGTTCAAAACGCCAGAGGTTGGACGCGGCTCAGAGCCGGGATGCCGTGAGAGCACGATCTCCGGCCGGCACGCCGCGGATCGGCGCAATCCTTGCACCGTTCTCGCCGCGATGACGCAATCCGCAACGAACATGTCACGACGCCTCGTGCTCGCCGCCGCGCTCGCTTTCGGCGCCTGCACGGCGGGACGTGCCGCCGAGATCCGCGGCTGCGACGTGAGGCCCGCGACGCTGTGTATCGAGCTGGACCTGCGCTCGGTGCAGCTCGAAGGCGCAGATCTCGCACGCGCCGATTTTTCGATGTCCGACTTAAGCCGCGCCGATCTCAGCGGGGCGCGCCTGCACGCGGCCGACCTCGACCGCACGAAGCTCAATCACGCGAACCTCGCAGGCGCCGATCTTTCACGGGCCGATTTGACGCGAGCGGAGCTCGTGGGCGCGAACCTTCGGGGTGCGCAGCTCGCCGGGGCCAATCTCCACAGCGCCGATCTTGACCGCGCGAATCTCGATGGCGCCAAGCTTCAGGCCGCGAACTTGCGGGGTGCGGACCTGCCCGGCGCGTCACTGCGCGACGCGAGCCTGCAGCGCGCCGACTTGAGCGGAGCGGTGCTGCGCGGCGCGGATCTCTCGGGCGCGGACCTGTCGGGCGCGATCGTGCGAAACGCGGTGCTGATCGACGCGGACCTCACCGGCGCGCGCGTGACCGGGGCCGTATTCGACAACGTCGATATGCGCGGCTGCCGTGGCTGTCCGGACACGCGCACGGATGGCGGCGCATGAATCGCCACGGGTAAGCTCCAGGCGCACCAACCGGTCTTTCATGCATGGATTGTTCAGAGACGCGGCGGCAACTGCTTTGCGCACCCGAGCAAGCGTGGCGCGACCTCGAGGATCATCTTCTGAAATGCCGGCAATGCGCCGCGTTCGCCTCGTCGCTCCTGCGGCTCGAAGCGCAGCTCGACGATGCCACCGCCGTGCCAGTCCCGGACGGCTTGTCGGCGCGCGTGCTCCTGCACGCCACGCTCACGTAAGCGCTTTGGTGCGCTCCTCGGTCCCATAGCCGCGGGCCTTCGCGTCGGAAACGCAGGCGGTGCGGCTGCGGAACGGATGCGGCGCCCGTGCGATGACCGCACCGTTCTCGTCGACATGGTCCCACTGCCAGCCGCCGGCCGGCGTTTCGTAGAAATACCAGCGCGAGCCCGCCGGTGTCGAGTTGCTGGAACCTGCATCGCTCATGAAGCACTCCCCTGTTGCGATCATCCGCTTCTGCCGAGCAGCTTCTCGGCGCGCCGCGCGTCCCTCGGCGATTTCGCGATCACGATGTAGCCGCCCGAGCGCGCGGGCGTGACGAGCGCCACCATCTTGCGGTCCTCGACGAGCACGCGGTCGTCGATCGGGTATTCCGGCAGCAGCATGACGTTCGCGTGGACTTCGGGCGTGCTCAGCACGATGTGCTCGCACTCCGCAGGGTCTCGCACGTGACACTTGCCGAGATAGTACGCGTCGCCGTTCGCCGTCTTGAGCGTGAGCCCGAGCTTCTTCAGTCCGCGCTGCATGTCCGCGGACACGCCGGAAAACGCTTCGCCTGGCGACTCGTCCTGCACGACTTCGGCGATCGCGGCTACGGCAGGATGCGCAGGGCCGACGGCCTGCACCGTCTTCGGCGACATCGACGTATCCACTGCGCCGAACAACGCAGCCGTGACCACTGAGATGGCGAGGGCGGCGGCAGCGGCATGGCTGGGCACCGGTACCAGACGTCGCGCGAAGAGGACACGGTCTGCCAGGGCAGCGGGCACTGCAACCGCGGCCGCATCGTGGATACGGCGCTCGAGCCCTGAAAGGCGCCGCGCGAGGCGCGCGCAGGCGCGGCAGCGCGCGATGTGCCAGCCATGCTCTGCGGAGCGCTCGCGCGGCATCGCCAGCAGAAGGCGTCGCGACATCAGGCAGTTCATTCGCCGGCACCCTGCGAGCGGTCGAATGCGGAATTGTTACGGTGGTACATGCAGTTGTCCTTTTGTCCCCAAGGACCGGACGGACGCTTCAATCCTTACAGCGCCGGGCACGCCGCGGCACGCCGGTTGCCGCATGCGCTTCAAAAGCGAGCTCACCCATTGGCCACCTGGCGCATCCTCACAGCGGCGCTGCGGAAGTTCTCGCAGGACGAGATGTCCACGTATGCGGCGGCGCTCGCCTACCGCGTGCTGTTCTCCCTGTTTCCGTTCCTCGTGTTCCTGACGACGCTGCTCGGCTTCCTCGGCGCGCCGGAGCTCTTCGAATGGTTGCGCAGCCAGGCCGCGTACCTCCTGCCGCGCGAAGCGATGGATCTGGTGGACTCGGTGGTGCGCGAGCTCGAGACGCCGCAGGGCGGGCTCATGTCCGTGGCCGTGGCGCTCGCGGTATGGTCGGCCTCCGCCGCCGTGCTCGGCACGATGAACGCGCTCAACATCGTGTTCGAGGTGAAAGAGCGGCGGGCGTTCGTGAAGCGCATCATGGTCTCGCTCGTGTACACGATGGCGCTCGCGATGATGCTCGTCATCGCGGCTGCCATGATGGTCACGGGGCCGGACGTCCTCACGTGGCTCTCCCGCTACGTCGGCTTCGACGACGCATTCGTCCTGCTGTGGATGATCGTGCGCTGGCCGCTGGCGGTGTTCCTGCTGCTGCTTGCCGTAGCGCTGGTGTACTGGGCCGCGCCGAATGCGAAGGTGCCGTTCCGCATCATCACGCCCGGCGCCGTGCTCGCGGTGACCGCATGGATCGCCGCATCGGTCGCGTTCGGCTTCTACGTGGCGAACTTCGCGAGCTACAACAAGACCTACGGCAGCATGGGCGCGGTCATCGTGCTGCTGCTGTACTTCTTCATTTCGGCGGCGGTGATGCTGCTCGGCGCCGAAGTAAACGCGGTGCTGGCGCGCGCGCGTGGAGAGCGCGTGCAACAGGCAACCGCCTCCGGGGCCTGATCCTTCCTGCGCGCGAACTAACTGTAAGGTCTGCAGCGCGCGCACGGTCATTAGCGTCACATGTTGGATTCGATGCGTGCGGCATGCGCACAGCACGGTCCACGGTCCCGACTGCGACGACGTTTCGCCGCACTACCAACGGAGGCGCACATGAGCAAGCGCTTTGGCAGAACCATTCTCGCGCGCACGATCGCAACGGCGTTCGCCGCGGCCGCGCTGGGCGCGGGCAGCGCGTACGCGAAGGTCGAGGGCGACACCATCTACCTCGGCTCCGCGATCTCGCTCACCGGCAAGTACTCGAGCAACGGCATCAACGCGAAGAACGGCTACGAGTTCGCGGTGAAGCGCATCAACGACATGGGCGGCGTCAAGGTGGGCGGCAAGGCCTACAAGCTGAAGGTCGTGTACTACGACGACGAGTCGACGCCCGCGCGCGCCGCGCAGCTCGCGGAGCGTCTCATCCGCCAGGATGACATCAAGTACATGCTGGGGCCGTACAGCTCGGGGCTGACGAAGGCGGTCGCACCGGTCATCGAAGCGAACAAGATCCCGATGGTCGAGGCCGAAGGCGCTTCGCGCTCGCTCTTCACGCAGGGCTACCGGTATCTCTTCGCGGTGCTGTCCACCTCCGAGCAGTATCTCGCGAGCTCGGTGGACCTCGCCGCCGAGATGGCGGAGAAAAACGGCAAGAAGCCGAGTGACGTGAAGATCGCGATGGCGTTCGAGAACGATCCGTTCTCGCTCGACGTGCGCGCCGGCGTGATGGACGACGCCAAAGAGCACAAGATGAAGATCGTGGTGGACGACAAGCTGCCGCGCGATCTCTCGGACATGTCAGCGACGCTAACCAAGGTGAAGGCGCTCAAGCCCGATCTGCTGGTCGTTTCCGGGCACGAGAAAGGCGCGAGCACGGCGATGCGCCAGATCATCGACATGAACGTGAACGTGCCGATGATCGCGATCACGCACTGCGAATCGGGCAAGCTCGTGCCGCAGTTCGGCGCCGGTGCGAACGGCGTGCTGTGCCCGACGCAGTGGTCGGAGACGCTTTCCTACAAGGGCAAGTACTTCGGCTCGGCGGCCGACTACGACAAGGCGTTCAAGGCCGCTTACCCGGATTACAAGACGGTGCCGTACCAGACGGCGCAGGCCTCCGCCGCCGTCCTCGTATGGAAGGAAGCGTTCGAACGTGCGAACTCCTTTGACAAGGAGAAGCTGCGCGACGCGCTCGCCGCCACGGACATGATGACGTTCTACGGTCCGATCGATTTCGACAAGTCGGGCAAGAACACCGCGAAGCCCATGGTGCTGCGGCAGATCCAGTCTGGCGAGTACGTGGTCGTCGCGCCCACGCGCTGGGCAACGGCCAAGCTCATCTATCCGCGTAAGCAGGCGCTGCAGGCGGCGTCACGGTAGCTCTACCGCAACTTCGCAAAACGTTCGTCATTCCCGCGTAGGCGGGAATCCAGAGCGGCTGTTTCGCCTGGACCTCCGCCTGCGCGGGGGTGACGACGAGGTGCGACTTCGGAGTCGCGGCACATGCTCGACAACCTGATGCTCCTGAAGGACTCGCCGGTGCTGAACGTCCAGCTTCTGCTCGACAGGCTCTTCATCGGCGCGACCTTCGCGCTCGCGGCCTATGGCCTCGCGCTGGTGTGGGGCGTCATGAACGTCAAAAACCTCGCGCAGGGCGACTTCGTGATCCTCGGGGGCTATATCGCGGTGGTGGTGGGCGACGCGGGCTACAACCCGATCTTCGCGCTGCCGGTCGCGGTCGTGGTCATGTTCGCGTACGGCTGGATCGTGTATCGCGTGATCGTGAGCCGGGTGGTGGAGCGCGACCTCTTCACTTCGCTGCTCGCGACGTTCGGCCTCGCGATCGTCATGGCGCAGGGCATGAACCTCGCGTTCGGGTCCGACGTTCGCACCGCCGACCCCGGGCTCGATACCCGGATGTTTTTCGGCGGGCTCGTCACGGTCGCCGAGATCAAGATGCTCGCTCTGGCGCTCGCCGCGGTGCTGGCCGGCATCGTGGTCGCCTTCATGAGGAAAAGCCGGATGGGCCAGGCGATCCGCGCGACGGCGCAGGATGCACGCGCCGCGCGCGTGATGGGCATCGATACGGAGCGCGTCTACGCCTTCACCTTCGCGCTCAATTCCGCGATCTGCGGCGCCGCCGGCGTGCTGATCTCGATGATCTGGGTGATCCAGCCGTTCTTCGGCATCACGCACTCGATCCGCTCGTTCGTGATCGTGACCGCGGCCGGGCTGGGTAACCTGCCGGGCGTCATCGTCGCCGGGTTCGGCCTGGGCTTCGCCGAGCAATACGCAGGCTTCCTCCTCGGCGCGGAATTCCAGCAGGCGACGGTCGTCGGGCTCCTCGTGCTGATTCTCGTATGGCGCCAGGTCCAGCAGGCGGGGCGCAGGCAGGCGGTGCAATGACGCCGAGACGCGCGAGCGGCTTGCTGTATGCGGGTGTGCTCGCCGCCGGCATCGGCGCGCCGCTCGCGTTTCCCGATTACACGTTCCAGCTCGCGATGCTGTGGATGATGATCCTGTTCGCGCTGACGTGGGACATCGTGGGCGGGCAGATGGGCTACAACTCGCTCGGCAACATCGTGTTCTTCGGCGCCGGCATGTACGTCTGCGCGCTCACGCAGATCGGGCTCTACTACGACATCGGCGAGTACACGGCCGCTTTCGGCGCGATCCGTGTCGACTTCACGATGCCGCAGTATCTGACGGGTCTCGCGCTCGGCCTGTGCGCGGCGGCGGTCGCGGGCGTGCTGATCGCGATCGCGTTCGGACGCATCGTGTTCGGGCTGCGCGGGCCGTATTTCGCCATCGGCACGCTGGGCGTCGCGCTCGCGGCCGGTGAGCTCGTCGGCACCTGGGACTGGGTCGGGGGCGGCGGCGGCATTTCGCTGCCGGTGTACCCGGGCGAGCCGCAAACGCGCTCGCTGCTCCTGTACGCGCTCGCCTTTGTCACCGCGGCGGCGGTGTTCGCGTTCCTGCGCTGGCTCTATTCCACGCGCTTCGGCCTCGCGATCAACGCGATCCGCGACGACGAGCAGAAGGCCGAGGCGATGGGGCTGCACACGACGCGCTACAAGACCGCGGCGTGGGCGATCTCCGGATTCTTCCTCGCGATCACCGGCGGCATCTTCGGCAACATGACGGGCTTCATCGAGCCGCTGGAGGTCGCATTCCCCACGGTCACGTTCGGCGTGTTCATGGTGCTGATGGTGCTCCTCGGCGGCAAGGGCACCTTGTGGGGGCCCGTCATCGGCGCCACGATCTTCCACGTGATCAAGGAGGTCACGTGGACCTATCTCCTAGGCTGGCAGTGGATCACGCTCGGCGCGCTCATCATCGTGAACGTGATCTTCTTCCAGCAGGGCATCCTCGGCTGGGCGCGCGAACGATGGCCCGCACGCTTCGGCATCCGCGTGGACGAGCCGGCCGCCGCAGCCGATGAAGAGTCCGCGCGCGCATCGGTGACGGTGCTGCCGCGCCAGGAGGCCGCATGAGCGCGCCCGTGATCGAGGTGCGCGGCGTCACCAAGGCGTTCGGCGGCGTGGTCGCGAACCGCGAGATCACGCTGCACGTGGACGAAGGGCGTATCACCGCGCTGATCGGACCGAACGGATCGGGCAAGACGACGCTCTTCAACTCGATCGCGGGCTATCACCCGATCGACGCCGGCTCGATCCGCTTCGACGGCCGCGAGATCTCGCACTTGAACGTGCAGCGCATCGCGCGGCTCGGGCTCATGCGCACGTTCCAGCAGACGCGCATCTACGGCCAGCTCTCCTGCCTCGACAACATGCGCATCTCCACGCCGCACCGCAAGGCAACCTGGCGCGACATGTTCGCCCGCGACAACCCTGCGGTTAAGCGCCGCGCCGAGGACCTGCTCGCATTCGTAGGTCTGCACGCGAAGCGGCTGCTGCCGGCGGGGTCGCTGTCTTTCGGACAGCAGAAGCTGCTCGAGTTCGCGATGGCGCTCATGAACGAGCCGCGCGTGCTCATGCTCGACGAGCCGACGGCCGGCATCAATCCGACGCTCATCAACGGCCTCATCGACCGGCTGCGCCGCGCGAACCGCGAGCTGGGGATCACGCTGTTCGTGATCGAGCACAACATGCGGGTCATCATGAACATGGCGGAGCACGTGTACTGCCTCGCGCACGGCGAGCTCCTCGCGCACGGCCCGCCCGAGCACATCCGCTCGGATCCGCGCGTGCTGCAGGCCTATCTCGGAGCGCACTGATGAGCGCGCGCGAAGCGCTGGGCTATCACGCGGGCGGCATCGAGACCGTCATCTCCGTCGAGGAGGTGAACCGGCAGGCCGGGCGCCTGCGCGAACCGGTGAGCGTCGAGCGCCTCGCCGCGCTCGCGCGTAACGATCCGCATCTCGAGCTCGACGAGCTCACCGCCGGCTACGGCCGCATGGAGGTGCTGTACGGCTTCAATCTAAAGGTCGCGCGCGGCCAGTCGCTGTGTCTCATCGGCCCCAACGGCGCGGGCAAGTCGACCGTGCTGCATTCGATCTACGGCTTCACGCGAATCTTCGGTGGCGCCATCCGCGTCGGGCCGAACGGCGTGACAGCCGACATCACGCATTCGAGCCCGAACGAGAAGCTCGGGCGATCCGGCATCGCCTACATCCTTCAGGACAAGTCGATCTTTCCGGACATGACCGTGGAGGAGAATCTGTGGATGGGCGGCTATCTCCTGCCATCCCGCGCGCTCGCGCGCGAGCGCGCGGAGAAGGTGTTCGAGCGCTACGAGCGCCTCGCCGCGCGGCGCAGACACCCTGCACGGGTGCTCTCGGGCGGCGAGCGGCGGCTGCTGGAGATCTCGCGCGCTCTCGTGATGGAGCCCGACATCCTGCTGGTGGACGAGCCCTCGATCGGCCTCGAGCCACGCTTCATCGATATGGTGTTCGGCATCCTGCAGGACCTCCAGCGCGAGGAAGGCAAGACGATCGTCATGGTCGAACAGAACGCGAAGCGCGGCCTGGAATTCGCGGACATCGGCTACGTGCTGGTCTCGGGTGAGCTCGTGATGGCCGCGCCGGGTCGCGAGCTGCTGGAGAACCCTGAAGTCGGAAGGCTCTTTCTCGGCGGCTGAAGTCGGGAGCGCGGATCGCGATCCTGTAACAACGCCGGAACGCTGCCGGTTTTATGTCTTGTCCACTACAAGGAGAGCTCACCATGAAATACAGACATGCCGCAGCCATTGCCGCAAGCGTCGCACTCGCCTACCCGGCGGCGGCGCTCGCCGACTGGCCCGCGCAGCCCGTTCGTATCATCGTGCCGTTCAGCACCGGCGGCGGCACGGATATCCAGGCGCGGCTCCTCGCCGACGCCTTCAGCAGGAGCACCGGCCAAAACTTCATCGTCGACAACAAGCCGGGCGCGAGCGGTCTCGTGGGCGCGCAGCTCGTCGAGAGCGCAGCCGCGGACGGCTATACGGTGCTCTTCACCAGCGCGACGATCGCGATCAATCCGACGCTCTACGGCAAGCGCTGGACGGTGCATCCGCTCGAGGACCTCGAGCCCGTAAGCTGGATCACTTCCGCGCCGCTCGTGCTGATCACGCACCCGACGGTGCCGGCGAAGACCGTTCCCGAGCTGATCGCGCTCGCCAAGAAGCAGCCGAACTATCTCAACAATGCGATCAACACACCCGGCAGCACCAGCCATCTGGCCGCCGAGATGCTGAAGCAGAAGGTGGGCATCGAAGTGACGCTCGTCCCGTTCAAGGGCGGCGGTCCCGCCGTGCGTTCGGTGGTCGCGGGCGAGACCGATTTCTTGTTCGCGACCGGGCCTTCGGCAGCGCCGTTCATCCGGAGCGGGCGCGTGCGCGCGCTCGCCGTGACCACGCCCAAGCGCTCGTCGGCGTTCCCCGACGTGCCGACGATGAGCACGTTCTATCCGGGCTTCGAAGCCGACAACTGGTACGCGATGTTCTTCCGCAAGGGCACGCCGCAGGAGGCGGTCACCAGACTGAGCTCCGAGATCCGCAAGGCGCTGGACTCACCGCAGGTGAAGAAATTCATGGCGCGCGAATCGCTCGACCCGGTCGGCAGCACGCCGGATGAGTTGCGCGCGCAGGTGAAGCGGGAGATCGCGAAGTACGGCAACGTGATCCGCGTCGGGCAGATCCAGCTTCGATAACGCGCGTACGCGATGGCTGCCGCGACCGGCGGCCATCGTCGTTCTCGCGCTGATCGTGCGGAGCCGCTAACCCTTGGCGTCTCTGGCCGCGCGCGTGCGGCGCGCGCCGGTGTCCTGCGCACCACCGGCCGTACCCGACGCCGCGCTCGGGTCGGAGGCGCCCTTCGCACGCTCTTTCGCGCGTGCCCGCGGCTCCAGACCGCCTGTGCTGCCGACGTCAGGCTGTACACCTTTACCCTGCGGTTGACCCGCTCCGGTCACCGCACCCCTGGGGGTCGTCGTTTGCGCGCCTGAATCGCTCGGTAAATTCGCGGTCGAATCGCGGGGCCGCGCGGGGTCGGATTTCTGTGCCTGCGCCTTGTCTGCAGCCTGCTGCGCCGACGCCGCCGACGCGATCGATAGACCCAGGCCAAATACCACGGCTGCTGCTGCTCGGACGATCATGGTCGTTCCTTCCTCATACGTTGTGAACGTACGCCGTCTGCAACTTCGATGCCGCCGTTCGCCCTGAGCTGGTCGAAGGGCAAACCTCAAAATCGGAACGGGCCCCGATTTTCATCAGCGCGCCGCGACCACCGCATCCGGGACGTCGATCGGTTCACCGGGGGGCGAGAGATCGACGCGGCCGAGATAGCGCAGCGCATCGCGAGGCATGCGATCGCCGTCGGTCCCCACCAGTCGTGTCAGCTCGGCGCGAGGCACCGCGAGCGCCAGGCGTTGCGAGCTCGCGCCGCCGCGCGCGAGCGCACTCATCGGCACGGCGAACGCGTGATCGGCGATGGTACCGACGTGCGGATGCAGGAATCGCATCACGAGGTAGCCGAGACGGGCGCTGTGCAGGTCGATGACCGAATCGACGATGTAGCCGACATCGCGGCCGGCAGCGTCCTCGACCGGCATTCCGATCAGCCGGCTCATGTAACGCGCACCGGCGGCCGCCGAGCTCACCTGGGGCTGCTCCGCACCCGCACCTTCGAGGAACAGGCCCTGGTCGGTGCGCCTGAGCAAGCCGATCGCCACCGGATACAGCGTCTGACCGGGCGGGCGGCGAACGTCGGAGATCAGCCCATAGCGCGCCTCGCCGGTCGCGAGATCGACGACGACGTCCTTAAGCAGGCCGACGTGCCTGCTCTGGCTGTCGTTCACCGGTTGTCCGATCAATCGGCTGACCCACACGGGACGATATGCCGCGTCGCGCTCACCGGGCGAAGCGGCGGCTGAACAGGAAAGAAAAGCGGACAACACTGCAACGATTGCAACGATGCGCCGCGTGCGCATGACGGCCTCCGTTCTGCGACTCTTCATGTCCCGTGAGGATGCAAGCCGCGCGCGCGAAGTCCGGCACAGCGTTTGCCGCGGCAACGCTGACACCGTCACAAGGAGGCATCGTGAGAAAACCTTTACTGGCTATCGCATTGGTCGCGGCGGCTTCGACCGGATGCGCGACCTGGAACGAGATGGACCGCACGGAGAAAGGCACCGCGGTCGGCGCGACCGGCGGCGCGGTGGTCGGCGGGATCATCGGCGGGCCGATCGGGGCAGCGGTCGGCGCCGGGGTCGGCGGCTATGCCGGTCACCACGAGGCGAAGGATTAGATCGCGGCCTTAATCACGGCTTAAGGTCCCGGCGCTACCCTCACGGTCCTATGCGCCTCCTTCTGGTCGAAGACGATCCCATGATCGGCGCAAGCGTCCAGAAGGGGCTCCGCCAGGACGGCTTCTCGGTCGATTGGGTACGCGACGGCGCGGCGGGCGAAGCGGCGCTTCGCGCGAACGCGTACGACGCGCTGCTGCTCGACCTCGGGCTGCCGCGCAAGAGCGGCGGCGAGCTCTTGAAGGCCCTCAGGCGCGCCGGCAACACGATCCCGGTGCTGATCATCACCGCGCGCGACGCGGTGAGCGATCGCATCGCGGGGCTCGACAGCGGCGCCGACGATTACATCGTCAAGCCGTTCGATCTCGACGAGCTTGCGGCACGCATACGCGCGGTGCAGCGGCGCCACGCCGGTCGGGCCGACCGCGTCGTGCGCGTGGGCGCCGTCGAATTCGACCCCGCGGCGCGCCGCGTGACGCTCCGCGGCCAGGAGGTTGCGCTGTCGGCTCGCGAGCTCGCGCTGCTCGAGGCGCTGCTCGATCGCCCCGGCGCGATACTCTCGCGCGCGCAGCTCGAGGAGCGCATCTACGGCTGGGGCGAAGAGATCGAGAGCAATGCCGTGGAGGTGTACGTGCATGCGCTGCGCAGGAAGCTGGGCGCGCAGTTCATCCGCACCGTGCGCGGCGTCGGCTACACCATTCCGCAAAGCCATGCAGTCGATTCGGCGTGAGCTCCTCGCGAGCCTCGTCGGCGCGGTCCTGATCGCCGGCGCGATCGCGGCGGCCACCGTCTATTACCAGGGCCGGCAGGAGATCGGGGAGCTCCTCGATTACCAGATGCGGCAGATGGCGCTCGCGATGCGCGAGGACGCCGCCGCGCGTCACGGCGTGATCGAGCCGCCGCCGTACGGATTCGACTACGCGATCCAGATCTCGAGCGACGACGGCCTGCGCGTGTACTACGCGCGCTCGCGCGTGCGTCTGCCGGCGACGGCGCGCAGCGGCTACGACCGCATCGATACCGCGGAAGGACCGTGGCGCGTCTATACGCTCCAGGACGGCGGCGTCTCGGTCCAGATCGGGCAGCCGGTCTCGATACGCAACCGCCTCGCGGCCGAAGCCGCATGGCGCACGATGATGCCGTTCATCCTGGTGCTGCCGCTGCTCGCGGCGTTCGTGTGGTTCGCTGTCTCGCGGGGATTGAGACCGCTCGAAGCGGTGGCAGCCGGCGTGAAAGCGCGCAGCCCGTCTTCGCTGCACGCGCTCCCGCAGCAGCGGGTGCCGGAGGAAGTGCAGCCCCTCGTCCTCGCGCTGAACGATCTCCTCGAGCGCCTCGCCCGCGCGCTGCAGACACAACGCGCGTTCGTCGCCGACGCGGCGCACGAGCTGCGCAGCCCGCTCACGGCATTGCGCCTTCAGTTGCAGCTTGCGGAGCGCGCACGGGATGGAGCGGAGCGCGTCGTCGCGCTCGGCGTGCTGCGCGAAGGCCTCGACCGCACCACCCGTCTCGTCGAGCAGCTTCTCACGCTCGCGCGCGAGGAGCCCGATGCGGCGCACGCCGCGCGCGAGGCGGTCGACCTGGGCGAGCTCGCGTCCGAGGTGGTCGGCTTCTACTCGCCGATCGCCGAGCAGAAGCGCATCGACGTCGGGCTTGCGCGCCGCGATGCCGACGTCGAGCTCCACGGCGAGCGCGACGCCCTGAAAACCGCGCTTTCGAATCTCGTCGACAACGCGGTGCGCTACAGCCCCGCCGGCAGCCGCGTGGACGTCTGCGTGCTGCGCACCGATCGCGCGCGCGTGCTGCAGGTCACCGATGCCGGTCCCGGGATTCCCGCCGAGGAGCGCGAGCGGGTCTTCGACCGCTTCTACCGCGGCGCCGGAAGCGACGTGCCGGGCAGCGGCCTGGGGCTGCCGATCGTGCGCGCGATCGCGGAGCGCCACGGCGCGCGCGTCGAGCTCGACAGCGGAGCCGAGGGGCGCGGGCTCACCGCGCGTATCGTGTTCCCCCTTTAAGCACGCCTTAAGCAACCACTCTCAGTATTCGGGGTGTTGCGCGCGTTCCAGCGCGCGTCGTGTCGAATACTGAAGGAGGTTCTGCAATGAAACAGAAAGTGATGGTGAGAGCGCTCGCCGCGGCGGGTCTCGCGACCGCGATCGGCGTGGGCGGGATGCAGTACTACACCCCGGAAGTGCAGGCGCGCACCGCGTCGGCGCCGGCCGCCGTGCAGGCGAAGCGCGCCGCGCTGCCGGATTTCGCGCAGCTCGTCGAGCAATACGGTCCGGCGGTCGTGAACATCAGCGTCGTGCACGATATGAAGGAGACGGGCGCGGTCGCGATGCCCGATTTCGGCATGGGTCCCGACGACCCGATGTACGAATTCTTCAAGCGCTTCCAGATCCCGCAGCCGCAGTACGGCATCCCGGCGCAGGGCATCGGCTCCGGCTTCATCGTGAGCCCCGACGGGCTCATCCTGACGAACGCGCACGTAGTGAAGGATGCGTCCGAAGTGATCGTGAAGCTCACCGACCGGCGCGAATTCAAGGCGAAAGTCGTGGGCGTCGATCCGCAGACCGACGTCGCGGTGCTGAAGGTCGACGCATCCGACCTGCCGAGCGTCAAGCTCGGTCGCGCGTCCGACGTACGCGTCGGCGAATGGGTGGTGGCGATCGGCTCGCCTTTCGGGTTCGAGAACTCGGTCACCTCGGGGATCGTGAGCGCGAAATCGCGCGCGCTGCCCGACGGCACGTCGGTGCCGTTCATCCAGACCGACGTCGCGGTGAACCCGGGCAACTCGGGTGGCCCGCTCTTCAATCTCGACGGCGAAGTGGTCGGCATCAACAGCCAGATCTACAGCCGCAGCGGCGGCTATCAGGGCGTGTCGTTCGCGATCCCGATCGAGACGGCGCTGTTCGTGAAGGATCAGATCGTCGCGCACGGCAAGGTCACGCGCGGCCGACTCGGCGTCACGATCCAGGAAGTGAACCAGTCGCTCGCGCAGTCGTTCGGCCTGGCTGGCGCGCACGGTGCGCTGGTGAGCCGCGTCGAGCCCGGCAGCGCCGCCGAGAAGGCCGGCCTCAAGCCCGGAGACGTCATCCTGAAGCTGAACGGCGCGCCGGTCGGCAGCTCGATCGAGCTCTCGAGCCGTGTGTCGACGATGAAGCCCGGCACCGACGCGAAGGTCGAGGTCTGGCGCAACGGCAAGCCGCAGGAGATCGCCGTGCGCATCGGCGAAGCGCCCGGCGAGAAGCTCGCCGCCGCGGGTGCCGGTGCCGCCGATCTTTCCGGCGCGAAGATCGGCGTAGCGGTCCGGCCGCTCACGCAAGACGAGCAGAAGCGTATGGGTGTCGAAGGCGGTCTGGTCGTCAGCCAGTCTGCCGGTGCGGCAGCGCGCGCAGGTATCCGTCCCGGCGACATCATCGTGTCGGTGAACGGCACTGCCGTGAAGAGCGTCGAGCAGCTCAAGGACGCCGCGAAGTCGCGTGAAACGCTCGCGCTGCTGATCCAGCGCGACGAGGCGCGGATCTTCGTGCCGGTGCAGATCGGGTAAGCCCGCCGCGACCCCGAAAAGCCGGCGCATCATGCGCCGGCTTTTTTTCGGGAAACAAAGCGTCCGCACGAATCGGGCCGCCCTGCCGGCGGCATAACGCTTGCTCGGGCGCCGTCGGATGGAACCGCACCGCTGGAAGTTCATACGCGCCGGAGGCGTCGATCAGGTCGTCATCCGCAACGGCGCCGATATCGCAAACCTGGAACAGCTCGATCAGAAGCTCTGGGTTGCGCTCGCCTGTCCCACGCGAGACATCGAATTCGACACCGCGACGCTGGATCTGCTCGACAGCGACAACGACGGGCGCATCCGCGCGCCCGAGGTGATCGAAGCGAGCCGCTGGGTTCGCGCACGTCTCAAGAATCTCGATGATCTGTTCACCGGCGGCGACACGATCGAGATTTCAGCCCTCGACGACAGCACGCCAGAGGGTTCGGCGCTGGCCGCCGAAGCGCGCGACGTGCTCGATCGCGCAGGAAAACCGCACGCCGGGCCGATCGGCCTCGCGGATGTCGCGGAGCGCATCGATCATTTCGACGCGCTGCCGTTCAACGGCGACGGCGTCGTGCCCGCGGCGGCGGCACAAGACGAGACGCTCGAGCGTCTCGTGAACGAGATCATCGAGACGCACGGCAGCGTCACCGACCGCAGCGGCCACCCCGGCATCGATCGCGCGAAGCTCGATGCCTTCTTCACCGAGGCGCACGCGCTCGAGCAGTGGCGCAGTCGAGGCGAGGCCGATCCTGCGACGCTGCCGCTCGGGGAGGCGACGCTCGGCGCCTCGGAAGCCGCGCTCGCGGTACGCGAAAAGATCGACGACTATTTCGCGCGCACGACCGTAACGGCCTACGATCCCGCGGCGGTCGCCGCGCTCAACCCCGCGCGCAGCGTCTATCGCGACATGGCGACGCAGACGCTGCGTGCCGACTCGCCGGAGATCGCCGATCTTCCGCTCGCGATCATCGAGCCGGGCCGCCCGCTGCCGCTCACGCAAGGCGTGAACCCGGCGTGGCGAGGACGACTGGACGCGCTGCGCGAGCGCGTCCTCGAGCCCCTTCTCGGACGCATCGTTGTGGAGCTCACCGAAGAAGACTGGCGCAGCGTCCAGGCAAAGCTCGCGCCCTGCGAAAAATGGCTGGACTCACGGCCGCAAACCAGCATCGTGAAACTCGGGCTCGACCGCGTGCGCGAAATCGTGCAGCAGGATCTGAAAGGACGCCTCTACGAGCTCATCGCGAAAGACGAAGACGCGAACGCACAATCCGCGCGCCTGCGCGATCTGGAAAAGCTCGTGCGTTTCAAACGCGATCTCGTCCATTTCCTGAACAATTTCGTCTCCTTCTCGGAGTTCTATCGCCGCGAACACGCGACCTTCCAGGCGGGCACGCTGTACCTGGACGCCCGAAGCTGCGACTTGACCGTGCGGGTCCACGACGCGGCGAAGCACGCGACTCTCGCCGGCCTTGCCAAGGCGTACCTCGCCTACCTCGACTGCACGCGCGGCAAGGATAAGATGACCATCGCGGCAGCGTTCACGGCCGGCGACGTCGATTACCTGCTCGTCGGCCGCAACGGCGTGTTCTACGACCGCAAAGGCCGCGACTGGGATGCGACGATCACGAAGATCGTGGAGAACCCGATCAGCATCCGGCAGGCGTTCTTCTCGCCGTATAAAAAATTCGTGCGCATGATCGAGGAGCAGGTCGCCAAGCGCGCAGGCGCGGCCGACAAGGACGCACAGGGCAAGCTCAGCGCGCTCGCCGCAAACGTCGCCAAACCGAGTCCGCCGGCGCAGGCGCCCGCGGCCGCGGCGCGTCAGCGCCGCATAGACGTCGGCACCGTCGCAGCGCTCGGCGTTGCGCTCGGCAGCATCAGCACTGTCATCGTCGGCGTGTTCTCGAAGTTCATCGACCTCGGGCTCTGGATTCCGCTCGCGCTCGTCGGCATCGTCCTCGCCATTTCCGGCCCGAGCGTCGTGATCGCGTGGCTCAAGCTGCGTCAGCGGAGCCTCGGGCCCATACTCGATGCGAGCGGCTGGGCTATAAACGGACGGATGCGCATCAACGTGCCGCTGGGCGCGTCGTTGTCGCGCATGCCGAAGCTGCCGCCGCGCCCCGAGCGGCAGCGGCGCGATCCGTTTGCCGAGTCGCATGCTGTCGCATATGCCGTGCTTCTCGCTCTTACGGGAGTGGCGGCGCTGCTCTTCGCGTGGCGATCCGGCTGGCTGCCGATCGGGCCGTGACGCTGTCTACACCGCCAGGATGAGCTGGTTCAGGCGCTTCACGAAACCGGCTGGATCTTCGAGCTGACCGCCCTCGGCGAGCAGCGCCTGATCGAACAGCACCTGGCTCCAGTCACCGAAGCGCACCTCGTCGGATTCGGTTTTCAGCCGCTCCACCAGCGGATGATGCGGATTCACTTCGAGAATCGGCCTGGACCCGGGCACTTTCTGCCCCGCGGCCTTGAGCAGCCGCTCGAGGTGCATGCCCATGTCGTGCTCGTCGGCGACGAGACAGACCGGTGAATCGGTGAGCCGCTGCGTCACGCGCACGTCCTTCACCTTCTCGCCCAGCGCTTTCTTCACCCGCTCGATCAGCTCCTTGTACTCGCCGGCTTCTTTTTCCTGCTCTTTCTTCTCCGCTTCGTCCGCGAGCTTGCCGAGGTCGAGACCGCCTTTCGCCACGCTCTGGAGCGGCTTGCCCTGGAATTCCGTCAGGAACGAAAGCGCCCACTCGTCCACGCGGTCGGTGAGCAGCAGGACCTCGATACCTTTTTTGCGGAAGATCTCCAGGTGCGGGCTGTTCTTGGCGGCGGCGAAGGTCTCGGCCGTGACGTAGTAGATCTTCTCCTGCCCTTCCTTCATGCGCGAGACGTAATCGGCGAGCGACACGTCCTCGTCTTCCGTGTCCTTGTGCGTGGAGGCGAAGCGACAGAGCTTCGCGACGCGCTCGCGGTTCGCGTGGTCCTCGCCGAGTCCTTCCTTGAACACCCGGCCGAACTCCTTCCAGAAGGTCACGAACTTGTCCTTGTGGTTCTCCGCCAGGTCTTCGAGCATCGAGAGCACCCGGCGCACGCTGCCCGCGCGGATCATCTCGACGTCGCGCGACTCCTGAAGGATCTCGCGCGAGACGTTGAGCGGCAGATCGTTGGAATCGATCACGCCGCGCACGAAGCGCAGGTACAGCGGCATCAGGTGCTCGGCATCGTCCATGATGAAGACGCGCCGCACGTAGAGCTTGATGCCGCGGCGATGCTCGCGATCCCATAGATCGAACGGGGCATGCGACGGGATGTAGAGGAGCTGCGTGTATTCCTTGGTGCCCTCGACCTTGTTGTGCGTGTAGGCGAGCGGCGCCTCGAAATCGTGCGCGACGTGCTTGTAGAACTCGTGGTACTGCGCCTCGGTGATCTCGCTCTTCGACCGCGCCCACAGCGCGCCGGCCTGATTGACCGTCTCGTCTTCGTCGGTCGGCTTGTTCTCGCCCTGCTTCTCGTCCCACTCCTCTTTCTTCATGAGGATCGGAAGCGTGATGTGGTCCGAGTACTTGCGGATGATCGAGCGCAGCCTGAAGCCGTTCAATAGATCGTCCTCGCCTTCGCGCAGGTGGAGCGTGACTTCGGTGCCGCGCTGCGGCCGCTCGACGGTCTCGATCGTGTACTCGCCGCTGCCGTCGGACTCCCATCTCACGCCGTGCTCCGGCGTGAGCCCGGCGCGGCGGGTCGTGAGCGTCACCTTGTCCGCAACGATGAAGCTCGAATAGAAACCCACGCCGAACTGACCGATCAGATGCGCGTCCTTCGCGTCGTCGCCGGTCAGCTTGTCGAAGAACTCCCGCGTGCCGGACTTCGCGATCGTGCCGATGTTCTCGACGACTTCCTGGCGCGACATGCCGATGCCGTTGTCCGATACGGTGATGGTGCGCGCGGCCTTGTCGAACGCGACGCGTATCCTCAGCTCCGGATCGGCTTCATAGAGCGCCTTGTCGGTGAGCGCCTCGAAGCGCAGCTTGTCGGCGGCGTCCGACGCGTTCGAGACGAGCTCCCGCAGAAAGATCTCCTTGTTGCTGTACAAGGAGTGGATCATCAGCTTCAGTAGCTGTTTGACTTCGGCCTGGAAGCCGAGCGTTTCGCGGGTCTGGGTTTCTGCCATGTGGGGTCCTCCTGAACGACCGCAAGGATATCGGGGCGCTCAGCTACAATTTCAAGGCTCGAACGCCGCCTGCATTCCGAGGAGAAGCAAAAATGAGACGTACCCGCTCGTGCGCCGCCGGCGCGCTGGTTTTGACCGCAGTGGCCGGCGCGCTTGCCGCCCCGGCCGTGGCCGCCGACAAAGCCGGGGGCTACCCCGACCGTCCAGTCCGCCTGATCGTGCCGTTTCCGCCCGGCGGCGGCACCGACCTCGTTTCACGCACGATCGCGCCCGGGCTATCGCAGCGCCTGGGGCAGCAGGTCGTCATCGACAATCGCGGGGCGGCGCAGGGCATCGTCGGCACGCACATCGCCGCCACCGCCGCGCCGGACGGCTACACCCTCGTCATCGCGGAGATCGGGGCAACGGCCGTGGCGCCCGCGGTCACGCCCAACGTGCCGTTCGACGTGCTCAAGGATTTCGCACCGATCACGCAGCTGATCAGCCAGCCGTACATCATGGCCGTCAACCCGACCGTGCCGGCGAAAACGCTGGCCGAGTTCGTGAAGCTCGCGCAGGCGAAGCCCGGCGCGCTCAACTACGGCTCGGGCAACGTCACCGCGCACGTCATGCAGGAAGTGTTTTTCCGCACGGCCAAAGTCAAGCTCACGCACGTGCCCTACCGCGGCTCGGGGCCGACGATCGCGGCGCTCCTCCAGAACGAGATCCAGACCAGCTTCTCCGGGCCGGGCGCCGCGCTCCCGCAGATCAAGGCGGGGAAAATCCGCGGTCTCGCGGTGACGACGCTCAAGCGCTCACCCCAGCTCCCGGACATCCCGACGATGAACGAGTCCGGTTACAAGGGCTTCGAAGTGAGCGGCTGGTACGGGATCATGGCGCCCGCGAAAACGCCGCGGCCGGTCATCGACCGGCTCAATCGGGACATCGTCGCGACGCTCAACAGCGCCGAGGTATCGAAGATCCTGACCTCCCGCGGCTACGATCCGTCGCCGACGACGCCCGAAGCCTTCGCCAAGTACCTGCGTTCGGAGATCGCGCGCTGGTCGAAGGCGGTGAAGGAATACGGCATCAAGTCGATCGACTAGCATGGCGAAAGACGAGACAGTCTGGAGCGGCTCACCGTCGCAGGTATTGAACCTGCCGCTGTACATCGTGTGCGGCCTCACCTTCTGGCTCGTCGTGCCGGTCTTCATCGCGATCTGGAAGTGGCTCGTGCTGCGCAACACGCGCTACGAGCTCACGACCGAACGGCTGAAAATGCGCGAGGGCGTGCTCAACAAGGAGCTCGACGAGCTCGAGCTCTACCGCGCGCAGGACTACAAGCTCGAGCAGCCCTTCTGGCTGCGCATCTTCTCTCTGGGCACCGTCACGCTGCGCACCGCCGACACCTCCAACCCCGTGATCGTGCTGCGGGGTCTGCGCGAAAGCGAGCACGTCTACGAGCTCCTGCGCACGCACGTCGAAGAATGCCGCGTGAAGAAGCGCGTTCTTCCGCTGGACCTGCAGCAGGCGTGACAGCCGCCTACGCGCTTCGCGGAATCGGTGCCGGTCACGTGGCGCTGATCGTCGCCGCGATCGCCGTGGGGCTCGTGGTCGATGTCAGCACCGACCTCGTCGGCCAGGTGGCGCTGAGCGCCGTGTACTGGGTCCTGCTCTTCTATCTCCTCGGCCGTGTCAGCATAACGGAACGCCGGGCGCTGCTCGCATGCCTCGTCATCGCGACCGCGGGCGAGCTTTTTCTGTCGCTCGTGTGGGGCCTCTACACGTACCGGCTCGAGAACGTACCCATGTTCGTTCCGCCGGGACACGTGCTGCTGCTGATGCTCGCACTGCTCCTCGCGCAGCGGCTGAAAGGACGCGCCGCCGACGCGGTGCTGGTGTGCGCGGGCGCGTATGCGGTGGCGGCGGCCGTCACGGGTTTCGATACGTTCGCGCTGCCGCTCCTCGCGGCGCTCGCCATCATCGCGCTCGCGATGCCGCACAACCGGCCGCTCTATGCGAGCACGTTCCTGCTCGCGCTCGCGCTGGAGCTCTACGGCACGTGGCTCGGCAACTGGACGTGGGCGCGCGAAGTGCCGGTGATCGCGCTCGTCACCACCAATCCGCCGGGGCTCGCGAGCGCGTTCTACGCCGTGCTCGATGCGCTGGTCGCGTGCGCCGTGCTGCTCGCGGCACGGCGGATGACGTCCGCACCCACGCGGGTCGCTTGATCCGGCCGCGCGTGCGGCACGCAGCCCATGTGGTGCTCGTCGCCGCCGTCCCGGCGCTCCTTGCGGGATGCGGCGCGATGCGCTTCATGCAGCAAGACAAAGCGCAGTCTTACTTCACGACGAGTCTCTGCAGCGTCGTGCTCGAAAGCAAAGACCGCTCGGCGCGCTTCCAGATCGCGCTGGACGTCGTGCGGCCGCTGCCCCGGGGGGCGCTGCTCGAAACCGAGTTCCAGAACCCGAGCGAGAAGGCGGTCCTCAGCGTGACGCGCGCGGTGAGCGGCGACGAGCGCAGAATCGTGCTGACTTCTCCGCCGGTGGCGCAGATCCGCGCCGGCGGCTACGAAACGGTTACACGCATCTACGCCGCCGCCGACCGCAAGAACATCCTCGGCGTGCATACCCAGCGCTGCGAGTCGCTGGTCGATCATCGCGAGCTCGGTCCCGAATTCAGGTGACGCGGCACGACATTTTCGTGACGGGTGGCACCGGTTACCTGGGCGCCGCCCTCGTGCCCGTCCTGCTCTCGCGCGGTCACACCGTGCGCGTGCTCGCCCGACGCGGCCCCGGCCACTATTGGCCGCTCGCGATGGCACCGGTCTACGCGGTGCTCGAGCGGCTGAAGCCCACGCGCGATCTCGCGCTGCGGCTGGGGCTCGTCAATCTCGAAGAGATGATCGCCGCGCTGGTGCACGCGGTGGAACATCCCCCGCACATCGAGCGCATCGTGACCGGGCCGGAAATCGCACGCGCTCGATCGGGCGCCCCAAAGCCATGAGCCGCAGGCGATCGGTTGTGCCCGCGGCAGCGCTGTGGACGGCGCTGCTCGTCTTCGCGTTCGTCGCGGCGCCGCACTCGTGCGCATGGGGTTTGTCGGCGTACTTCTGGTCGGGCATTGCCGTCGTCGCGATCAGTGCCTCGCTGCCATCGCTCGTCGACGCGAAGGAGAAGCCGCGGCTCGGCGTATCGGCGCTGCTCGGCGCGGCAGCCGCGGGCGTGTGGATCATCGGGCTCTTCGCCGCACCCTTTCAGTTGCTCTGCCGGCTCTTCTAGGTGCGAAGATTCAACAGGCTATTCTGAAGATTCGTCTCATCCGCCTAACCTGCGGTGTCTTTGCGACGCGCCGCAGGCGCGGTGGAGGTGATTCGTCGACCCTCATGGTGCCGCAAAACCGCGTCATTGCAGCCGGAAACCCGCTTCGCGGCGGGCAGTCAACACACGACAGCCCGCACACGAAGCGCCGGCTGCAATGACTGCGGCACAAATCGGCTCGCCCAATCACCTCCACCGCGCGCTCGCCCCTGAGCCCGAATGAGCCACAAAGCTTAGGGCGCCTCGCGGCCGCAGAGCCGAGCCGGCGCACCGAGTTGTGCCGCCGGAACTCGTAGGGTGTGCTGGCAGCAACCCTACGGATCGCTCGGCTGTTCTAAGGCGTGCGGCGGCGGCCGGCGACGAGCATCACCACCGCCCCGATCGCGAGCACACCCAGGCCGACGAGCGCGTTCGCGCGGTGGAACTCGAGGCTCTTCCAGAAGAGCCACGCGCACACCAGCACGAAGGTCGCAGGCGTCACCGGGTAGCCCGGCACGCGAAACGGCCGGGGCGCATTCGGCTCCTGCAGCCGCAGCACGAAGAGCGCGATGCCGGTCAGCATGAAGAATCCCCAGAACACCGGCAGCGAGTACTCCACGAGCGCCTTGAAGCCGGCCTTCTGGGTCGCGCCCAGTCCGACCAGCACCAGCGCGATGGCGCCCTGCACGATCATCGCGGCACGCGGCGAGCCGCTGCGTTCGTCCCAGCGGCCGAGATACGCGAGCAGCGGCCAGTCGCGCCCGAGCGCGTAATTCGAACGCGCGCCCACGATGATCGATCCGTTGACCGAAGTGAGCGCCGCGATCGCGATCATGATCGAGATCACCTTCTCGCCGGTCGTGCCCCATACCGCCTTCATGAGATCCGCGGCAACCGCATCCGAGCGCGCCATCGCGGCGTACCCCAGGCCTTTCATGTACGCGAGATTCACCAGGAGGTAGATCACCGTCACGAGCGAGATCGCGATCAACAGCGCACGCACCATGTTGCGCTCGCGGTCGCGCACTTCCGCCGAAATGTATGCGGCGTCGTTCCACCCGCCGTACGTGAACAGCACGAACAGCATGGCGGTCGCGAGACCGAGGCCCATGTACCACGGACCAGACGACCCCGGAGCCGCGGGCGCCGGTGCGACAGGCTCCGGTGCGAGGAAGAGTCCCGCCACTACGATGAGCACGAGGCCGCCGACCTCGAGCACCGTGAAAATGTTCTGCGTCGTCTTGCCTTCGCGTATGCCGAGATAATTCACGAGCGTCAGCGCTACGACCACGATCGCCGCCCAGATCGCCGACGAGTGCGCGCCGAAGCTCACCACGCGCGACATGTAGTCGCCGAAGAGATACGCGAAGACCGCGATCGAGCCGGCGACGATCACGGTCATGCGCGCCCAGCCGTACAGAAACGCGAGCGAGCGGCCGTACGCGCGCTGCAGGAAGTGATACTCGCCGCCCGCCGAGGGAAAGGCGGTCGCGAGCTCCGCGTAGCACAGCGCGCCGATGATCGAGAACACACCGCCCGCGACCCACACGGCGATGAGGCTCGCCTCGCCGCCGATCGCCCCGGCGACGATCGAGGGCGTGCCGAAGATACCGGCCCCGACGATCAGACCGACGATCATCGTGATCGCGTCGAACAGCGTCAGCGTCGCCTTCGGCGCGCCGGCCTGCGGGGTCTGGGCCATGAGCGTTCCTAGTCGCCGCGCTCGTCGGATGCGCGTCTCAGCTCGCCGCGCGCCGTAAGCTTCGCGGTGAACGGCGCCTGTCTCGCCGCGGCGCCTTCTCCGAGCCGCACGGTGCCTTCGATCGTGTCACCGACCACGCGGCCGCTGAACTCGTGACGGAGCCCCCCCGGGCTGCCTTTCGGCAAAGTCGCGAACGTCACCTGGTCTCCGTTCACACGGCCGAACACCCGCGTGCTCGCGCCGCCGGCGCGCAGCGTCCCTTCGAGGATCTGGAAGGACTGGTCGAACGCGAGCTCGTACTGCGCCGGCTGCCCCCCTGCATTGACCTGCGTCTGCCACTTGCCGGCGAGCTTCGAGGGCACGATCCAGAGATAGATGTAGCTCACGCCGGGCGTGCCGACAACTTTCTCCGGCACGGTGATGTCGGCCTGCTGGTCCGGAAGCCACTCGCCCATGTGGTAGTCGTGCGCCACGACGCGCGTTCCGGGCTTGAGCGCGAGAATCTTCGGACGAAGCTTCAGGTTCATCTCGGGCAGCAGGTAGCTCGAGACGACCGTCGCCTTGGAGAGATCGGTCTCGAACAGGTTCTGCTCGACGAACCGCGCGCGCTCCGAGACGCCCTCTTTCTGAGCGCCGGCGCGGGCCTGCCCGAGCAGGTAGGAGTCGAGGTCCACGCCGAAGCCCTGCGCGCCGAATTTCTTGGCCGCGGTGATCACGATACGGCCGTCGCCGGAACCGAGATCGATCAGAAAATCCTGCGGACCGATCTTCGCCAGGCGCAGCATCTCGTCGACGACGATCTGCGGCGTCGGCACGTACACGACGTCGCCGCGGCCTTCCTGTGCCGCGGCGCCGGCCGGCAGGAACCCGGCCGCCAGTGCGGCCGCGAACGCGGCCGCGATTTTTTGCATCCAGTGCATGAGTACCCCCTTGTTAAGTCAATTGAAGGCGACGCGCGCCTCACGCGCCGCAGCCTCGATTTCGATCCGGCCGGCTTTGACGCGCGCGGCCTGCCACTGCGTCTGCGTGCCGCCGAGCTTCGCGCTACCGCGTATGGTATCGCCCGCGACGCGCCCGGCGAGCTCCTGCCGCACTTCGCGTCCGTCGAGGCTCGTGACGAGCACGAAAGCGAGCTCGGTGCCGCGCAGACGCGCGTTTTCGATCCGGGCCGGCGCGCCGGCCGCGCGCGCGCTTCCACGAATCTCCTGAAACACCTGCTGGAACGTCACCTCGCAGGCGAGCTCCCGGCCCTCGATCTGCGCCCGCCACTGCCATGTGCCCGCAGCGTTCGCGGGCACGATCCACATCAGCACATCGCTGCGCGGCGGTCCATACCGCTTCTCCGGCACGGGGACCGTCACGCGCGCGTCGGGCTTCCAGTTGCCGAAGTCGAACTCGTGCGATACGACCCGGGTGCCGGGCTTGAGCTGCTCGAAAATCCGCGGCCGCAGTTGCAGGTTCAACCGCGGGTAGAGATACGTTGTGAGCACGGTCGCGCGCTCGAGCTCGGTGATGAACAGGTTCTCCGCGCGAAACTCCACCTTGCCCGCGACGCCCTGGCGCGCCGCCTCGCGCCGCGCATCGCTCACCAGTGCGCCGTCGAGCTCGACGCCCAGCCCGCGCGCGCCGTACTTCCTGGCCGCGACGATTACGATCCGGCCGTCGCCCGAGCCCAAGTCGATCACGAAATCCTGCGGTCCGACCTTGGCGATCTGGAGCATCGCATCCACCACGTTCATCGGCGTGGGGACGTACGGCACGTCGGCGTCCTGCGCCCGCGCGAAGTGCGGCAGCGCGAGCACCGAGATCAGAGCCAGCACGGTCGGTGAGCCAAGGCGCCTACGATTTTTCATCACTTCGTCACCGCGTCACTGCGTCACTGCGTCACTTCTTCTGAGTCTTGAGCGGCGGCACGTCGCCCAGCCGCGCCGCGCGCCATTTGAACCGTCTCTGCTGGTTGCCGACGCCGCGGGTGCCTTCGCCTTCCATGACAGCGGGGCCCACGCGGCCTTCGAAATACAGCGTCGATTCGTTGTCGCGGTCGCGGCCGTCCACCGCCGCGAAGCGGATGCGATCGCCGTCGAGCGCCGGCTCCCACAGCCCGCCGGGCTGGCCGTCGAAGCGCGTGAAGCCGTCGAGCTCCTGATATTTCTGGCGCAGCTCGACCACGAATGCGAGCTCGCCTTCGGGCAGTGCCGCGCGCACCTGCCAGCGGCCCTGGACCTGCGCCGGCACGATCCACAGGAACACATTCTTGCGGATCGTAGTCTTGCGGTCCGGCTTCCAGTCTTCGAAATCGAAGTCGTGCGCGACCAGCCGCGTGCCGGGCCGCAGCTTCAGCATGCGTTCGCGCAGCCGCCGCATGACGGGCGGGATCAGGTACAGCGTGACCACCGTCGCTTCGCTGAAATCGGTCTTGAAGAAATCCTGCTGGAGGAACTTCACGCGATTCTCGACGCTCGCCTGGCGTGCGCTCTCCTCGCTCTGGATGAGCAGGTGGTAATCGAGCTCGACGCCGACCGCGCGCGCGCCGAATTTGCGCGCGGCCGTGATCACGATGCGCCCGTCTCCGGAGCCGAGGTCGTACACGACGTCGTTCGGACCGACGCTCGCGAGCCGCAGCATCTCATCCACCACGACCTGCGGTGTCGGCACGAAGGGCACGTCGAAGAACTGCGAGAACGCGGCGATGGGAATGCCCGACGCAGCCGCCAGCGCGACCCCGCCGGCAAGGAAGCGGCGGCGGTTCCACTCCCCGTGATCTCCTGCCATCACCCTTCCGTGACCGCCGTCGCCCGCACCGCGCGCCACGTGCCTTCCTGCTGTCGCGGCCCGGGTCCCCACCGCACGACGCCTTCCATGAGGTGCGTCGAGACGCGCCCCTCGAAGCGGTACGTGGCGTTGTCATCGACCAGGACGAACGCGACGCGCTCGCCCGTGATGCGCGGCTCGAACGCCGGCAGATAACCGCCGGCGACGCGCGCGCCGCCTTTGACGTCCTGGTAGCGCTGCGTGAGCTCGAGGTCGTACTCGCGCACGCCCGCAGGCAGCGTCAGCGCGAGCTTCCATTTGCCTGCGACGGAGGCTGGCACGACGTAGAGATAGAAGTTCTTCGAAACCTGGACGTGCCGGTCCGCCTTCCAGTCGCTGAAGCCGTACTCGTGCGCGACGATCCGCGTGCCGGGCTTGAGCTCCGCCAAAAGTCTCGGCTTGAGGCGCTCGACCAGCGGTGTGAGCAGATACATCGTGACGACGGTCGCATCGCCGATCGGCGCTTTCAGTACGTCGCCCTGCTGGAACGACACCCGGTCCGCCACGCCTTCCTGCTGCGCCCGCTCGCGGCTCTGCGCGACGAGCTTGGAATCGAGCTCGACGCCGACACCGCGTGCGCCCCAGTCGCGCGCCGCCGCGATCACGATGCGACCGTCGCCCGAGCCGAGGTCGTACACGAGGTCGCCGGGCCGCACCTGCGCAAGGCGCAGCATCTCGTCGACGTTCAAGTCGGTCGACGGCACGTAAGGCGTGGGAATGTCCGGCGTCGCCGCCGCGCCCGCAAGCGCGCTGAACGCGGCCAGCGCGAGCGCCGCGAAGAGCTGCGCCGCGCGCGTCACTGCGGCGGGATCAGCGTGGGCGGCGGCAGCAGGAAATGCCGCGGCTCCCAGATTTCGGTGCGAGCCGCGCTCCACTTCTGATCGCGCGCGCTCGCTCCGGCCGAAATGGTGCGTACGGTGCCTTCGAGGGCGTTGTTGTAGATGCGGCCGTCGAATTCGTAGCGCGTCGCCGCGTTCGGATCGGTTCTCGCCGCGAACGTGAGCCGGTCGCCGACGAGCTTCGCATGCTCGAGCGCGGCCGTGCGACCGTCGATCCTGAGCGTGCCTTCGATTTTCTGGAAGCTCTGGTCGAGCGCGAGCTCGAACCTGCGCTGCGCGCCGGCCTCGCCCGGCATCTGCCACAGCCAACGCCCGCTCGCCTTCGCCGGCACCACCCAGTAGAACACTTTGCTTTTCGCATCCCGGCCGACCGGCTTGCCCGGCGCGTCCATCGTGAACGACAGATCGGGCGGCCATTCGCCCATGTCGTAATCGTGCGAGACGACGCGCGTTCCCGGCTTCAGCTTCGAGAGCAGGATCGGGCGCATCATCAGGTTCACTTCGGGGAGCAGGTAGATCGTGACGACGCTCGCGGGGCTCACGTCGGTCTGGTAGATGTCGCGCTCGTAGAACGCCGCGCGCTCCGAAACGCCGGCTTTGGCCGCGAGGCGGTTGGCGAGCGTGACCAGCCGCCGGTCGAGGTCCACCCCGAAGCCGCGCGCGCCGTGCTTCTTCGCCGCCGTGATGATCATGCGGCCGTCGCCGGAACCGAGGTCGATCACGAAATCCTTCGGGCCTACTTTGGCGACTTCGAGCATCTTGTCCACGACGTTCTGAGGCGTCTGGACGTAGGGGGTGTCGCCGTAGTCCTGCGCGAACGCGCCGAGCGCGGCCAGCAGCCCCAACGCGAGCAGCAGGAAAGATTTGATCCGGATCATGTGCGGTTCGCGCTCCATTCGACTTTCGCCTGCAGCCTTGCGCCGGAGAGCTCCGCAATCCCGCTGATCGCGTCGCCGGCCACTTTGCCGCTGAAAACGTGCTTCACCGGCGCGCCGTTGACGTCCGCGGTGAACTCGAAAAAGATGTTTTCGCCTTCGAGACGGCCGTTCGTGATCTTCACCGTCCTGCCGCCGACGCGCGCGGTGCCGGTGACCCTCTGGAATTGCTGCACGACCGCGATGTCGTACTGGACCGGCTTTCCGCGCAGCTCGAGCTGCGAGCGCCACGTGCCCGCCGCCTTCGCCGGCACGACCCAGTAATAGATATCGCTCAAACCGCCGACGTCGCCGTACTTGTCCTTCGCCTGCACCTGCTCGTGCTGGTCCGGCTTCCACTCCGCCATGCTGAAATCGTGCGACACGATGCGCGTGCCCGGCTTGAGGTCGAGGAGCTTCGGCCGGAGCTGGAGATTCACGCGCGGCAACAGGTACATCGTGATCACCGTGGCGGCTTCGAGATCGGTCTCGAACAGATCGCGCTGGTAGAAGGCGACACGATCGGCGACACCGGCCCGTTTGGCGTTCTCTTCGGCTTCCTCGATGCGCACCGGATTCAGATCGACGCCGAAACCGCGGGCGCCGTGCTTTTTCGCGGCAGTGACGACGATGCGGCCGTCGCCGGAGCCGAGATCGATCAGGTAATCCTGAGGACCGACCTTCGCGATCTCGAGCATGCGGTCGACCACCTCCTGCGGCGTCGGCACGTACGGCACCTGCGCGAACGCACGCGAGACGAGCAGCGCGGACGCGACGAATGCAAGCGCGCACGCGCGCAGCGCGTTGCGGGTACGGATCTGCTGCAAGGATGGGGCTCCGGCTGACGTGCTAGATTGGCAGCCGGCGATTATAGCCGCTCTCCCGGTGCTCCGATGTTGCTGTACGCAGTGATCTTCGTCTCAGGCGGCGCGATTCTCGCGCTCGAATTGCTCGCCTCCCGGATCATGATGCCCTACTTCGGCGTGAGCCTCTATATCTGGACCGGGATACTGTCGATCACGCTCGTCGCGCTCGCGATCGGCTACTGGCTCGGCGGAGTGCTCGCCGCGAGACGCAGCGCGGAAGTGACGCCGGGACGGCTGCTGCAGCTGTATGCGCTGATGCCCGCGCTCGCGGGGCTGGCGCTCGTCGCCGCCTGTTTCGCCTACCCGCAGGCGTTCGCGACACTGGCGGCGGGCAGCTTGCTGGCCGGCGCGTTCGCAGCCTGCCTCGTGCTGTTGTTCGTTCCGCTCGTCGCGGCGTCGGCGATGAACCCGCTGCTGGTCGCGATCCTGGTGCGCCGGCAGCACACCGGCGGCATCGGCGATGCCGGCGCCGGCCGGGTGTTTTTCGTGAGCACCGTGGGTTCCGTCGCCGGCGTCATCGTCACGGCGTTCGCGATCATTCCCCACATGAGCAACTTCACGGCCGTGCTGGGTATCGCGATCGTGCTGGCCTCGCTCGCGATCGCGCTGGTGGCATTCGCCCGCGAGCGCGTCGCCGGGAAACCGCTGGTAACGGCCACAGCGACCGGGGCGATCGCGCTGGGCGCGCTTCTGCTGTGGAACGCAGACGGCCACACCGGTCGCGCCGGAGCATTCGCTTACGCGGGAACGACGTGGCGCGTCGAAGCGGCCTACAGCTCGCTCTTCGGCACGGTGAAGGTGCTGCGGCAGGTCACGTCCGAGCCGCAGTTCCTGCGGATGTACTTTCACGACGGTCTCACGCAGAACACCGCGGATTCCGCCGGCCGCTCGACCTCGTTCTACACCTACGCGCTCGAAGCGCTCGCGCGCGCCTACAGCCCGGGCTTGCGCTCGGCGCTGGTGCTGGGTCTCGGCGCGGGCATGGTCCCGATGGCGCTCGCGCGAAGCGGCGTGAGCACCGCAGTCGTCGATATCGATCCCAACGCGCCGCGCGCGGCGCGGACGTATTTCGGGTTCGATCCGTCGGCCGTTCGCACGCACCTCACCGACGCGCGCACGTTCGTGCGCCGCTGCGACGGCGGCTACGACGTCGTGATCGTGGATCTCTTTCACGGTGACGGCACCCCGGATTACCTCGTCACGCGCGACTTCTTCGCCGATCTCAAGCGCTGTCTCGGCGCGCGCGGCGTCGCGGTGTTCAACACGTTCGCCGACCTGGACCGGCCGCAGGCCTACGCGCACGTGCTGGCGACGATCCGGTCCGAGCTGCCGCATCTCGCGCTGCACCGGCCGCCGAGCCACGGGCCGCACGTGAACAGCTTCGTCGTCGCGTCCGCGCATCCGCTCGCTGCGCCGGCGAAGGTGACGCTCTCCTATCTGCCGCCGCGGCACGCCGACACGCTCTGGACGATGCTCTCGGCGCCGGCGCCGCTCACGCCGGAGCTCGCGACCGGCGGCACGGTCGTCACCGACGCCGTCAATCGCGCGGCCCACGACTTCGCGCAAACACAGATGATTTACAGAAAAACGGTCGTGCGCGACGCTCCCGCGGCGCTACTCGTCAATTAGACGTGCTTCGCGGCTCGCGCCGCTCGGAAGGCGCGGTGGAGGCGATTCGTCGACCCTCATGTGCCGCAAAGCGCGTCATTGCAGCCGGAAACCCGCTTCGCGGCGGGCAGTCAAAACACGACTACCCGCACACGAAGCGCCGGCCGCAATGACTGCGGCACAAATCGGCTCGCCGAATCACCTCCACCGCGCGTTCGGCCCTAGCGCGGTTTAGCTGAAAAGCTTGGGCATGCCTCGCGGCGGCAGAGACGAGCCGGCGCACCGACTTGTGCCGCAGTCCGTCGATCGCGCGGTTCGTGTGCGGCCTGTCGTGTGTTGACTGGCCGCCGCGAACCGGGTTTCGCGCTCGACGGACACGCTTTGCGGCACCAGGCGGGGCGACGGATCGGCTCTGACGCCGCATCGCCGTAGCAAGCTGACGACTAGACTTTCTTCGCAATCCACTTCGCGGTGCGCCCGCCGCCGAGATCGACAGTGCCTTGCATCCTGTCGCCGGACACCGTTCCGCTGAACTCACGGCGCAGGCCGCTTCCTGCGGCCGTGAGCCGGATATCCGTTCCGCGCAGCCGCCCGGCCGAGATCTTGAGCGCCTTGCCCGCGGCGCTCGCCGAGCCGTCGAGCACCTGATACGTCTGCCGCAGGTTCACGTCGTAGCCGCCTTCACCGTCGACTTCGAGGCGCCAGCGCCCCGCCACCTTCGCGGGCACGATCCACAGCAGGATCGTGGCTTTGGGCACGCCGTTCACCTTCTCCTTCTCCGGTACGTCGAGCTCGATGAGATCGTCGGGCTGCCAGTCATCGAAGCGGTAATCGTGGGACACGACGCGCGTGCCGGGCGGCGGCTCGATGTAGATCTTGGGCCGCAGGTTGACCATCATCGACGGCAGCAGATACAGCGTGATGACGGAGGCTTTCGAGAGGTCCGCCTTGAACACGTCCCGCACGTGAAACGAGGCGCGGTCCGCGAGGCCGAGTCGCTGCGCTTCCGCGTTGCTCCGGCTGACGAGCTCGGCGTCGATATCGACCCCGTAGCCGCGGGCTTTGTACTGGCGGGCGGCGGTGAGCACGATGACGCCGTCGCCGGAGCCGAGATCCACGATGAAGTCTTTCGGACCGACGCGCGCCATGCGCAGCATTTCGTCCACGACGATCTGCGGCGTCGGCACATACGGTCCACCGGTGCGCTCGAGCTCCTTCTGTGCGGAATACGCGGTGCATGCGACGAGCGCGAGGCTCAACGCGAACACCCCCGTCTTTTCCAACGTCTTCTTCACGCCCTCTCCCTAGGGTCTGACGAACTTCAGCACGAACTCGTCGTTCGGCACCGTGTTCTTCTGGACCGGCACGTCGCGCGGATCGGCCGGATTGCGCAGGAAGTCGCCGACGGAGACGAGCTTGAAGCCCGCCGCGAGCACCTCCTGCCGCACCACGCTTTCCTCGATGCGGTGCAGGCTCTTCGCGACGCTTACGCCGGCTCCCGGTTTCGCCGAGTGGTCTGCGACGATGTACACCCCGCCCGGCTTCAGCGCCTGGAAGATCGCGCGGTTCATGCGCGCGCGGTCGGTGCCGAGCCACACGACGTCGTGATAGTTGAAGTTGAAGGTGACGAGATCGAGATTGCGCACGTCCGGCGGCACGGGATCTTCGAACTCGCGGTTGACCAGCACCGCGTTACGCATGACCGGCCGCTTCAGCCGCTCTTCGAGCGCGGCTTTCGCGGCAGGAAAGCTCATCGACGGGCTCGTATGCGCATACACGCGGCCGGCGGGTCCGACCGCGCGCGCGAGCAGCTCGCTGTTGTAGCCGCGGCCCGCGCTCACGTCGAGCACGCGCATGCCGGGGCGCACGCCGTAGAACTCGAGCAATTGCTCGGGCTTGCGGCGCTGGTCGAGCACGCGATCGGCGTCCAGGCGATCGGCGGCGACGACGATGTTGCGGTAATCGGGAAGCGGTGGTTCGGGCGCGGCACACGCTGCAAGCAGCGCGGCGCAGACGACGAGAGCTGTGTGCGCCAGTCGGGCGCGATAAGGCGATTGCATGGCGCACCTGCCTTTTTAGGCTGGAAGGTGCGCCATCTTACTAAAGAAACGAAAAGCCGCCGGAGCCGGCGGCCTGGCGCTCGTTACCGTCCGGGCGCGTTCGTCGGATCGCGGAACGATCCCTGCGGCTGTGGTGCGCTTTCGTTCACCGCCTGCGGCGTCACCGGATTCGGCAGGTTCGGGTTGTCACCGCGCGCCGCGGGCTGCATGCGGTCGGGATGCGTGCTGGCGGGGTTGGACTCGTTCGTGTTGAGCGAGCCCGTCGCGCCGCGGGGCCCCGCGTCGGCGCCGCCGGGCTGATATCGATCCGCGGCGCAGCCCGCTGCGAGCAGCGCCACGAGCGATACCACCGCACCGAGGCGTGTGTAGTGGCGTCGAGTCATGTTCGGTCCTTCGCAAAGAGAGCGCCGCGCGCTCGTATGAGAAGCGCGGAGCAACGCCCGTGCCGCGGATCAACGGGCTGCGGAAGTCTCGGGCGGCTCCATCAGCTTCTCGAATTCGTACAGCGTGAGCCGGCCGTCACCGTCGGCGTCCACGTCCTGGAAGCGCCGCGAGAGCGACAGGTCGTAATGGTCCAGCTCTTCGCGGCTCAGCACGCCATCCTTGTCGCGGTCGGCGCGCAACATCGCGTTCATCGCGTGCGGATCGAACAGCACGGGCGGCCGCGCGGCTGTCGTGCCGACCGGCTTGTCCGCGGTGCTTGACGGGCGTTTGTCCGCGGCGGGCGCAGCGACAACGAGCGCGAGCGCGATCGCCGTCGCAGCCAAACGTGTGATCCCGGTGTTCGACACCCCGTGCCTCGCATCGCGCGTCGCCGTTTCGCGCGCCCGGTTTGCTTCGCAACACTCGTGCCGCGAGCTGCAAACGCTGATATGACAACGCGTTACGCGCAATGCCATCGTAATAAGCACGTCAAAGCGAGCCGCGCGTGTCGCCTGCGCACGACGGTAACCATCACTCATTCAGTAAGCGCCTGGCGGCGCTGGCGGTTACTTGTCGGTGCGCCGCGACAGCTCAGCCGTCGCCGTGTCGGCGCGCTCGGCAGTGAAGGGCACGGTACGCGCGCCCTGTACCGCCTCGCCCCGTATGCGCCGGCGCTCGATCACGCCGCGGAATTCGAACGTTCCGCCCGGCAGTGTGAGCTTGAAGCTCACGCGTTGGCCGCGCACGCGGCCCTCCGAGATAGCGAGCTTCGTGGGCTCGTCGGTCGAGCCGCCGCTCACGAACTGGAACTGCTGATCCATCGAGAGCGTGAGCGGCTTCTCGAACAACTCCGGTGCGCTGACCTTCCACACGCCGGCGACGCGTGCCGGCACGATCCAGTAGAACACGGTCGACTTCCACTGTCCGGGCGAGCCGTACTTCTCGGGCACCTCGACGCTCACCTCGCGATCCGGTTTCCAGTCGCCGAACGGAAAATCGTGAGACACGATGCGCGTGCCGGGTTTGAGCTCCCTCGCGAACTTCGCCTGGAGCTGCTGCATCATGCCCGGCAGCAGGTACAGCGTCACGACGGAAGCGTCGCCGATTTTCGCCTGCAGCACGTCCTGCTGGCGAAACGCGACGCGGCCCCCGAGGCCGCGTCGCTGCGCTTCGGCATTGCTCTCGCGCACGAGCTCCGGGTCGATGTCAATGCCGAGACCGCGCGCGTTGTAGCGCTGCGCGGCCGTGAGCACGATGCGGCCGTCGCCGGAGCCCAGGTCGATCACGAAATCCGACGGGCCCACCCGCGCGACCTCGAGCATCGCGTCGACGACCGCCTGCGGCGTCGGCACGAATGGACCGCCGGTGCGCCCGACGTCCGCTGCGCGAAGCGACGTCACGCACGACAACATCATTGCAGCGATCCACAGAATACGGCCTGTCGACATGCCGGGAGCGGGGGCTGAGTTAATATCGCGCCGAGTATAAACGGCCCCTCCGCGTCTCATGAACAAACCTCCGCCCCATGCGGCGTCCGCCGCCGCGCCGCTGTGCGCGGCGTACGACCCGCAACCCCGCCGCCCGCGCATTACGTTCCCGCCGCGCTCGTGCGACACCCACGCGCACGTCTGCGGCCCGATCGCCACGTACCCGTACGCGGAGCGGCGCGTGTACACGCCGCCCGATGCCCTCCTGCGCGCGTACCGGCACATGCTCGATACGCTCGGCGTCGAGCGCGCGGTGCTCGTGCAGCCCAGCGTATACGGCACGGACAATACGGTGCTGCTCGGCGCGATGCGCGAGCTCGGACGCGAGCGCTGCCGCGGCGTCGCGGTGGTCGAAGACGACATCTCCGACGCGGAGCTCGAGCGCCTGCACGCGGCAGGCGTGCGCGGCGTGCGCGTGAACGTGGTCGATGTCGCCGAAGACAAAGGTGTCATTCCCATGAAGACGCTCGCGCCGCTCGCGCGGCGCGTGAAGCGCTTCGGCTGGCACGTCGAATTCCTGATGCACGCGGACGAATTTGCGGACATGGACGCGCAGTTCGCGGATTTCCCCGCGGACATCGTGCTCGGCCACCTCGGCTACATGAAGACCGACAAGGGACTCGCGCAGGCGGGATTCCAGGCAATGCTGCGGCTCATGCGAAGCGGCAGGTGCTGGGTGAAGTTGACCGGGCCGTATCGCATCTCGGCGCAGGCGATGCCGCACACCGACACCATCGCCTTCGCGCGCGCGCTGATCGAGGCCGCACCCGAGCGGGTGCTGTGGGGCACCGACTGGCCGCACGTGATGGTCAAAGGTGTGATGCCGAACGACGGCGATCTCGCCGATCTTCTGCTCGAGTGGATCCCGGATGAGAAGGTGCGCGAGCAGGTGCTGGTGCGAAATCCGGAGAGGCTTTACGGTTTCTCGTAGGGTGCGCCGGTGGCGCACCGCGATGGTGGGCTCGCGGCCCCCTACGGCTTCTCTTCGGCCACCTGGTCGAGCTGATCGCGCCAGTCCTTCTTCTTCGTAAGCAGGGGTTTCAGTCCCAGCAGCAGCAGGATCACGCCCAGCACGAGCATCGTGAGCGCGATCGGGCGCTGCACGAAGATCAGGTAGTCGCCGGCGGAGAGCGCGAGCGACTGGCGCAGCGAGAGCTCCAGCATCGGCGCCAGCACGAGACCGAGCGCGACCGGCGCGAGGTCGTAGCCGAATTTGCGCAGCACGTATCCGATGCCGCCCATCACCAGCATGATCCACACGTCGACCACGCTGTTCGACACCGAATAGCAGCCGACGATGCAGAAGCACAGGATGCCCGGATACAGGTACGAGTACGGGATCCGCAGCAGATTCACGAACAATCCCACCATCGGCAGGTTCAGGATGAGCAGCACCGTGTTGCCGATGTACATGCTCGCGACGAACCCCCAGAAGAGCTCCGGCTGCTGCTGAATGAGGGTCGGTCCCGGCGAGATGCCGTGGACCATCACGGCGGCGATCATCACGGCGGTTACCGGGCCCGTGGGTATGCCGAGCGCCATCATCGGCACGAACGCCCCGGTCGCCGCGGCGTTGTTGGCCGATTCCGGACCCGCCACGCCTTCGATCGCGCCGTTGCCGAAGCGCTCCGGCGTCTTCGATATGCGACGCTCGATGCCGTACGACACGAACGACGAGATGATGTGCGCGGAGCCGGGGATGATGCCGATGAGAAAGCCGAGCACGCTGCCGCGTCCGATCGGCCCCAGCGACTGCCTGAGCTCGGTGCGCGAGGGCATGAGCTCGCGCAGCTTCGGACGCGCGACGCGCGCGGCGCCCTTCTGCCCCGCCGTGATCAGGATCTCAGAGATGCCGAACAGCCCCACGGCGACCGGCACGATGCCCAGCCCGTCGGAGAGCGCGAGCACGTCGAAGCTGAAGCGGGTGTAACCGCTCATCGCGTCGATGCCGATCATGCCGAGCACCAGCCCGAATACCGCCATCGCGAGCGTCTTCAGCATCGAGCCGCCGCTCATGTAGGCCAGCACGAAGAATCCCATCACGAGCAGCGCCGTGTATTCCGGCGGCCCGAACCGCAGGGCCCACGCCGCGAGCGTGGGCGCGAGCAGCATCAGGCCGACGACGCCGAGCGTGCCCGCGACGAACGAGCCGAGCGCGGAGATCGCGAGCGCGGCGCCGGCGCGGCCGTTCTGGGTCATGGCATAGCCGTCCACGCACGTCATGACCGACGCGGCCTCCCCGGGAATGCGCATGAGGATCGAGGTCGTCGATCCCCCGTACATCGCGCCGTAGTAGACGCCGCCGAGCAGCACCATCGCGATGATCGGGTTGAGGCCGAAGGTCGCGGGCAGCAGGAGGCTGATGCCGGCGAGCGGACCGAGTCCGGGCATCATCCCCACGAGCGTGCCGACGATGCAGCCGATGAACGCGTACGCGAGGATCTCCGGCTGCAGCGCGACCGAGAACCCGAGCAGCAGGTTCTGGATGACGTTGCCGTCCATCGCTATGTCACCACCCCCAAGGTCCGCGCGGCAGCGGCACGCGCAGCACGTCGCCGATCAGGTACCACGAGAGCAGCGAGAAGCCGACCGCCACGGCGGCGACGGCGAGCGGCGGCCGCCGCTCGAGCACGCCGAGGAAAAACACGAGGAGCGCGGCGATCGTGATGCGGTAGCCGATCGATTCGAGCACGTACGTGGCGGCGGCGCACGCGGCGATGATCACCGCGGCGCGCGTGCCTTCGGGCCATTTCATCCCGGCGAGCCGCGGCGAGGCGCCGCCGCGCAGCACGATCAGCATTCCGGTGAGGCCAAGAAAGATGGCGATCAGCAGCGGCGTATAGCCGGGGCCGGGCTCCTGCAGCGAACCGAGCGGATAGGCCCGGTTCTCCCAGGCGACGAAGAGCGCGAGCGCGACCAGGGTGAGACCGGAGGCCTGGTCTTCCCGGAGCTGCATCAGTCGTCACCCCGGCGCAGGCCGGCATAACGTCGCTCATCGGTTCTGGACCCCGGCCGCGCCGCGGTGACGAGAGTGTCTATTTCTTGTCTTCCACCTTGCCGACCATTTTCACGACCTCCGCGAGGCGCTTGGCGTCGGCCATCCAGAACTTCTCGAAATCCGGCGCATCCAGGTAGTGCACCGGCGAATTGACCTTGGCCATCATCTGCTTGAACTCGGCATCCTCGACGGCCTTGCGCGCGGCTTCCCGTAACACCTTCATCACCGGCTCCGGCGTGCCTTTCGGCGCGAACATGCCGGCCCAGATCAGGTACTCGATGTTGTAGCCGAGCTCCTTGAACGTCGGGATGTCGGGGTACGAGGGATGGCGTCTGGGTCCCCAGCTCGCGAGCGGCCGCAGCTTCCCGGCCTTGACGTGGCCGCTGATCGCGGCCGGCCCGCCTGCCGTGAGCTGCACATGCCCGCCCAGCAACTGCGTGATGGCGGGTCCCCCGCCGGTCGTTGGCACGTGCCGCATCCTGATCTTGGCCGCGTGCATGAACATCTCCATCGGCATGTGCAGCGCGCCGTAGATGCCGGAGGACGAGAACGCGAGCTCTCCGGGGCGCGAACGCGCCAGTGCGACCAGCTCCTTCACGTTTTTCGTCGGCAGCGACGGGTGCACGACGAGCAGCGTCGGGTCGGCGCTGATGAGCGCGATCGGCGCGAACTGATCGAGCGAGTACGCGGGCTTGCGGTCGAACAGCCGGTCCGCCGCGGGGATGACGCTGATACTCGAGAGCGCCATCAGGATGGTGTAGCCGTCCGGCTTCGCATTCGCGACCGCGGCATTGCCGACGGCGCCGCCGGCACCCGGCCGGTTCTGCACGACGACGGGCTGCTTCAGCACCTTCTCCATCGCGTTCGCCGTGGGCCTGCCGGTGGTGTCCGCGACGCCGCCCGGCGGAAACGGCACGACCATGGTGATCGCGCGCGAGGGGAACGCTTCCTGCGCGTTCGCCGCTGCGCCCGTCAGTGCCAGTGCAACTGCCGCTGCTGCCCATTTCAGCTTGCTCATGCTCTCTCCTCCGTCGTTATCGCGCCGCTGCGACGCGGTTGCGCAGCTGTCCGATCAGCTCGATCTCGCAGACGACCTCGTCGCCCGGTTGAAGATAACCCGTGGGCGACGCGACGCCGCTCCTCATCGGTTTCTTCCCTCCGAGCTGCGCATCGGTGCCCCACGCCGTACCGCCCGGCGTGCCGGTCGAGATGACGACTCCGGGTTGCAGCGTCACGAACGTCGAAAAGAATTCGACGAGCTGCGCACAGGTCCAGATCATCTTCGCGGTCGAATTGCTTTGTCTCAGCTCGCCGTTCACGTACGTCTTCAGCGCAAGCATCTGCGGCTCGATGACCTCGTCCGCGGTAACGAGCCACGGACCGATCGGCGCGCAGGTGTCGAAGTTCTTGCCGGGGCCGAGGTTGTAGACGGACGAGCCGTCCGGGCGCAGCGTCACCTGCCGGTCGCGCGCGGTCACGTCGTTCATGATCGAGTAGCCGTAGACATGCTCGAGCGCCTCTGCTGCGGGGATGTGACGCCCGGCTTTGCCGACGACGACCAGAAGCTCGGTCTCGTAGTCGAGCTTTTGCGTCACCCGCTCGTCGTGCACGATCTCATCGCCCGGTCCGATCACGCCGAGCGGCGTTTTCAGGAAGAACTCCGGATCCTTGCGCGTGACCTCCGGCTTCTCGTCACGGTGGTCCCAGTAGTTTTCGCCGCTGCAGAGGATCAGCGTGGGCTCGATCGGCGCGGTCAGGCGCGCGTTCGCGAGCGGCGTGCGGCTCGCGACGTTGCGGCGGGAGGCGGCGAGCGCGTTGCGCACCGCGTGCAGGCCTTCTTCGCCCGTCGCGATGAGGCGTGTCATGTCCGAGAGCGCGGCGAGCAGCGCGGCGGACGTGCCGGTCGGCGCCGCGTCGAGCAGGTCGACGACGTCCTGACCGTCGATCGCGCCGAGGCGCACGGCGCCGCCGCGGAGATATCTGACGAGCTTCATCAGGCGACCGGATTGGACAGCGTGCCGATGGGCTCGATCGTGATGTCCACCACGTCGCCGGGCTTCAGAAATTTCGGCGGCTCGAAGCCGATGCCGACGCCGGCGCACGTGCCGGTCGCGATGAGATCGCCCGGCTCGAGCGTCATCACCTTCGACAGTGTTTCGATGAGCGCGGGAATGTCGAAAATGAGCTGGCTCACGTACGCATCCTGGCGCACTTCCCCGTTCACCTTCGTCAGCAGCCGCAGCTGCGTCACGTCCTCGATCTCGTCCGCCGTGACGATGCACGGCCCCATCGGACAGAAACCGTCCGGGCTTTTGCCGAGGAACCACTGCTTGTGCCGGTTCTGGAGCGTGCGTGCCGTCACGTCGTTCACGATCGTGTAGCCGTAGACGTGGGCGTAGGCGTCTTTCTGCGCGATGTTGCGGCCACCCGCGCCGATCACCACGCATAGCTCGCCTTCGTAATCGGTCGAGTCGGTGTAGTCGTTCATGCTCGGGATCGGCTCGTTCGGCCCGATCACCGAGTTCGGCCACTTCGTGAACATGATCGGGACTTCGGGTATCGCGTCCTTGCCGGCGCTCGCGTCGAAGCCGCTGGCGTGGAATTCGCGCGCGTGATCGTGATAGTTCTTGCCCACGCACAGGATGTTCTTCGCCGGCCGCGGAAAAGGGGCGTGGATCCTGACGCTGGAGGCTGCAATTCGCGCCTCCCCGCTCTTCACCGCGCGGCGCGCGCGCGAGAGCCCGTTCTTGCCGAGCGCGACGAATTGGGTCATGTCGCGCGGCAGCCGGCTCATCGCCGTGAGATCGACGATCGTGTCCGACGCGGCGTCGTGAACGCCGACACGCATGCCTGCGGCGTCGGAAAACGTCACCAGTCGCATTTTTTCTTCCTTGGATTTCGCGTGCGAACGGCCTCGTCCGTGCGCACGCCCATTGGGTGCTGCCGAGTATGCTGGCGCGGATGCGGCGGCGTCAATTCCGCTCTCGCGCGCGCCGCTCGTGCGCACGTCCGAGCGCGAGCGCAAGCGCGAGCCAGCCGATCGCAACGGGAACCGTCACCGCGGATATCGTCTGCAGCTCGAGCCCCGCGGCACGCAGCGTGTTGAAGAGCCACCCGCTCGCGGCATCGCCGCCGCGGAACACGACGCCGTCGATCAGATATTTCGCCTTGTACTTTTCTTCGCGCGCAGCCACCGTGAAGAGCACCTCGCGCGCCGGATTCGAGATCGCGAAGTTCGCCGTGCGCTGGATCGCCTGGAATGCGATCACGAGCGCGAGCGCGGGACTCGCCGCGAGCGCGGCGAACCCGGCGGCGAACACGAGCGGCAGAAACGCGGCCGCGGCGCCGGCGCCGAAGCGCGTCATGAGCCGTCCCGTCGCCACCGTCTGCACCACGATCGTGAGCACGCCCGCGGCGAAATCGATCGATGCGAAGATGCGCGTGCGCACGGCAGGGTCGTCCGAGGCCGCGGCGACGATGTTCGCCTGCTGGAAATACAGGACCGTGCCTGCAAGCGAGAGGAGCAGCACCCACAGCGCGATGCCCGCGAGATACGGCGAGCGCAGCAGCAGCGCGAATCCGGCGAGAGCGCCGCCGCCAAGCGGTGCTTGCGCCGCAGGCGGTGCGCCGCCGGCGGGCGCTTCGCGCGGCGCGGAGCGCTCCAACCGCGACGCACACCACACCGCCGCCTCCAGCAGCAGCGCCGCGACCACCAGCAGGTTCACGGGTCCGAGCGGCCCGGCAAGGACAATCGTCAGGCCGGGCCCGGCGAGGGCGCCGGCCGAGCCGCCCGCGGCGATGAAGCCGAAGAGGCGCTTCCCCTGCTCGCTTCGGAAGAGATCGGCCATGAACGACCAGAACACGGAAACAGCGAACAGGTTGAACACGCTGATCCACACGAAGAACACGCGCGCGACGTGCTCGCGCGCGATGTCGAACGTGAGCAGCGCCCAGAACACCGCAATGTTGAGCACGAAGAAGTGATAGACCAGCGGGATGAAGCGCCGCCGCGGCAGCCGCGCGACGAGCGCGCCGAAGATCGGCACCGCGGCCAGCATCACGACGAACGTCGCGGTGAACAGCCAGTGCAGGTTGCGAACGCCGCCGGCGACGCCCATTTCGTCGCGCAGCGGGCGCAGCACGTAATAGCTCGCGAGCAGGCAGAAGAAGTAGGCGAACGACCAGAGCAGCGCGCGCATCTCGTCGGCGCGCACCGCCACGAGGCGACGCAGCAGGCGTTCGGGAAGAATCGGAATCGCAGGAGGGGGAGCGGGTGTCACATTGTGGAGCAGCGGGCGCCGCACTGGCAACGCGTCAAGCTTGTGCGCAGACCGCGCTCCAATGTAGATTACGTAAGACCCGGCGGCGGCGCTCGATGCGCCTCACGCACACAAACAGAAACTGACCGCATCCCCGCGGTTCGTATTAGAGGAGAGGACGAAATGAAAAAGACGCTGTACTGTTTTGCCGCGCTGGCGCTCGCCGGCTGTGCCGCAACCTCGGAGACGGGGTCGATGTCGGCGGAAGAGCTGGGAACGTGCCTTCAGCCCAACCGGCGCGTGGTCGTGGAAGTGAACGGCCGCACCATCAAGCCGCCCGCGAAGAAACCGGAGGCGAAGCCCGAGGCGAAACCCGAGGCCGCGAAGCCCGAGGCCGCCAAACCCGAAGCGAAGAAGCCGAAGCCCCAGTACGCGCAGTTCGAGCAGAAGACCTACGTGCAGGGCAACAGCGCGTTCGATCCGGGCAGCGCGACGCTCAAGGAAGCGGGCATGAAGGAGCTCGACCGCATGATCGCGAACGTGCAGAAGCGCAAGGTCATGGTCGGCGCGATCATCATCTCCGGCCACACCGATCGTCTGGAAGCGCAGGCCGGCAACAAGGAGCTCTCGGAGCAGCGCGCGAAAGCGGTGAAGGACTACCTCGCGTCCAAGGGCCTCGACGAGAAGCTCATGTTCTGGGAAGGCAAGGCTGACCGCGAGCCGGTGCCGGTCACGAAGTTCTGCTCGTAACCGCACGGCAGCAGAAAAACGTACGACGCGCCGGCGTTACCAGCGCCGGCGCAAGAAATCGCTGAGCGCGGCACTCCCGCGTTGGTTCAAATAAAAAGGGCGCGGATCTCCGCGCCCTTTTTATTTGAAGCGTGCTGCTTACTTCTCTTTCTTCTTGCCTTCGCCTTTTTTCTTCTTGGCTTCGTCCTTCTTGGACATCTCGTCGCCTTTCTTCATTTCACCGGCATACGCGCTGGCGAACGTCAGCGACAGCAGTGCAGCAAAAACGGCAGCGAACAGCTTCTTCATGGTTTGCCTCCCTCGTTGAATTTACGGCTCCTGGGCCGCGCGTGAAGACTACCATCGGGGGCCCGGTGGCAACAACTCTCCCGCCCTAGGAGCCGCTGTACCAGTTGTAGCCCTGGTCCTCCCAATAGCCACCGGGGTTCTCGTTGGTCACGTACAGAGCCATGATGTGCTTGGGATTCTTGAATCCGAGCTTGGTCGGCATCCGCAGCTTCATGGGAAAGCCGTATTCCCGGGGCAGTATCTGGTCCGCGAAGCGCAGTGTGAGCTGGGTCTGCGGGTGCAATGCCGTCGGCATGTCGATGCTGGTGTAATAATCGTCCGCGCATTTGAAGCCGACGTACCGGGCGGTGGTGTCGGCCCCGATCAGCCGCAGGAAATCGCTGAAGCGCACGCCGCTCCACTTCCCGATCGCGCTCCAGCCCTCGACGCAGATGTGACGGGTGATCTGCGAGGTCTGGGGCAGCGCGTAGAGCTCGGGCAGCGTCCACGCCTTCTTCTCCCGCACCAGACCCGAGATCTCGAGCTTGTAACCGGCGCCGTCGACCGACGGCACTTCGTTGATGCCGTAGAACGCGTTGAATGGAAAAGGCCGGGTGATCCGGCTCTCCGGGAATTCCGGCGCAAGCCGGTTCGGATCGAACAGCCAGTCCTGCACGCGGTCGTTCCACCGCGACATCGCCCAGAGCACCTGCTGCACCGACTCCTGGTTGGTGAGGTCGCAGCCGGCGAGCAGCGTCAGCGCACCCATGCTCAAGCCGCGCTTCAGAAACAGTCGTCGCTCCAGCTTCGCGATATCGCGCCGCGGGAAATCGTCCAGGCTCGACGCCATCGTCTTGCGTTTCATGCCGCCACCTTCGTTCTGATGCGTCCGGTAAACATCGACGGGAACGTGCGCGGCACCAGCGCCACCATCGCGACGTGCACGAGCACGAACAGGACCACGCCGGCCATCGCGAAGAAATGCACGTAGCGCGCGCCCTCGTAATCGCCCATCACCAGGCCGAGCGTCTGGAACTGGACCGGCTTCCAGAGCACGAGGCCGGAGAGGATGAGGACGGCGAGCAGCGCGATGACGCCGAGGTACGCCGCGCGCTGCGCGGCGTTGTACACGGAGAGGTCGGCGTGCGCGAGCCTGCCCCGGAGCGCAGCGCGCAGATCTCGCGCCACCGCGACCGGCGAAAGCGGCAGGAGCTTGCGGGCGAAGTGACCCGAGACGATGCCGTAACCGACGTAAACGACGCCGTTCAGCGCGAGCAGCCACATCGCCGCGAAGTGCCACTGCAGCGCACCCGCGAGCCAGCCGCCGAGCGTAAGCCCGTCGGGAAACTTGAAGCCGAGGAACGCATCCGCGTTGTAGATGCGCCAGCCCGAGGCGACCATGATCAGAATGGCGAACGCGTTCACCCAGTGCGTGATGCGCACCGTGAGCGGGTGCACCTTCACGAGCGTTTCAGATGCACGATCGGCAGCGGCCATCGCCTTCTCCCTGAAGCTTTTCCGAGCTTACCGCTGCTTCGTCGCCCGGGCCGCGGCAACCTTACGGCCGCCGCTCATGCGCTTTGCAGAAGCTTCAGCGTCGAATCGACGGCGCCGTCGGCGATGCGGGCGAGCTCCTCGCGCGTGCGGTTCTGTATCGGGTGCGGCACGTACACGACCGCGGGATCGAAACCCATTGCGGTGGACTGCACCTCGACCGCATCGGTGAAGCCCGTCGTCACGATCGAAACGCCGGGTATGCCCCTGCCATCGAGATTCATGAGGTCGTGCAGACTGCACGACGTGCACGAGCCTCAATCGGAGAGCGCGATGACGACGGCGTCGGCCTCGCCGACCACCTGGTCGATGACGGCGGCCGGCGCGACCTTGGCGTTCGTCGGCTTCGCGTAACGTCGGGTTTTGAGCCCGCGCTCGGCGAGGCGCTTCTCGAGCTGGTCGAGAAACTCGTCGCTGCGCGTCTTGCCGATGTCGAAGAGCCCGATCGTGAGATCGTCGAGCGATGCCCGCGGCTTCGTGCGCGGGCGCTTGATCGCCGACGTCTCGGCGGTGGGATCACGTAACCACGTCATGGTCTGACCTCCCTGGTAACGGGTTGAAGCTCGGTGCGGTTGCGTCCGGCGAGCCAGCCGGGAAGGACCGCGGAGAAGAGCCCCGCTGCGCCTCCGGCGCGCACGACGAGCAATCCGTCTTCGTGGAATTTCGGCACCGGCTCGGCCGCACGCGCCTGCGGCACGCCCTCACCGACGCCATCGAGGCCCGCGACGATCTCGGCGCCGGGCCGGATCGTCGCCTCGTACAGCGCGCGCTCGATGTCTTTGCGGCGCCATCCGGCTTCCTTGTAGATGCGCCAGTGCTCCGGCGAGAGCACGACCACCGCGCGTGCGGACTGCACGAGCCGCGGGTGCCCGATTTTCACGAGCGACAGGCCGAACGAGCGCGACAGTCCTTCCGGCGTTCGCGTCTTCTGATCGACGAACGCTTCGACGCCGTGTCCCTGGAAAAGCGTCACCGTGGACGCGCCGGCCGCGAATCCGCGTGCAACCGACAGCGGCTCCCAATCCGGATCGGATTCGTCTTCGGCGAAGCACAGCGTGAACTTGCTGGGCGCGCCGAGCGTCGCGCGATCGGCTTCGCCGGGACGCCCGCCGCCGACATTGCGCACGATCAGGTTGAGCGCGCGGCCGATCGTCGCGTTGGCGCGGTTGCCCTGCCCCAGCGCGTTGATGCCCGAGTTCATGCCGATGCGCTTCGCGACCGGACCGTTGACGATGATGACCGGGCTGGAGAAGTACGTGGTCGCGAGCACCCCGTGCAGCGTGAACACCGGTTCGAGCGCGGCTTCGAGCGCCGCGATCAGCACCGGCATGTACTCCGGCCGGCATCCGGCGAGCACCGCGTTGATCGCGGCTTTCTCGACGGTGCACGGCGCCAGGTACGGCGGAATCTGCCCGATCACCTCATCGGGTGCGCGCGTCGTTCCCGCGAGCATCGCGAGCACCCGCTCGTCCGTCGGCGGTGTGACCGGCAGACCGTCGCTCCAGCCGCGTTCGAAGCACGCTTCGATCGGATCGGCGTGATCGGCAATCTCGATCTTGCGCGCATTGAGCCTGCCACCCTTGTGTTTCGCTTCCAGCCGCTCGGCCACCCCGGGCTCGAGTGAGCGCGAACCTCACCCCGGGCGCAGCGCCGGGAGATCCTGCCCGAGCTCAGCGACGCCGGTCAGCGCGCGCCAGCCGCTGCGGTCCCAGCCGACCACGCGCTCGACCTCGCGGCCGCCGGACAGCCTGATCAGGGTGGGCGTCGCTTCGATGCCGTTCAGCCACGAATGGTCGAGCTCACGATCGTCGATCACGCGCCCGACACCCGCCGGAAAAGCCGGATCGTCCTGCGTGACCACGAAAAAGTCGGGCACGGCCCGTGCAACTTCGCGCAACTGCGGCTCGATCAGCGTGCACGTCGGGCACGCGCGCTTCACAAACGCGATGAGGCCGTCGGACGGCAGGGCGGGGGCGGTCATGATGATGGAGGCTTCGCAACCGAAGAGGGAATTGTTAGTCTAACCGAACATGAAACGCCTGCTCGCTCACGGAGTTACCGCTGCCCTCGTCCTGATCGTGCAGGGCTGCGCGAGCGGCCAATGGACGAAGCCCGGCGCCGACGCAGCCATGGTCAACCGCGAGATGGAGGAGTGCCGCAAGCTCGCGCTGAGCCGCGCCACGGCGCCGGTCGCGCCGGCCGGCAGCCCGGCTGCACGCACCGATGGCGGGCGCGTCGGCGCGCTCACGCCCGCGGTCGGCTCGAACGAGCGCTTCGTGAACGAGCACGAAGACATCCGCCGCTGCATGATTCAACGGGGTTATGCGTTACAGCGGTTGCCGTAACGCATGACCCCGCAGAGGGAAACCCATGGTTTCCCTCCGTTACCTCCCTTCCTTGGATTAATATGCGCGGGTGTTCACACGCCGCGCCGCACTGAGGCTCATCGCCGGCGCTTTAACGGCCGCGGCGCACTCTCACGCACGCGCTGCCGCATCCAGTCAGACCATGTCGACGAGACCCGTACCGCGCACCGGCGAGGCGATTCCCGTCGTCGGGGTCGGCACGTGGCAGACGTTCGACGTCGGCGCGGAGGCGCCCGAGCGCGCCGAGCTGAAGGCGGTGCTCCAGCGCCTCTCGACGCACGGCGGCAGCGTCATCGATTCCTCGCCGATGTACGGCGAGGCCGAGCGTGTCGCCGGGGACCTGGTCGCCGAGCTGCGATTGCGCGAGCGCTTCTTCTTCGCAACCAAGGTGTGGACGAACGGCCGTGAGGCGGGCATACGCCAGATGGAACGCTCGTTCGAGCTCATGCGCACGCGCCGCATGGACCTCATGCAGGTGCACAATCTGCTCGACGTGGAGACACACACGCAGACGCTGCGCGAGTGGAAGGACGCAGGGCGCGTGCGCTACATCGGCATCACGCATTACCACTCGGCCGCGTACGCCGAGCTCGAGCGGCTGGTGAAGACGAAGACTTACGAATTCGTGCAGCTCAATTACTCGATGGCGGAGCGCGAGGCGGACAGACGTCTGCTCGGCGTCTGCGCGGAAAGCGGCACGGCCGTCATCGTGAACCGCCCGTTCGCCGGCGCGGGCCTGTTCAACAGCGTGAAAGGCAGGAAGCTGCCGCCGTGGACCGCCGAGATCGACTGCGCGAGCTGGGGACAGTTCTTCCTGAAGTGGATCCTCGGGCATCCCGCGGTGACGTGCGTCATTCCCGGTACGCGCCGGGTTATGCATCTCGAAGACAACGTGCGCGCGGGGTCAGGCCGCCTGCCCGACGCCGCCATGCGCCGACGCATGCTGGAGTACCTGCAATCATGAGATTCATGGCGCCGGAGCTCCTGTGGCTGCTTCTCGCGGTACCCGTGGCGGCGGCGTTTTACGTGGCACTGCTGCGGCGGAGGAAACGTGGCGCGCTGCGTTACGCCGATCTCGGTCTCGTGCGTCACGCGATGAGCGGCGGCCAGCGTTTGCGACGGCACGTCCCGCCCCTGCTCTTTCTGGTCGCGTTCGCCGCGATGCTGCTCGCCGCCGCGCGTCCCGCGGCGGTCGTGACGCTGCCGTCCGAGCAGCGCACGATCGTCCTCGCGATAGACGTCTCGCTCAGCATGCGTGCGAGCGACGTCGAGCCGAACCGGCTGGTGGCGGCACAGGAGGCGGCGAAATCCTTCATCGCGCAGCAGCCGCCGGACGTGCGCGTGGGGGTCGTTTCGTTCGCCGGCACCGCGCTGCTCGTGCAGTCGCCGACCAAGAACAAGGACGATCTCATCGCCGCGATCGACGGGCTCGAGCTGCAGCGTCATACGGCGATCGGCAGCGGGCTCATCGTTGCGCTCGCGACGATATTCCCCGAGGCCGGCATCGACCTCGAGTCGATGATCTTCGGCATGGGCGCGCGCGACGGCCGCCGCGGTGTCGCGATCGACCAGCCCAAGAAGCCGCAGGCCCCGGAATTCGTGCCGGTGCCGCCCGGCTCCTATGCCTCGGCCGCCATCGTGCTGCTCTCCGACGGGCGCAGGACCACGGGTCCCGATCCGCTCGACGCGGCGAAGATGGCGGCCGAGCGCGGCGTGCGGGTCTTCACGGTCGGTCTCGGCAACGCGCAGGGCGGCATGGCGAGCTTCGAGGGTTGGTCGGTGTACATGCGCTTCGACGAGGAGACCCTGCGCGCGATCGCCGACGTGACACGCGGCGAATACTTCTCCGCCTCCAGTGCCGCGGAACTGAAGAAGGTCTACGAAGCGCTGAGCTCGAAGTTCACGATGGAGAAGAAGGAGACCGAGGTGACGGCGCTGGTGAGCGCCGCCGCGGCGCTGCTCGCACTCGTTGCCGGCGCCCTCTCCCTCTTCTGGTTCGCCCGGCTGTAGCGCGACGCTCGCCTTCGGCTCGGGCTGCCATTCGGCAGCCCGACTCGGCCGGTGCACGATTCAGGGGAAACCGAGGTTTTCCTCCGAAACCTCCTTTCCTGGTTCGCGTGCTCCGTAACCGCCTTTCCTTCCGGCTGTGACGCGGCTATGTTATGCGCGTCACGTTGAATTTTTAGGCCTTTGATTTGCCTGTGGTGCGGCTATGAGAGCGACCGTTCTGCAAATGTCGTGCGGACGCGCCGCGCGTTTTGTCCTTCTGGTGGCGCTCGCGGCGCTGCTGGTTTCGTGCACGTTCACGAAGTTCGCCTACAACCAGGCCGATACCGTCACCGCCTGGTTCCTCGACGGCTATTTCGACCTCGATCCGCAGCAGAAGGCCGAGTTCCAGAAGCGCTTCGAACGCTTCCACGCCTGGCACCGCTACGAGCAGTTACCCGAGTACGCGCGTTTCATGCGCACCGCGAAAACGCGCATGCAGGACGGGGTCTCACAGGAGGATGTCCTGTGGTTCCGCGAGGGCTTGCGCGCGCGCTACCGCGCGGCGGCGCGACAGGCCGCGCCCGACGCGGCGGGCCTGCTCGCGACGATTACGCCGGCGCAGATCGAAAACCTCCAGCGCAAGTGGGAGAAGGACAACCGCAAATATGTCCGCGAACGCAAGGTCAACGGCACGCCGGATGAACGCGCCGAAGCGGAAGGCAAGCGCATCGTCAAGCATCTGAAGGAGTGGCTCGCGCCGCTCACCGACGAGCAGGAAGCCCGCGTCATGGCGCTCGCACGCGAGCTGCCGCGCCTCGAGCAGCAGCACTACGCCGAGCGGCTGCGCCGGCAGAAGGAATTCGTCGAGGTCCTCACCCACCGCAACGAGGATCTTCAGCGCTTCACCGCGCGCGTCACCGACTGGATGGTGAACTGGGAGCGCGGGCGCTCGCCTGAATTCCAGCGCCAGATCGATCAGGCGTGGCACAAGCGCGCGGACCTCTTCGTCGCCGTAGACAGGATGCTCACGCCGGAGCAGCGCACCGTATCGCTGCAGCGGCTCGACACCTACGCCGCCGACTTCACGCAGCTCGCGAGCGCGCGGCGCTAACGCTGACTCGGTAGAATGCGGCGCCATGCCGCACTACCCTGGCCGCATACATTCCAAGCTTCCGCGCGTGGGCACGACCATCTTCACGGTCATGTCACGCCTCGCCGCCGAGCACGGCGCGATCAACCTCTCGCAGGGTTTTCCGGATTTCGACTGCGCGCCCGAGCTGCGCGCGCTTCTCACCAAGTACCTCAACGCGGGCTTGAACCAGTATCCGCCGATGCCCGGCGTACAGGTGCTGCGCGAAGCGGTCGCGGCGAAGGTGGAAGCGCTGTACGGCGCGCGCTACGACGTCGAAGACGAAGTCACGATCGTTCCCGGAGCGACCTACGCAATCTACACGGCGGTCGCGGCGATGATCAGGCCCGGCGACGAAGTGATCCTGTTCGAGCCCGCATACGACAGCTACGCGCCCGCGGTCGAAGTGAATGGCGGCACGCCCGTCTACGTCCAGCTCACCTATCCCGACTACGCGATTCCATGGCAGGCGGTGCAACAGGCCATCACGCCGCGCACGCGCATGATCATCGTGAACACGCCCAACAACCCGACCGCGAGCGTGTTCTCCGCCGAAGACCTGCGCATGCTGGAAGGCCTGCTGGCCGGCACCGACATCGTGGTCGTGAGCGACGAGGTCTACGAGCACATCGTCTTCGACGGCCACCGCCACGAGAGCGTCGCGCGCTTTGCGCGGCTCGCGGAACGCAGCTTCCTCGTCTCCTCGTTCGGCAAGACCTATCACGTGACCGGCTGGAAAATGGGCTACGTGCTCGCGCCGCGGGAGCTCATGGCCGAGTTCCGCAAGGTGCACCAGTTCAACGTATTCGTGGCGAACGGGCCCGTGCAGTACGCGCTGGCCGAGTTCATGCAGAACGCGGATGCCTATCTCGAGCTCGCCGCGTTCTATCAGCGCAAGCGCGATTTCTTCCTGCGGGCGCTGGAAGGCTCGCGCTTCCAGCCGCTGCCCTCGCGCGGCACGTTCTTCCAGAACCTGCGCTACGACCGCGTGAGCGACGAGCGCGACGTCGACCTCGCGGTGCGACTCACGCGCGAACACGGCGTCGCGTCCATCCCCGTGTCGGTCTTCTACCGCGAAGCGCCGCAGCACAAGGTGCTGCGGTTCTGCTTCGCCAAGTCCGAGGCGACGCTGGAAAAAGGCGCCGCCATCCTCAGAACGCTTTGATCCGTCACCCCGGCGCAGGCCGGGGTCCAGTGCTCCTGGATACCGGCCTTCGCCGGTATGACGATCGTTGGCTTAGTGCGCAGTACGGGTTTGCGTCGCGCCCGTGGCTTTCCAGATCCAGCCGAAGTACGCCGCGAGGATTGCGGTGCCCGCGTGCAGCCACACGTCGTGGCCGTGGATCGGCACCAGCCCGAACATCGTGTTCATGGCGGGGACGAGCCCCATGACGGCCAATACGCCGTAGAACACCGCGAGGACCTTGGAGTAAGCGCGCGCGCCGCCGACGCTGCGAGAAGCCGCGATACCCCACGCGCCGATCGCCAGGTGCACCAGGTTGTGCATGAAGTTCACCGGGAACAGGCCCAGCAGGTACCCGTAGAAACCGGTGATGCCAACCGGCGGCGCCGAATCCGGCGCAGGCGACAACAGCGCCGGCACGAAGCCCAGCACCCCCGCGGCGAGATACACGATGCCGATGATCAGGGAGAAGTTCCGAGCAGTCATGAAATGCCTCCTTTCGTAGCGGAGCCCGCAGTGCCCCAGATGCCTGCCGGGCTTGCATTTCGTGTGCCGCGCGGCGCTTTCCAAGCCCCTGCCGGGAACGGGGTTTGCACCGCCTTAGTCATGTATTTTCAACGGTCTGTGATGACGCTCAGAATGCTGTTGCTCGCGCTCACGGGCGCTTGTGTGCTCAGTGCGTGCGAGCCCACGCCGATGAAACCGGAAACGCGAGCGCCGGCGGCGCAATCCGCGCCGGCAGCGCAGCCTGCAGCGGACGAGCGCAGCATTCGTCTGCACGGACCCGGTGTGAACCGTCCCAGGCAGACGCGCGTGTGATGGTTCGAGGAGAACGAAATGAGCTTCATCAAACGTAGTGTGTTTCTCGCCGCGGCGGCGCTGATCGCGCTCGCCGGCTGCGCAGTGCCCTACGGTGATCCGTACGGCACGGCCTATCCGGGCGGCACGACGTATCCGACCTATCCGGCGGCCGGTTACCCGACGTATCCCGATCCCGAAACCGCCCGTTACGGTTACGTCGAGTCGGTCGACACGATCGACGCAGACCGGCAGCGCACCGGACCGGGGTTGGGCGCACTGGGCGGCGCGGTCGCCGGCGGCATCGTGGGTCATCAGATCGGCAGCGGCAGCGGTAACACCGCCGCGACCATCGGCGGCGCCGTGATCGGCGGCGTCATCGGCCATCAGGTCGAGCAGACCGTGCGCAATCGTCAGGGGGCGGCCGGCGTCGAGTACGTCTTCCGCGTGCGCATGGACGACGGCAGCTATCAGACCTTTCGCAAGGAAACGCACGACAATATCCAGGTCGGCGACCGCGTGCGCGTAGAGCGCGGCAACGTGTTCCGGGTGTAGATCCGCGTTCCCGCGAACGCGGAAATCCAGACCCGGTACAGGCGGTCATTGCGCCGATTCGCCAGCGCATCGGCGACCATCGGCAGCACGTGCGCGAGTAGAGGCGGCCGCTTGTGACAGAATCCCCGGCAATCCCTCTGCCGCGCGCACGCGATGATCATTGCCATCCCCGACGATTACCATGGGCTCGTCCCGCAGCTCGATTGTCTCGGCCTGCTGAAAGAGCACGACGTGCGCGTGTTTCGCGATGCGCGGCCGCCGCTCGAGACGCTGATCGACAACCTGCGCGAGGCTGACATCATCGTGCCGATCCGAGAGCGCACGCGGTTCACGCGCGAAGTGATCGATGCGTTGCCGCGCCTGAAGATGATCAGCCAGACCGGACGCAGCACGCACCATGTCGACGTGGCGGCGTGCACCGCGCGCCGCATCGTGATCGCGGCCGGCAGCCATGCGTCGCCGTACACCGTCGCGGAACACACGTGGGCGCTCATCCTCGCGGCGCTGCGGCACGTGCCGGAGGAGACCGCGCTCATGAAGCGCGGCGCGTGGCGCAGCGCCTTCAGCATGGGGTTACGCGGACGCACGCTCGGCATCTTCGGCCTCGGCAAGATCGGCAGCCTGATCGCGGCGACCGGCGCGAGCTTCGGTATGCGCGTGCTCGTGTGGGGACGCGAATCGAGCCGTGAAGCCGCGGCGCGCGCCGGATACGCGTTCGCACCGGGCCAGCGTGCGCTTTTCGCCGAGTCCGATGTGCTCGCGCTCATGGTCCGGCTCACGAAAGACACCCGCGGTATCGTCAAGCCGGAAGATCTCGCCGCGATGAAGCCGGATTCGCTGCTCGTCAACACCGCGCGCGCGGAGCTGATCGAGCACGGCGCGCTCGAACGCGCGCTCGCGCAGGGGAAGCCCGGACGCGCGGCGGTGGACGTGTACGAAGACGAGCCGGTCCTCGGCGGCGATCACCCGCTGCTGAAGCTCCCCAACGCGCTCTGCACGCCGCACAGCGCGTGGCTCGAGAAGGAGACCTACGAGCTGTACTTCGGCCAGGCGTTCGAGAACATCGTCGCATTCGCCGCCGGACGGCCGCAGCAGGTCGTGAACCCCGAGGCGCTGAAGAAAATCAACTAAAATCGGCGGATGCCGGACAACTCCAAGCCCGCAAAGCTCTTCGACGACGAGCTGCACGAAGCGATGCAGCAGCTCTTCGACGAGACCATCGAAGCGATCCAGCTCGCGAAGGTGAGCCCGGACCTCGACGATCTCGCCGCCACCTTCGCGGTGGCGCTGCTCAAGCTCGGGCTCGCCACCGGCTTCGTCGAGCAGCGCCATCCCGGTTTTGCCAAGGACATCGAGGAAAAGCGCCAGCGTGTGATCGCGGCGTTAACGCAGAGCCAGAAACATTGAAGCTCCCCATCTATCTCGACAACTCCGCCACGACGCCGCTCGATCCGCGTGTGGTGGAAAAGATGCTGCCGTTCTTGCGCGAGCATTTCGGCAATCCCGCGAGCAGCACGCATGATTTCGGTCACCTTGCCCGGCGCGCCGTCGAGGAAGCGCGCGCCGAAGTCGCCCGTCTGATCGGGGCGAGCGAACGCGAAATCGTCTGGACGTCCGGGGCGACGGAATCCAACAACCTCGCCATCAAGGGTGCGGCCGCGGCCCGCAAGGAAACAGGCGGCCATCTCGTGACGCTGGCGACCGAGCACAAAGCCGTGCTCGACACGATGAAAGCGCTCGAGCGCGTGGGCTACGACGTCACCTATCTCGCGCCCGAGCCGAGCGGCCTCGTCAGCCTGGAGCGCTTCGAAGCGGCGCTGCGCCCCGACACGTTTCTCGCCTCCGTCATGCTCGTCAACAACGAGATCGGCGTCATCCAGGACATCGATGCGATCGGCGCGATCTGCGCAGCGCGCGGCGTGCTCCTCCACGTCGATGCCGCGCAGGCGACCGGCAAGGTGCCGATCGACCTCGCGAAGAGTCCCGTCGATTTCATGTCGTTGACGGCGCACAAGACCTACGGCCCCAAGGGCATCGGAGCGCTCTACGTCCGGCGCAGCCGCCGCACCCGCATCGCAGCGCAAATGCACGGCGGCGGCCACGAGCAGGGACTGCGCTCAGGCACGCTCGCGACGCACCAGATCGTCGGCATGGGCGAAGCGTTTCGCATCGCCGGCGAGGAGATGGCGACGGAGGAGCCGCGCATCCGCGCGTTGCGCGATCGTCTGTGGCAGGGGCTCAAGGACCTCCCGGAGGTCAGGGTGAATGGCGACATGCAGCGGCGCATCGCGAACAATCTCAGCCTGAGCATCGGCATCGAGAACTGCGACGTGCTCGTGACCTCGCTCACGGACGTTGCAGTGTCCTCGACGTCCGCGTGCTCCTCCGGCAGCGCGATGCCCTCGCACGTGCTGCAGGCGATCGGCGCCGAAGGCGCGAGCACGCTGCGCCTCACGGTGGGCCGGTTCAATACGGCCGAAGAGATCGAGCACGCGATCGCGCACCTGCGCGAGAAGCTCGCCGAGTGCCGCGCGCGCGGCGAGCTGCAACGCGCGTGAGACAGCCGCGAGACGTTCCGGAACCGGCACGCTGATTGCGGCATCTCTCAGGTCGAACCTGAGGAGCACCGCATGAAACGCTCGAATCACGGAACACGCCTCGAAGAAGAGGCGAAACACAAGAAGCCGCCGGAGCCCGCCGCCCAGACTGGCAAGAACGAAAAGGACGCGCGCGGCGACGATCAGCAGCTCGCCGAAAACCAGGAAGAGCTGCGCGTCGGCGACGACCACAAAACGCCGGCGATGGAGCGCGGCGGGCGCGGCACGTTTCCGTAAAGAATCCGCGCGTCGTCACCGATCGTCGCGGCGCGGTGAAGGCGATTCGTCGAGCCTCATGGTGCCGCAAAGCGCGTCCTCGAAGCGGGAAACCCCGTTCGCGGCGGGCGGTCAACACACGACCACCCGCACACGAACGGCCCGCTTCGATGACTGCGGCACAAATCGGCTCGCCGAATC
>DASPNJ010000079.1:0-13491 GCA_035626595.1 Burkholderiales bacterium
CCGAGCCCAGTTTCCTGAATGAGAGCCTTGGGGATACGCACCCCGCGAGAATTACCCACGCGTACAAGACGGGCTTTCATATCGTCGCTGCCTCCATTGTGGGCACAAAGTACCTACACTGGAATGTTGGTTCAATCGCGACGGAACAGCCCAACGATCGCATCAGCGGCGGGCGCTGGCGCTCATTCTAGACGTACCAACTACTCGTGCCCGTCCGCTGCATGCATTGTTGGACCCTCTCAAGTGCGCCACCAGTCCAGATCATCAACCTCCCGGTTCCAAAAAATGTACAAAGGATCGCAAGGTTCAGACTCCAAGACTCGTAACTCGAAGCATGCGTCACAGACGTCGTATCCCGGAACCGGCGTGCCGAACGCGAGTTCGGGCATGGCCGATTGACGTTCCACTGTCAGCCCGAGCGCTTCGCTGCACACGCCGAGCTGTGCATTGCCACGCTGTCTGAACTGAAGAAGCGCGAGTCGGGGGATGGGGCCGCCGAGTACGACTCCTAAGGCAACGACGTCGTCATCATGCCCCAGGAAGGCGGCATCCTGTGCTCCGTCACGATTGATATCCAAGCGAACAGCCCCGCTCGAGTTCCATGCGAACTGCGGCGCGGATTCGCGTAGCACGATCACCGTGTCCAGCTGGCTATGCGATGCACAAGCACCAAGCAGAGCTAAGCCAAAGAATGCTGGTCGTATTGAACGCATGACTCGCAAGCTACTAGCCCAACGGATGCATGAGCAGCCGGCGCCGTGCCGACCGGTCGTGCTGCGGCGATCGAGGCCGGCCTGCTCCATGCGCGGTTAGGCTCCGCCACACGGGGCGAGTTGAGCGGAGCTTTCCGATTTAGCGACGGCACACAGATGGAGCTTAAGGGTACGATGCAGCCGATGCAGGCGGTGCTGCTGAAGTAGTGTGCGATACCGTCCAATGAAATAGCCGCCGATTGCCAGTAACCCGAGTCCGTAAATGCTCCACGCTGCGAGAGCGAGAAGGGTTGACGTCGACTGGGCGATGCCCGAAACGATTTGCGCCCAAAGCGATTTCAGAAGATCAGCACCGAGCATGTTGGCTGCGAAGGCTGACCAACCAACGGCGATTCCCACAGCGGCAATTACGTTGGCGGCGAAAAGCCGTTTCAGGTTCGCCTCCATTGGCAGAGATCGCCCCAGCGTCGAGATCTCCAACTCCACCAGTCCCAGGAACTCTTCCAATTCGACCGACGGATACCGATTAAACACACAGAGCAGGCGACCGGTTCGCGCGAGTTCGATACGATCGGTGACGTCGTCAGCGAGCCCTACCATAAATCGCGGTATTCGATATCGGCCTAGGTCGCCCGGGTTCTGGACGGGCGTGGAACCAACAGATCGGCGACAGCCGTTCAAAAGAGCTATTGGCAAGCGAAGCATCGTCCGGTCAACGAGCGGCTCGACGGTGGAAACGAGGTCCTCCAGCGCAACTACATCCGACGACATCGGTGACCTTACGTCACTTAGTCGGCCTGAATAAACTTCGTCTATCTCACCGATGAAACGGTAGAACCGAGTCAGCAGTTCTGTCCACGGTGGTGAGGTTGTCGAAGTCACGCCCATTCTTTCGCTCGCTGACCTTTAGACATGCCTAACGAGTACCTGAGCGGCGGGCGCGAGGCGTACGCCATCATCCCCGTCGTTCCTGCCCGTCCGCTCCTGGTGTTGTTAGCCGAGCGACGCGGCTCTTGCACGCCAGACCTGCGGTTCGGCGCAAACTGTAGCGTCCCCAGACCCGCCGGCCATCAGCGTTGCAGCGAAACCGGCCGGCCGGATACGGGCCGCCGTCTATTGGATGAGCCGGCAACACCGGCCACGAGCTACTACCGCTGCATCTGAACGACGGCCACGACGTCACTTTGCGGCGAGGCGGCACGGAAGCGGGCTGCACGATTGAAAAGCCGCGCCCGCGGCACCTATTGGCGGCTTCGCGGGTCGAGATCGTGCGACGTCCGCAAACTCTCCGGGTACGGGTCAGCGGCGCGAGCACGGGCGGCCGTATTGGAACGTGACGTTCGCCACCGACGACGGCGACTGCAGAACGAGCGCGACGCCGCCTGGCCGATCAAGGCCGCCCGATCGGAGCGCGGCGCGGTCTTGCGTGCTGGTGCGGATACGGGTGGACCGATTGAAACCGCACCGGCCGGCCGAAGCGAAGCCAACTAAGAATCCCGAGATCCAAGACGGTTAACTACTAATCGACCGACCTATCCATCTCCCGCATGAACCGCCGCCACGCCCACATATTCCGCCGGAACACTTGTCGCCAGCTCTAAGCCCCGATCCTGCATGTGCAATCGAGCAGCGGGCGCGGGACGCGATAGACCGCCGGGGCGGTCAGTGCATCGATTTGGTGGCGTCCGCCACCGTCTCGCCAATGCGCAGAGATGGCTGAGCTTGATCGGAAACTAACGGCCTGGTCCCACGACCCGCAGCACGAAAGTTTCCTCACTCCGCCAGTGTCCGCCGAAAGCTCCGGCACTCGCGCAGATAGCCAGCAAGGTCGCGGCTGCAGAACATCGGATAGTCCCAGTCCGTGGTGTTCAGGCGCCAGCGGTCATCATCGCGAACGACCCAGGCATGGGCATCGGCAACGCCCGATTCCGATTGCACTCGCACGACGCGTCTCTCGTAGAAGTCGTCCTCGAATCGATCCAACGTCGCCAGTGCGAGCTCGTCGACGTCTCTCCAAAGCACCCCCTCGGCGCGATGCCCCGGGCAGGCAACGAGACCGGGATACAGGCAGTCTTTCAGACCGAGGCGTCTGTGGTCATCGAGCGTGGCAGTCTCGCACGCGAATATCCTGCCGGTGACCGCCCGCATCACCTCCGGATGCATGAGCGACCCGTAGGTGAAGACGTTAATGCTCAATGCGCGGCGTCTTCCTTGGGCGCCATCGCCTCGAGCATCGCACGCATGAGGCCGTGCAGCAGGTTCACTGCCTTGAGCGGGCGTATCATCACCTTGAAGTCGTCGATGCGGCCGTCCTCGTTCCAATGGATCATGTCGACGCCGTTGATGTGAATTCCGTCGATCTCGGCCTCGAATTCGAGCACGGCATCGCGTGGGCCGATCACCTCGCGCACGTAGCGGAAGTTTGACGACAGCAGCACCTGCGGGCGGCCGACAGGTACAGGGTCACCAGTGCCTTGCCGCGCTGGGGCGTGTGAACGACTGGAGAATGGAAGACGGCGTTCTCGGCGAGCAGGTCCTCCAGGCTCGAGACGTCGCCGGAGTTCAGAACGGCATGCCACTGAGTTACGGCGCGCGGAGTCTCGATCGATGTCTGCATGGCAACGGCCTCCTACTCGGGAAAACGCTTCTGCGCGCGATAGCGTTCGAAGAAAGGTCCGTAGTCGGTCGGCTGCTGCTCGCAGCGCACGCGTGATTCGGGGACCTGAACCCACGGCTGCGCGCTGCGCATCCAGATGTCGCCGACCGGTTCGACCCAGCTCGTATCGTCGAAGGTCCCGGCCCGCAGGCTGAGCATTCCGATCGATGGCGTCTGCCCATGCGCGATGCGGCTGCCGCAGTCGCCGCAGAACCACCCGTAGCGCGAGTTGCCCGCATCCGACTTCCACTCGGTCGTCTTGGGCTCGCCCTTGGTGAACGAGAACGACGCCTCCAGGATCGTGGCGGGAGTCGAGAAGGCCGCGCCGCCGATCTTCTGGCAGTTGGTGCAGTGACAGTTGTAGATCATCAGCGGCGGCTGCGTGACCTGGTAGCGCAGGGCGCCGCACTGGCATCCGCCTTCGAGTGGTAGAGTGACCATCGTTTTCGTCTCCTGAGAGCGCCAGCTCGTGCGCCTGCCTACCGTGCGGAAGCGCGCCGGGCAATTGCGACAAGCAAGCGCGACCCGATCCGCCCGAGGTGCGCCCTCTGCGGCAAGCACATGCATCCCGATCCGCGCGCCGCCGCGCGCCGGGTGCGGCGGCGCGGACTTCGTCGCGCCAATGCGCGCGGTTTTGGCCCGGATGTCGTTTCCGTTAGGTTTGCCGGCTCGCAATCCGGGCGACAATCCTCATGAGAGAAGCGAGGCTCGATCTTAAGGGGACTGTCCCCTTAAGAGCGGGCCGGCGCGCAGCCGCCATCACTACCGTTCGCAGCAGAGAAGAGATCGATGCAGACCAGTCCCAGCCGCCGTCCCGACGTTCGTAATTTCGCCATCATCGCCCACGTCGATCACGGCAAGACCACCCTGGTGGACGCCATGCTCCACCAGAGCGGAACGTTTCGCGCCAATCAGCAGGTCGCCGAACGCGTCATGGATTCCAATGCGCTCGAGCGCGAGCGCGGCATCACGATCCTGGCCAAGAACACGGCCATCGAGTACCAGGGCGTGCGCATCAACATCGTCGATACGCCAGGTCACGCCGATTTCGGCGGCGAGGTCGAACGCACCCTGGCCATGGTCGACGGCGTCATGCTGCTGGTGGACGCCTCCGAAGGCCCGCTTCCGCAGACCCGTTTCGTCCTTCAGAAAGCGCTCTCGCTCGGCCTTCCTCCCATCGTCTGCATCAACAAGATCGACCGCGCCGACGCGCGCATCCAGGAAGTGGTCAACGAGGTCTACGATCTCTTCATCGACCTGGACGCCAACGACGAGCAGCTCGAGTTCCCCGTCGTCTACACCAACGCGCGCACCGGCACTGCGACGACCGACCTGGCCAAGCCCGCCGAGGATCTCTCCGTCCTGTTCCAGCTCATGCTGACCGCGCTGCCAGGCCCGCTGGGCGACGAGAACGCGGACGTCCAGTTCCAGTGCAACAACCTGGACTACAACGACTACGTGGGCCGTCTCGCCATCGGCCGCATCAAAAACGGCGTTCTCGAGTCGGGAAAGATCTTCTCGCTGTGCCGCCCCGAGCAGCAGCCGCGCGCGGTCAAGATCACCCAGCTCTACATGTGGAAGGGACTGCAGCGGATCGAGGCTCCCAGCGCCAAGGCCGGCGACGTGGTGGCGGTGGCCGGCATCGAGGACATCAACATCGGCGACACCATCGGCGATCGGGAGAATCCGCGGCCGCTTCCCGGCATCCGCGTCGACGAGCCGACGATCTCGATGTTCTTCGGCGCCAACACCTCGCCGTGGGCCGGACGCGACGGAACCTACGTGACGTCGCGCCAGATCCGCGAGCGCCTCTACCAGGAGCAGCGCCGCAACGTCAGCATGCGCATCGAGGATACCGAGTCGCCCGACACGCTGCGGGTGACGGGCCGCGGCGAGCTTCAGCTGGGCATTCTCATCGAGACGATGCGCCGCGAAGGCTACGAGGTGCAGGTCTCGCGACCGACCGTGGTCACGCGCGAGCACGACGGCATCGTGCAGGAGCCGGTCGAGCTTCTCGTCATCGACGTCGCCGAAGACTACGTCGGCGTGGTCTCGCAGCTGCTGGCGCTGCGCAAGGGCAAGATGACGCGCATGAGCCCGGCCGGCACCGGACGCGTCCGCATCGAGTTCCGCGTTCCTTCGCGCGGCCTGATCGGCGTGCGCGGCCGGTTCCTCACCGAGACGCGCGGCACCGGCATCATGAATGCTCTCTTCGACGGCTGGATGGACTGGGCTGGCCCGGTGCAGGGCCGCGTCAACGGCGCCATGGTCGCGGACCGCGAGGGCGTGGCCACGCCGTACTCCGTGTTCCACCTGCAGGAACGCGGCATCATGTTCATTCCGCCGGGCACCAAGGTCTACGAGGGCATGGTCATCGGCGAGTACTCGCGCGATGCCGAGCTCAACGTCAACATCGTGCGCGAGAAGAAGCTCACCAACATGCGCGCCAGCGGCCATGACGAGGCCGTCGTCATCACTCCGCACCGCCAGATGAGCCTGGAGGCGGCGCTCGAGTGGATCGACGACGACGAGCTGGTGGAAGTGACGCCCAAGTCGATCCGCATCCGTAAGCGCGTGCTCAAGCAGGTCGAGCGCCCGAAGAAGCGGAAGAGTGAGGCGGACAAGGGCTGAGGAGAAAGCCGAGAGGTGCGCCGAGGCCGGCTTCACCGGCAACATCTCAGGGCGGCTCGCACGGCCCGTCGCCGGGCTCGCCCCGAATCACGTTGGGCCAGGGAAAAGTGCCCGACCCCTTTCCCCCGGCCTACAGCACGTGGATCGGCAGGAACGCCGCGTTGTTCTGCTCTACCAGCTCGCCCGTCGAATCGTCACTGTCGATGATCACGCCCAGGTAGTAGACCTGCCCGGCGATCAGGTCTGCCGGGATGTCGACGCGGTTCCGCCACGTTCCGGGCAGGCCGCGTCCGATCTTGCCGATGTTGAACGAGCGCACCTTGCGGTCGGCCGTGGTGATGGTGGCGTCGGTGGAGATGTAGAAGCCCACGTCGACGCCGTCCTCGTCGGCCACGCCGTTGTTCTCGTACGTGAACTCGGTGTCGTAGGGCTGCCCGCGCTTGACGCGATATACCTGCCGGCCCTGCAGGCGCGTGCCGTTGATGGCCACGCGCACGTTGCCGCCCGGCGGAAAGATCTCGGTGTCGATGTGGGCGCTGTATTCGCCGTCGGCCCAGCCGTACTTCCAGTGCGAGACCGAAAGATCGGCGCCGGCGCCGGCATTCTCGCCGTAAAGAAACACCTGTCCCTCGATCGCATCCTCACCGACGTAGGCGCGGAAGATGCCGCCATTGGCGGTCACGTGCGTGCCGTCGGTCCCCATGATGTTGTAGATCGAGTTGACGTGCTTGAGGCCGAAGGCGTGGCCGAGCTCGTGCAGCGCCGCGTTGACGAAGGGCGACTTGGTGCCGCCGTAGGCCCACGAGTCGGCGCGTGCCTCGGTGTAGTACCAGGGCTCGGCGGCGTCGAAGAAGATGTCGGCCTCCACGATCTTGGCAGGGATCGTGTACGCATTGACCGACGTGCATACCGCGCCGCGGCCTTTGAGAATGCCCTGGTCGGACGTGTACCAGGTCTCGCTGTCGCCGTTGTAGCGTTTCACCTTGGCGGCGCCCCACAGCGGAGTGCCGAACGTGAAGTTGCCCGGCGTCTCGTTCCAGCGTCCCTGCGCCAGCAAGAACGCGCCGCGCTGCGGACTGCCCTCCGGGTAGCTGAGCGCGCCGGCATAGAAGCCGATGCTTGCTCCCTTGCGCTTGATCGGATGGCCCATGTACTTCTCGTAGGCGAAGCCGAACGCCGAGCCGGCAACGAGCGCGGGAGCGAGAGCTGCGACGAAGGTTGCGATGACGATGCGTGCGATGGTCATGACGTTCTCCTTGCGGCTCAGCGAAGCAGCGTTGCGGGAAGCACCGGGTTGCCGCCGTTGGCGATGAGCGCTTCTTCCTCGGCGATCTCGGCCGGCGTGCGCGCACGTTCTTGCACGCTCGGCGGGCCGGTGGGCGGCTCGTCCGCGGGCGGCGCCGTCTCGAGTGCCGCACGCGCGACGAACGGCGACTCCGGGTCCGCGCTTTCGGCCAGCGGCCCGGTGCTGTCCGCTTCTCCGAGCAGGCGCTCCAGAAACCTGGTCAGCTTGCGCGCCGTGAAGTGACGCCCGCGCGGCGGACCGACGAAGGTGCTGGCCTCCTCCTGCGGGTCGACGTCGTGCGCGTCGACGCGCTCGACGACCAGGCCTTCGGTGATCGTGTGCGTCATCACCTGCGGAATCGATTCGAAAAGCCCCGGGACGACCTCGATGGTGCGGGTCTCGGGGCTGCGCACGCGCAAGAACTGCTGTCCTTCCTCGTTGTAGGCCATGGGCCGGCCGCGCCCGAGGGTGTCCAGGAGCCGCACGCGCCCCTCGGCGCATTGCACCAGAGGACAGTCGTGGTCGGTGTTGCCTTCGACGAACAGGATGTCGTGGTCGCCGACGTCGAAGCGCGGCGTCAGCGAGCTCCACACGGCCATGGGAGCGGTGACGGTGTTGCCCTGGTCGTCCACCTCCACCCATGGTTCGTCGGCAAGGCCGCCGAAGAATCGCAGCGTGATCTCGGAGGACCCGGTACGGCCCTTGAGCACGCGCGCGATCCGATAGGTGACGAAGGTGTGCGGCGTCTCGGAGCCGTCCCGAAGGACGGGATGGCCGTCGTCGTCGAGCACCGCGGCGCCGGCATCGTCGGTCAGGACGACCGGCTCCGAGGACCGGTAGGTGATTGCGGTAACCGTACCCACGAAGACCAACTCGGCGTGGGCGGCAAGCTCGCGAATGTCGAACGACGGACCGGGGCCGCCGTCATGGGCGCCGGCCATGCCGGTCGCCAGGAGCAGTGAAGCAACCACAGCTCTCCGTTGGCGCCTGCGCAGCGTGTCGATGGTCATGAATCCTCCTGATGCCCGGCGCGATGCGAGGCACCAGGTAACGGTGATGCTAGCCGCTTCGACGCCTTCACCGCTTGAGCGAGTCGTGAGCGTTTCGGGAGCAGTGCCTCGGGTTCGAAGATTCCGCACTCACGGCCGGGGCCTCGCGGTTTCTTCGGCCCCCGCATTCCTTACGCCGGCCCGCATCGGGGCGGGGCCGGCCGAGTTTTGCGTGTCGTGAGCTTCTTGACCGCGAATGCGGCCCGGATGCGCGCGTCTTACGGGCATGAAGACGCAACAACGACGAACCCGATCGAGAGTCGCCAGCGCGCTCGCCTTTACGGCAGTTCTCGCCGCCGGTACGGCGATGCCGTCGGCCGCGTTGGCGGAGAATCCGGTGAAGAGGGCCGCCGATGCGACGCGTGATGCGGTGCACGGCGCGGCCAATGCGACTCGCCACGTCGTCGGCGGCGCGGCGGACGCGACGCGGCATGTCGGAAACGGTGCGGCCAACGCTGCGGTGCACACGGTCAACGGTCACCCGGTGGCCGGAGCCCGCAGCGCGGTGCGGGGCGGCGCCAACGCCACCCGCAGTGCCGCACGCGGCGCGGCCGGCGGTGCCACGAGTGCCGCCGGCGGCGCTGCCAATGCGGCCGAAGAATTGACGGAGTGAGACGGTGGGCCGCTTCGGCGGTCTGCAGGGAGCGGCGGCAGTCTGCGGACGGCCGCCGCTTTTCTTCTGCGGAGATCGGACGACGCGGCGCTACCGCCGGCTGCGGACAACCGCTAGCTTGAGCGGGCATGCGTTCGCCGACGAGTCCCGAAGATCGCAACGCCCAGCTCCGCCGCGTCGTCGAAGCCGTGGAGTCCGAGACCGGACATGCCTTCTTCCGGTCGCTCGCTCGCGGCCTTGCCGAGGCGCTCGGCGTCGCCTACGCCTTCGTCTCCGAGCTCACCCGCGACGGCACGCACTTCCGCAGCCTGGCCTTGTGGGCACGCGGCCGCGACGGCGCGCCGTTCGAGGTGCCGCTTGCCGGCACGCCGTGCGAGGGCGTTCTGGCAGGCCACATCAGCCACTACCCCGACCGGATCTGCGAGCTCTTCGAGCGCGACGCCGCCCTGCAGGCTTGGAACGTGCGCAGCTACGCCGGCGTTCCGATGATCGACTCGCGAGGCACCATCCTTGGTCACTTCGCCGTCTTCGACGATGAGCCGATGGACGAGGAGCGCGCGGCGGCCGCCACCGACGTCATGCGCATCTTTGCCGCACGGGCCGCTGCCGAGGTCGAGCGGCTGCGCACGCTGGATACGCTTCACCAGAGTCAGATGCGCCTGGAGCGCCTGGTCGAATCGGCCAGCGACGGCATTCTCAGCTACGGCGCCGATGGCACGATCGTGCTGTTCAACCGCGCCGCCGAGCGCATCCTGCGCTGCAAGGCCGAGGACGCGCTCGGCACCAACGTCTCGCGCTTCGGTACCGAAGAGGGCCTTCGCCTGGCTGGCGAGTCGATCGAGAAGCTGGCCGCTGACCCCGAAGCACTGATCTTTACCGGCGGCGACGAAGGCGTGCCCGCGCGCCGCGCCGATGGTTCGGTCTTCCTGCACGAGGCCTCGCTGTCGCGCAGCGACGTGGGCGGCCAGGTGCTGTACACCATCATATTCCGCGATACCGAGGAGCGTCGCCGCATCGGCCGCGAGGTGGTCGAGTTGCGGCGCGAGAACGACTACCTGCGCGAGGAGCTCGGCTGGACCTACAACGTCGACGAGATCGTCGGCCGCAGCGGGCCCGTTCGCCAGGTCCTCGAGCACGTCGAGCGCGTCTCTCCGACGGATTCGACGGTCCTGCTTCGCGGCGAGACCGGCACCGGCAAGGAGCTGATCGCGCGTGCCATTCATGCTCGCAGCCGGCGCAAGGAGAGGCCGCTGGTCAAGGTCAACTGCGCGGCGCTGTCGCCGGGGCTGGTCGAGGCCGAGCTGTTCGGCCACGAGAAAGGAGCGTTCACGGGTGCGGGTGAGCGGCGCATCGGACGCTTCGAGCTGGCGCACGGCGGAACCATCTTCCTGGACGAGGTCGGCGAGATTCCACTCGACGTGCAGGTCAAGCTGCTGCGCGTCCTGCAGGAGCGCGAACTCGAGCGGCTCGGATCCACGCACACGACACAGGTGGACGTCCGTACGATTGCGGCGACCAATCGCGATCTGGAGGAGGAGGTGCGGCGCGGAACGTTCAGGGCGGATCTGTTCTACCGGCTGAACATCTTTCCGATTCGCGTGCCGCCGCTCCGCGAACGCAAGCAGGACGTGCCGCCGCTGGCGATCCATTTCTTGACGGCGTTCGCGCGCCGGATGGGGAAGCCTGTCGAGAAGATCGGATCGACCGCGATGACGCGGCTCACGGCGTACGGCTGGCCGGGAAACGTGCGCGAGCTCGCCAACGTGCTCGAGCGGGCCGTGATCCTGTGCCAGGGCGACACCGTCCTCGAGGATCATCTCGGCGCCCTGGCGGACGGCACACGGGGCGCCGGCCACTTCCTGACCCTCGAGCAGATGGAGCGCCAGCACATCGTCCGTGCGCTCGAACAGACCGGTGGCGTGCTCGCCGGTCCCCGGGGCGCCGCACGGCTGCTCGGCATGAGCCGCTCCACCGTCTGGTCGCGCATGCGGAAGCTCGGCGTCCAGCCGAAGTCGTAGCACCAACCTTCGTACCGACCGTTCGGCACCCTGCCGATATTTCAGCACCGCGGAGGGCCGCCTGCCCTCGCGGCGTCCCAGTCCACGTCCCGCAAGTGCCTGCGCTCGTTCGGGATCCGGTCGGCTCGTGTCGGCACCAGGCGCTGGCACGGCCGTCGCTCTGCAGCGTCGCGCGCGCCCGACGCCGCGAGGCGCGCGTCAGCGAAGGAGAGAGAGATGTTCCGCATCAACATGATTCTGTTGGCGACGCTTGCGATCGGCGCGCCGGCCGGGGCGCAGGGGGGCGACACCCCGATTGCGCCGGAGCTCTCGGGGCTCGGCACCCTCCACGTACCCGTGACGACCGCGAATCCGCGGGCGCAGCGGTTCTTCGACCAGGGCATGCGGCTCCTGTACGCCTTCAATCATGCGGAGGCGATCCGCGCCTTCCGCGAGGCGGCGCGGCTCGATCCGCAGCTGTCGATGGCCCACTGGGGGCAGGCGCTCGCACTCGGACCCAATCTCAACGCGCCGATGACGCAGGAGAGCGGCCGCCAGGCGTACGGCGCCATCCGCGAGGCGCTCGCGCGGTTGATGGGGGTGTCCGAGCGCGAGCGGATCCTCGTCGAGGCGTTGGCGACGCGATACGGGCCCGACGGGGCCGGTGATCGGCCGGCGCTGAATGCCGCCTACGCGGCTGCCATGCGTCGCGCGGCCGACCGGTATCCCGACGACCCCGACGTCCAGACGCTTTTCGCGGACGCGCAGATGAACACGATGCCGTGGGACTACTGGCGCAAGGACGGCAGCCCCAAGGCCGAGACGGCGCTCATCATCGACGCGTTGGAACGGACGATCGCCAGCCATCCGGATCACCCGGGCGCGCTGCACTACCACATCCACGTGCTCGAAGCCTCGAGCGATCCCGATCGGGCGGTGACGAGCGCGGATCGGCTCGGGTCGTTGATGTCGGCCGCCGGTCACATGGTCCACATGCCCGCGCACATTTATATCCGCGTGGGCCGGTATGCCGACGCGGCGGAGGCGAACGAGCGCGCGATTCGCGCCGACGAGGACTACCTCGCGCAGTGCCAGGCCCAGGGCCTGTACCCGGTCAGCTACTACCCGCACAACCTGCACTTCCTCTGGGCGGCGGCCACGCTCGAGGGCCGGAAGGCGGTCGCGATCGACGCGGCGAGCAAGGTCGCCGCGAAGGTGCCGCACCACCACGCGGGAGCCGTGGCGTGGACGGCCGACTTCCCGGTCACGCCGATGCTCGCGCACGTGCGCTTCGGCCTGTGGCAGGAGGTGCTGACGGAACCAAAGCCGCCCGCCGATCAACCGTACGCCATCGGGGTCTGGCACTACGCACGGGGTCTGGGATTCATCGCGCGCGACCAGCTCGAACGCGCCGACGCGGAGCTCTCGGCGCTCGAGACCGTGATGACGCACCCCGCGTTCGCGACGAAGCTGAAGGATCTTCCGCTGCTGACCAACCTGCAACTCGCGTCCCGCACGGTAAAGGGCGAGCTCCTGGCGGCGCGCGGCCGGCGCCACGAGGCCGTGCGCGTGCTGCGGGAGGCGGTGGCCATCGAGGACGCGCTGCCGTACGCCGAGCCGCCCATCTGGCATCAACCGCTGCGGCAGGTGCTCGGCGCGGTGCTGCTGGAGGCGGGGCGCGCCGCGGAGGCCGAGACGGTGTACCGCGAAGACCTGCAGGCGTTCCGCGAGAACGGGTGGTCGCTGTTCGGCCTGGCGCACAGCCTCGAGGCTCAGGGGCGGCACGGGGAGGCGGCCGACGTCAGGCGCCGATTCGAGCGCGCCTGGGCGCGCGCCGACACGACGCTCACGTCGTCACGGATTCTGCGCGACTTCGTCGAGGCGCCCTCGGCGGGTCATCCGGTGCACGGGGCGCAGGATCGCCATGCCCATCCTTCGCCGCTCGAGCGGGAGATGACGGTGAACGGCGGCACGCTCACCTACGTCGAGCAGGGGGCATCCGGCGGCGTTCCAGTGGTCCTGCTCCACGGCTACACCGACTCGTGGCGCTCGTTCGAGCCGCTGCTGCCGCACCTGCCCTCCACACTGCGCGTCTTCGCGCTGACGCAGCGCGGCCACGGCTCGTCGTCGAAGCCGGAGCGGGGGTACGAGCCGCAAGACTTCGCCCGCGACGTCGCGGCCTTCATGGATGGCGTGGGCCTCGCCCGCGCGGTGATCGTCGGCCATTCGATGGGATCCATCGTCGCGCAGCGCTTCGCTGTCGACTACCCGGATCGCGTAGCCGGCCTCGTGCTCGAAGGCGCGTTTCTGCCGCGGCCGGCGACAGGGACGGTGCGCGAGTTCTGGGAGGAGGTGTCGGTTCTGCAGGATCCGATCGATCCCGCCTTCGTCCGCGCCTTTCAGCAGAGCACGCTGGCGCAGCCGGTGCCGGCGCCGTTCTTCGAGACGGTTGTCCGCGAGAGCCTGCGGGCGCCGGCGCGTGTGTGGAAGGCGGCGCTCGCGCCGTTCCTCACGCTCGACTTCGAGGATGCGGTCAGGCAGACGCGC